>CAZASE010000006.1:0-79006 GCA_964487715.1 uncultured Rhodocyclaceae bacterium | reverse complement strand
CGACAGCTACCTCTACGCCCGCGGCGACGGCCGCGACACCCTCAGCAATGCCGGCAAGGGCGGAATCGAATTGGTCCTGACCGTTGCCAATCGGTCGCTCGCCAAAAGTCAGCCCATCCAATGCGGTGGCCATGCGGCGGCCAACGATCCCGGATGGAGGAAGAGGGCATGAAAAGGGCATTGATTGCATACTCGCTCGGCGCCTTACTTCTCGTTGACGTCAACCCTGTGATGGCCGGCGGCTACCGGATGCCACAGGGCAAGGGGTTTTCCATCTGCGAGGCTTTCAAACGCACACTCGTCAAGCAGGGCGACCTTCGCGAACCGCTGGCGTGCCCGAACGGTCTTTTGGACCAGACTCCAGGGGTCAGCCGGCCGGCTTGGCGCGAAGTGCCATTCGATCTTGATCTCTACCTGAAACTGATGGCGCTGTCGGCGTCGAGGTCCGCCGGATTCGCGGATTTCAATCGTCAAACGGCGACGAAGCCTTTCGATCCGGCACGACATCCGCGCTTTGTCGAGGCGCACCGGCTGATCGTTGCCCGCAACCACTTCCGCATGTTTGTTGCGGAACTGGATACCAATGGAGATGGGCGTACGGAAACAGTGATGCGTTTGTCCCGGGCGGAATCGGACAGGTGCGACTGGAACGGCCTGTTCTTCGTCAACCCGCAACTGACCGATCCGGATGAAACACCGTATTGGCCGACCAGACCTGATACGACCATGAACACGTACGGCTTCTCGGTTGATGGCGCAACGGAAATTGTCTTGTATGCAGGTAAGGCATTTTTCTTCGCTACGCCTTCACCTCCTACCGAGTTCTTCTTTCTGAGAGACGACCTTGTTGGTCGTCTTGCAATCTGTAAATTTGTTTTCACACCATCCACGCAAGGGGCCAGGAAATGATCAGCTGAAAACCGGTCGCCAATTTCTCGCAAACTCTGAAGACGCTGCTTGAGCAGGTTGAGGGCAAGCACAATGCGCCGTATGACGATCGCACTCGACCTTGTGAAGCACTACGCTGCGGTGTTCCGCCATGCCTGGGCCGAGCGCGACGCGCTGGCGCCGGCGCCGCGCCTGCCGCATGAAGCGCAGTTTCTGCCGGCGGCACTGGAACTGCAGGAGACGCCGGCGCCGACCGCACCACGCTTGACCATGTGGCTGCTCATCGCCTTCACGTTGAGCGCGCTGCTGTGGGCGGTCTTTGGCCGCATTGATGTGGTGGCCACCGCCCGCGGCAAGATCGTGCCCAGTGGCCGCACCAAGGTGATTCAGCCGATCGAGACGGCCACGGTCAAGGCGATTCGCGTTACCGACGGCCAGGCGGTGCGCGCCGGCGAGGCGCTGATCGAACTCGACGCGACGAATTCCGCCGCCGATTCCGCGCGCCTGGCGAACGATCTGGCGGCGGCGCGCCTGCAGGCGGTGCGCGCCCAGGCGCTGCTGGCGGCGATCGAGTCGGGCAAGCTGCCGACGCTGGGCGCGGTCGAGGGGGCCAACGCCGATCGGCTGGCGCAGGAACGACGCGTGCTGGAAGGCCAATACGGCGAGTACCGGACGAAGGTGGCGCGCATCGACGCGGAGATCGGCCGGCGTGAGGCGGAGATCGCGTCGACGCGGGAGACCGTGCGCAAGCTGGAGCAGACGGCGCCGATCGCCGGTCGGCGGGCACGGGATTTCAGGGATCTGGCGGAGAAAAACTTCGTCTCGAAGCATGGCTATCTGGAGAAGGAGCAGCTGCGCATAGAGCAGGAGGGCGACCTGGCGATGCAAAGAGGCCGTATCCGCGAGTTGCAGGCGGCGCTGCTGGAAGGACGCAGCCAGCGCGCGGCGCTGGCGGCCGAGACGCGCCGCGCGGCGCTCGACAGCCTGAACGAGGGCGAACAGAAAGCGACCGCCTACGGCCAGGAGCTGATCAAGGCGGAATCGCGCGGCAAGCTGATGACGCTGACCGCACCGGTCGACGGCACGGTGCAGCAGCTGGCGGTGCACACGGTCGGCGGCGTCGTCACGCCGGCGCAGGCGCTGATGATGGTGGTGCCGGCGGATAATCCGATCGAGGTTGAAGCCTTCGTCGAAAACAAGGACATCGGTTTCGTCAATCCGGGCCAGGAAGCGGAGGTGAAGGTCGAGACCTTTCCCTTCACCAAGTACGGTACGATCCGCGCCCGAGTGCTGCAGGTTTCGCAGGACGCGATGAACGACGAGAAGCGCGGACTGATTTTTCCGATCCGCGCCAGCCTGGAACGCACGACGATTCTGGTGGAGAGCAAGGCGGTAAATCTGTCGCCCGGCATGGCGGTGGCGGTCGAGGTGAAGACCGCACAGCGGCGGGTAATCGAATATTTCCTCAACCCGTTGATGCAATACCGCGACGAGAGCCTGCGCGAGCGATGATGCCTGGAATGCCGCGCCCCGCTTGGGTTGCAGGCCGATTGATGCCGTCATTCCGGGGCCGCCCGGCGGGGCGGAACCCGGAATCCAGGGTTTTGCGGCTGCTCTGGATGCCGGGTCGCGCTGCGCTTGCCCGGCATGACGGAGCTGGGGCCGGCCATTTCCAGGAATTCGTGTGGGTCAGCGACGCTTGCTTCGCTCGGCCGCTGGTCGTGGGGTACGGAGCGGGCGCTCCGCTTCAGAGCTCCCTGGCGTGCTCCGCCAGGTATTTCGCCACGCCCTGCGTGTCGGCCTTCATGCCGGCCTTGCCCTTGCTCCAGCCGGCCGGGCAGACCTCGCCGTGCTCCTCGGTGAACTGCAGGGCGTCCACCATGCGGATCATCTCGTCGATGTTGCGGCCGAGCGGCAGGTCGTTGACCACCTGATGCCGCACGATGCCGCCGCGGTCCACGAGGAACGAACCGCGGAAGGCGACGCCATCGGCCGTCTCGACGTCGAAGGCCTTGCAGATCTCGTGCTTGATGTCGGCGACGAGCGGATAGCGCACCTGGCCGATACCGCCTTTGTCGACCGGCGTGTTCTTCCACGCCAGGTGGGTGAACTGCGAATCGATGGAGATGCCGATCACCTCGACATTGCGCCGTTTGAACTCGTCCAGGCGGTGATCGAAGGCAATCAGCTCGGACGGGCAGACAAAGGTGAAGTCGAGTGGATAGAAGAACACCACGGCGTACTGGCCCTTGGTGAAGCGCGAGAAAGTCATTTCGGCGATCTCGTTGTTGCCCATGACGGCGAGCGCGGTGAAATCGGGAGCGGTCTTGCCTACCAGAACGGCCATGATGGTTTCCTTGCAAATGGGTTTGTCGATGTGAAGCACGCACGAATGCTGGCGTCCGGCAAAAGTTAGCCGACAACCGTGCGGCCGTCAATACCGCCGCCGCGCCGACGCGGCGAGCTGCGCCACGTGATAATGGCGACCAATCACATAGATTTGTTAATACAATTGGCGTTATCAAGCGGGCGGCCTAGAATTCAATCGGCGCCGGCGCTTGTTGCGGCGCCTGAGCGCCACCCCATCCCCGAAGGAGAGGACCATGAAACTCAAAGGATCAAAGACCGAAGACAACCTGAAGGCGGCGTTTGCCGGCGAGTCGCAGGCCAACCGCCGCTACCTGTATTTCGCCAACAAGGCCGACATCGAAGGCCAGAATGACGTTGCCGCGTTGTTCCGCTCGACTGCCGAAGGCGAGACCGGCCACGCGCACGGCCATCTGGAGTATCTGGAGCAGTGCGGCGATCCGGCCACCGGCCTGCCGATCGGCTCCACCCGGGACAATCTCAAGGCCGCCGTAGCCGGCGAGACGCACGAGTACACGGACATGTATCCGGGCATGGCGAAGACCGCGCGCGATGAGGGCTTCGAGGAAATCGCCGACTGGTTTGCGACGCTGGCCAAGGCCGAACGCTCGCATGCGAACCGCTACCAGAAGGCCATCGATCAGCTGGTCGATTGAGGCCGGCTTCGCTGCCAACCGAGCAGTGGGAAAGGCGATGACGCGGATCGACGCGGCGCCGGGCGCGGATTGACGCGGCCGGGCCCTGCGAGCCCGCCTGTCCGCCGGACAGGCCGTTTCGACATGGTCCTCCGGCAATCCGCCCCGCGCCGCGCGGTCCGCGCCAAAGCCCTTTCTCGCCGGAGACACCGAAGCCATGAGCATGCGCGAAGGCAACCTCGAAGCACCGACCCGCCATCCTGTCGACTGGCGCGATCCCGCCTTCTACGATGAAGCGGCATGCAATGCCGAGCTGGCGCGCCTGTTCGACATTTGCCACGGTTGCCGCCGCTGCGTGTCGCTGTGCAACGCCTTTCCGACGCTGTTCGATCTGGTCGACGACGGACCGACCGGCGAGGTGGAGGGCATCGCCACGGCGGATTTCGCCCGCGTGGTGGATCAGTGCTACCTGTGCGACCTGTGCTACATGTCGAAGTGCCCTTACGTGCCGCCGCACCAGTGGAATGTCGATTTCCCGCATGCGATGCTGCGCGCCAAGGCGATCCGTTTCAAAAAGGGTGAGGTTCGTTTTCGCGACAAACTGCTGTCGGCAACCGACGCGCTTGGCAAGCTGGCGACGATTCCGGTGGTGGTGCAGGCAGTCAATGCCGTGAACCGGTCGCCCGCGGCGCGGGCGCTGATGGAATCCGCTTTGGGGGTGAAGAAGGAGCGCTGGTTGCCGGCCTACGACAGTGCGCGTTTCCGCCCGAGTGCGGCGCCCAGCCGGCCCCATCCGGTGCGCGACGGCGAGCGCACGCCGGGCAAGGCGGCGATCTTCGCAACCTGCTATGTGAATTTCAACGAGCCGGGCATTGGCCACGATCTGCTGGCGATCCTCGACCACAACGAGATCCCGCACATGCTGGCGGACAAGGAAGCCTGCTGCGGCATGCCGAAGCTCGAACTCGGCGACCTCGATGCGGTGGCGCGCAACAAGGCTCGCAACATTCCGCGACTGGCGGCCCTGGCGCGGCAGGGCTACGCGATCCTGACGCCGATTCCGTCGTGCACGCTGATGTACAAGACGGAACTGCCGCTGCTGTTTCCCGACGATGCCGATGTCAAGGCGGTCGCAGCGGCCATGTTCGACCCCTTCGAATACCTCGTTCTGCGCGGCAAGGACGGCCTGCTCAAGACCGACTTCCGCCATTCGCTCGGCCGCGTCAGCTACCACGTTGCCTGCCACCTGCGCGTGCAGAACATTGGCCGCAAGACCGAGGAGATGCTGAAGCTGGCCGGTGCCGAAGTGAACACGGTGGAGCGCTGCTCCGGCCACGACGGCACCTGGGGCGTCAAGCGCGAGTACTACGAGACATCGATGAAGATCGGCAAACCGGTGTTCAAGGCGATGGCCGGCAACGCGCCGGACTGGATCAGTTCGGATTGCGCCATCGCCGGCCGCCACATCCTGCAGGGCATGACGGAAGCGGGCGTTGCCGGCGACGCCCGCAAGGCCCATCCGCTGACCCTGCTGCGCAAGGCCTACGGCATTTGAGGAGAGCCACAGAATCATGAACGCTGCCCGCATCGACCGCGACAGCCTGCTCGGTCTGGAAACCTACGCTCGCACGCGTGCCGAGTTTCGCGCCCGCATCATTCCGCATCGGCGCTCGCGCACGGTGCACCTGGGCGAGCATGTCACGCTGCAGTTCGAAGACGAGCAGACGCTGCGCTACCAGATCCAGGAGATGTTGCGCATCGAAAGGATTTTCGAGGAACAGGGCATTCGCGACGAGATCGAGGTATATGGCGCGCTGCTGCCCGACGGGGCCAACTGGAAGGCGACGATGCTGATCGAGTACACCGAGGTCGAGGAACGGCGGCGCGAACTGGCGCGCCTGGTCGACATCGAGGATCGGGTGTGGGTGTGTGTGGCCGGACACGCCCGGGTCTTCGCGATTGCCGACGAAGACCTGGCGCGCGAGACCGGCGAGAAGACCTCGGCCGTGCATTTCCTGCGCTTCGAGTTGACGCCGGAGATGCGGCGTGCGGCGCTGGCCGGCACGCCGCTTTCGATGGGGGTCGACCACCCGCACTACCGCGCCGAGACCCTGCTGGACGATACCGCGCGGACGACGCTGCTGGCGGACCTCAAGCCGTAGGGCGCTGTTCGAAGGCGGCGTATTCGCCGCTGCCGAGTTCCACTTCGACGCGGCTGACACGGGCCGCCGGCGGCCCGGTGCGCGCCCAGACGATCAGGCCCGCGATTGCTTCGCCGCCGCCCTGGAGCATGGCTTCCACCGTGCCGTCGCGGCGGTTGCGCACCCAGCCGGCAATGCCGCGGCGGTCTGCCTCCCAGGCCAGCGCGGCGCGAAAGCCGACCCCCTGCACCCGGCCATGGATGACCAGGCGGCGCCGTTCCATCACTTCACCCGCATGCCCGGCTGCGCACCGCTGTCCGGACTGAGCAGGAAGATGCCCGGACCCTCGCCGGAGGCCGCCAGCACCATGCCTTCGGACAGGCCGAATTTCATCTTGCGCGGCGCCAGGTTGGCCACCATCACCGTCAGGCGTCCGGCGAGCGTGGCCGGGTCGTAGGCCGACTTGATGCCGGCGAAAACCGTGCGCGTTTCCGTGCCGAGGTCAAGGGTCAGCTTGATGAGTTTCTCCGCGCCCTCGACGTGCTCGGCGTGGGCGATGCGCGCGACGCGCAGGTCGACCTTGCTGAATTCATCCATGCCGATCGTCGGCGCAAATGCGGCACCGTTCTCCCCCTCTTTCCTCGCGGGAGAAGGTTGGGGTGAGGGCGAAGCGGCCGTCGCTCCGGCAACATGGACCTGATGCTCCGCATGCCGCTGCTGCGAATGCGCTTGCGGCGCGGGAACCGGAGCGAGCGATTCCCGGTTGGCTTCGACGAGGGCGTCGAGCTGCTTGCGCTCGATGCGGCTTATGAGATGTTGATAGGGCTTGATTGCCTCAATTGGCCACTGACCGAGACGGTTCCAGTCGAGATTGATGCCGAACAGCTCTGTTTCGACTCGTTCAGCCGTCGTAGGCAGCACCGGTTTTAAGTAGGCGGTCAATATTGCAAAGTAAAGCAGCGCGGCACTGCAAACCTGATGCAGCCGCGCATCTTGGCTGGGGTCCTTGGCTATTTGCCATGGCGCCATGTCGTGGACATATTGGTTGGCGATGTCAGCAAGCGCCATGATCCGTCTGATGGCCCGACCAAAATCACGACTTTCGTATGATTCTGCTATTTCATCTTCAGCATCGGTTAGTTCCCGAAGTACCTGAGTCTCACGGGCAGTCAGTGCAGGCCCAGCCAATGGCAACAGTTTGCCGCCGAAGCGCTTGGTGAGGAAGCCGGCACAGCGCGAAGCGATGTTGACGTACTTGCCGACGAGATCCGAATTGACGCGGGCGATGAAGTCATCGAGGTTGAGGTCGATGTCCTCCATCGTCGCATTCAGCTTGGCGGCGTAGTAGTAGCGCAGCCACTCGGGGTTCAGGCCCTGCTTCAGGTAGCTCTCGGCGGTGATGAAGGTGCCGCGCGACTTGGACATCTTCTGGCCGTCGACGGTGAGGAAACCGTGGGCGAACACCGCCGTGGGAATGCGGTAGCCGGCATGCTCCAGCTCGGCCGGCCAGAACAGCGCATGGAAGTAGAGGATGTCCTTGCCGACGAAGTGGTACATCTCGGTGCCGGCAGCGGCCGCGGAGGCCTTGTCGGTGAAGGCGGCGACGTCGATGGCCGGTGTTCTCGCGGCGAGGTGCTGCAGGCTGCCGAAGTAGCCGATCGGTGCGTCGAGCCAGACGTAGAAATATTTGCCCGGCGCGCCAGGGATCTCGAAGCCGAAGTAGGGTGCGTCGCGCGAGATGTCCCAGTCGGTGAGTTTGTTTTCGCCAACGTCGCCGAGCCATTCCTGCAGCTTGTTCACCGCCTCGGGCTGGGTCTTGCAGACTTCGCGCGTCGCGCGGCGGAGGAATTCCTGGCAACGCGGATCGGAGAGCCTGAAGAAATAGTGGTCGGAAGTCTTGCGCACCGGCACGGCGCCGGAGACGGCGGAGACCGGGTTTTTCAGGTCGGTCGGCGCGTAGGCGGCGCCGCAGGATTCGCAGGAATCGCCGTACTGGTCCGCCGTGCCGCATTTCGGGCATTCGCCTTTGATGTAGCGGTCCGGCAGGAACATTTCCTTCACCGGATCGTAGAACTGCTCGATGGCACGCACCTCGATCAGGCCGGCGGCCTTAAGCTTGCCGTAGATGTCATTGGCGAAGAAGCGCGTTTCCTCGGAGTGCGTTGAATGGTAGTTGTCGAAGGCGACGTGGAAGCCGGCGAAGTCGCGGGAATGCTCGCCATGCACCCGGGCGATGAGCGCCTCCGGCGCGATGCCTTCCTTGTCGGCGCGCAGCATGACGGGCGTGCCGTGGGTGTCGTCGGCGCAGACATACCAGCATTCGTGGCCGCGCATCCGCTGAAAACGCGCCCAGATGTCGGTCTGGATGTACTCGACCAGATGGCCCAGGTGGATGGCGCCGTTGGCGTAGGGCAGGGCGCTGGTGACCAGAATCTTCCGTGACATCTCGTTTTTTTGCTTTAAAAAACAGCGATTTTAGCAGTTGGTTCCGGCAAACTGTATTCTCCCAGCTGTGCCAGGCTAAGCCTGAGTATAATTGTCAGGTATTAAAACTCTGATGGAGCATCCCATGAGCATTTCCGAGCTGCAAGTGCAGACGGCGCTGAAGGAAATCACCGACCCGAATACCGGCAAGGATTTCGTCAGCACGCGTTCCGCGAAAAACATCAAGATCGACGGTGCCGACATCGCCGTCGACATCGAACTGGGCTATCCGGCGAAAACCCAGATAGACGGCATCCGTCGCGCCGTGATCGACAAGCTGAAGGCGATCGCCGGCGCCGGCAATGTTTCCGCCAACGTGTATAGCAAGATCGTCTCGCACAGCGTGCAGCGCGGCGTGAAGCTTATTCCGCAGGTGAAGAACATCATTGCCGTGGCTTCCGGCAAGGGCGGCGTTGGCAAGTCCACCACCGCGGTCAACTTGGCCCTGGCGCTTTCCGCCGAGGGCGCCAGCGTTGCCATTCTCGACGCCGACATCTACGGCCCCTCGCAGCCGCAGATGCTGGGCATCGACGGCCGGCCGGAATCGCGCGACGGCAAGACACTGGAACCGCTGACGGCGCACGGCCTGCAAGCGATGTCGATCGGCTTCCTCATCGACGCGGAAACGCCGATGGTCTGGCGCGGCCCGATGGTGACGCAGGCGCTGCAGCAGCTGCTCGGCGATACGCAGTGGCACGACGTGGACTACCTGGTGATCGACCTGCCGCCCGGCACCGGCGACATCCAGCTGACCCTGGCGCAGCAGGTGCCGGTGACCGGCGCGGTGATCGTCACCACGCCGCAGGACATCGCGCTGCTCGATGCGCGCAAGGGCCTCAAGATGTTCGAGAAGGTCGGCATCCCGATCCTCGGCATCGTCGAGAACATGAGCATCCACATCTGCTCGAAGTGCGGCCACGAGGAGCACATCTTCGGCTCCGGCGGCGGCGAGAAGATGTGCAAGGACTACGACACCGAGTTTCTCGGCGCGCTGCCGCTGGACATCAGCATTCGCGAACAGACGGATTCGGGCAAGCCGTCGGTGGCGGCCGACCCGGACGGCCGCGTCGCCGAGATCTATCGCGCCATCGCCCGCCGGGTGGCGGTGAAGATCGCCGCGCAGGCCAAGGACATGACGGCAAAGTTTCCGAATATCGTCATCCAGAACACCTGAACATTCTATTGACCCTCCCCCGAAAGAGCGGATAATCCCGCTCTTTGGCTACGGCCGGCCGCTTTCCGCGGCCTTAACTTCGCAAGCGAAGTTAGCCTGCGCCGAAACAAGCCGCGTGGCGGCTTGTTTTCTTTTTGGGAAATGAGATGAGCATCAAGTCCGACAGGTGGATCCGCCGCATGGCGCGCGAGCACGGCATGATCGAGCCGTTCGAGCCCGGCCAGGTGCGCGAGATCGACGGCCGCAAGATCGTCTCCTACGGCACGTCGAGCTACGGCTACGACATCCGCTGCTCGAACGAATTCAAGCTGTTTACGGACATCAATTGCACCATCGTCGATCCGAAGAACTTCGATCCGAACTCCTTCGTCGAGGTGAAGGGCGAGCATTGCATCATCCCGCCGAATTCCTTCGCCCTGGCGCGCACCATCGAGTACTTCCGCATCCCGCGCAACGTGCTGACGGTCTGCCTCGGCAAGAGCACCTATGCGCGCTGCGGCATCATCGTCAACGTCACGCCCTTCGAGCCGGAATGGGAGGGCTACGTCACGCTGGAGTTCTCCAACACCACGCCCCTGCCGGCGAAGATCTACGCCAACGAGGGCGTGGCGCAAGTGCTGTTTTTCGAGTCGGATGAAGTCTGCGAGACCTCCTACAAGGACCGCGGCGGCAAGTACCAGGGGCAGGTCGGGGTCACGCTGCCGAAGATCTGAAATGCGTTGCACCACGGCGTACACGGCGGCAAGGCCATGATTCGATCTCGCCGCGTCGCCGTGTCCGCCGTGGCTAACTGATTCGAGGTCCTTCCATGCGCTTTCATTTCCCCATCATCATCATCGACGAGGATTTCCGCTCGGAGAACGCCAGCGGCCTCGGCATCCGCCGCCTGGCCGAGGCCATCGAGGCCGAGGGCATGGAAGTCCTCGGCGTCACCAGCTACGGCGACCTGTCCTCCTTTGCCCAGCAGCAGAGCCGCGCCTCGGCCTTCATCCTTTCGATCGACGACGAGGAGCTGGCCAACGAGGAGCAGGAGACCATCGCCGAGCTGCGCGCCTTCGTCGGCGAGATCCGCTGCCGCAATGCCGAAATCCCGATTTTCCTGCACGGCGAGACGCGGACGTCACGCCACATTCCGAACGATGTGCTGCGCGAGCTGCACGGTTTCATCCACATGTTCGAGGACACGCCGGAGTTCATTGCGCGCAACGTCCTGCGCGAGGCCAAGGCCTACCTCGATTCGCTGCCGCCCCCCTTCTTCCGCGCCCTGACGCACTATGCCGCCGACGGCTCCTATTCGTGGCATTGCCCCGGCCATTCCGGCGGCGTGGCGTTCCTCAAGTCGCCGGTCGGGCAGATGTTCCACCAGTTCTTCGGCGAGAACATGCTGCGCGCAGACGTCTGCAATGCCGTGGAGGAGCTCGGCCAGCTGCTCGACCATACCGGGCCGGTGGCGGCGTCGGAACGCAACGCGGCGCGCATCTTCAACGCCGACCACCTGTTCTTCGTCACCAACGGCACCTCGACCTCGAACAAGATCGTCTGGCACTCGACAGTGGCGCCGGGCGACATCGTGGTGGTGGACCGCAACTGCCACAAATCGGTGCTCCACGCCATCATCATGACCGGCGCGATTCCGGTGTTCCTCATGCCGACGCGCAACAATTTCGGCATCATCGGGCCGATTCCCAAGGCGGAGTTCGTCTGGGACAATATCCAGCGCAAGATTGCCGCCCACCCTTTCGCCTCGAAAGTGCATGGCCAGCCGCGCGTGCTGACCATCACCCAGTCCACCTACGACGGCATCCTCTACAACGTCGAGGAGATCAAGGAGATGCTCGACGGCAAGATCGACACGCTGCATTTCGACGAGGCCTGGCTGCCACATGCCGCCTTCCACGATTTCTACGGCGATTACCATGCCATTGGCGCCGACCGGCCGCGCTGCGCCGAGTCGATGGTGTTCTCGACGCAGTCCACGCACAAGCTGCTGGCCGGCCTGAGCCAGGCATCGCAGATCCTCGTGCAGGAGTCGGAGAACCGCAAGCTTGACCGCGACGTCTTCAACGAAGCCTACCTGATGCACACCTCCACCTCGCCGCAGTATTCCATCATCGCGTCGTGCGACGTGGCGGCGGCCATGATGGAGGAGCCCGGCGGCACGGCGCTGGTGGAGGAATCCATCGCCGAGGCGCTGGATTTCCGCCGCGCCATGCGCAAGGTGGACGAGGAGTGGGGCGCCGACTGGTGGTTCAAGGTGTGGGGCCCCGACGATTTGTCCGAGGAGGGCATCGAGGAGCGCGAGGCCTGGATGCTCAAGCCGGGCGAACGCTGGCACGGCTTCGGCCAGCTGGCCGACGGCTTCAACATGCTCGACCCGATCAAGGCGACGGTCATCACGCCGGGACTCGACGTTGACGGCGACTTCGCCGACTGGGGCATTCCGGCGGCGATCGTCACCAAGTACCTGGCCGAGCACGGCGTCATCGTCGAGAAGTGCGGCCTCTACTCGTTCTTCATCATGTTTACCATCGGCATCACCAAGGGCCGCTGGAACACCATGGTGACCGAGCTGCAGCAGTTCAAGGACGACTACGACAAGAACCAGCCGCTGTGGAAGGTGCTGCCGGAATTCGTCGCCCAGCATTCCCGCTACGAGCGCGTCGGCTTGCGCGAGCTGTGCCAGCAAATCCATGACGTGTACAAGACGGAGGACGTGGCGCGCCTGACCACCGAGATGTACCTGTCCGACATGGTGCCGGCGATGCGCCCGGCGGACGCCTTCGCGCGCATGGCCCACCGCGAAATCGAGCGCGTCGAGATCGACAAGCTGGAAGGGCGCGTCACCAGTGTGCTGCTGACGCCCTACCCGCCCGGCATTCCCCTGCTGATCCCGGGCGAGTGCTTCAACGCGACCATCGTGCGCTACCTGCAATTCGCCCGCGACTTCAACGACCGCTTCCCCGGTTTCGAGACCGACATCCACGGCCTGGTCGAGGAGCGCATCGACGGGCGCGCCCGCTACTACGTCGATTGCGTGCCGCGCGACTGACCGGTGCTCGGTTACGAATCTGCTCAGCGTCCTGATTGGCGACGCACCTCAGCTTCGTCATTCCGGGCAAGCGAAGCGCGACCCGGAATCCACAGCCGCCGCAAAGAACCCTGGATTCGGGGTTCCGCCCTGCCGGGCGGCCCCGGAATGACGGCATGAGCGGGAAGTCCGCGCGCGTGTTGAATATTGCCGCCAGCCAGGTAAAGCGTTGTCTCATAAAAACAACATAACATATTGACAAATAGGGATCTTGGCATAGAATCCGATGGGTACAACGGGTTCTGCACACCATGAGAATTCTGATCTTTCTGGGCTTTCTGGTCCTGTCGATGCTGGTCCCCGTCGGTCTGGCCCAGGCGCAGGGCGCACCCGATCTGGCGCGCGCCGAGGGCCTGATCAAGGCGGGCAAGGCGGGGGAGGCATGGACGCTGCTGTCGCCGCATGAATTCGCGCGGGCCGGCGAGGAGGATTTCGACTACCTGCTTGGCGTGGCGGCACTCGATTCCGGCCGCGCGGCCCACGCCACGCTGATCTTCGAACGCGTACTGGCCGTTTCGCCGAATCATGCCGCCGCCCGTCTGGACATGGCACGCGGCTATTTCGCGCTGGGCGATCTTGCGCGCGCGCGCACCGAATTCGAGAGCGTGCTGCGCTACGATCCGCCGGCCGCCGCACGGCTGACCATCGAGCGCTACCTGGCGGCCATCGACGAACGCGCAAAGGCGAAAAAGACCCGTGTTTCCGCCTATGTCGAGGCGACGCTGGGCAGCGACAGCAACGTCGCCGGTTCGACCGCGCAAAGCAGCGTCTTCGTGCCGCTCTTCGGCGTGGATTTCGCACTGGCGCCCGGCAGCATCAAGGCGCGCGACGACTACCTGAGTGTCGCCGGAGGCGCCGAGGTGTGGCACGAACTCGGCGACGGACTGAAGCTGGTCGCCGGCGCGGATTTCCGCCAGCGCGCGAATTTCCGTCTCGACACCTTCGACAGTGCCTCGACCGATTTGCGCCTGGCGCTGCAAAAGGATTTCGAGCGCCACACCCTGCGCCTTGGCTTCGGCGGCAATCGCTACGACCTCGACAACGCGCTCTACCGGCGCATCGGCAGTCTCAACGCCGAGTGGCGCCACCAGGCCGATGCGCGTACCCAGGTTTCGGCCTTCCTGCAGGATTCCGCCGTCCGCTACACGCGTGAGGACACGCAATCGAACAGCGTCGACCAGATTCTCGGCGGCGTCGGCGGCCTGCGCGTGCTCGACGCGGATGGCCGGTTCGTCGGCTTCGGCAGCCTGTTCGCCGGCAAGGAAAACGCCGTGCAGGAGCGCGCCGATGGCGACAAGCGTTTTGCCGGTGCGCGCATCGGGCTGCAGACGGCGCTGCGCAGCGATCTCGACCTGTTCGCCAGCCTGACGGTGCAGAACGGCCGCTACGCGCAGGACAACCTGCTGTTTTCCGGCCGCCGGCGCGACACCCAGTACGACCTTGGCGTCGGCGCCAGCTGGCGCCTGGATCGCGACTGGTCGCTGCGCCCGCAGGTCGTCTACACCCGCGTCGACTCGAACTTCCCGCTGTACGACTACGACCGCTACGACATCTCGGTCACGCTGCGGCGCGATTTCCGCTAACAATCTGTTACATCGCCGGCGTGACGTATTTCGCAACGAATTCCGGCGGGATGGGCGGACACTGCCCATCAATACCAGCCGCTACCGGAGGTTGACCATGAGAACCACTGTCTTTGCCGCCCTGTTTGCCGGCCTTGTGATGCCGGCCTTGCCGGTATTCGCCGCCGCCGGCGAGTTCCAGTTCGTTGCCGGCGAGGTGCGCCTTGTGCAGGGCGACGGCCGCGAGCGCGCGGCGGCCAAGGGCGCCGAAATCAACGAAGGCGATACGGTGATTACCGGCAAGTCGGGCAATGCCCAGTTGCGCATGGTGGACGAGGGGATCGTCGCCTTGCGGCCGGATTCGATGCTCAAGGTCGAAGCCTACCGCTATGCCGGCAAGGAGGACGGTTCGGAGAAGGGCATCCTTGCCCTCATCAAGGGCGGCTTTCGCACGCTGACCGGCTTCATCGGGCGAGCCAACAAGCGCGCCTATCTGGTGCGCACCCCGACGGCCACGATTGGCATTCGCGGCACCGACCACGAGCCGTTCTTCATTCCGGCCGAAGGTTGGTCCGGTGCGCCCGGCGCCGATGCCGGCACCTACGACAAGGTCAACACCGGCGGAACCTATGTCGAGACGGCCGGCGGCCGCATCGACCTGGAGATCAACCAGATCGGCTTCGCCGCCCTCGACCCGCAGGCGATCCCGGTGCGCCTGCCGGCGATGCCCGCCTTCATGCGCGCCACGCCGCCACCGCAGGGACGCGGCGAGGGACGCGGGATGCGCGAGAATGCGGCGCAGGATGCGCGGCGCGATGCCGCCGACGCGCGCCGCGCCGACGATCGTCGCGCCGCGCTGCTGGCACTGCGCGACGATCGGCCGGATATCAAGTCGCTGAAGACGGCCGACGGAAATCTCAGCCTGACGCAGGTGACCGCCAACCTGCATCCGGCGCCGACGGGTACCGGCATTGTCGGCGGCGACCTGAGCGTCAACGGCGTCATGGGCAGCGGCGTCGGCGTGGTCAAGCCGGACGAACTCGTCGTGCTGCTCGATGCCGCCGGCAACCCGGCGCTGATCCACCAGAGCGACAACGATTTCCAGTACCTGCGCGGCGCGGCCAGCCTGGTCGAGCACGGCAGCACCGTCATCATGGACGGCACGACCGCGGTTCCGGTGCGCTGGGGCATCTACGCCGGCGGTGCAATCGTCGATGCCCAGGGAGCACGTGCGGTGCGTTACTTCCATTTCGCCGGAGCGCCGGATACGCCGCTGGTGGCACCGGTCAACATGACTTACAACGTCGTCGCCGGCGCCACCAGCCCGATCGCCGACACCGGCGCCGTCGGCGGCAGCGTGTCCTCGGTCGACATTCGCCTGAACGGAAACTCGCACCTGGTCAAGTACGAACTGGTGCTGACTGACGCGCTCGGCCGCACCTGGAGCACCCACCTGGTCGGCCCGGTGTCGCTGAGCCAGTTCGCCGGTGCCGGCGGGGCAGCCCTTTCCGGCCTCTGTTCCGGCGGCACTTGCGGCAGCGATCTTCCGCTGGCGATTGGGGCTGCGGCGGGCGGCGCGAACAGCGGCGGCGATGGCAATGGCAGCGGCGGCAGCTACGCAACCGGTCTGCCGATCGGACCGACCGGACAGGGGCTGCTGTCTTCCTACACCTTGCGCACCATCGTCGGCGGTCATGGCGTGACCGGATCGCTGGTCGCCCGGCCCTGAACTCGCGCACGCGTGCGCGTCGCCGACGCGAGTCTCAGTTGCGCTGATAGGTGACGAAGGCGAAATCGAAACCGGCCTCGGCGCTGTGCCGCGCGCGCGCGGCCTCGCGCCAGTCGCGCCGGTCAAAGTCCGGGAAGCAGGTATCCCCGCCGAAGTCGGCCTCGATCTCGGTGAGGCAGAGCCGCTGCGCCAGCGGCAGCGCCAACGCATAGATCTCGGCGCCGCCGATCACGAAAACCTCCGTCGCGGTGCCGCTGCAGGCGCCAATTGCGGCTTCCAGCGAAGCGCACGTTTCGGCACCGGCGGCGGCGAACGCCGCGTTGCGGCTGATGACGATGTTGCGCCGCCCGGGCAATGCGCGCCCGATCGATTCGAAGGTACGGCGTCCCATGATGACCGGATGGCCGAGGGTCAGCGCCTTGAAATGCCGCAAGTCTTCCGGCAGCCGCCAGGGCAGGCCGTTTTGTGCGCCGATGACGCGATTGCGCGCGATTGCGGCGACGAGGGTGACCCGCGGCAAACCGTGCGTTTTCATCAGTGTGATATTTTAAGAAGAGGAAACAGGCAACCTCTGCCGGATTATACCGAGTGAACCGCCTTTACCCGAAATCGTTCCTGCGCCTCATCCTGATCGGCTTCGGCCTGGTTTCGCTGCCGCTCATCTTCGCGCTGGGCAACGCCGCCTACAACGTGCAACGGCTGGCCGAGAAGAGCGCGCAAACCGTGCGCGAGGCGACGGTGGCGGCGCGTGCCAGCCGCGAGATCGTGGAATCGCTTACGGCGATGGAGCGTGCGTTGCGCCAGTACACGGTCGTGCGCGAGGCGACGCTGCTCGACGACTATCGGCGCGAACATCGCGACTTCGCGCGCGCGGTGCGGGAATTTGCCGGGCTGGCGCTGGCGCAGGACGCGAGCGAGCAACTGCTGGCGCTGTCGCAGCGCGAACAGAAGCTGCTCGATGCCCTCGGCGGCGAAGCCGCCGCCGGTGCCGCCCCGGCGCTCAGCGAATTCGCGGCGCTGGCTGACGCGGCGCGCCACATCCTGGACGGCACGCGCGGCCTGATCGACGCCCAGGTGGAACACCTGCGCGAGACGGCGCAGGATTCGCGCAACATGCTGACTTGGCAGCTGCTGGCGGCGATTCCGATTGCCCTGGTGATTGCGCTGTGGTTCCGCGGCATCATATCCGCCCAGTTGCGCCAGTTCGATCGCGCGATACGCTCGATCGGCCACGCCGAATACACGGATGGCGTGACGGTCGCCGGACCGCAGGACATGGCCTACCTCGGCCGGCGGCTGGATTGGCTGCGTCGCCGGCTGGCCGATCTGGAAGAACAAAAGAACCGCTTCCTGCGGCATGTGTCGCATGATCTCAAGACGCCGTTGACGGCCCTTCGCGAGGGAACCCAACTGCTGGGCGAGGGCGTTCCCGGTCCACTCAACGAGCAGCAAAAATCGATTGTCGAGATCCTCGACCAGAACAGCCGGCGCCTGCAGAAGCTGATTGAGGAACTGCTGGATTACCAGCAGGCCGGCTTTGCCGAGGCGGCGATCGATCCGCAGCCGGTCGCGCTGGACGTCGTGTGCACCCAGGTGATCCGCACGCACCGCCTGGTGGCAGCGGCGCGCGGCATCCGTTTCGAGCGCAAGCTCGATCCCTTGCTGGTCGAGGGCGATGCCGATCGCCTGCGCGTGGTGGTCGACAATCTCGTCACCAACGCGATCAAGTTTTCGCCGCGGGAAGGTGCGATCCACATCGATCTGGCGGCACGCGAAGGCGCGGCCGTGCTCGAGGTGCGCGACGAAGGCCCTGGCGTGGCCGGCGAAGAGCGGCAGCGGGTTTTCGAACCGTTCTTTCGCGGCACGCGCGTGCGCCAGGGCACCGTCAAGGGCAGTGGCCTCGGCCTGGCGATTGCCAAGGAACACGTCTTGGCGCATCACGGTAAGATCGAGGTGGTGGATGGCAAGGCGCGAGGTGCGCACTTTTGCGTCACGCTGCCGCTGAAATGGGAAAGGAAGCAAGCTGCCTGAGTTGAAATCGTACCTGCTGCTCTGGCTGGCGGTGCCGGCGCTTGCCGGCTGCGCGCTGCTGCGCGAGCCAGAGCCGCCCGCGGCTCCGGTTGTGGCACCGCCGCCGGTTGCACCGGCACCCGCACCGCCTGCGCCACCGCCGGAAAGCGAAGACGTGGCGGCGCTGCTGGCCTACAATCAGCGCCTGCTGGCCGCGTCGCCGGACGAGTTGCGCCGTGAGTACCAGGCCGCGCAGCACGCTTTTTCGCGCGACCGCGGCGAGATGAACCGCTTGCGGCTGGCGCTGCTGCTGCTGGTGCCGGGCGTGCCCTGGCGCGACGACGTGCGTCTGCAGGGCCTGCTTGAAGGTGCCGGTGGGCGCGTCGGCGCGGCGGAATCGCCGCGCCGCCAGTTCCTGGCGCTGCTGCAAAGGCTGGTCGCCGAACGCCAGCGCGAGCTGAGGCGCGCCGACGAACTGCAACAGAAGCTGGACGCCATGCTGCGCATCGAGCGCAGCCTGCGCGGCAACCCGAAAAAATGAAGCCATGAGCGAAACGAAGACAAAGATCCTGCTGGTTGACGACGATCGCGACCTGCTGAAACTCATCTCGCTGCGCCTTTCCGCCGCGGGCTATGCGGTGGATACCGCCGAGAGCGGCGCCGAGGCCCTGTCGCGCCTCGCGCTGTCGCGTCCCAGGCTGGTGGTAACCGACCTGCGCATGGAGGGCATGGACGGCATGGCGCTGTTCGACCGCATTCACGCCGTCATGCCGACGCTGCCAGTCATCATCCTGACCGCCCACGGCACCATACCCGATGCGGTCGCCGCGACCCGTCGCGGCGTGTTCAGCTTCCTGACCAAGCCCTTCGACGGAAAGGATCTGCTGGCGCAGGTCGAGCATGCCCTCAAGTTGTCCGGCGGGGCGGACGCGGCGGGCCCGGGCGAGGCATGGCGCGCCGCCATCGTCACGCGCAGCCAGCGTATGGAGGAACTGCTGCGCCAGGCGAAACTGGTGGCGGCGTCGGACGCCAGCGTGCTGATTTACGGCGAGTCGGGCAGCGGCAAGGAACTGCTGGCGCGCGCCATCCATGCCGCCAGCACGCGGGCGGGCGGAGCCTTTCTGGCGGTGAACTGCGCGGCAATTCCCGAACATCTGCTGGAAAGCGAGTTGTTCGGCCATACGCGCGGTGCGTTTTCCGGCGCGCTCTATGCGCATCGCGGCCTGTTCCAGGCGGCCACCGGCGGCACGCTGTTCCTCGACGAAATCGGCGACATGCCGCTGGTGCTGCAATCGAAGCTGCTGCGCGCCTTGCAGGACCGCGCGGTGCGCCCGGTCGGCTCGACCGAGATGGTGCCGGTGGATGTGCGCATCGTCTCCGCGACTCACCGCGACCTGGCGGAAAGCATCCGCAGCGGGGCGTTCCGCCCGGACCTGTTCTACCGCCTGAATGTCGTCTCTCTCACCTTGCCGCCGCTCGCCCAGCGGAGCGAGGACATTCCGCTGCTGTGCGCGCACTTCCTCGAGGAGCTGGCGTTGCGCTACAACAAGCCGGCGCGGGTTTTCGCCCCGGAGGCGATGGAATTGCTGGTGCATGCCAACTGGCCCGGCAACGTGCGGCAACTGCTCAACGTCGTCGAACAGGCCGTCGCCTTGTCCACCTCGACGCTGATACCGGCCTCGCTCGTGCAACAGGCGCAAAGCGAGGACAAGACGCTGATGGTCTCGCTCGACGAGGCGCGCCGGACCTTCGAGCACGAGTACCTGGTGCGCCTGCTGCGCACGACCGACGGCAACGTCGCCCAGGCGGCGCGCATGGCCCAGCGCAATCGCACGGAGTTCTACAAACTGCTGCAACGCCACGGCCTCACGCCGGCGCTCTTCAAGGCCGAGAAGGCCTGATCGGCCACTGTCGCACTATCCCCGCAGGGCCGCGGGGTGTCGTCGCCAAATCACGACATTGGCCAACGACTGCATTTCAATGAGTTGGCGAAGGCGCGTGATTTCTTGTCGTTATCCCACGACGCTATTGCTTTCAGCCATCACCCGCGATCGATTCGGTTCGCGGTCTTAGTCATTGAATCCAAACTTGTTTCTCAGCCTGGCATGCCTATTGCTCAGAGATGCCTGTGGCGATGGTTCGGATGTGCGCCACAGCGATTTTACGAATGCCGGCCGTCCGTAAGGCGGGATGCCTCTTCCTCCGGGGGTCGATCCTGAGCCAATCGACCGCGCCCCGCCTGCGCCGGCTTCTTTTTACACCTCGGTCCGCTTCGCGGGCCTGCTGTGCGGGGGGTAGGGCCATGGAACATCTGATGCACGAAACCAAGGAGACGGTCGGTGCGGTGTTTTTCGCGGCCTGTCTGGTTGCCGGCATCGGTGCCGTCACCTACTACACCGTCGGTCCCGACGGCTGGTTCCTCGGCCTGCTGAACACTCTGCTGCGCGACCCGAATCTCGGCACGCTGGCCTCGCTGGCGTTGGTGATCGGCGCCACGATCGGGGTCAAGCGCTGGCTCGACCGGCGCCAGGCCTCCTCCATCTTCGACAACCTGCTCGTCGGGGCAATCGCCCTCGGCGGCTTTGCCTTCATCCTGCAGGGGCTTCAGTCCCTCGTCGTCTGACCGTTGCGGGCCGCGCCCTGCCGCCGCCCGCCGCCTTTCGTTCCGCTGCCAGCGCGGTGTAGACCTCTTGGTACCTGGCGGCCGCATGCTGCCAGGCGAAGTCCATGCGCATGCCGCTGCGCTGGAGCTTTCGCCATACGGCACGTTCCTGCCAAGCACCCACGGCGCGCCGAATCGCCGCGAGAAGCGCTTCCCCGGTGGCCGGCCCGAAGCTAAAGCCGTTGGCGCTATTGTCAGCCAGCGTCGCCGGCGTGCAGTCCACCACCGAATCCGCCAGGCCGCCCGTTTGCCGGACGATGGGCGGCGTGCCATAGCGCAGGCTGTACATCTGGTTGAGCCCACAGGGTTCGAAGCGCGACGGCATGAGGAACATGTCGGCGCCCGCCTCGATCAGATGGGCGAGGCCGTCGTCGAAACCGATGTCGACGGCGACGCGGCCCGGATGGCGCGCAGCCGCCTGCAACAGACTGGCCTCGATCGTCCTGTCGCCGGTACCGAGCAGAACCAGCTGTGCCGGCAGCGCGGCGATGTCGTCGATGATTCCGGCGAGCAGGTCGAGACCCTTCTGGTGCGTGATGCGGCCGACGTTGCCGAGCAGCGGCACGGCAGGGCTGTCCTCCAGGCCGAATCGCGCGCGCAGGGCGGCGCGGTTCGCGCCTTTGCCGTGCAGGTGGGCGAACTCGTAGCGGCGCGGCAGGGCGGGGTCGGTAGCGGGATTCCAGACGTGTGTGTCGATGCCGTTGAGGATGCCGCTCAGGTGCTCGCGTCGCCAGCGCAACAGGCCGGCGAAGCCATAGCCGAACTCCTCCGTCTGGATTTCTTCGGCATAGCGCGGGCTGACGGTGGTGAGGCGGTCGGCATAGTGCAATCCGGCCTTCATGAACGAGAGCTGGCCCCAGAACTCCACGCCGTCGATCGAGAACGCCGCGGCTGGCAGGCCGAGCGCCGACATTACGTCGGCCGGGAAAATGCCCTGAAATGCCAGGTTGTGGATCGACATCACCGTGGCGGCCTTCTTTCCAGGCATGAAGTGCAGATGGGCCGGCGCCAGGCCGCAGGGCCAGTCGTTGCAGTGCAGGATGTCGGGGCGCCAACGCAACGGACTCGCTTCGCTGCCCAGCAGGGCAGCGATCCTTGAAAGCAGGCCGAAGCGCAGATGATTGTCGCCGAAGTCATTGCCATCGGCGTCGAGGTAGGCGGTTCCGCCGCGCCGGAAATATGCGGGACAGTCGAGCATGAGCAGCCGAACGCCGTTGTCCGCTTTCGCCTCGAGCAGGCGCGATGCCGCAAGTTCGCCGCCGGCCGGTGCCAGTTCGGCCACCAGCCTCGCTGCGGGAAACGCGGCCAGCAAGGGAGCGTAGGCGGGTACCAGAGTGCGCACATCCACGCCCGCCTCAAGCAACGCGGCAGGCAGCGACGAGGAAATTTCCCCGAGGCCGCCGCTTTTCATCCAGGGACCCAGTTCGGGCGTGACAAAGAGGACTTTCATTCGGTTGTCGCCTGCCGGTCTCGGCAACCGGCAAACGCTCACAGCCAGACCATCATGCCCATTTCGAAGGGATGCGTCAGCATTTCGTGATGCGGGTAGACGCGGATGCGGTATTCGATCTTGCCGCAATACTCCGGCGTCAGCTCGAGGGCGTAAAGCTGTTCGCCCGCTTCGAGCGTGCGCTCATGGCGGAAGCGGTGGCTACGCGCTTTCTTCGGCAGGTTGCCGCCGGCCGGCCGGCCGAAGAGCAATTCCACCACGACATCGCCCGGTTGCAGGCCGTTGATGTTCACGGCGACCTCGAAGCGCAGGCTCTCGCCGAAACCGATGCGCCGCTTCGGCGCGTCCAGCCGGCGCAGCGCCACCTTCGGCCAGGCGGCGCGCACGCGGGATTTCCATTGCGCGACGGCGCGCGCGCCGGCGTAGTTGTCCTGCGTGTAGCGGCGATGCTGGTGCGAGGCCGGCACGTAGAAGCGCGACAGGTAGTCGGAGAGCATGCGGGTCGAATTGAAGCGCGGCAGCAGCGTGGCGATCGAATGCTTGGCCATCGCCACCCAGCCGGGTGAATAGCCCATCGGGCCCCAGTTGTAATACTGCGGGATCACGCTGTCCTGGAGGATCTCATACAGCGTGCGCGCCTCTTCATGGTTGCGGCGCGCCTCGTCCAGCGTATCCGAGGCCGGCTTGATGCCCCAGCCGTTCCTGCCGTCGTAGCCTTCGCCCCACCAGCCATCCAGCACGGAGAGGTTCGGGATGCCGTTCATGGCCGCCTTCATGCCCGAGGTGCCGCAGGCCTCCAATGGGTACTGCGGGTTGTTCAGCCAGACGTCGACGCCGGAAACCAGCCGGCGTGCGAAGCGCAGGTCGTAGCCTTCCACGAGCAGTATCTTGCCCTCGAATTCCGGCATGCGCGCCACCTCGATGACGCGGCGGATCTGCGCCTGGCCCGGCTGATCGGCCGGATGCGCCTTGCCGGCGAAGAGGAACAGCACCGGTCTTTTCGCATCGCAGAGAATCTCACGCAGCCAGTCGAGGTTCTCGAACAGCAGCGCGGCGCGCTTGTAGGTGGCGAAGCGTCGGGCGAAGCCGATGGTCAGCACGTTCGGGTTGGCCGGATCGGCCAGTTTCAGCAGGCGGTCGAGGTGCGCCTCCGAACCATGGTTGCGTGCGTGCTGTTCGGCAATGCGATGGCGCACCAGGTGCAGCATCTGCGCCTTGAGCGACTGGTGCACGCTCCAGAACTGATGGTCCGGAATGCTCGGGATGCCCTCCCAGCAGCTCTTGTCGGTGACGCGCTGGCTCCAGCCCGGGCCGAGAAAGCGGTCGAACAACTCATTCCACTCCGTCGAGAGGAAGGTCGGCATGTGCACGCCGTTGGTGACGTAGGTGACCGGATTGTCGTCGGCCTCGATCTGCGGCCACAGGCTCGACAGGATGCGCGCCGAGACGCCGCCGTGAATGCGCGAGACACCGTTATGAAAGCGCGAACCGCGGATTGCCAGCGCAGTCATGTTGAACTCGTGGCCGCCCGGCACGCGGCCGAGTGCCAGCAACTGCTCGGTCGACACCTGCAGCTCCTTGCAGGCATGCTCGAAATAGCGGCGGATCATGTCGTCGCTGAAATGGTCGTGGCCCGCCGGCACCGCGGTATGGGTGGTGAACACCGTGTGCGCCGCCACGACCTCCACGGCGGTCGAGATCTCGATGCCCTGCGTCGTGAGATGCCGGATGCGTTCGAGGATCATGAAGGCGGCGTGGCCCTCGTTGATGTGCCAGACCGTCGGCTTGAGGCCCATCGCCACCAGTGCGCGCACGCCGCCGACACCGAGCACGATCTCCTGCTCGATGCGCGTGGTGCGGTCACCGCCGTAGAGGCGGTGGGCGATGTCGCGATCGTGGGCGTTGTTGGTTTCCAGGTCAGTGTCGAGCAGGTACAGGGTGACGTGGCCGACGCGCGCCTGCCAGACCTTGACGTCGACCAGATGGTCGGGCATCTCGACCTGGACATGCAGTTCCGAACCGTCCTCGCGCAGCACCGGCGAGATCGGCAGGTCGTCGAAGTCCGCGTCGCGGTAGATCGCATGCTGCGTGCCCTCACCGTCGATGGTCTGCAGGAAGTAGCCCTGGCGAAACAGCAGGCCGACGGCAACAAAGGGCATGCGCAGGTCGCTGGCCGCCTTGCAGTGGTCGCCGGCGAGGATGCCGAGGCCGCCCGAGTAGATCGGCAGGCTTTCGTGGAAGCCGAACTCGAAGCAGAAATACGCCACCAGGTCGGTGTGGCGCAGGTGCTGCGCGCCGTTGGTGCGCGCCGGTTCGTCGTGGTAGGTGTCAAAGGCCGAAAGGACGCGGGCGTAGTTGCCGAGGAACACCGGGTCGTCGGCGGCATCCAGCAGGCGCTGCTGGTCCACGCGCTTGAGAAACGCCTTCGGACTGTGTCCGACCGAGCCCCACAGGCTCGGATGCAGGCGCGCGAACAGCGTGCGCGTCGGCCTGTCCCAGCTGTACCACAGGTTGTTGGCGAGTTCCTCCAGGCGCGCCAGGCGCGCCGGCAGTTGCGGATTGACTTCGAGATTGAACGGTGTGCCGGGCATGATCTTTTCGCCAGTTGCCAGTTGTCGTATTTTCAGGCGATGCCGACTTCCTCGGACAGATACACGTCCTGGATGGCGTTGAGCAGTTCGATGCCTTCCCGCATCGGCTTCTGGAAAGCCTTGCGGCCGGAAATCAGGCCCATGCCGCCGGCGCGCTTGTTGATGACCGCGGTGCGCACCGCCTGGGCGAGGTCGCCGGCGCCCTTCGACTCGCCGCCGGAGTTGATCATGCCGGCGCGGCCCATGTAGCAGCAGGCGACCTGGTAGCGCACCAGGTCGATCGGATGATCCGTCGTCAGTTCCGAGTAGACTTTCGAACTCGTCTTGCTGAACTTCAGTGCGTTGAAGCCGCCGTTGTTCTCCGCCATCTTCTGCTTGATGATGTCCGCCTCGATGGTGACGCCGAGGTGGTTGGCCTGGCCGGACATGTCGGCCGAGACGTGGTAGTCGGTGTCGCCCTGCTTGAAGGCGTTGTTGCGCAGGTAGCACCACAGGATCGTCGCCATCCCCAGCTCATGGGCGCGCTTGAACATCTGCGACACTTCCCATATCTGGCGACGCGATTCGGCCGAGCCGAAATAGACCGTCGCGCCCACCGCGCAGGCGCCCATCTCGAAGGCCTGCTCGACGTCGGCGAACAGCGTCTGGTCGTAGGTGTTCGGATAGGAGAGGAATTCGTTGTGGTTGAACTTCACCACAAAGGGAATCTTGTGCGCGTACTTGCGCGATACCGCGCCGAGCACGCCGAGCGTCGAGGCAACGCCGTTGCAGCCGCCTTCGATGGCGAGCCGGACAATGTGCTCCGGATCGAAGAAATCGGGGTTGGGCGCGAAGGAGGCGCCGGCGGAATGCTCGATGCCCTGATCCACCGGCAGCAGCGACAGGTAGCCGCTGCCGGCCAGGCGGCCGTGGTTGAAGAGGGTGGCCAGGTTGCGCAGCACCGCCGGCTTGCGGTCGGACTGGGCGACGACGCGGTCGATGAAGTCGGGGCCGGGCAGATGCAGTCGCGCTTTCGGGATGCCGCGGCATTCGTGCATGAGCAGCCGGTCGGCTTCGCTGCCGAGCAGTTTGGCTATGTCAGACATGATGATCTCCTGTTTGTCACGCGCGAATCCATCTTACCACCGGGGTTTGGGCGCTAGGCGCTGTCCGCGACGACCTTCAGGCCGATGACGATTTCCTGCAGGGGCGCGTCGATCGGCCAGGACAGCGTGATGCAGGCCGCCTGCATGATCTTCTCGAAGCCGGCCTCGGACTGCGAGACGGTGTAATGCGGACGCGCCGTGAAATCCACCGGCCGGCTCGCTGTCAGCAGCAGGCCGCCGCGCAGCTCGCGATCATCCAGGTGGAGGCGATTCGCGCCGGCGAGTTGAAGCGGCTGGCCGAAGCCGCAGGGAATGCTGCCGTCGGCGAGGATGTAGCGGCCGGAGTAGCCGTCGCAGCTGGGCATGGCCAGGTTGATCTCGACCGAGAAGCGGCCGCCCGGCACGTTGCGCAGGCGGTAGGCGATCTGCAGCGTACGCCCGAGCAGGGCGATGGTCTTGCTCACCTCGCCCCCGTCGAGCGGGGCGGCAAAGGCGGCGCTCATCAGTGGCGCCTTGAACGCGCCGGCGGCGTAGTGCGGCCAGACGGCCTCGCCATCGAGCCGGTGCCAGGCATCGAGGAACAGCCGGCGTGGCCGCGCATCCGGCGCGATGTCGGCCGGGCCGATGGCATCCTTGAAGGCGACCCGGTCGTGGGCGGAGGCGATGCCTGCGCCGGCTGCCGCAGCGCCGGGTGCAGTGGCGAGCTTGTGGTAATAGTGCTCGTTGCGCTGCGTCAGCGCGTCGCCGAAGTTGTGCGACAGTCCGTAGGCATCGAATTCGCACAGCGCCGCGTCGCCATCGAGCTTGAGCACCGCCTGGACATCGGCGTTGTTGAGAAACAACTCGCGTATACCGTCGAAATCCACGTCTCCCACTGCCAGCGGAGGGCGCGGCAGTGCGGCGTCCAGCGCTGCTTCGAGGGCAAGCAGGTTGCGGTACACCTCGCGCCGCAGGTGCGGCAGATAAAGGCCGCCGAACAGTCCGTGCCAGTAGGCGTCATTCGCCTGGGCGCGGTACAGGTACTCGGTGAGGGCCGGGCCGCGGGAATGTCCCTGGGCGGTCGCGGGCGCGGCGGCGAGCCGCCCGGAGAGCGCCAGCATGCGCTTGTGCATCCAGTTGGCTTCCGGGTAGCGCATGAAGAAGTTCTTCCAGATGCCGCCGCGCACGAAGGGCTTGGTGCTCTCGTAGCGCCCGGCGCGCTTCTCGCGTTCGACCAGTTCGTCGTAGACCGCAGCCGCGCCGGCCGGCAGGGTCCATTCGTTCATCTCGACATAGGACGTGGTTGGCAGGTAGATGATGCCGCCGGTGGTGCCGCGTGCGTGGAAATCGCGGTAGGTCTCGGTGCGGATCAGCGGTGAGGCGAGCACGCCATCGATGAACTGCTCCAGCCAGCGCTTCTGGTACACCCATTCGTAGGTTTCCGGCCAGATGCCGAACTTCTCGATGTCGTCGAAATACACGGCGGCGCGATGTCCCTCGCGCGCGAGGCCTTCCAGATAGGCGACGGCATCGGCGGCCGGCGAGAACGGCAGCCGGTAGCGCAGCTGTTCCGAGATGGGGAAGAGGTCGATGCGGCGGCCGTCCTCCTCGGTGGTGAAAAAACCGTCGAGTTCGCTGATCGTCTTGCCGACGCAGAGAAAATGGTAGTCATCCACCGTCACATAATTCATGCCGCAGTCGGCCAGCGCCGGCACGACGGTCGGGATATACACCCGCTCGGTCAGCCAGGCGCCCTCGGCGCGGGCGCCGAAATGCGCGGCCAGCTTGCTGCTCAGGGCATTGATCTGGCCGATGCGGTCGCAATGCGGGATCGAGGCCAGTACCGGCTCGCAATCCCCGGCGCCGAACAGTTCGACCTGTCCGCGCGCCACCATCTCCTTCAGCAGCGCCATGTCCTGCGGGTGGTGTTCGAGCAGCCAGTCGAGCAGCCAGCCGGAAAAATGCGCTGCAAAGCGGAATGCCGGATAGCGGTGCAGGGTGCGCAGGAAGGGGCGGTAGCAGCGCTCGTGTGCTTCCTCCAGCACGGCGGGGAAGTTGCCGACCGGCTGGTGGGCGTGCACGCCGAGCAGCAGTGAAACCGGTTTGCCCATATTCTCCCCTGTGTCTCGCCGCGCGCGCCTTCAGCTGGCGCGGCGCATCGTGCCGCCGCCTTCCGGTGCACCGCCGCCGGTCGACAGCGGCAGTGCCAGCTGCGGCGGTTCGGCCAGCCGCAACAGCCGGTAAAGCTGCGCCAGGTTGGCGCGAAACAGCGCGTCGAAGCTGGCCACCGCCTCGCGCGGGTTGTAGTCGCCGAACCACCAGAACCAGTCCGAGCCTTCGCACACCGCCAGCTGCGCCTCGGCGGCACGCTGCGCGCCGGCGTCGAGGCGGCCGCTGTCCATGACCAGATCATACGCCTGCTTGGCTGCGCAGAGCAGGTCCCAGGCGCGATTCTTGTCGGCATCGCCGATCCAGGTGGAGAAGGTGCCATAGACCCAGCTGCCCGACACCAGGGCGGGCAAGGTTCCCGCGGGCGCCGGATGGCGGCTCAGCCAGCCGTTCAGGGTGGTGGTGGCGAGCCAGGGCTGGGCCGCCATCAGCCCGTACAGGTCGTCGAAGAAATAGTAGGCGTTGTAGGGATAGTATTCCCACGCATTCTCGCCATCGAGGATGACGCAGACCAGCGGCGTTTGTCCCGCCGGCGCCTCGTCGCGGATGCGCGCCAGCTGGTCGACGAAATGCTGTGCGGCGTCGCGGCCGTGCCACTTGGCGTATTCGAAGCCGATCAGGTCGGAGAGCTTTTCGTCGCGGAAGAAGACGGCAATGCCTGGCGCCGCGTCGATCCGCCAGGGCTGATAGACCGCATCCTTTGGCGGCTCGCCCGGGCCGCGGCGCAGGCTGTTGGCGAGGACGGCCTGGCTGGAGGCCGTCCAGCGGCAGCCCTGCGCTGCCAGCTGCTGCAGCAGGGCCGTCGACAGCGCACCCTCGGCCGGCCACATGCCGCGAGGCGGCGCGCCGAAGCGCCGGGCATGGCTCTCGCGCGCCAGCGCGATGTGCCGGTCGATGCGCGAACGGCCGCCCGGATAGCCGTGCGCCTGCGGCAGCGGCAGGCCGGGTTGCGCCTCGTGCGCCGAGGCGAAATCGAGCAGCAGCGGCGCCAGCGGATGGGTATCCGGTGTCGCCGACAGCTCGATCTGGCCGCGCTCGGCCAGTGCCCGGTAGCGCGGGATGAGCGCGCGCAGCGTGTCGCCCATCAAGGCCAGCAGGCGGCGCCGGTCGCCGAGCGTGAAGCATTCGCCCTGCGTCATCAATTCCGCCAGCGTGGCGCGGCTGCGCCGCTCCGCCTCCCCGCTCCACACCAGGTGATACCAGACCAGCACGTCGGCGTAGAAGGCGCCGGACAGGTAGCCGGCCGGCGCCTGGCCCTGCTCCTGCAGCAGGCGGGCGAGGTTGCGCAGGCGTTCGTAGGGAGGGTAGGGCGCAACCATGCGTGCATGGTTGCCGGGGAAACAGGTCGAGAGGACCAGATGGCGCTCTTCTTCGTCGAGATGGTCGAGCGACTCGCGCGCCAGCAGGCGCAGCAGCGGATCGCGGAATTCGCCGGCTTCGAACTGGCGCACGTAATCCTCGATCTGGTCGAGCAGCACCGGCACGAAATTCACCACGGCGTGCACCTTTGGATGGCGCTCCAGGTGCGCCGCCATGTCGGCGTAATCCTTCAATGCGTGCAGGTAGGTCCACGGCCGGCGGAACTCGCCGGTCGCGTGGTCGCGGTAATCCGGCTGGTGCATGTGCCAGAGGAATACCAGATCCAGCTTGCGCGCTGTACCCATGATGTCCGCTGGCGCCGCCTACCTGAGCCGGTGCGCCTGCTGCCCGAGCATTTCCGGCGTCACCAGGGTGATGCCCTTTTCGGTGACATGGAAACGGCGGGCGTCCGCCTCGCGGTCGACGCCGATGCGCATGCCGTCCGGAATGCGGCAGCGCTTGTCGATGATGGCGCGGCGGATTACCACATCCCGGCCGACGCGTACCTTGGGCAGGACCACCGAGTCCTCGATGCTGCTGCGATCTTCCACGCGCACGCTGGAAAACAGCAGCGAGCGGCGCACCGCCGCACCGCTGATGATGCAGTCGCCGGAGACCATCGAATCGATCGCCATGCCGCGCCGGTCCTCGTCGTCGAAGACGAACTTGGCCGGCGGCAACTGCTCCTGGTAGGTCCAGATCGGCCAGCTGTCGTCGTAGAGATTGAGTTCCGGCGTGACGCGGATGATGTCCATGTTGGCTTCCCAGTAGGCATCCAGCGTGCCGACGTCGCGCCAGTAGGGTTCGCCCTCCTCGCAGCCGACGCAGCTCTCCGCGAAGTCGTGGGCGAAGACGCGGTAGCGCTGGACGATGTGCGGGATGACGTCCTTGCCGAAATCGTGGGAGGAATCCGGGTCGTCGCGGTCGCGCGCCACCTGTTCGAAAAGGAAACCGGCGTTGAAGACATACACGCCCATGCTGACCAGGGCGCGGCCGGGCTTGCCCGGCACAGGCGCCGGATCGGCGGGCTTTTCGTCGAAGCGCGTGACACGCCAGTCCTCGCCCACGCCCATGACGCCGAAGGCGCTGGCTTCCTCGCGCGGCACTTCGATGCAGGCCACCGTCAGGTCGGCCTGTTCGGCAACGTGGAAGGCCAGCATGCGGCCATAGTCCATCTTGTAGACATGGTCGCCAGAGAGGACGAGGACGTACTTCGGATGATTGCGGCGCAGCATGTCGAGGTTCTGGAACACCGCATCGGCGGTGCCCCTGTACCAGTCCTCGCCCATCTGCTGCTGCGCCGGCAGCAGGTCGACGAACTCGTTGAGGCGGCCGTCGAGAAAGCTCCAGCCGCGCTGCAGGTGGTGGATCAGGCTCTGCGACTTGTACTGGGTTGCCACACCGATGCGCCGCACGCCGGAATTCACGCAATTCGACAGCGTGAAATCGATGATGCGGAACTTGCCGGCGAAGGGCACGGCCGGCTTGGAGCGCCAGTCGGTGAGCTGCTTCAGCCGGCTGCCGCGCCCGCCGGCGAGCACCAGCGCGAAGGCCTCGCGGGTCAGCTGGCTGACGAAGCGCGGGCCGCGCCCGCCGCGGGTGGTCGTATAGACCTGGCGCAAAATCTCGTTGTCGTCCTGCATGGTTTAACCCCCCCCTGGATGCGTGGACCTGCGGTACCCGCCCGCCCGTAGCGTGCCAGCGGTGCCGCCTGATCGGTATCTTTTCAGCGACCGGCGGAATTATCAAGCCCGGCGTTTGACCGAGCTCCGCATCGGCTGCGCCAGCGCTGCGGCGGGCGCCTATATTGCCCCATCGGGTGCGGCTGCCAGCCGTGCCGCGATGCGCAGGGCACCGAGCAGGCCGAGCCGCTCGTTGCGGATGACGCGGATGGGAAAGCCGGCCATCAGGCCGGCATGCGCGTCCCGCGCCGCGAAGGCGCGCAGGAAGCCGCCCTGCTGCAGGCGCGACACGATCTTCGGCGCGATGCCGCCGCCCAGATAGACGCCGCCGCGCGCCATGAACAGCAGCGCCAGATCGCCGGCGAAGGCGCCGTAGGCGGCGATGAACAGGTCGAGCGCCTGCCCGGCGACCGGTTCGCTTGCGGCAGCCGCCGCGATGGCAGCCGCGTCGGCCAGTGGCGCAGCGGCGCGGGCGTCCTGGCGCAGGCAGTCGTAAATGGCCAGCAGCCCCGGCCCGGAAATGACATTCTCCGCCGTGACGCGGCGGCGCTGCCGTTGCAAATGGCGCATCACCGCCCGCTGCGCCTCGTCGGCGGGGCAGAAACCGATATGGCCGCCTTCGCCGCCGAGCGTGCGCCAGCCGTCTCCGTCGGGCAGGAGTGCCGCGACGCCAAGGCCGGTGCCGGCGCCGATCAGCAGGCGCGGTGCGCCTGCGAGTGGATGGCCTTCCTGCAGCGGCACCAGATCGGCCGCCGGCAGATCCGCCACGCCTTGCGCCGCCGCCGCGAAATCGTTGAGCACCTCGATCCTGCCCACGCCGAACGACTGCGCGAGCGCCGGGCCGTCGATTTCCCAGGGCAGGTAGGTGACCTTGGCGCGGTTGCCTTCCACCGGTCCGGCGATGCCGAAGCAGGCCGAGGCGATTTGTTTCGCGCCGGACTCGTCGATGAAGGCGCGCACGAGGGTAGAGAAGTCCGGCCAGTCGCGGCTGGCGTAGCGGTGCTCATGAAGAATTTCCAGCCCGGCGTCGCCGCTGCGGGCCAGCGCCAGCAGCGTCTTGGTGCCGCCGATGTCGCCGGCGAGAATCATGGCTCAGAGGCTGTGAAAATATTCCGGGAAACCCACCGCAGAGACGCAGAGGCGCAGAGGGTTCGCAGAGAACTTCCATGCAAACAACGACATCTCCTCTGCGTTGCCTCTGCGTTGCCTCTGCGCCTCTGCGCCTTTGCGGTGGATGTTGATTTATTCACAAGCTCTCAGACGGCAACCGGCGCCGGGATGTGCGGATGGGGGTCGTAGCCTTCCAGCGTGAAATCCGCGAAGCGGAAGGCGAACAGGTCGCGTACTTCGGGGTTGAGGCGCAGTTGCGGCAGGGCGCGCGGCCGGCGCGCGAGCTGCAACCGTGCCTGGTCGAGATGGTTGATGTAGAGATGGGCGTCGCCCAGGGTGTGCACGAAATCGCCCGGCTGGTAGCCGCATACCTGCGCCACCATCAGGGTAAGCAGGGCATAGGAGGCGATGTTGAAGGGCACGCCGAGGAAGATGTCGGCGCTGCGCTGGTAGAGCTGGCAACTCAGCCGGCCGTCGGCGACGTAGAACTGGAACAGCGCGTGGCAGGGCGGCAGTTTCATGCGCTCCATGTCGGCCGGATTCCAGGCGCTGACGATGTGGCGGCGCGAATCGGGATTCTTCTTCAGCCCCTCGACGAGTTGGGCGATCTGGTCGATGACGCGGCCATCCGGCGCGTGCCAGGAGCGCCACTGGTAGCCGTACACCGGGCCGAGGTCGCCGTTGGCATCGGCCCAGTCGTCCCAGATCGAGACGCCGTTTTCCTTGAGGTAGCGGATGTTGGTGTCGCCCTGCAGGAACCAGAGCAGTTCGTGGATGATGGATTTGGTGTGCAGCTTCTTCGTGGTGAGGAGCGGAAAGCCCTGCGCCAGGTCGAAGCGCATCTGCCAGCCGAAGACGGACAGCGTGCCGGTGCCGGTGCGGTCGTCCTTGCGGTGGCCGTGTTCGAGCACGTGGCGCATCAGGTCGAGGTAGGGCTGCATGGGGAGGCGTCGCCGGTGGCGGGGATATAATCGCCGCTGATTCTATAGGAACCGGACGATGCTGGCCAAACTGATCCAAAGCGCGGCGCCGCTCGGCGCGGCGGGTGTGAAAGCCGCGACGCATGTGCTGTTCGTGCTGCCTTTCGGGCGCAGCCCTGAAGGGTTGGCCGGAGTGCCGGCGCTGGATCGGCTCGAGGCGGTACTGGCGCGCCGCGACATGAAACTGGAAGAGCTGGCCAAGACCCCGGTCACGCTGAACCTGGCCGGCGGCGCCCTTGCGGCCTTCGTCATGCTCGACGCCGGCAAGACGCCGTTCGAGCGTTTCACCGTCCTGCGCAAGGCGCTGGCGCCGCTGATGGAGGAGCAGCCGCGCGAACTGTGCCTGGCGGTGTTCGGCAGCGCCGAGGCGCGGCGCGAATGCGCGCGCGAGGCGCTCTACGTCGCCTGGCTCAACGGCGTGCGGCTGCCAACGCGCAAGCGCAAGCCGGCGGCGCGACCGCTGGCGCGCATTCATCTGCACGGCGCGCGCGATGCCGGCGGCTATGCCGAAATCGAAACCCTGGTGGCGGCGAATGTGCTGGCGCGCGAGTTGACGGCTTTGCCGGCCAACGAACTGACGCCGCGCCGCTACCGGGAGAAGCTGCGCCGGCTGGCGCGGGACGCGCACTGGCGGATCGAGGAATTCGACATGAAACGCCTGCGCCGCCTCGGCGCCGGCGCCTTCGTTGCGGTGGCGCAGGGCAGCGCGCCCGAGGACGCGGCGATCGTGCGCCTGAGCTGGCGGCCGCCGCGCGCGGTGGCCCGCCTCGCGCTGGTCGGCAAGGGCATCTGCTTCGACACCGGCGGCCACAACCTCAAACCGGCCAAGTTCATGCTCGGCATGCACGAGGACATGAATGGTTCGGCCGTGGCGCTCGGCCTGATGCAGGCGCTGGCGGCGCGCGGCATTCCGCTCGCCATCGACGCCTGGCTTGCGATCGCGCAGAACCACCTGTCGCCGCGCGCCTACAAGCAGAACGACGTCGTCACCGCGCTCGACGGCACCACCATCGAGATCGTGCATACCGATGCCGAAGGCCGCATGGTGCTGGCCGACACGCTGACGCTTGCGGCGCGCACCAAGCCGGATTTGATCGTCGACTTCGCCACCCTGACCGGCAGCATGGCCTATGCGCTCGGCAGCCGCTATTCGGGCATTTTCGCCACCGCGCCGGAACTGGCGCGGCTGGCCGTGGCGGCGGGCGAGGCGAGCGGCGAGCGCGTTTGCGCCTTCCCGCTCGATGCCGACTACGAGGCGGCGCTGGAGAGCAAGGTCGCCGACACCAAGCAATGCGCCAGCGAGGGCGAGGCCGACCACATCGTGGCGGCGCGATTCCTGCGGCGTTTCACCGGCGAGCGGCCGTGGCTGCACATGGACCTGTCGGCCTCGACGTGCAGCGGCGGGCTCGGCGCGGTCGGTACCGACCTGACCGGTTTCGGCGTCGCCTGGGGGGTCGAATTCGTCGAGCAGTGGCTGTCCATGCAGGGTGCGCTGCAGGCCGGCGGGAAAGGCCGCGCGCGCCGCGCGTAGCGGATCGACCGGCCTCTGAGGCTGTGAAAATATTCCGGGAAACCCGCCGCAGAGACGCAGAGGCGCAGAGGGTGCGCAGAGAACGTCCAGGCAAACAACGACATCTCCTCTGCGTTGCCTCTGCGCCTCCGCGCCTCTGCGGTGGATGTTGATTTTTTCACAAGCTCTCAGCCGGCGCTGCCGGCAGCGCCACGGCCGCCGGATGACTTCACCCGGTGTTTGGGCTATCCTTGTTTCAGGACAATTGCCTAGCGCGCCAGCCATGCTCGGAATCTTTTCCAACAAGTCGGATCACCCGTTGGCCGACGCCAAGGAGGCGAAGCGCGTGCTTGGCCAGCTGGCTGCGCGCGATGCCGCCGCCGCCCTGGAGGAGGTCGCCGGCTGGCTCGAATCGCTCGCCGCCGACGAACGCATCAAACTCGGCGACGCGCTGGCGCTGCTGCTGCAGCTCGACGACGCGGCACAACCGCATGCGCGCAAGCTGGCGCGCGACTACCTGGCGTCGCCGCGCCTCGGGCGCAACCAGGAGTTCAAGCTGTGGCAGGGAAACCATGCCTTCTGGGAACAGCTCGCTGCCGCCTACGAGGCCTGCCTGAACCGCCACGCGGCGGCCGGCAAGGGCGGCGAGACCCTCGGCAAGTCGGATTTGCAGCTGCTGATCGGCCGCCTGCTGCGGGCGTTGTCGACGCGGCTCAAGTGGGACCAGTTCCGTTACGGCCCGCTGCTGTCCGATCTGTGGCAGAAGATGGGCCGCGCCTACCTGCTGGCCGAGCAGGCGAAGATCGCGCGCCGCGCCTTTGCCCTGTCGCCGGTCATCGCCGGCGAGACGACGATCGAGCAGGAATACCTCAAGGCGCTGGTGTTCCAGTCTTCCAGCATGGACAGCCTGCTGCCGATCGAGATCGAGATCGCCGAGCGCCTGATCGCCCATTTTCTCGGGCACTTCGTGTTTACCGCCGACGTGCGGGCGGACAACGTCTATTGGGTCGATGCCGGCCGGCCGGTGCCGCCGACGCGGCTGGCCGTCCAGCCGCAAATGGCGCCGAGCCTGCGCTTCTTCAGCGCCGGCACGGCGCTGGCCAAGCTGGAAGCCATGCAGAAGCAGATCGAGGCGGGCGAAGTGCCGGCGGACATCAATCTTGGCGGCCAGTATTCCCCGCGCGTGCTGTTGCCGGTGCTGCAACACCTGACCATGTATTGGGCGCCGAAGCCGCCGATGCGCTCCTTCGACCGCCATCGCGTCAAGTCGCGACTGACGGTCGTGCACGGCCTTGGCGCGGTGCATGGGCGTGTGGCCGGGAAGCCGCCGAACGAAGACAGCGAAGCGTGGATCGTCGAGGACGTCAGCCTCGGCGGCATGGGCGCGCAGGTGCCGCTCGGCGCCAACGACTGGGTGCGCATCGGCGTGCTTGCCGGCCTGCAGCCGGAAGGCGGCAGCAACTGGCTGGTCGGTGTGGTTCGCCGCTTCAATCGGGACACCGCGGCGTTCGGCTCGGTTGGCATCGAGACCTATTCGAAGACGCCGCATGCCGTCTCAGCCGACCTGGGCGGCATGGCCTGCGAGGCGATCTTGCTTGACCTGCCCCTCGTCGGCGACACGCTGCGTGTGGTGCTGCCCGGCTCGGCCTTCGAACCGGCGATTCCGCTGGTGTTTGCCTGGGAGGGCGGCAGCACCCGCCTCGATCCGATCGAACAGATCGAATCCGGCGTGGACTTCGACCTCGGGCTTTACCGCGTCGCCCCGCCGGGTTGAATCGCGCCGGGCTGGCGCGCGCCAGCGCCATTTGACGCCGCCCCGTTCCGCCACATTTCGCTCGGAATCCCCGTTACGCCGGGGCGGTGGTCTATAGTGAAAGCGGGCCTGTCTGGCGACGCGGCGCGGCGGGCATCGCAGCAGCGGCTGCGGCCGCAACCGGCGCCGGAGCCTTTCGCGGCGGAATCTGCCCCTGCGCGTGGGAATGCGGTTCCGTCGCGTGTCGCCGTGCCGTGTTGCTGATCGGCAGGCCGAAGGAGGTGAGTGACATGGCAGTACAGGACAGGACTCCCGCGGCACCGCAGCCCCTGGTCGAATGCGATGAGTGCATGAAGGAGGTTCCGCAATCCGCCGCGTTCACGCCCCAGGGCGAGGATTACGTGGCGCATTTCTGCGGCATCGAGTGCTACGAGCGGTTTCGGCTCGCGCGCAAGGCGCAGGAGGACAAGCAGGGTTCGTAGTCCGGCCTCAGTCCGCCCTCGGCCGGGTTGCAGATTTCGGCCGGAAGGCCTTGATCGCCGCTTCGTTGGTTTCGACGTACGGTCCGCCGATGAGGTCAATGCAGTAGGGCACGGCCGCGAAGATCCCGTCCAGCGTTTCCTTGATCGCCTTGGGTTGGCCCGGCAGGTTCAGTATCAGCGTTTTCCCTCTTACGACGCCGACCTGGCGCGAGAGGATCGCCGTGGGCACGTACTTCAGGCTCACCTGGCGCATCTGTTCGCCGAAGCCCGGCAACACCTTGTGCGCGATCGCCAAGGTCGCCTCCGGCGTCACGTCGCGCGGCGCCGGGCCGGTGCCGCCGGTGGTCATGAGGAGGTGGCAGCCGACGCTGTCGGCCAGTTCAATCAGCGTCCGTTCGATCACCGGCTGTTCGTCCGGGATCAGGCGCTCTTCCATGCGCCAGGGCGAAATCAGCGCCGCCGAGAACCAGGCGCGCAGGGCCGGAATGCCCTGGTCCGCGTAGACGCCGCCGGCCGCGCGGTCGGAAATCGACACCAGCCCGATCAGCAGTTCGTCATTCAAGGTCGAGGGCCCTCAGGAGACGGAACAGTTCGCGGAAATTGCGCGGCGGCTTGCCGCTTTCGCGCTCGTGCAGCACGCCGCGGCGCAGTTGCTTCAGGCGGGCGATGTCGGCGCCGGGATGCGCGGCGCCGATTTCGGTCAGCACGGCTTCGTCCTCCAGCAGCCGCTCGCGCAGCCGCTCCAGGCGGTGTTGCCGCGCGGTTTCCGCGGCCGACACGCCGTTCAGGGCATCCAGGGCTTCGCGGATCGGCGCCGCGTCGACGTCGCGCATCAGCCGGCCGATGAACTGCATCTGGCGGCGGCGTGCCTCATGCTTGGTCATTCGCTGCGCCTCGCGCAGGGCGTCGCGCAGGCGTTCCGGCATGTCGATGCGGCCGAGGCGCTCGGCCGACAACGCGGCCAGCGCCGTGCCAAGATCCTGCAGGGCGTGCATGTCGCGCTTGAGCCGCGTCTTGCTCGGGCGCTCATCGCGATCCTGGTCGGGGTCATCAGGCTGCATCGGGTAAAATTATAACTTTTCGGCCGGGCCCATTCGATGCAATCGCAAGGTTTTTCTTTCGCGCCGGACACGTTGCGCCAGATGGCTGGTGATGTTCTCGAATACGCGCGCGCGCGCGGCGCCAGCGCCTGCGAGACGGATGTCTCGGAGGGCTTCGGCCAATCGGTGACGGTGCGCCTGGGGGCGGTCGAGACCATCGAATACAACCGCGACAAGGGCGTCGGCGTCACGGTCTATCTGGGGCAGCAGCGCGGCCACGCGTCGACCTCCGATTTCTCGCCCGCCTCCCTCCAGGCGACCGTCGATGCGGCGCTGTCGATTGCGCGCTTTACCGCGGCGGACGCGGCTGCCGGCTTGCCGGAAGCCGCTTTGCTGGCGCGCGGCGAAATGGACCTTGACCTTTACCATCCGTGGCACCCGCCGGTCGAGGAGGCGATCGACATCGCTCGCCGCTGCGAGGCCGCTGCTTTCGCCGTCAGTCCGCTGGTAAAGAACTCCGAAGGCGCCAGCGTTTCCTGCCAGCAATCGCATTTCATTTCCGCCAACAGCCTCGGCTTCATGGGCGGCTATCCGTCCTCGCGCCATTTCGTCTCCTGCTCGGTGATCGCCGGCAAGGGCGCCGGCATGCAGCGCGACGACTGGTACAGCAGCCGCTGCGATCCGGCCGAGCTGGCTGAGCCGGAGGTGATCGGTGAGTATGCCGCGCGCCGCGCACTGTCGCGCCTCAAGGCGCGCCGGGTCGCCACCTGCGAGGTGCCGGTACTGTTCGAGGCGCCGCTGGCGGCCTCGCTGATCGGCAGCTTCGTCCATGCCGCCAGCGGCGGCAGCCTCTACCGCAAGGCCTCCTTCCTGGTCGACAGCCTCGGCACGCCGGTGTTCTCGCCGCAGGTGCACATCAGCGAGCGGCCGCATCTGCCGCGCGCCCTGGCGAGCAGCCCCTTCGACGATGACGGCGTCGCCACGCACGACCGCGAGGTGGTCGAGGCCGGCATCCTCAAGGGCTACTTCCTGTCGACCTATTCGGCGCGCAAGCTCGGCCTGCCGAGCACCGGCAACGCCGGCGGCCCGCACAACCTGATCGTGCGGCCGGGCAAGCGCGACCTGCTCGGCCTCGCCGCCCTGATGGGGCGCGGCCTGCTGGTGACCGAGCTGCTCGGCCAGGGCGTGAACTACGTGACCGGCGACTACTCGCGCGGCGCCTGCGGCTACTGGGTCGAGAACGGCGAGATCCGCCATCCGGTGCAGGAAATCACCATTGCCGGCAACCTCCGGGACATGCTGCGCGGCATCGTCGCCGTCGGCAGCGATGTGCTGGTGCGCGGCTCCAAGCAGGTCGGTTCGATGCTGGTCGAACGCATGACTGTCGCCGGCGCCTAGTGTCCTGAATCAGTAATTCGCTGACGTAAAGATGGCGAGAATCGTCGCCATGCTGCGTTGCGAATCCTCGCCAGGTGTCCAACCTGGCTCCGGTTCGCGCCTTGCCTGACAACGATTTCGCCACTTTCCAGAACCCGCATCACCTGCTCTCACTCAGATCAACGAATTACTGATTCAGGACACTAGCAGCCGGCCGTAGGGGTTTTCCCCAGTGCCGAATGCGTGATCCGCTGCACGTGCCGGGTGTAGTATCACGCGGCGATCCCGCATCACGGGATTGAACCTTGGCCGCACAACGGCACAGAAGAACCTCTAAAGGAGATTAGATCAATGGAACGTCGCGATTTCATCAAGCACGCCGGCATTGCCGGCATCCTGGCGGCGGGCGTGGCGCCCGCCGCCCACGCCCAGGGCGCCACCATCCGCTGGCGTCTCGCCTCCAGCTTCCCGAAGGCGCTTGACACCATCTTCGGCGCGGCCGACGTCTTTTCAAGAAAGCTGAAGGAAATGTCGGGCGGCAAGTTCGAAATTTCCGTGCATGCCGGCGGCGAGATCATGCCACCTTTCGGGGTGGTGGACGGCGTGCAGCAGGGCACGGTGGAATGCGCCCATACCGCGCCGTACTACTTCTTCGGCAAGGACGAGGCCTTCGCCATGGACTGCGCCATACCCTTCGGCCTCAACTCGCGCCAGATGACGGCGTGGATGTACGAGGGTAACGGCATGAAGCTGTTCCGCGAGTTCTACAGGAACTACAACATCGTCAATTTCCCGATGGGCAACACCGGCGCCCAGATGGGCGGCTGGTTCCGCAAGCCGATCAAGTCGCTGAAGGACATCAAGGGCCTGAAGATGCGCATCGGCGGCTTCGGCGGCAAGGTACTGGAGCGGATCGGCGGCGTGCCGCAGAACATCCCCGGCGGCGAGATCTACCAGGCGCTGGAGAAGGGCACCATCGACGCCACCGAGTGGGTCGGGCCGTACGACGACCAGAAGCTCGGTTTCTACAAGGTGGCGAAGAACTACGTCTACCCGGCCTGGTGGGAAGGCGGCCCGCAGCTGTCGCTGTACGTGAACAGCAAGGCCTATGATTCGCTGACCCCGGAGTACAAGGCCATGCTCGAGTGTGCCGCGGCGATCGCCCACACCGACATGCAGGCCAAGTACGATGCCCGCAACCCGAAGGCGCTCAAGGAGTTGGTGGCCGGAGGCGTCAAGCTCCAGCGCATGCCCAAGGACTCGATGGATGCGGCCTTCAAGGCGGCGATGGGCCTGTACAGTGAACTGAACGCCAAGAATGCCAACTGGAAGAAGATCTATGAGGACTACAGTGTCTTCCGTCGCGAGCAGAACCAGTGGTTCCGTTTCGCCGAAGGCGGCTTCGACAGCTACATGCAGTCCCAGAAGCTCTGATCGGCGCTGCCGGTTCGGAAACAAAAACCCCGCGATTGTTCGCGGGGTTTTTCTTGGGTTGTCCTGGTTACCCTTGAGACTCAGCCATGCTTGCGCCTGCTCCTTGACGCCATGGCACGGCAACCGGATCGTCATTCCGGCGAACGCCGGAATCCAGGGCGGCGTTCCGGAAACGCAAGCCGTATCCTGGATACCGGCGTTCGCCGGTATGACGAGTCTGGAGTCGACGGGATGTCGTGCTGAGTTTCGTTGGTAATCAAGTGGGTTGTTGTTTTTTGCGGCGCAGGGCCGGCAGGCTGCGGGCCGCTACTTGCTCTTCCTCTTCTCCGCCGCCATCTCGCGCTGCAGCTCGGCGGCAAGGTCGTCTTCCTTTTCCTCCCCTGATGACTTCTCATCCGCATCGGTTTCGGTGTCCTTCTGGTCGGCCTCTTCCCCATCCTTTCCCTTCTCGCCATAGCCGCCGGGTTCTGTCTCCAGCTGGATGTTCTCGATGGCTTCCGTCGACATCGGTTTGTCGATACTGCTGGTGACCATGCCGGGAAAGGCGATGACCAGGGCGACCATGACGACCTGGATTACGACAAAGGGCACGGCGCCCCAGTAGATCTGGCCGGTCGTGACTTTTTCGATCTTTTTCTTCGTCAGGCGGTCCTCGTAGTCCTCGTGCGGCGCCACGCTGCGCAGGTAGAACAACGCGAAGCCGAAGGGCGGGTGCATGAAGGAAGTCTGCATGTTCACCGCCATGAGGACGCCGAACCACACCAGGTCGATGCCCATCTTTTCGGCCACGGGACCGAGCAGGGGAATGATGATGAAGGCCAGTTCGAAGAAATCGAGGAAGAAGGCCAGCACGAAGACCAGGATGTTGACGACGATGAGGAAGCCGAGTTGTCCGCCGGGCAGGCTGGTGAGCAGGTGCTCGACCCATTTCGGGCCGTCGACGCCCTGGAAACTCAGGCTGAAGACTGTGGCGCCAAGCAGGATGAAGAGCACGAAGGAGGACAGCTTCATCGTCGCCTCCATCGCCTGCTTCATCAGCTTCAGGCTCAAGCGCCGGCGCGAGACGGCCATGATCAGCGCGCCCATGGCGCCCATGGCACCGCCCTCGGTGGGGGTGGCGATGCCGAGGAAGATGGTGCCCAGCACCAGGAAGATCAGCGCCAGCGGCGGGATCAGGACGAAGGTGACGCGCTCCGCCATGCGCGAGAGCAGGCCGAGCTTCGTCACCTTGTTGATCACCGCCAGGGCGAAGGCGATGCCCACGCCCACGCACATGGAGACGACGATCGTTTCGTCGGTCGGGGTTTCCGCCGGAAGGTTCTTGGCAAAGGCGATGGCGCCCGCCATGGAGACGATAACCAGCGCGAGAACCGAGCGCAGGCCGGCGCTGCCGTTGTCCTCCCGAATGGTGCGCGCCTCGATCGGCAGGGCCGGCGCTGCCGCAGGCTTGATCATGGTGACCGCGAACACCCAGACAGCATAGAGGCCAGTGAGCACGAAACCCGGGATGAAGGCGCCGGCATACAGGTCGCCGACGCTGCGGCCCAACTGGTCGGCGATGACGATCAGCACCAGCGAGGGCGGGATGATCTGCGCCAGCGTGCCGGAGGCGGCGATGACGCCGGACGCCAGCCGCCGGTCGTAGCCGTAACGCAGCATGATCGGCAGCGAGATCAGGCCCATCGAGATCACCGAGGCGGCGACGACGCCGGTGGTGGCCGCCAGCATGGCGCCAACGAAAATCACGGCATAGGCGAGGCCGCCGCGGATTGGGCCGAACAGCTGGCCGATGGTGTCGAGCAGGTCCTCCGCCATACCGGAGCGCTCGAGGATCAGGCCCATGAAGGTGAAGAAGGGAATGGCGAGCAGGGTGTCGTTCTTCAGGATGCCGAAGATGCGCAGCGGCAGGGCCTGCAGCAGCGAGGCCGGCAGCATGTCCAGTTCCACGCCAATGTAGCCGAAGAGCAGGCCGCAAGCGGCCAGCGAAAACGCCACCGAATAACCCAGCAGGAGAAAGACGATCAGCCCCGCGAACATGATCGGGGCCATGTTGGCCTGGAGGAATTCGATCATTTCTTCTCTCCCTTGTCGGCCATGTCAACCGCGTCCTCGACGCGCTGGATCACCTCGGGCGCGACCTGGTGTTTCTTGATTTCCTCGGCGAGTTCCTCCTCGGCCGTCTTGGTTTGCACCGGCCGGGTCGGGTCCGCGCAGAGTCCCTGCAGGAAGCCGATGCGCTTGATGAGTTCGGAGACGCCCTGGATGCCGAGCAGGGCAAAGCCGAGCGGGACAAGGGCATAGGCCGGCCAGCGGATCAGGCCACCGGCGTTTTCCGACATTTCGCCGGTCACGTAGGCATTCACCACCAGCGGCCAGACGTGATGGACGACGGCATAGACGAAGGGCATCAGGAAAAACACGATGCCGAAGCACTCGACGAGGATCTGCGTGCGCTTGGAAAAGTGGCCGAGGATCACATCGATCTTGACGTGGCCCTGGCGCAGCATCGTGTAGCCCGCCCCCAGTAGGAACACGGCGGCAAAGAGATACCACTGGATTTCAAGAAAGGCGTTCGAACTGGTGTTGAATACCTTGCGAACGATGGCGTTGATGGCCGAGATGGCGACGGCGGCCAGCACGAGCCAAAGGATGGCACGGCCGATCCGATCACTCATCGCGTCGATCAGGCCGGATAGCTTGAGCAGGGCTTGCATGGATTCTCCTGTTTTCCGGGCGCGACGGTCGGCGCGCCCCTTTCGAGTACGCCGACCTCTTGTGGGGGCGGCAGCGAAGCGGCGTAAGAGTAATCCGGATCGCCTGGCGATGCCAGCCGTGATTACCCTGACTGGCGCAAAATGCAGGTAAACCCTAACATTGCGCCCTTCACGAACCGGTGCGAGCGCCACCCATGAAACCCACCCGCCTGTGTCTCGTCCGCCACGGCGAGACGGCCTGGAACGCCGCGCGTCGCATCCAGGGACAACTCGACCTGCCGTTGTCGCCGGTCGGGCAGGCCCAGGCGCGTGCGCTGGCCGGGGCGCTGTCGCTGGAAGGCTTCGCCGCAATCTACGCCAGCGACCTCGGGCGGGCGCTGCAAACGGCCGAGGCGACGGCGCGGCGCCTCAAGCTGCCGGTTGAGCGGCGTGCCGGTTTGCGCGAGCGTCACTATGGTGTGTTGCAGGCGCTGACCTACGACGAGTTGCACCGCCGCCATCCGCAGGATTACGCCCGTTTCCTCGCGCGCGACGAGGCGTTTGCCTTCGCCGCGGGCGGCGAGAGCCTGCGCGCTTTCGCCGAGCGGGTGAATTGCTGCATCGACGCCATCGTGGCGGCGCATGCCGGCGCGCGGGTGCTCGTGGTGACCCATGGCGGCGTGCTCGACATCCTGCAGCGGCGGGCCTCCGGCCGGCCGCTGTCGGCACCGCGCGACTTCGACATTCCCAACGCGGCGCTTAACTGGCTGGAAGTCGATCGCGGCCGCTGGTCCATTCTTGCCTGGGCCGAGCGCGGTCATCTGGCCGAGGCGCTCGACGAGTTGTGAGCGGGCAAGCGCAAGCTCAGGGGATTGCGGAACGGCTGCTGCAGGTGACGGCGCAACTGGTGCGGGAAACCCATCCCGGACGGCGTGCCGCCGTCACCCTGGACAGCCCGCTGGAGCGCGATCTCGGGCTGGATTCGCTGGCGCGCGTCGAACTGCTGCTGCGCCTGGGCCGCGAGTTCAGCGCTGTCCTGCCGGAGGCGGCGCTGGGCGAAGCGGAAACGCCGCGCGACTTGCTGCGCCTACTTGGCCATGCCGCGCCCGCCGCCGCACAGCATGCCGCCACCGAACTGCCGCATGGCGCGGCGATTCCGCCGCCCGCTGCAGCGTCGACCCTGGTCGAGGTGCTGGAGTGGTACGTCGCGCGCTCGCCCGGGCGCACGCATGTCCTGCTCTACGGCGAAGGCGAGCAGGCGGAGGCGATCACCTACGCCGATCTGCTTGCCGCGGCCCGGCGTATCGCCGCCGGACTCGTCTCGCGCGGCCTGCGGCCGCAGCAGGCGGTGGCGCTGATGCTGCCGACCGGCCGCGACTACCTCGCGTGCTTTTTCGGCACTCTGCTGGCGGGCGGCATTCCCGTGCCGATCTACCCGCCGGCGCGTCTGGCGCAGATCGAGGACCACCTCAAGCGCCACGCCCGCATCCTCGACAACGCCCAGGCCGCCTTCATCATCACCGTGCCGCAGGCCAAGACCGTCGCCGCCCTGTTGCGCGAACAGGCGCCCGGCCTCAGGGAAATCGTCACGCCGGAAGAGATCGATGCCGAGCCGATGGCGCTGCTCTATCGTGCGACATCCGACGACATTGCCTTTCTGCAATACACCTCGGGCAGCACCGGCGATCCGAAGGGCGTCGTGCTGACCCATGCCAACCTGCTTGCCAACCTGCGCGCCATGGGACCGGCTTTCCAGGTCACCAGCGAGGACGTCTTTGTCTCCTGGCTGCCGCTCTACCACGACATGGGCCTGATCGGCGCCTGGTTCGGCTCACTCTATTTCGCCATGCCGCTGGTGCTGATATCGCCGCTGGCGTTCCTGTCGCGCCCGGTGCGCTGGCTGCGGGCAATCTCGCAACATCGCGGCACCCTCACGGCGGCGCCCAACTTTGCCTACGAGCTGTGCGCGAAACGGCTCGACGATGCCGAGCTGGACGGCCTCGACCTGTCCTCGCTGCGCCTGGCGCTGAACGGCGCCGAGCCGGTCAGCCCGGCGACACTGGAGGTTTTTTCCGCGCGCTTCGCGCCGCATGGCTTGCGGCAGGAGGCGATTACGCCGGTATATGGCCTGGCCGAATGCTCGGTCGGCCTGGCTTTCCCGCCGCTCGGTCGCGGGCCGCGCATCGATGTCATCTGCCGCGAAGCACTGGCGCGCGAGGCGCGCGCCCTGCCCGCCGGCGCGGGCGAGGCCGATGTCATGCGCGTGGCCGCCTGCGGACGGGCGCTGCCCGGCCACGAGATCCGCATCGTCGACCCGGCCGGTGACGAATTGCCCGACCGCCGGGTGGGGTGTCTGCAGTTCCGTGGTCCCTCGGCGACGCGTGGCTACTATCGGAATGCCGAGGCGACGCAGCGCCTGTTCCGTGACGGCTGGCTCGATTCCGGCGACTACGCCTACCGCGTCGAAGGCGAGATCTACCTTGCCGGCCGCGTCAAGGACCTCATCATCCGCGGCGGCCGCAACCTCTATCCCTACGAGCTGGAGGAGGCGGTGGGCGGCATCCCGGGCATCCGCAAGGGGTGCGTTGCGGTATTCGCCAGTACCGATCCGGCGAATGCCACCGAGCGTCTGGTGGTGATGGCCGAGACGCGCGAGCGGGACGAGGCGGCGCGCGAAACCTTGAGGAAAAAGATCAACGAGGCCGCCATCGACGCCGTCGGCATGCCGGCCGACGAAATCGTGCTGGCGCCGCCGCACAGCGTGCTGAAGACCTCCAGCGGCAAGATCCGTCGCGCCGCCTCGCGCGAGGCCTTCGAGCAGGGCCGCGTTGGCGCCGCGGCGGGACCGGTCTGGCTACAGGGGCTGCGCCTGGCGGCCGTGGCGGCCGGCGTCCTGTCGGCCACGACGGCGCGGCGCGCCGGCCGCGCGCTGTATGGCGCCTGGTGCTGGGGTGTTTTTGCGTTGCTCGGCCTGCCGGTTGCCGCGCTTGTCGCGCTGCTGCGGCGACCGGCACTGGGACGGCGCCTGGTGCACGGCGCTGCTCGCCTCGTCCTGCTGCTCTCCGGCATGCGGCTGCGTGCGGCCGGGATCGAGCGTTTGCCGCGCGGCAGCCACCTGCTGCTGGCCAACCACGCCAGCTATTTCGACGCACTGGCGCTGGTTGCTGCGCTGCCGCCCGCCCTCGGCCACGTGTTCGTCGCCAAGCGCGAACTGGTCGGCCATGCGCCCCTGCACGTCTTCCTGCGCGGGCTCGGCACGCTCTTCGTCGAGCGCTACGACGCCGCCCGCAGCGCCGATGACGTCGAAGAGGCGGTGGCGGCCTTGCGGCGCGGCCAGAGCCTGGTGGTGTTTCCGGAGGGTACATTCTCGCGCGAAGCCGGCCTCAAGCCGTTTCGCATGGGCGCCTTCGTTGCCGCCGCGCGCGCCGGCGTGCCGGTGGCGGTGGCGGGCCTGCGCGGCAGCCGCGCCATCCTGCGCGACAAGACCTGGCAGCCGCGGTACGGCCGGCCCGAGTTGGAAATTGGCGCGGTACTGTGTGCCGACGGCGCCGACTGGGCGGCGGCGGTACGCCTGCGCGATGCCGTGCGCACCGAGATGCTGCGGCTTTCCGGCGAGCACGATCTGGGCGGTTTTCTTCCCGAATTGCCACCCCGATAGCCCCTCCCGCCCGTGGTAAAATTACAGCTTTCTTCAATCAGTTAGGGCTGCATCCCGGTTTTGGTTCCGGCATGGCGCGCTGCGCGCACTGGCCGGCACTGAAACATTTCTTGAAAGAGCTAAAAAATGTTTTCAAAGAAGAATACCCTGGCCAAGGTTGACGCCGAGCTGTGGTCGGCGATCGAAGCCGAGAACCGCCGCCAGGAAGAGCACATCGAGCTGATCGCCTCCGAGAACTACGTCAGTCATGCCGTGCTCGAAGCGCAGGGCTCGCAGCTCACCAACAAGTACGCCGAGGGTTATCCCGGCAAGCGCTACTACGGCGGCTGCGAGCATGTCGACGTCGCCGAGCAGCTGGCCATCGACCGCGCGAAAAAGCTTTTCGGCGCCGACTGCGCCAACGTGCAGCCGAACTCCGGCTCGCAGGCCAACCAGGCGGTGTTCTTCGCCTTCCTCAAGCCGGGCGACACCATCCTCGGCATGAACCTGTCGATGGGCGGCCACCTCACCCACGGCATGCCGCTCAACATCAGCGGCAAGTGGTTCAACATCGTGCCCTACGGCCTCGACGAGAAGGAAGAGATCGACTACGCCGAGATGGAGCGGCTGGCGCGCGAGCACAAGCCGAAGCTGATCATCGCCGGCGCCTCGGCCTACGCCCTGCGCATCGACTTCGAGCGCTTCGCCAAAGTGGCCAAGGAAGTCGGCGCCATCTTCATGGTGGACATGGCGCACTACGCCGGCCTCATCGCCGCCGGCGTCTACCCCAACCCGGTGCCGCACGCCGACGTCGTCACCACCACCACGCACAAGACCCTGCGCGGCCCGCGCGGCGGTCTCATATTGATGCGTGCCGAGCATGAGAAGGCCATCAACTCGGCCATCTTCCCCGGCATCCAGGGCGGCCCGCTGATGCATGTGATTGCCGCCAAGGCGGTGGCGCTGAAGGAGGCGATGACCGCCGAGTTTCGCGACTACCAGGAGCAGGTGCTCGCCAACGCCCGCGTCATGGCACGCGTGCTGTCGGAGGAGCGCGGCCTGCGCATCGTCTCGGGCCGCACCGAGAGCCACGTCTTCCTGGTCGACCTGCGCGCCAAGAACCTCACCGGCAAGGAGGCCGAGGCGGTGCTCGGCCGCGCCCACATCACCGTCAACAAGAACACCATCCCGAACGATCCGCAGAAGCCTTTCGTCACCTCCGGCATCCGCGTCGGCTCGCCGGCAATGACGACGCGCGGCTTCAGCGAGATCGAGGCGGAAGCCGTCGCCCACCTGATCGCCGACGTGCTCGACCATCCGAACGATGAGGCGGCCATCGCCAAGGTGCGCGGCAAGGTGGCCGAACTCTGCAGGAAGTACCCGGTTTACGGCTGATCTGGGTCCGCCACCCTCAGACGGATGATTGTTGACCTTTCAGACATCTAACGCACAAATGTTTGAGAAGCTAAAAAACAAGGGTTTTAAAGTTCTGACGTTGCATCATGCAGAGGCTATATTGACTCACGATATGGCCGATGCGGTTACGGAAATTGAAAAGGTTCTGCTCGACGCAAAAATACCTGCAGAGGAATTGGTGAGAGGCGGGGGAGGAGAAGGGGAGCTTACACAGCGGTTACGCCGCGCCTTGGCTGACGATTACGGTTGGAAGAAGCACAATTTCGAGATAAAGAAGATCGTCGATGGGAAAGAGAAGGAATCTATTTCACACGAGATTGACCACGTAAAGCAATATCCCACCGGAACGTTCGCCCTTGAAATCGAGTGGAATAATAAGGACCCGTTTTTTGATCGCGATTTGGAAAACTTCAAACGTCTTCATGCGGACGGCGTGATTTCGATCGGTGCGATTATTACCAGAGGCCCCACGCTTCAGGATTCACTCCGAGATATCGTCGCGGAGTTTGCAAGGAAGAATGGCATCGATTCGCCGAAAGCCCTGAAAAAATATTACGCCCCTACCGACCGTCAGTTAGAAATAATCGCTCGCGCTTCCAAATCAAAAGGCTCTTTTAAGGACGGATGGGCGCATGCTTTCGTGTCGGATAAATTTGGTGAGGCAACGACACACTGGCGAAAACTCGAAGATCGCGTCCACCGAGGGGTCGGGAATCCATGTCCCTTGCTGCTTATTGGAATTCCTAATACGGTCGTGGTTTTCTAGATTGACTAGCACTAGGAGGCGATGATGACGGCGAAAATCTACAACCTCACCGAACCTAATCCTTCGGAAGACCTACTGGCTAAGATGCCTGGCCAATACTCGACGATCCTTGCCGATCCACCCTGGCAATTTCAGAACCGCTCAGGGAAAGTGGCTCCCGAGCATAAACGCCTGCTCCGCTATCCAACAATGGAGCTCAAAGAAATTCTTGAGCTGCCCGTTTCTAAATTGGCGGCCGCGAAATCACATCTCTATCTTTGGGTGCCTAACGCGCTACTCAAGGAGGGGTTAGAGGTTATGGAGGCTTGGGGGTTTACGTATAAATCGAATCTGGTATGGCATAAGATTCGCAAGGATGGTGGGCCGGATGGCCGTGGTGTGGGCTTCTATTTCCGAAACGTTACCGAGCTGGTGCTGTTTGGTGTGAGGGGTAGCATGCGCACGCTCGCACCGGGTAGGAAGCAAGTCAATATCTTGTGTACTCGCAAGAGGGAGCATTCCCGTAAGCCAGACGAAATTTACGATCTGATAGAAGCTTGCTCGCCCGGACCGTACTTAGAAATATTTGCGCGTTTCCGCCGTTCCGGATGGGTGCAATGGGGTAACGAGGATGTTGAAGAAAACTCTTACTACGACGTGGCTCGCAGGAAAGGGCATGCTGATTCTCAGTTACGGCTTTTGCAAACCCCAAAAGGGTATCGCGCGAAATAACATGAGGCAGCTAGTAGATCGGATTGGGATATAAGCCATGAAATGCCCATTTTGTGCAGAGGCGAATACCCAAGTCATCGATACCCGGGAGAACGAGGAAGGGGATACCGTCCGTCGCCGTCGCCGCTGTGGTGTTTGCGACAAGCGCTTCACCACCTACGAGCGCGTCGAACTGCGCATGCCGCTCATCGTCAAGAAGAACGGCAGCCGCGCCGACTACGACCGCGACAAGCTGCTGGCCAGCCTGATGCTGGCGCTGAGGAAGCGCCCGGTCACCACCGAGAGCATCGACGCCGCCATCGAACGCATCGAGGAGCGCCTGCTCGCCAGCGGCGAACGCGAGGTGCCGACCGAGAAGGTCGGCGAGCTGGTGATGCGCGAGCTGCGCCGGCTCGACAAGATCGCCTATGTGCGCTTCGCCTCGGTGTACCGCAACTTCGAGGACGTCGAGGAATTCCGCGAGGCGATCCGCGAGGTCAAGAAGCCCCGTGCGCCGCGACGCGCCCGGAACGCCTGATTTTTCACCACGGCGACTCGGCATGCACGACGGAATTCAAATACTCGCGCTTCACCGTGCCGCCGTGCCGGCCGTGGTGAAGGCATGAGCTTTTCCACCGCCGACCACGACTCCATGGCCCGTGCGCTGCGGCTGGCGCGCAAGGGCCTCCATACCACCACCCCGAATCCGCGCGTTGGCTGCGTCGTCGTCAGGGACGGTGCCGTCGTCGGCGAGGGCTGGCACGAACGCGCCGGCGAGGCGCATGCCGAAATCCATGCGCTGAACGCCGCCGGCGTACGCGCACGCGGCGCCACCGCCTACGTTACGCTGGAGCCCTGCAGCCACCACGGCCGCACGCCGCCCTGCGCCGAAGCCTTGATCGCCGCCGGCGTGGTGCGCGTGGTGGCGGCGATGCGCGACCCGAATCCGCAGGTTGGCGGCAACGGCCTGGAAATGCTCCGCGCCGCCGGCATCGCCGTCGCCGACGGACTGATGGAAGCCGAGGCGCGCGAGCTCAACATCGGCTTTGTCTCGCGCATGACGCGCGGCCGCCCGTGGCTGCGCCTGAAGCTGGCCGCCAGCCTCGATGGCAAGACGGCGCTGAACAACGGCAAGAGCCAGTGGATTACCGGACCCGATGCGCGCCGCGACGGCCACGCCTGGCGCGCACGCGCCTGCGCCATCCTCACCGGTGCCGGCACCGTCCGCGACGACGATCCACGCCTGACCGTGCGCGATGTGGCGAGTGAACGGGTGCCGCTGCGCGTGGTGGCCGACAGTCACCTCGAGACGCCGCCGCAGGCACGGATCTTCGAGAGCGGTCCGGTGCTGATCGCCGCCGCCATCGAGGACCGGGAGCGCAGCGCGGCATTGCGCGCGCGGGGAGCTGACGTGGTGCTGCTGCCGAACCCGCAGGGCAAGGTCGACCTGCCGGCGCTGCTGGCGGAACTGGCGCGGCGCGGCATCAACGAAATCCATGCCGAGGCCGGCCACAAGCTCAATGGCTCGCTGCTGCGCGAGCACCTGGCGGACGAACTGCTGATCTACCTCGCGCCGACGCTGCTGGGCAGCGGCCGCGACATGTTTCCGCTGCCGGAACTGACCGACCTGTCGGGCCGCCGCGAGCTGAAGATCGTCGACCTGCGCCGCGTCGGTGCCGACATTCGCATCCTGGCGCGGCCACTGGGCGGAGGGTAGTCCAGTGAGCGACAAGGCGCCACGGCGCGAATTTCCCGGCAAGCGCTGGCTCATCAGCCTGCTGCGCGCCGCGCATCTGGTCGGCGTCACCGGCGTCGGTGCCGGTGTCCTGGCGGCCTGGCAGGTCGCGCAATGGCAGCCCTTCGCGATGCTGCTGCTTGCCTCTGGACTGCTCATCCTGTTGCTCGACTGGTGGTCGAATCCGCGCCATCTGCTGCAGGTGAACGGCGTCTCGGCGCTGGCCAAGCTGGCGCTGATGGCCTGGTTCGTCGCCCAGCCTGCCACGCGCGACTGGCTGTTCTGGGCGATCCTGGTGTACTCGGTGCTGATTGCCCACGCGCCAGGGCGGCTGCGGCACTTCGACCTCGTGGCGTTGCGCTGAAGTGATGACCTTGCGGGAATGACGCGTCGGGCGGCGGAACGTGTTACGCGATCGCGCGGTCTTCAATGGCCGGCGCAGACGGCGCAAGCCGGATCGCGGCCAAGGGAGATCTGTCTCCATTCCATCGCCAGCCCGTCGAGCAGCAGCAGGCGGCCGGACAGGCTTTGGCCGCAGCCGGCGACCAGCTTGAGTGCTTCCGCCGCCTGCGTCGCGCCGATGATGCCGGTGAGCGGGGCGAAGACGCCCATCACGGCGCAGCGCACTTCCTCGGCGTCCTGGCCTTCCGGGAACAGGCAGTTGTAGCAGGGAGCCGCCGCCTCGCGCGGATCGAACACCGCGACCTGGCCGTCGAAGCGGATGGCGGCGCCGGAGACCAGCGGCTTGCGGTACGTGACGCAGGCGCGGTTGATGGCGTGGCGCGTGGCGAAGTTGTCCGAGCAATCGAGCACCACATCGGCCGCGGCAACCTGCTCGTCGAGTGCGGCGCCGGCGAGGCGCTGCTCCAGCGCAAGCACCTGCACCTCGGGGTTGACCAGGGCCAGTGTGTCGCGCCCGGAGAGGGCCTTGGGCCGGCCGACGGCGGACGTGTGGTGGAGGATCTGCCGTTGCAGGTTGGTGAGATCGACCGTGTCGCCGTCGCACAGCACGATGGTGCCGAGGCCGGCCGAGGCGAGGTACATGGCGGCCGGCGAACCGAGCCCGCCGGCGCCGACCACCAGCGCGCGCGCCGCCAGCAGGCGCTCCTGGCCCTCGATGCCGATCTGGTCGAGCAGGATGTGGCGCGAGTAGCGGAGCAGCTGCTGGTCGTTCACCGGTCCTCCCGCAACTCGGCCGGCGTATCGTCGTGGTCGCCGTGCGGATGGTGCTCCCAGGCCTTGATATAGACCTGATTGGACTGCTTGATGAGGCGCGCCGGCTGTTTGAGATTGTTCAGCTGCGTCGCTTCGGTGAAATAGACGAAGGCCCTGACGACCCGGCAGTAGAGCGAGTTGTCGAGCTGGAAGCCGAGGTTGCGCAGGGCCCTTTCCAGCCCCTCGCAGGTGTAATCGACCAGGTCGTAGCGCAGGTGGATGGCGCGCGGGTGAGGGCCGCGGCTGACTTCCAGCAGTTCCAGGCCGGCGAGCAGGTCGGCGGCCTTTTCCGCCTGGCCGGGCGGCGTGCGCGTGAACCGCAGCTCGCGCTGCTTGACGCTGCCCGGCTGGGGCAGATCGTGGCCGTGCGCCGGGGCCTGAACACGGTGAGCCAGTTGTCGTGCCTGCTCCGGCGTCATTTCAGCGGCCCTGGATGATTTGCAATCCCTTGAGGAGGTTGAGGGCCTGGTTCAGCTGGTAGTCGTTCTTCGAGGCAATCTCGAATTTCGGCTTTTCCTCGTCCTCCGCCTCGTCCTTCGGCGCCTTGCCGGCGGGTGTCTTGCCGGCCGGCGCCGCCTTGCCTTGCGGTTTGGCGGCAGCGTCCTTTTCCTTGTCATTCTCGAGGTGGCGTTCCAGGTCGGCCTCGCGCAGGCGCGGGCCGGAGCTGCCGTTGGCGGATTCCTCGACGACGATATCCGGCTCGATGCCCTTGGCCTGGATGGAGCGGCCGTTCGGCGTGTAGTAGCGCGCCGTCGTCAGCTTGATCGCCGTGTTGCCGGTCAATGGCAGGATGGTCTGTACGGAACCCTTGCCGAAGGTCTGCGTGCCCATGACGATGGCGCGCTTGTGGTCCTGCAAGGCGCCGGCGACGATCTCCGACGCGGAGGCGGAGCCGGCATTCACCAGCACCACCATCGGCACGGTCTTCACGCCGGCCGGCAGGTCCTTGAGGAAATCCGTGCGGCTGCCGCGCAGGTAGTCCTCGGTGCTGGCGACATACTTGCGCCGCGCATCCTCGGTGCGGCCCTCGGTGGAAACCACCAGCGTCTTCGACGGCAGGAAGGCGGCCGAGACGCCGACGGCGCCGTGTAGCAGGCCGCCGGGATCGTTGCGCAAGTCGAGCACCAGGCCTTTCACCGGACCCTGCTTGTAGAGCTTGTCGAGGTGCTTGACCAGGTTGGCGGCGGTTTCCTCCTGGAACTGGGTCAGGCGCACGTAGGCGTAGCCCGGCTCGACCAGCTTGGATTTGACGCTCTGTACCTTGATGACTTCGCGCGTCAGCGTGAGGACGATGGGTTTGGTCTCGCCCTTGCGCGCGATGGTCAGGGTGATCTGCGTCTTCGGCTTGCCGCGCATGCGCTTGACCGCGTCGGTGAGCGACATGCCCTTCACCGGCGTGTCGTCCAGCTTGACGATCAGGTCGCCGGATTTGATGCCGGCACGGAACGCCGGCGTGTCCTCGATCGGCGAGACGACCTTGACGAAGCCGTCTTCCATGCCGACCTCGATGCCGAGTCCGCCAAATTCGCCCTGCGTGCTCACCTGCAGGTCCTTGAAGGCGTCGGCGTCGAGGTATTGCGAGTGCGGATCCAGTCCCGTCAGCATGCCGCTGATCGCCTGGGTGATGAGCTTCTTGTCTTCGACCGGCTCGACGTAGCCGCTCTTGATCGCGCTATAGACGTCGGCGAAGGTGCGCAGCTCCTCGACCGGCAGCGGCCCCGCCGCCTCCTTCTGGGCGATGGCCGAGTAATTGAGGCTGATGGAAATGCCGGCGATCAATCCGAGGAGGATCAGTCCCGCCTGTTGCAGCTTGTTGCGCATGTTTTTCGTGTCTCCGTTGGAGCTACTTCAGGCTGACCCATTTCAGCGGGTCGATAGCGTGCCCCAAGTGCCTAAGCTCAAAGTATAAACCGGTTTCCGGGTTGCCGCCGCTGTCGCCCACGGTGGCGATCGCGTCGCCACCCGCGACCGCCTGGCCGACCTCGCGCAGTATCGATTCGTTGTTGCCATACACGGAAAGATAGCCGCCACCGTGGTCGACGACGACGAGGTTGCCGAAGCCGCGCAGCCAGTCGGCGAAGACCACGCGGCCGGCGGCGACCGCCTTCACTTCGCCGCCGGCCGCCGCGCGGATGAACAAGCCCTTCCAGGTGGTACCGCCGTCCTGTCTCGGAGTGCCGAAGCGGTTGGCAAGTTCCCCGCGCGCCGGTAGTCGCAGGCGGCCCTTGCGGCTGGCGAAGGCGTCATCCGGCAGCGACGCGTCGGGCGTCGCGTCGTTGCGCAGCGGCGGTTGCGCGCGCGGATCGGCGCGCTTCGGCCGTGCCACGATGCGCCCGAGCGCCTCGACCAGGCGGGCCAGGCGCCTTTCGTCGCGCCGCAGCTTCTCGACCTCGGAGCGCTGCGCCTTGATCTGTCCGGCAATGCGCGCCAATACCGACTGGCGCTGTTTCTGCTGTTCGAGGCGTTCGTTGCGGCCGGCCTGCTCGTGCCGCTCGATGGCCGCCAGTTCGGCATTCTTGGCCTGCGCCTGGGCGGCCAGGTGCGCCTTCTCGTGCAAGTCCTGCTTCAGCGCGCCGATCATCGCCGCCTGGGCGCGCGACAACAGGAGCAGATAGTAGGCGTCGCGTGCGATCTGGTTCGGGTCATTGCCGGCCAGCAGGTGGCGCAAGGCGTCGCCGTCGCCGGCGCGGTATTGCCGCGCCAGCAGGCGCCCCAGCCGTGCCTGCTGGCGGCCGATGCGCTCGCCGAGCGTTTGCGACTGCTGTTCGAGGGCGGCGAGGGCGGTGCGCGCCTCGGCGCGCTCGCCGCCCAGTTCGCGCAGCCGCCGGTTGGCCGCGGAAATGGCGCTCTCGGTCTCGCGCAACTCCTCCGCCGCATCGGCGCGCGTTTCCTCGGTCCTGGCGAGTTCCTGCTGCAGCGCCTGGATGCGTCCCTGCAGGCCTTTCAACTCGGTTCGCTTCGCGCCGGCGGGCGCGGCAGCGAGCGCGCCGGGCGCGACGAGGAGGATCAGGGCGAGGGTGGCGGCGAAGCGCCGGTTGCGCGCGCCGCGCGGGGGGTCGCGCGCAGGCAAGGCTAGCCCGGATATTTCACCGGATCGCGGGACGATGGCGCGGCGATTTGCGTGCGGATTCGCGCATCCCGCGCCAAGCCAATAGCCGCGCCTATTGGCGCGAAGCGGGTGCGTGAAGGCGCCGCAAAGTGCCCGCCAGCGCCCGCGAAGGCCGGCGGGATGAATCGGATTTCCCGCCCATTGCGCGCAGAGTCCGTATTCAAGCGCCTTTCCTTCATGTTCAGGGCCGGTCCGGTGAAATATCCGGGCTAGGTTCGAGCCTTGCCCTGACTGGCGACCGCCTGCATGGCGGCTTCAATGGCGGCCGCGTCGCCGAGGTAATAGTGTCTGAGCGGCCGCAACGCCTCGTCCAGCTCGTATACCAGCGGCACGCCGGTCGGGATGTTGAGTTCGACGATATCCTGGTCCGACACGCCGTCGAGATATTTCACCAGGGCGCGCAGGCTGTTGCCGTGGGCGGCGATGATCACGCTCCGGCCGGCCTTGACTGCGGGCGCGATGGTTGACTGCCAATAGGGCAGGAAGCGCGCGACGGTGTCCTGCAGGCATTCCGTCGGCGTCGCTGCGGCGGCCGCATCGCCGGCATAACGCGGGTCGGCGAGCTGGGCGCGCAGGCGCTCGTCGCCCGCTTCCAGCGCGGGCGGCGGCGTGTCGTAGGCGCGACGCCAGACCTTCACCTGGGCCTCGCCGTATTTCTCCGCCGTCTCCGTCTTGTTGAGGCCCTGCAGCGCACCGTAGTGGCGCTCGTTCAGGCGCCAGCAGTGCTCAACCGGGATCCACATGCGATCCATTTCGTCGAGAACGGTCCATAGCGTGCGGATGGCCCGCCGCAGCATCGAAGTGTAGGCGACGTCGAAGGCGAATCCCGCCGCCTTCAGCAGGCGGCCTGCCTCGCGCGCCTCGGCACGCCCCTTGTCGGTCAGATCGACATCGGTCCAGCCGGTGAAGCGGTTTTCCTTGTTCCAGGCGGATTCGCCGTGCCGCAGCAATACGAGTTTGTGCATGATTTCAAGGGCCGGACGGCACCGAAGGGCGGCGGCGCGACTGCCGGCAAGCGGGCAAAAGGGAAGTATTTTATAATATTCGCGCAACCAATTGGACCGAGCCCGTGCAGACCACCGTATTCGACCTGATCGACAAGCAGGAGCACATCGAGACCGCGGCGCGCGCGCTCAAGGCCATTTCGCATCCGCTGAGGCTGAAGATCCTTTGCGTCATTGCCGACCAGGAGGCCTGCGTGCAGGAGATCGTGGACGCCGTCGGCACGTCGCAGAGCAACATCTCCCAGCATCTTGCCATCCTGCGCGACAAGGGCGTATTGCTGACGCGCAAGGATGCCAACCGCGTTTATTACCGCGTCGGCGACCCGCGCACGCTGCAACTCATCGTGCTGATGCGGGAAGTCTTTTGCGGCGCGCCGCACTGATCGGAGTCACGTTTGGAATTCATCAAGGAAAACCTCGCCTGGATCGGCCTCGCCGTTTTCAGCGGCGGCATGCTGGCCTACCAGACCTGGACGGCGCGCAGCGGCGGCGCCAGCGTCTCGCCCCTGCAGGCAACGCTGATGATCAACCGCGAAGACGCCGTCGTCCTCGACGTGCGCGAGGCGGCAGAGTTCGCCCAGGGCCACATCCCGAATTCGCGCCACGTTCCGCTGGCCCAGCTCGAGAAACGCCTGACCGAGCTGGAAAAGCTCAAGGGCAAGCCGCTTATCGTCAATTGCGCCAGCGGCAACCGTTCCGGTGCCGCCTGCGCCGCCCTGCGCAAGCACGGCTTCTCGCGCGTGGTCAATCTTGCCGGCGGCGCGGCGGCCTGGAGCGAAGCGGGGCTGCCGCTGACGAAGAAATGAAGCCGCGGATCCTCATGTACTCGACTGCGGTGTGCCCCTATTGCGTGCGCGCCGAGCAGCTGCTCAACCGCCACGGGGTCACCGAGATCGAGAAGGTCCGCGTCGACCTGCAGGCCGACCGGCGTGACGAAATGACACAGAAGACCGGCCGGCGCACGGTGCCGCAGATCTTCATCGGCGACTTCCACGTCGGCGGCTGCGACGAACTGTATGCCCTCGATCGTGCCGGCCGGCTCGAACCCCTGCTGCGCGGCGAGTGAGCGTCCCGCCAGCCCCGACCACTGCTCCAACCCACCCCATTCAGGAAACGCAATGTCAGACGCCGCCCAACCCCTCTTCAATATCGAAAAAATCTACGTCAAGGACCTGTCGATCGAGATCCCCGGCGCGCCTCAGGTGTTCCTCGAGCGCGAGCAGCCACAGGTCGAGGTCGCCCTGCACTCGGAGGCCAGCGGCATCGACGAAGGCGTCTTCAACGTCGTGCTGACGGTGACCGTGACGGCGAAGCTGGGCGAGCGGACGATGTTTCTCGTCGAGGTCGCGCAGGCCGGCATCTTCGTCGTGCAGAACGTGCCCAACGACGAGGTCGAGCCGGTGCTCGCCATCGCCTGCCCGAACATTCTCTTCCCCTACGCGCGCGAGACGGTTTCCAACATGGTGACGCGCGCCGGCTTTCCGCCGGTGCTGCTGGCGCCGGTCAATTTCGAGGCGATCTACCAGCAGCGCATGCAACAGCAGATCCAGCCCGCCGCGGGCGAGATTCCCATCCAGTGATGATGCGCGCGGCGCGACTCGGCGGGCTGGCCCTGCTGGCCGCACTGGCCGCGGCACCGGCGCGGGCCCTCGAGTTCCGCTCGATTGCCGAGCCGGGTACGGTGATGTATGACGCGCCTTCGCTCAAGGCCAGGCCGTTGTTCGTCATCGCGCGCGGCACGCCGGTGGAGGTTGTGGTGAGCACCGAAGCCTGGGTCAAGGTGCGCGACGCGGCTGGCGACATCGCCTGGGTCGAACGGCGCACCCTGGCCGAGAAACGCATGCTGATCGTCCTGGCGAAGGGCGCCGAGGTCCGCAAGGAAGCCGAGGCAGCCGCACCGCTGGTGTTCGAGGCCGAGCGCGATGTCCTGCTCGAATGGGTCGAGGCCGGCCCCGCCGGTTGGGTGCGCGTGCGCCACGCCGATGGGCAGTCCGGTTTCGTCCGCGTCAATCAGGTCTGGGGTCTCTGAGGCCCGATGGCCGAAGGCGTTCGCGGCGGGATGGCGAAGGTCGATGCGTCCCGGATGAAGCTGGCGATCCTTGGCGCCGGCGCCTGGGGCACGGCACTGGCCATCGCATTTTCACGCCGCCACGATGTCGTCCTCTGGGTGCGCGATCCGCTGCAGGCGGCGGCGCTGCGCGCGGCGCGCGAGAACGCCGCCTATCTGCCCGGCCACGCCCTGCCGGCCGCCCTGCGCATCGAGGCGGAATTGGGCACCGCGCTGCGCGGGAGCCAGCTCAACCTTGTCGCCACGCCGCTGGCGGGCTTGCGCGAAGCGGCGCGGCGCCTGCGCGCGGCCGCACCAGCCGTGCCGCTGATCTGGGCCTGCAAGGGCCTCGAACGCGGCAGCCAGCGCCTGCCCCATGAAATCGTTGCGGAAGAACTCGGCGCCGCCCACCTCTGTGGTGCCCTGACCGGCCCGAGCTTCGCCGACGAGGTGGCGCGCGGCCTGCCCACTGCGGTGACGCTGGCGTCGGCCGATGCCGCCCTCGCCGAAAACCTCGCCCACATGCTGCACAGCGCCCGCCTGCGCGTCTATGCCAACCATGACGTGATCGGCGCCGAGGTTGGCGGCGCCGTGAAGAACGTCATGGCCATCGCCGCCGGCATCTCGGACGGCATGGGTTTCGGCCTCAATGCGCGCGCCGCCCTCATCACGCGCGGGCTGGCCGAGATCACCCGCCTCGGCCTCGCCCTTGGTGCCCGGCGCGAGACCTTCATGGGCCTCGCCGGCATGGGCGACCTGATCCTCACCTGCACCGGCGACCTCTCGCGCAACCGTCGCGTCGGCCTGGAACTGGCGCGCGGATTGCCGCTCGGGCAGATACTCGTCGATCTCGGGCACACCGCCGAGGGCGTTCTCAGCACCGCAGAAGTGATGGCGCTGGCCGGCCGGCACGGCATCGACATGCCGATCACCGCCGCTGTCAACGACGTGCTAAACGCCGGCGTGCCGGCCCGCGAGGCGGTCGAGCAGCTGCTTGGCCGCGACACGCGGCCGGAGCATCTCTAGGGCCTGTTGCCTTGCACTCTCCTCTCTTGAGCAACAAGATCTCTAAGCAGTTGTTTTCACGAACGCCTGCCCCGGCCCCGGGGTTGGGAAGCTGATTAGCGACAAACCCCAGCGTCGTCATTCCGGGCAAGCGAAGCGCGACCCGGAATCCAAAGCGGCCTCAAAAGGACCCTGGATTCCGGGTTCCGCCCGGGCGGGCGGTCCGGGAATGACGGTGCCGGTGGGAACTTCGATCGTCTGCTGAACATTGTGGCTAATCAGGTGCACTCTTGATGAGACATTGAAGGCCCTCCCACGTCATTCCCGCGCATGCGGGAATCAGGTTGGTTGCCCATGGGTCCCCGCTTGCGCGGGGACGACAAAGTGGGGTTCCGCTTGTTCGCATTTGCGTGCAACACCACACCACCCTGTCTATTGCCCGGCGCCGGCGAAGCCGTGCTGCCGCCAGGCCTCATACACCAGCACCGCCGCCGTATTGCCCAGGTTGAGGCTGCGGTTGCCGGCGCGCATCGGCAGGCGGACGCGTTGTTCGGCGCCGACGTTCCCGATGATGTCCTGCGGCAGTCCGCCGCCCTCCGGTCCCAGCACGAACGCGTCGCCCGGCTGATAGCGCGGGGCGTCGTGGCGTGTTTCGCCGCGTGTGGTGGCGAGGAACAGCCGGCAACTGCCCAGCGCCTCAAGGCAGGCGGCCCAATGGTCGTGAACGCATAGGTCGGCGATGTCGCGATAATCCATGCCGGCGCGGGCGAGCTGGCGGTCGTCGAGACTGAAGCCGAGCGGCCGCACCAGGTGCAGCCGCGTTCCCGTATTGGCGCATAGCCGGATGACGTTGCCGGTGTTGGGTGGGATTTCCGGCTGGTACAGGACCACATTAAACACTTGTGCAAGCCTCCGTGAAGCGGTATAAAGTTCAACAAATTGGCCATGTTACGCGCTGTTGCGCCTAAACAGGTTTAACTTTTGGAGGAAGGCATGGCCCGGCCAGAAAAGGTACGGCTCGGCGAGATCCTGGTCCAGCAGCAACTCATCACCGAGGATCAGCTCAAGCTGACGCTGGAAGCGCAGAAGAAAACCGGCCGCAAGCTGGGGCGCGTCCTTGTCGAGAGCGGCTATGCGACCGAGGAAGGCATCTCGCGCGCCCTGGCCGCACAGCTGCGCATTCCCTACGTCGATCTCAAGCACTACGAGATCAAGCCCGAGCTGGTCCAGCTGCTGCCGGAAACCCAGGCGCGGCGCTTCCGCGCGCTGGTGCTCGAACCGAGCGGCGACCGGCTGCAGGTCGGCCTGTCCGACCCCACCGACCTGTTCGCCTACGACGAGATTTCGCGCCTGCTCAAGCGGGAAATCGAACTGGCGGTGGTGACCGAGTCGCAGATGCTCGCCACCATCGACCGGGTGTATCGGCGCACCGAGGAAATATCCGGCCTGGCGCAGGAACTGACGGCGGAGTTGTCCGACGTGCCGGTCGAGTTCGGCGAACTCCTCGGCCTGGCGCCGGGGCTGGAAGAAGCGCCGGTGGTCAAGCTGCTGCAGACCGTGTTCGAGGATGCGATCCAGGCGCGCGCCTCGGACATCCACATCGAGCCGCTGGAGCGCAGCCTGCGCATCCGCTTCCGCATCGACGGCGTGCTGCACGTGCAGACCGAGGCCGACATGAAGATCGCCACCGCGCTGGCGCTGCGGCTGAAGCTAATGTCCGGCCTGGACATCTCGGAGAAGCGCCTGCCGCAGGACGGCCGCTTCAACGTCAAGGTGCGCGGCAACCCGGTGGACGTGCGCATCTCCACCATGCCGACGCAGTACGGCGAATCCGTCGTCATGCGCCTGCTCAACCAGGGCACCGGCCTCATCGGCCTTGAGCGCCTCGGCATGTCGCCGCGCGTGCTCGAGCGCATGCAGCGCGTCGTGCGCAAGCCGAACGGCATCATCCTCGTCACCGGGCCGACCGGCAGCGGCAAGACCACCACGCTGTATGCCGCGCTGAAGGAAATCAACACCACCGAGCGCAAGATCATCACCGTCGAAGACCCGGTCGAATATCGGCTGCCGGGCATCAACCAGGTGCAGGTGCACGAGAAAATCGGCCTCGGCTTCGAGCGCGTCCTGCGCTCGGCGCTGCGCCAGGATCCGGATGTGGTGCTGGTCGGCGAGATCCGCGACCAGGTGACGGCCGAAATCGCCCTGCGCGCCGCCATGACCGGCCATCTGGTCTTCTCCACCCTGCATACCAACGACGCCGTCAGCACGCCGGTGCGCCTGATCGACATGGGGGTGCCGCGCTACATGGTGGCGCTGTCGCTGCATCTGGTATTGGCGCAGCGCCTGGTGCGCGTGGTCTGCGAGAGCTGCGCGCGGCCCCATGCGCTGCAGCCGCACGAGGCGGAATGGCTGCGTTACGAGCTCGGCGAGCGCGTCGGCCAGTTCGCCTTTGTCGAAGGCGCCGGCTGTTCGCACTGCAACCAGACCGGCTACCAGGGGCGTACCGGCGTCTACGAGATGCTGGAAATGACGGCGCCGGTGGTCGAGGCGGCCAACCACGACGACCCGGCCCAGTTCGTCCGCCTGGCGCGCGAGCAGATGGCCGGCGAGACGCTGCGGCGCGACGCCGTGCGCCTGGCGACGACCGGCCGCACCACCGTCGACGAGGCGATGCGCGTCACCAGCCAGTTCGAGGAAGAGGCCTGATGGCCGCCTTCGCCTATCGCGGACGCAGCGCCACCGGCGCGCTGGTGACCGGCGTGCAGGACGGCGCCAGCGCCGCCGCGGTGGCCGACGCGCTGGCCGGCCGCGGCATCGTGCCGATCGAGATCCGCGTCGACAGCGGCCAGGGCGGCGGTGCCGTGGCCGGCTGGTTCGCCGGCCTGATGCAGGACAAGATCGCGCCGGTGGACATCATGCTGTTCAGCCGCCAGATGCACACGCTGCTGCGCGCCGGCGTGCCGATCATGCGCGCCCTTGCCGGCATGCAGGAATCGACGCAGAACCGCACCCTCGGCCGCGTCCTGCGCGAAATCCGCGAAAGCCTCGACAGCGGCCGCGAGCTGTCCGCGTCGCTGGGGCGCCATCCGGCGGTGTTCACGCCGTTCTACCTGGCGATGATCCGCGTCGGCGAAATGACCGGCATGCTCGAAGAAGTCTTCATGCGGCTGTTTTATCACACCGAGTTCGAGAAGTTCATGCGCGACCAGGTGCGTGCCGCGCTGCGCTACCCGACCATCGTCGTCTTCGTCATGGCCATCGCGCTGGTCATCATCAACCTGTTCGTCATCCCGCAGTTCGCCAAGGTGTACAAGGGCTTCAACGTCGACCTGCCGGCCATGACGCAGTTTCTCATGGGCTTCTCCAACTTCATGGTGGCCTACTGGCCGCTCATGCTGGCGCTGCTGGCCGTGGCGGTCTTCGCCTTCCGCGGCTGGACGCGCACGGTTGCCGGCCGGCTCGCCTGGGACCGGCTCAAGCTGCGCATCCCGATTGCCGGCAAGATCGTGCGCAAAGCCACCCTGGCGCGCTTTTCACGCAGCCTGGCACTGGCGCTGAAGAGCGGCGTGCCGGTGGTGCAGGCGCTGACGGTAACGGCGGAAACCGTGGACAACACCTTCATCGCCAGCCGCGTCGAGCGCATGCGCGAGGGCGTCGAGCGCGGCGAGAGCGTGCTGCGCACCTCGATCGCGGCCGGCGTGTTTACGCCTGTCGTCCTGCAGATGGTGGCGGTCGGCGAGGAATCCGGTGCGCTCGACGAACTGCTCGGCGAAATCGCCGAGATGTACCAGCGCGAAGTCGAATACGAACTGAAGACGCTGTCCTCGCAGATCGAGCCGATCCTCATCATCCTGCTCGGCATCATGGTGCTGGTGCTGGCACTGGGCGTGTTCCTGCCGGTGTGGGACCTCGGCAAGAACATGCTGAAGTGAGCGGCGATGGCGCGGCCGGGGGTATCGCGCGACAGCGCGGAGGGCATGCGGCAGCGCGGCTGGCCGACGCTGGAATGGGCGCTGTCCCTGACGGTGATCGCCATCCTGCTCGGCCTGCTGGGCGAGCGCCTGCTCAACATGGGGCGGCTGGCGGAGCAGGCGAGCGTGCAGCAGACGATCGGCATCCTGCGCACGGCGATGTACCTGGAAGTGGCGCGCCGCGCCGGTTCCGGCGACCTGCGTGCGGTGGCGGCGATGGACGGCGAAAACCCGGTGCGCTGGCTGGCGCAGCCGCCGGACGGTTACCTGGGCGAGATGCAGCGTCCCGATCCGGCTGCGCTGCCCGGCGGTTCGTGGTTTTATGACGCCGGGCGGCGCGAACTGGCCTATGCGCCGCGCCGCCTGTTGTGGCAAGCCGGGTTGCTGCCGGCAGACGGCGTGTTCCGCTTTCGCGTCAGCGTCGGGCGGGCGGGTGGCGCAACCGAGCGGCCGGCCGGCATCGGTGGGGTCGAATTGCGGCCGGTGGCGGCCTACGGCTGGCCCGGTGCCTGAGCCGGCCGAGTGGAAATGAGGCGCAGAGTGTGGCGTATTTAACGCTTTGAAAACAGGGTTTCGTGCTAGATTCCCTATAACCTTAGTAGGAGGCAGGGCTATGAACGCAATTCAAAAAGGCTTTACGATCATCGAGTTGATCGTGGTGATTCTGGTCCTTGGCATCCTTGCCGCGACGGCGCTGCCGAAGTTCATGGACGTCACCGCCGCCGCCCACCGCGCGGCGGTAGCCGGTGCCGCCGGCGCGCTGGGCAGCGGGGTGATGCTCGCCAAGGCGCAATGGACGGCCAACGGCCTGAGCGCCGCGGCGACCAACGTTGCCGGCTTCGGCAACAACGATGTCGATGTGAGCGCCAGCGGCTGGCCGACCGGCACCGCCGGCAATACCGCGCCGGCGGCCATGACCGCGGCGATCTGCGGCGAAGTCTGGAATGGCGTCATGCAGAACCCGCCGGTCGTGGCAACCGCCAGCGCCGTCGGCGTCGCCTATGTGGCAAGCGCGGCCGCGCCGGTGTGCACCTTCACGTATCAGGTGAACGGCGCCGCCGCCGTACCGGCGCGCACCATGACCTACGATGCGAGCAACGGTGCTGTCGTGATCACGGCGAACCCATAATCGAAAAGGAACGGAAAATGAACAGGAATCCACAGGCCGGCTTCACCATCATCGAGTTGATCGTCGTCATCCTGGTGCTCGGCATCCTCGCTGCCACGGCGCTGCCGAAGTTCATGGACACCACCACGGCGGCGCACCGGGCGGCGGTCGCCGGGACGGCGGGCGCGCTTGGCACGGGCGTCATGCTGGCGCGTGCGCAGTGGTTCGCCAACGGCGCGGTGGCCAGCCAGGACAACGTCGTCAACTTCGGCAACAACGATGTCGATGTCAGCGCCATCGGCTGGCCGACCGGGACGGCCGGCAACAACGCCACCGCCATGAGCGCGGCGCTGTGCGTCGAAATCTGGAACGGCGTCATTCAGAATCCGCCGATCGCGGCTGCCGCTGCCGGCGCCACGGTGATTTATGTGGCGAGCGCCGCCGGGACGGTCTGCACCTTCACCTACCAGATCGCCGGCGCCGCAGCGGTGCCGGCGCGAACCTTTACCTACAGTGCGGCGAACGGCGCGGTGGCTGTGACCGCCAACCCCTAAGCGAACGAAACCCTGGAGAACGGAAATGAAAGCAACGAAACAGCACGGCTTCACCCTGGTTGAACTGATCGTCGTCATCGTCATTCTCGGCATCCTCGCCGCGACGGCGCTGCCGCGCTTCATCAATGTGACGAACGACGCGAGGACGGCGGCGGTGAATGGCATTGCCGGCGGACTGCGTTCAGCCGTGGTGGTTGCGCAAGCGCGATTCTTTGCCACCGGCACAAGTACGTCGCCGATCACCATGGCCGACGGAACAACGGTGGCTGTCGGCACTGCCGGCGCAACCTCCGGGGTTCCCACGGCGGCTGCGGGTGGAATCATCGCCGCGATGCGCTGCGAATCCACGACGGCATGCCAGGGCGTTGTCGTGGATATCACGGTTTCACCGACGACATGGCGCCCGTCGTCGGGTGGCAGTGCAACGTGCCAAGCCACCTACGATGCCGCAAACGGAAACGTCGTGGCTATTGTCGGCGGCTGCTAAGTGCAACCTGGGGCCGCCGCGGCGGCCCCAGGTTGGGGCGAGCGTGGCGCCGTGCAGGCGATACGTTCGCCCTTTTTGCTTTTCAGGCGGGAGACGGAAACGGTGATTGCGCGAGACCGGAATGCGATGGCCGGCTTCACCATGGTGGAGATCGTGACCGTCATCGTCGTCACGACGGTGCTGGCCGCCGTCGCCGCGCCGCGCTTCATGGGCCGCAGCGGTTTCGACTCGCGCGGCTTTTCCGACCAGGCGCAGGGGACGGTGCGCTACGCGCAGAAGGTGGCGGTGGGCAAGCGCCGCAACGTCTTCGTGGATATCACCGCGGGCAGCGTCAGCGCCTGCTACGACGCCGCCTGCACGACGCCGGTGGTCGACCCGGTCTCCGCCGCCCCGCTGGTGGCGACGCCGCCGGCCGGTTCCGGCGTCACGCTGGCGCCGGTGACGAGTTTCAGCTTCAACGGCCTCGGCCAGCCTTCCCTCGTCGCCAACCTGACGGTGACGGTGGCGGTGGCGGGCGAGGCGGATCGCACCTTTACCATCCAGCGCGAGACCGGCTATGTCGCGGCGCCGTGAAAACCAGGCGCAGCGCGGCGCCTCGCTGGTCGAGCTGGTGGTGTTCATCGTCGTCGTCGGCATCGGCGTGGCGGGTGTGCTGGCGGCGCTGAACACCGCTACCCGCGGCAGTCCGGACCCGATGGTGCAGAAGCAGGCGCTCGCCATCGCCGAATCGCTGCTCGAAGAAGTGCAGTTGCAGCCTCTCACCTTCTGCGACCCCGACGATCCGGCGGCGACCACCGCCGCCAGCACCGCGGCTTGCACGGTGGTCGAAGGCATCGGTGCGGAAGGCGCGGAAAATCGCTACGGCGCGGGCGGCGCCTTTTTCGACAATGTCAGCGACTACAGCGGCTACGACTCGGCGACGGAAGGCGGTCTGCGCGATATTTCCAACACGCTCATCGGCCTGCCGGGCTATCGCGCGGTGATCGGCATCGTGGCGGCGGATCTCGGCACGATTGCCGCCGCCAGCGGCGACGCGCTGCTCATCAGCGTCACGGTCACCGGGCCGGCCAACACGACGGTGGCGCTGCAGGGCTATCGTGCCCGCTATGCGCCGCGGGCGGTGCCATGAAGCGGCGCGCCACGATTGCGCGCCCGCGCGGCTTCACGCTGGTCGAGGCGATTGCCGTGATCGCCGTGACCGGCGTGGTGGCCGCCACGGTGGCGGTGTTCGTGCGCGCGCCGGTGCTCGGCTATGTCGATACGGCGCGGCGGCTGGAGCTGGCCGACGCCGCCAACACGGCGACGCGGCGCATCGGCCGCGACTTGCGCCTGGCGCTGCCGAACAGCGTGCGCGTCAGCAGCAGCGGCAGTACCGTCGCCCTGGAGTTTCTGTTGTTGCGTTCCGGCGGCCGCTACCGCGCCGAGCCGGATGGCGGCGGGCTCGGTGATGTGCTCGATTTCACTTCCGCCGCCGACGCCAGCTTCGACGTGCTCGGCGCCGCCGTGGAGGTGGGCGCCGGCGACCAGATCGTCGTCTACAACCTTGGCGTGCCGGGCGCGGACGCCTACGCCGGCGCCAACCGCCGCGCCTACCCCGGCGCCGCCGGCACGGTCGGCAACATCGCCTTCACGCCGACCGCGTCGCCGTTCCCGTTCGCTTCGCCGAGCCAGCGCTTCCAGGTGGTGCAGACGGCGGTGTCCTACATCTGCGACACTAGTGCGAGAACCCTGACGCGCTACTGGGGCTACGCCATCGTCGCGGCCCAGCCGAATCCGCCGGTCGGCGGCAATTCGGCGCTGATCGCCAGCGATGTCTCGGCGTGCACGATCACCTACGATCCGCTGGTGGTCGCCTACCGCGCCGGCCTGGTGACGCTGCGCGTGACGCTTGACCGCGACGGCGAGGCCGTCTCGCTTTATCATGCCGTCCATGTCAGCAATGTGCCCTGAGCCGGCGCCGCGCCAGCGCGGATTCTCGCTGGTGACGGCGATCTTCCTGCTGGTCGTGCTGATGGCACTGGGGGCGTTCATCATGAACATCATGGGACTGGCCAGCAGCGCGTCGAATCTCGACGTGCTCGGCGCACGCGCCTACCAGGCGGCGCGCGCCGGCATCGAGTGGGGCGCCTACCAGTCGCTGCGCGGCGCCGGCTGCACGCCGTCAACCACCCTCACATTCCCCCCCGGCAGCACGCTCGGCAGCTTCACCGCCGTCGTCACTTGCAGTTCGACCTCCGTGAATGAGCTTGGCACGGCCTACAACATCGACCAGATCTCGGCCATCGCCTGCAACGCGGTGGCCTGCCCGGGCGCGCTGACGACGAATTATGTCGAGCGCCAGCTCTCCATTTCGGTCACGCCGGGGCCATGAGCGTTCCGCACGGCCGTCCGCAGGGACGCCAGCCCATACCCGGAGCCGCGCAGCGGCGAACCGGCGTCACCCCCTTCCCCGGGAAGGGGGGCGGGGGGAAGGCGATCATGAGCGTTCCGCACGGCCGTCCGCAGGGACGCCAGCCCATACCCGGAGCCGCGCAGCGGCGAACCGGCGTCACCCCCTTCCCCGGGAAGGGGGGCGGGGGGAAGGCAGTCACGAATGTGCTCGCACCCGGACGCCAACCCGGCCGGCAGGGCGCCATGATGGGCGATATCCTGCGCTTCGCCCTGGCCGCCTTGTTGCTGCTCTGTCTGTCGGTACTTCTCGCCGGACGCGCCGCCGCCCAGAGCTACAGCGCGAGCAGCGGCGCCGCGGTGGCCGCCGCCTATCCCTGGATCGACATCTCGGCGAGCGGCACGACGCTCGTCCCGGCGCTGGTGGATGACAGCGTTTCCGGCCTCATCAACCTCGGCTTCACCTTCACCTTTGGCGCCACCGCCTATACCCAGGCGCGCATCGGCAGCAACGGCAACCTGCAATTCGCCAGCAACAACACCGCCTACACCAACACCCAATTGCCGCTCAACGGCGCCGGCGGCGAGCCGAACATCGATGCGGTGATGTTGCCGTTGTGGGACGACCACCACCCCGGCGGCGTGGCGACGCGCGTCCGCTACCAGACCATGGGTTCGGCGCCCAACCGCGTCTTTGTCGTCTCCTGGCTGGCCGTGCCGCGCTACTGCAGCGGCGGCGCCAACTGCGCCGGCAACCAGAGCACCGTGACCAACAGCACCTTCCAGATCCAGGTCTACGAGCGCGGCGATTTCGTCTACCGCTACGGCGCCGTCGATGGATCGGGCGCCGCGCATGTCACGCCGCCGAACCCGGCCGACCCGGGCGGCACCGTCGGCTATGAAGTCGGCAACACGGACTATGTCCAGTTCTCCTACAACACCGCCGCGGTGCCGAACGGCACCACCATTTTGTGGACGCGCGTCAATCACTATGCGGTCAGCGGCACGACGGCCGGCACGATCTGCGCGCCGTCGACGGTGACCATCACGGCGCACAACCCGACCCATGGTGCGGTCAATCCCTCGGCCGGCACGGTTCTCACGCTGACCACCTCGACCGGCAGCGGGCAGTGGGGCGCGCTGGTGGCCGGCGGCGGCACGTGGACGCCGTCCGGGCTGAACAACGGCCAGGCGAGCTACGTCTGGCCCGGCGGCGAGAGCAGCGTCACGCTGCAGATCGACCACACGACGGCGGCAACCTTGGGCATCAATCTGAGCGACAGCAATGCCAGGACGGAGGCCGGCACGGAGGACCCGAACTTCACCTTCGCCGCCGGCTGTGTCGGCCACTACGCCCTCACCGGCACGACCGCCGGCACCATCTGTTCGCCATCCACGGTGACCATCACCGCGCACAACACTGGCCACGCGACGCTCAATCCGGCGGCTGGAACGACGTTGACGCTGACGACCTCGACCGGCACCGGGCAGTGGGACGGGGTGGTGGTTTCGGGTGGCGGGGCCTGGACCTCCTCGGGCCTGAACAACGGCCAGGCGACTTACGTCTGGCCCGGCGGCGAGAACAGCGTCACGCTGCAGTTGAACCACAGCACGGCGGCGACGCTGAGCGTCAACCTGAGCGACAACAACGCCAAGACGGAAACCGGCACGGAGGACCCGAACTTCAGCTTTGCCGCCGGCTGCGTCGCCCACTATGCGCTCAGTGGCACGACCGCGGGCACGACCTGCGATCCCTCCCTGGTGACCATCACGGCGCACGAGCCGTCCCACGCGCTGGTGACGCCATCGGCCGGCCGCACCCTGACGCTCACCACCTCGACCGGTACCGGTCTGTGGGGTGCGACCGTGGTGGCGGGCGGCGGCACCTGGACGCCCTCGGGGCTCAACAACGGCCAGGCGACCTACGCCTGGTCCGGCAGTTCCAGCAGCGTCACGCTGCGGCTCAGCCATGCCACGGCGACGACCCTGAGCGTGAACATGGTCGACAGCGGCGGGAAGATCGAGGGCGCGGCGGAGGATCCGAATTTCGTCTTCGGCGCAAGCTGTGTCGCGCACTACGCCATTGCCGGTACCACCGCCGGCCTCACCTGCGCACCGTCGACGGTGACGATCACGGCGCACAACCCGGCGCATGCCGCGACCAATGCGGCCGCCGCGACCGTCCTGACCCTGACCACCTCGACCGGTAGCGGCCAATGGGGTGCGTCCGTCGTTTCCGGCGGCGGCACCTGGGCGCCCTCCGGGTCGAACAACGGCCAGGCCGCCTATACCTGGCCCGGCGGCGAGAACAGCGTGACGCTGCAACTCAACGATGCCGCCGTCGAGACGCTGAGCATCAACCTCGCCGACGGCAACGGCAAGGCGGAAAGCGAGGACCCGAGCTTCTCCTTCACCAGCGCCGGCTGCGTCAACCACTATTCGGTCAGCGGCCAGACCGCTGGCGTCACCTGCGAACCCTCGCAAGTGACGATCACGGCGCATACCTCTGGCCATGCCACCGTCAACCCGACGCTCGGCACGACGCTGACGCTGGCGACCTCGACGGCGTCGGGCGTGTGGCAGGGCCCGGTGACGGGGGCGGGCGTGTTCACGCCGTCCGGCCTCAACAACGGCAGCGCCACCTATGCCTGGCCAGGCAGCGAAAACACGGTGACGCTGTATCTGGGCCAGACCTCGCCGGCGACGCTGAGCATCAACCTGCTGGACAACAATGGCAAGATCGAGTCGGAGGATCCTGCCTTCACGTTTTCCGACGCCGGCTTCCGCATTGCCTCGAACGGCACCACTGCCGCGAGCATCGGCACGCAGATCGCCGGCAAGGATTCGAACGCCGGCTTCGGCGCCGAAACCCGCTATCTGCAGGCGATCAAGAAGAGCCCCGACACGGCCGGCTGCACCGTGGCATTCCAGAACCGCACCGTCGTCGTCGACCTCGCCAGCCGCTGCGAGAATCCGGTTGCCTGCGTGCCGGCGAGCCGGCTGGCGGTGCGCGACAGTTTCGGCGCCATGGTGCCGATCGCCAACAACAACGGCGGACCGACGCCGGCCAGCTACACCGGGGTCTCGCTGGCCTTCGATGCCGAGTCGAAGGCGCCGCTGGTGCACAATTTCCCGGACGCCGGCCAGATCATGCTGTTCGCCCGCGCCCTGCTGCCGCCGCCCCCTGCCGCGAATTACATGGCGGGCAGCAGCAACGCCTTCGTCGTGCGGCCCTTCGGCCTGGCCTTGCGCGGCGCGAACGCCGCCACCGCCGTGCAGCATGGCACCACTGACAGCAGTGCCCTGCTCGCCGCGGCCGGCGACAATTTCACCATGACCCTGGCCGGCTATCGCTGGGCCAGCGGCGAGGACGCGGACAGCGACGGCGTGCCCGATGCCGGCGTCAATCTGGCGGACAACGGCCTGACGCCGAACTTCGCCTGGGCGACGACGGTTTCGGCGACGGCCAACCTGCCCGGCATTGCGACAGGTGCCATCACGCGGCAGAGCACCGGCACCGGCACGCTCGCCCTGGCCGAATTCGCCGGCGGCGCGGCGACCGTCGCCGACTGGCGTTACAGCGAAGCGGGCAATGTGTTCCTCGCCGCCAGCGCGAGCGACTACATCACCGCCGGCATCAATGTGACCGGCAACAGCGGACACGACGGCAGCGGCGCGGCCGGCGGCTACGTCGGCCGTTTCCGGCCCAAGCATTTCCGCATCGACGGCGTCGTCGCGCCGGCGCTGGCGAACCGTGCCGCCCTGCTGCCTTGCGTGTCGAGCTACACCTACATGGGCGAGAACCTGCGCCTGAGCTTCCGCCTGCTGGCGCAGAACGCGCAAGACGTGTTGACGCAGAACTACAGCGGCGCCTATGCCAAGCTGAATCCGGCGAGCACGGCGGTTTACGGCCTCGGCGCGCGCAGTGGCACGACCAACCTGACGCCCCGCGTTTCTTCCCTCTATCCGGGCGCCACGCCGGCCTGGGCCAGCGGCCTGCTCGACATCCCGACCGGCAATCCGCTGTATGTTGCGATCGCCCGCGCGGCCAGCCCGGACGGGCCGTATCCGGGAACACAGTTCGGCATCGCGCCGGTCGACAGCGACGCCGTCGCGATGGCGAGCTACGATCTGGACGTGGACGGCGTCGGCGGCAACGACCATGCGATGGTGGCCGGCACGACCGAGTTGCGCTTTGGCCGGCTGAAGTTCTTCAACGCCTTCGGCTCGGAGCTGCTGCCGCTGCCGCTGCGCTACGAAACCCAGTACTACGACAGCGCCGCGAGTGGATTCAAGACCAACAGCGCCGACAATTGCACCTCGATCAGTGGCCGCGTCGGCGCCGACAACTACGTGTACAAGCAGGGTTCCGGCCCCTGGGCGCCGACGATCACGGTGGGTGGCCTCGCGGCCGGGCGCGGCACGCTGACGCTGAGTCCGCCGGGCGCCGGACGCAGCGTCAAGCTCGACATTGCCGCCAACCTGGGCAGCGCGGCGGCGGTGCCGACCAGCTGCCGCCCGCTTTCCCTCAGTGTGGCGGGGGGCACCGCCCTGAGCTACCTGCGCAATATCTGCACGGGGGCGAGTTACGACAAGGACCCGATCGGCAATGCGGTTTTCGGCGTGCACAAGAACGCCGACGCATTCATCTTCATGCGAGAAATGTATTAGGGATGAAACAACAAAAAACCATTGCGCGGCAGGATGTTATCAATGATAATTGAAGCGATTTATTACGCTGGCTCCGAGTATGCCCTGGTTCGGCATCGGTAAGAAGCAGGACGGCTGGATGGCGCTCCGCTGCGCGGCGGAGCGCGTCGATCTCGCGCATGTCCGCTGCGCGCCGGGCGGTCGCCCGGAAGTAATGCGCCTGGAGACCTATCGCAACGAGGGAACGCTGGCGGATTCGCTCGCGCGGCTGCGCAAGAGCCTGCATCTGGAACGCTACCGCTGCGCCACCGTGCTGGCGCAGGGGACCTACCAGATGGTGCAGATCGACGCACCCAACGTACCGCCGGAAGAGCTGCGCCAGGCGGTGCGCTGGAAGGTCAAGGACCTGCTCGACGGCCCGGTGGAGAATGCCACGCTCGACCTGATCGAATTGCCCGTCGAATCGGCCAGCGGGCGCACGCGCCAGCTTTTCGTCGTCGCGGCCGGCAACGCGGTGATTCGCGAGGCGATGCAGGGCTTCGAGGGCGCCGGCGTGCCGCTGGAGGTGATCGACATTCCGGAGCTGGCGCAGCGGAATGTCGCCGCGCTGTTCGAGCCGGAGAACCGCGGACTGGCGATGCTGGCATTCGACGAAGTCGGCGGCCTGTTGACCTTCTCGTATGGCGGCGAGCTGTATCTGGCGCGGCGCATCGAGGTGTCGGCGGCGCAACTGCAGCAGGCGGATGCCGAGCGGCGCGGCCAGCTGGTCGAGCGCATCGGCCTGGAATTGCAACGTTCGCTCGATCACTTCGACCGCCAGTTCAATTTCATTTCCCTGGCCAAGCTGCTCGTCGTGCCGGTGCCGGGCGTGCCGGAACTCGGCGAATACCTCGCGGCAAACCTCTATGTTCCGCTGGAAGTCCTGGACCTCGCCAGGGTGATGGATTTCCCGGCGATCCCGGAGTTGCGCAAGGTCGAGCGCCAGGCAGAGTGCCTGCATCTGCTGGGCACGGCGCTGCGCACCGGGGGGCTCGTCGCGTGACCCAGTACATCAACCTGTATGCGCCCGCCCTGCTGCCGAAGCGCGATTGGGCCTCGGCGCGCAATCTGGCGATCGGCGGCACCTTTGCGTTGCTGATCATGGCCGGCTTTTCCGCCTGGTTCCAGGTTCGCGCCGGCCAGGCGGCGGCCGAGGCGCGCGACGGCGAGGCACGGCTGCGGGACGTGCAGCAGCGCCTGATGGCCGCCGGCAAGGAGGCGGCCGAACGCAAACCGAGCACGCAGCTTGCCGCGCAAGTGCAGCAGGCGGAAGCCCTGCTCGCCCTGCGCCGGGAACTGCTGCAGATTCTCGATGGCGGCAGCATAGGACGCACCGAGGGGTTCGCGGAAATCCTGCGGGCCTTCGCCCGGCAGACCGTCGACGGCTTGTGGCTGACCGGTTTTACCGTCAGCGGCAACGGCGAAATGGAAATCCATGGCCGCATGACGTCGCCCGACCTGCTGCCGGCCTACATCCGCCGCCTGAATGGGGAAAAGGCCTTTCAGGGGCGCAGCTTCGCCATGCTGACCATGACCGGCGGCGAGGGCGCCGCCACTGCAGCAACGCAGCCGGCGCCGGGGCGTCCGGCGGCCGAGCGGCCGACGCCGCCCTACATCGAGTTTCGCCTGTCGGCGCGTGAAGCGGACGGCAAGGCGACGGAGCGAAAACCGTGAAAGCGATCTGGGAGCGTTACGCGGCGCGTTTCGACGCGCTCCAGTTCCGCGAGCGGGCCATGGTCGTTGCCGCGGTTCTCGGCGGCATCCTGCTGCTCGGCCATGTGCTGTTCGTCGAGCCGCATATGGTTCGCGGCGAGTTGCAGCGCAAGCAGGCGGAAAAGCAGCGCGTCGAACTGGTGCAGATTGAGGAACAGTTGCGGGCGATCGAGAACCGTTTGCGCGATCCGGATGCCGACGGTCGCGCCCTGCTCGAACGTGCCCGCGCGGAAACGGCGCCGATCGATGCGCGCCTGAAGGGCTTCGAGCGCACCCTGGTCCCGCCGCACAAGGTGGCGGCGCTGCTCGAAGACCTGCTGAAGGGCAACCGCGGGCTGAAGCTGGTGTCCCTGCGCACCCTGCCTGCCAGCGGCCTGATCGAGCGCAAGCCGGCCGCCAGGACGGCGGAGGAGGCGGCATCCGCGCCGGCACCGGCCGGTGCGGATCTTTTCAGGCACGGCGTGGAAATCCGCATTCAGGGCGGCTACGCCGATTTGCTCGACTATCTGGCGCGGACCGAGGCGTTGTCCGGCCAGCTGTTCTGGAATGGCCTCGCCTTGTCGGCCGACGCCTACCCGCGGGTAACGCTGACGCTGACTGTCTATACAATGAGCCTGGACAAGATATGGCTGGTGGTATGAAACCGCTGCTGGGCCTCGCGCTGGCGCTGGGCGCCGCGTCGGCATTTGCGGCGGACCCGCTTCCCGACCCGACGCGTCCGCCGGCCGGCTGGTTGTCTGGCGACCCGTCGGCGGATGCCGCGGCGGGCGGACGCCGGGTGCAGACGGTCATCCTGCCCAAGCGCGGCAAACCGGTGGCGATCATCGGCGGGCAGCAGGTGGCGCTGGGCGAGAAGTACGGCGATGCGCAGGTCGTGCGCATCACCGAGAAGGAAGTCGTGCTGGAGAGCGCGGCGGGGCGCGAGACACTGAAGGTCAACCCTGATGCGGAGAAGACGCCGTCGCGCCCGGCAGGGAAGGCCGGCGTGCCGCGCGGCGGGGCGAGGTAGCGCATGAGATCGGCTCAGGAAAGGCATGCCATGCAGGGGGAAATGATGATGAAGGCACTGTTGCCGGCGCTGGCGTTCGTCCTGGCGGGCTGCTCGAACGTGGCGACCAAGCCGGGAACCGCCTTCGACCGTATCAGCGACGAAATGCGCCAGGCCACCGCGGAACGCGCCAAGGCGAGCCGGCCGGAGGCGGTTGACCGCGCCTTGCTGCCGCCCGCCCAGGCCGAGTTGCCGCGGCCGAAAGTGGTGGAGCCGCGCTTCGATCTGGTGGTGAACAATGCGCCGGCTGCCCAGGTTTTCATGGCCATCGTATCCGGCACCCGCTACAGCATGGTGCAGCAGCCCGAGCTCGGCGGCACGCTGACGCTGAATCTGAAGGACGTCACGGTCAAGGAGGCGCTCGATACGATCCGCGAACTGTACGGCTACGACTACACGATCCAGGGAACGCGCATCCTGGTCAAGGCGAACACCGTGCAGACGCGCCTGTTCCACGTGAACTACCTGGCCAACCGCCGCGCCGGCACTTCGTCGACGCGGGTCTTTTCCGGCTCGGTCACATCGAGCGGTTCGAGCGCCTCGTCCGGCACGACGAGCGGTACCGGCAGCACCAGCTCGTCGCAAAGCCGCACGCTGGAAAGCGCCAACGTCGAGACGACGGTCTTCAACGATTTCTGGCTGGATATCGCGGAAGCCGTCGGCGGCCTGCTCGGCTGCGACGTGAAGCCGGCGCAAGGCGGTGGCGCGGCTGGCACGACCAGCGGCAGCGCCGGACTGACAAGCCAACTCGCCGGCACCTCGCGCGCGACGGTGTCCTGCAAGGAAGGCCGCAACCTGGTGCTGAACCAGCAGGCTGGTGTGGTCATGGTGCGCGGCATGCCGGCGGAAATCCGCGCCGTCGAGGAATACCTGAAAGCGACGCAGCTGGTGGTCGAGCGGCAGGTGATGCTCGAAGCCAAGATCGTCGAGGTGCAGCTCAAGGACGGCTTCGAGTCGGGCATCAACTGGACCCACTTCAACGACAACGGCGCCTGGCGCTGGTCGGCCGGCTCGGACACGCGCAACCTCAACTTCGACGGCAGCCAGGTCGGCGGCAGCACCCTCGGCAACACGCTCGGCAGCGGCATCATCGGCTCGTCCGGGCGTACCGACAGCGGCATCTTCGGCCTGGCGTTCCGCGCCACCAGTTTCGCCATGCTGCTGCAGTTCCTCGAGAGCCAGGGCTATGTGCAGGTGTTGTCGAGCCCGCGTATCGCCACACTGAACAACCAGAAGGCGGTGCTCAAGGTCGGGACGGACGAGTTTTTCGTCACCAGCGTGTCGAGCAGCACGACGACCACGAGTTCCGGCACCACCTCCGCGCCGACCATCACCCTGCAGCCCTTCTTCTCCGGCATAGCGCTGGATGTGACGCCGCAAATCGACGAGGAGGGCCAGATCATCCTGCACGTGCATCCGGCCATCAGCACGGTGGCGGAAAAGACCAAGACGATCAACCTCGGCAGCCTCGGTACCTACCAGCTGCCGCTGGCAACCAGCGCGGTTAACGAGACCGACAGCATCGTGCGCGTGCCGGATGGACAGATCGTGGCGATCGGCGGCCTGATGAAAGAGACCCAGTTCGACGACAAGAACCAGGTGCCGGTGGCCGGCGAGGTGCCGATCCTCGGCGCGCTTTTCGGCAACAAGAGCCGCGGCTACACGAAGCGCGAGGTTGTCGTCCTGATCAAGCCGACGGTGATTCAGGGCGAACGCCAGTGGCAGCAGGATCTGGAGGATACCCGCCGGCGCATCGGCGATTTCGATCCGCGCAAGACTGTCTCGGACCAGCGATGAGGCCTTCCCGACGGCGGCGGAGCCACGGGCAATGTACCTGAGCCATTTCGGTCTGACCGAGTACCCATTTGGCATCACCCCGGATACCAGCTTTGCGTTTTCCGCGATTGCCCACCAGGAGGCGCTGAATACGCTGCTGGTCGCCGTGCGCAGCGGCGAGGGATTCATCAAGATTACCGGCGAGGTCGGCACCGGCAAGACCCTACTGTGCCGGCGCTTCCTGGCCGCGCTCGACGAGGGATTCGTCACCGCCTACATCCCGAATCCGTACCTCGAGCCGCGCACCCTGCTGCTGGCGGTGGCGGAGGAGCTGGGCGCCGAACTGCGCAACGACGCCGACCAGCATCGGCTGCTGAAATCGCTCGGTCTGGCGCTGCTTAATTTCGCGCGGCAGAAGAAGGCGGTGGTGCTTTGCCTCGATGAGGCGCAGGCGATCCCGCTGGAGACGCTGGAGACGCTGCGGCTCCTCTCCAACCTGGAAACCGAGAAGCGCAAGCTGCTGCAGATCGTTCTGTTCGGCCAGCCGGAACTGGACGAACGCCTGTCCAATCCGTCGATTCGCCAGCTGCGCCAGCGCATCGCCTTCAGTTACCGGTTGCGCGGCCTGAAACGTGGCGAGATCGACCTGTATCTGGCCCACCGGCTGCGCGTCGCCGGCTACCGCGGCGACCAGTTGTTCGCGCCACGGGCGATGCGGTTGATCCATCGTGCCAGTGCCGGCACGCCGCGCCTGGTGAACATCCTGTCGCACAAGTCGCTGCTGGCCGCCTATGGCGTCGGCCGGCAGCAGGTCGACGTGAGGCATGTCAATTCGGCCATCGACGATACCGAGGGCGTCCGTCGACCGCGGTGGGTGTTGTGGTAAAGGAGAACGTTGCGCGATGAGCCTGATCAACCGGATGCTGCAGGATCTGGAGGCGCGGCGCGCCACCGGAGAGCGGGCGGCGCTGCCCAACGAGGTGCGCAACCTGCCAGCGGAACGGCACCTGCGCGCGAACCCGATCGTCATTGGCGCGGTCGTCGTGGCCGCGCTGGCGGCTGGCCTGGTGCTTTACCTGCGCCAATCCGGGCGCGCCGAGCAGGGCCCGGCCGGCCTGACGACCCCGCTTGCCGTGGCACCCAGAGCGGTATCGGGCGAGGCTTCCGGCGCCGCCGCGGCGCCGCAGTCGCCCGCGGTGGCGCAGCCGGCGGCG
>CAZASE010000005.1:0-79421 GCA_964487715.1 uncultured Rhodocyclaceae bacterium | reverse complement strand
TGCCTCGCCGAGAATGCCGCGCGCCTGGCCGAACTCGCGCCGGCCGGCATCGACCTCAACTTCGGCTGCCCGGCGCCGCTGGTGAACCGCCATCGCGGCGGCGCGGCGCTGCTCGACGAGCCTGAACTGCTGCACGCCATCACCGCCGCCGTGCGCGCCGCCGTGCCGCATGGCATACCCGTCACCGCCAAGATGCGCCTCGGCATCGACGACGCGGCGCGCGCGCTTGATTGTGCACGGGCGCTGGAGTCCGGCGGTGCGCAGGAACTCGTCGTGCATGCCCGCACCCGGTCCGACGGCTACCGTCCGCAGGTACGCTGGGAATGGGTGGCGCGCATCCGCGAGGCGGTGGCGCTGCCGGTGATCGCCAACGGCGAGGTGTGGACCGTTGCCGGCTGGCGCGCCATCCGCGCGGCGACCGGCTGCGCGGACGTCATGCTTGGCCGCGGCGCGGTGGCCGATCCCTTTCTCGCCGGGCGCATTCGCGGCACGCGTGCAGAGTCACCCGATGCGGCGGATTGGCGCGAACTGCAGCCGCGCGTCGCCGATTTCTGGAACCAGGTGCAGGAAAAGGTGGCGCCGCGCCACGCGCCGGGGCGGCTCAAGCAGTGGCTCGGCCTGCTGCGGCGCAATTACGCCGAGGCGGAGGCGCTCTGGCGCCGCGTGCGTGAATTCGAGCGCGTCGAGGACATTGGTGCCGCCCTGGCGCGATGAATGCCGGCGGCGCGTGCCGCGCCTTCCATCGCGTCGGCAGCGCATGGCGTCACACTCCTGATATCCTGTCGGCATCATGAAATGCCTGCTCCTCACCGCGCATCCGCTCCAGGACAGCCTGTGCGCCCATCTCGCCGCGCGCGCGGCGCAGGCGCTGGCCGCCGCCGGCCATGAGGTCATCCACGAAGACCTCTATGCGCAGGGCTTCGCCCCGGCACTGACCGCCGCCGAGCGGCGCAGCTATTACACGCCGTGCTATGACGGCGCGGATGTCGCGCAGCAGTCCGCCCGCCTGCTCGAAGCCGAGGCGCTGGTGCTGGTGTTTCCCACCTGGTGGTTCGGTTTCCCCGCCATCCTCAAGGGCTGGTTCGACCGCGTCTGGGGGCCGGGCATCGCCTACGACCACGCCGACGACCTCGGCGCCATCCGGCCGCGCCTGCTGCAACTGCGCCGTGTGCTCGCCGTGACCACGCTCGGCTCGCCCTGGTGGGTCGACTGCTTCGTCCTTCGGCGCCCGGTGCGGCGCGTCCTCAAGACCGCGCTGCTCGGCACCTGCGCGCCCGCCTGCCGCTTCGAGATGCTGTCGCTCTACGGTAGCGAAAAGCCGGCGCCCGAAGCGGTGCGGGCCTTTGAAGGCCGCCTGGAGCGGGCGATACACGCCATTCGGTAGGCAGCGGCATGGACGGCTGCGCGGACGGCTTGCCCCCGGCTGGCGCCGGTATTACCATGAATGCCTAGGTAATACCTGAGGACGCCGACATGAGCACCACCGTCACCACCAAGGGGCAGGTCACCATCCCCAAGCAGTTGCGCGACTATCTCGGCCTGGAGCCGGGCAGCCGGGTCGATTTCGGCTACACCGCCGACGGCCAGGTGGTCATCCGGCCCGTCAAGCCGGCAAAAGAGACGAGCAGCAAGAAGAGCCGCTTCGACGCGCTGCGCGGCAGCGGCAAGGGGCTGGGCATGAGCACCGACGATTACATGAACCTCATTCGCGGTTACGACGAGGACAAGGACGACCCCGGATTCCGGGACGTCAAATGATCCTCGCTGACAGCTGCGTCCTCATCGACGTGATCGAGAAAGATCCGCTCTGGGGCGGCTGGTCGCAGTCCGCGCTGGACGAGTGGGGCCGGCGCGGTCCCGTCTGCATCAACCCGATTGTCTATGCCGAGCTGTCGCCGGACTATGATCGCCCCGCGGCGCTCGATGCCGTCCTCGAACGCGCCGGCATCGAGTACCGCGAGATTCCCCGCGAGGCGCTGTTCCTCGCCGCCCGCGTGCATCAGGCCTACCGGCGGCGTGGCGGGGAACGCAGCGGCGTGCTGCCCGACTTTTTCATCGGTGCCCACGCGCGGGTGCTGAATGTGCCCCTGCTGACTCGTGACCCGCGCCGCTTCCGCGCGGCCTTTCCGGACCTCGCGCTGGTTACGCCGTAGAACGCCGCCATGCCCCTCTCGCCCAACGAAATCAAGGAACGTGCCGCCGCCTTCGCGCACAAGTTGGCGGGGGAGGACTCCGAGCGTGCCGAGGTGCAGTCCTTCTGGAACGACTTTTCCAATGTGTTCGGCGTCGAGCGCAAGCGCGTCGCGGTGTTTGAAAAACAGGTGCAACTCGCCCGCGCCGTCGACGCCGCCTACGGCAAGAAGGGCTTCGCCTCCGACGCCGAGAGCGTCGCCTTCCTCTTCGATCTCTATCGCCAGACCACCAGCCTGCTGCCAGCCGTGCCGGTAAAACGGCGCGGCAGACGCGATAGGTAAGCCGGGAGGCACGCCATGAAAGTCCCGGTCAGAAAGTTCAGGAACCGCATGGCTGCGTATTTGCGGCTTGCCAATCACGGCCGGCGGTTGATCCTGACCTCGAACGGCCACGCCATAGCGACAGTGCTGGGTGCAATGAACGCATCCGAAGGGCTGCCTTGCATCGAGGGAGTGGTATGGGCGAGAGAGAAGCCGCTTTTGCCGGTGCGTCTTGCCGATCTGCCCGGGGCGAACAAACCGGTTGCCGAACTGATCGCCGCGGAACGGCGGTGGCGACTCGGACGATAGCCAGCTCGCCTGCCGGCGCCGGATGAGGACGAATCAGCCGGACTTCTTTTTCACGAAGCGTACGCCCGGCAGCCCCTCGAAATGCGCGTCGATGGTCAGAAGCTCGGCATCGTGCATCCGTGCGCAGGCATAAATGACGGCATCTGCGGCGGCGAGTCCATGTTCCAGCGAAAGCTCGGCCGCGGTCAGGGCAATGTGCTCGCCGATAGGCAGAATTCTGCCCAGGCGCGTCAGGGTGATCGCCCTGTCGGCTTCCTCCATGGACAGCTCGCGCCTGACCCATTTCCACAGTTCGAACTGGACGATGGTCGGTACGATCAGCCCATCGCCTCCGCGAAGCAGCGGGCGGAAGCGCTCGCCGAGGGTGGTGCCGAGCAGCGCCTCGATCCAGATGCAGGTGTCGGGCAGAATCATTTAGCGGCGGTTTTCCCGGGCTTCAGGCGCGGATAGCGATCCAGCCGATCGGTGCGATCGCGGTAACCTTCGGGATTGGCTCCGCGGGCAATGCCGAAGAATTCGTCGATGGTTGCCTGGGGAACGAGTTGCAGGGAGCGGCCGCGCCGCAGAAACACGAATTTCTGCCCGGGCTTGAGATGCATTTCCTCACGGATTTCCTTCGGAATGGAAATCTGGAATTTGCTGGATAGGGTGGTGACGCTCATTTCTTACTCCATCTATATCGATGCATGAAACGTAAGATACCATCCGTCCCGGCGGGCTGCAAGGCAATGCCCGCCATCCTCTTCGGCGCCTGCGACCGCCACAACCTCGGCGACCTGCTGTTCCCGCACATCGCGGCGGCGCTACTGGCGCCGCGCGTGGTGGTCATCGCCGGGCTGGCCGCACGCGACCTGACGCCGTTCGGCGGCCACCGCGTGCGCGCCATCGGCACGGTGCTGCGCGAGCATCCCGGCGCGCCGCTGATCCACGCCGGCGGCGAGCTGCTCGCCTGCGATGCCTGGGAGGCGGCGGTGATGCTGCTGCCGGCGGAGGAGGCGCCGAAGGTGGTCGCGCAATATGACGGCCGGCCGGAACGCTTCGACTGGGCGGCGCGCTATCTCGGCTTGCCGGACCGCGCCCCCTACTGTCTGGGTAAGAGTCAGTCTCCGCAACACGGCGCCGTGGCGTTCAACGGCGTCGGTGGCGTCGATCTCGACCGGCGCGCGCCGGCCCTGCGCGAGGAGGTGCTGGCGAACCTGCGCGCGGAGGATTGGGCCGGCGTGCGCGACAGCCTGACTTTGGCGCACCTGTCCGCCGCCGGCATTGCCGCGACGCTGATGCCCGACCCTGCCGTGCTGACGGCGGAACTGTTCGGCGAACATATCCTTGAACGGGCGCGGAAGGGCGAGGTCGCCGCCGTGCGCGCGGCCTTCCCGCAAGGGTATCTGGCCGTGCAGTTCGCCGCCGCCCTCGGCGACGACGCGACGCTGGCGCGTATTACCGCCGGGCTGGCGCGCGAGGCGGAGGGGCGGGGCATCGCCTTCTTTCGCGCCGGGGCGGCGCCCTGGCACGACGACTTTGCAGTCTATCGGCGGGCGGCGGAGATCTTTCGCGGCGTGGACGCCGCTCCCACATGGGGTTTCGAGTCGCTGGACATCTGGGACATCTGCGCGCTGATCGCGGCGAGCGACGGCTTCTGCGGCACGAGCCTGCACGGCCGCATCGTGGCGCAGGCCTTCGGCGTGCCGGTGGTCGAGGGCATCGTGCCGGTCGGGGAGAAAGTAGCTGTCTATCGCGACACTTGGCGCGGATGCGACGTCCTTGCCGCGTACCGTTCGGCCTTCAGTGAATTGACTGCGTCGCTATAGGCCGTCATTCCCGCGAAGCTTGTCCTCGTATGCTCCTGATTAGTGACAATGTTCAGCACACTCGCGTAGTTCCCATTTTTACCGTCATTCCGGGGCCGCCCGTTTGGGCGGAACCCGGAATCCAGGGTTTTCTTGCGGCCGCTCTGGATTCCGGGTCGCGCTTCGCTTGCCCGGAATGACGAAGCTGAGGTTTGTCACTAATCAGGCCGTATGCTTGAAGCGGGGAGCGGGAATCCAGTCCGACGCCGGAAACCCTGGATCCCCGCTTTCGCGGGAATGACGGGTAAGACAGCCTTTGGGAATACATAAAAACCCTAAATGCTGCAGTGTGCCTTGTCAGGCTACACTTCCTTCCATACGGGCCGCCGGCCCGTTTTTTACGTCCCGCCGTCATGAAGAAGATCCGCAGCCTCCTCGTCGCCAACCGCAGCGAAATCGCCATCCGCGTCATGCGCGCGGCCTCGGAAATGGGCATCCGCACGGTGGCCATCTACTCCAACGAGGACCGCTTCGCGCTGCACCGCTTCAAGGCGGACGAATCCTACCTGGTCGGCGCCGGCAAGAAGCCGATCCAGGCCTACCTCGACATCGACGACATCATCCGCGTGGCGAAGGAAGCCCATGTCGATGCCATCCATCCGGGCTACGGCTTCCTCTCCGAGAATCCGGATTTCGCCGAGGCCTGCGCGCAAGCCGGCATCGCCTTCATCGGGCCGAAGCCGGCGGTGATGCGCCTGCTCGGCAACAAGGTGTCGGCGCGGGAACTGGCGCAGAAGGCCGGCGTGCCGGTGGTGCCGGCGACCGGCGCGCTGCCGCACGAGCTCGCCGGCGCGAAGAAGCTGGCGGCCGCGGTCGGCTATCCGCTCATGCTCAAGGCGAGCTGGGGCGGCGGCGGGCGCGGCATGCGCGTGGTGGAAACGGAGGCCGACCTCGGCCCGGCCATGGAAGTGGCACGGCGCGAGGCCAAGGCCGCCTTCGGCAACGACGAGGTGTATCTCGAAAAGCTGGTGCGCCGCGCGCGCCACGTCGAGGTGCAGGTGATCGGCGACACCCATGGCAACCGGGTGCACGCCTTCGAGCGCGACTGCTCGGTGCAGCGGCGCAATCAAAAAGTGGTGGAACGCGCGCCGGCGCCCTACCTGGCCGAGTCGCGCCGTGCCGAGCTGTGCGCGGCGGCACTGAAGCTTGCCGGTGCGGCGAACTACACCCACGCCGGCACCGTCGAGTTCCTCATGGACGCCGACACCGATGCCTTCTACTTCATCGAGGTGAACCCGCGCATCCAGGTCGAGCACACCGTCACCGAGGAGGTGACCGGCGTCGACATCGTCAAGGCGCAGATCCGCATTTCCGAAGGGGCGAGGATCGGCGACGCCGATGCCTTCGTGCCGCGCCAGGAAGACATCAAATTGCACGGCCACGCCCTGCAGTGCCGCGTCACCAGCGAGGACCCGGAGAACGGCTTCACGCCCGACTACGGCCGCATCAGCGTGTACCGCAGCGCGGCTGGCTTCGGCCTGCGCCTGGATGGCGGCACGGCCTACGGCGGCGCGGTGATCACGCCGTACTACGACTCGCTGCTGGTGAAGGTGACGGCCTGGGGCCACACACCGGACGAGGCCATCGCCCGCATGGACCGCGCGCTGCGCGAGTTCCGCATTCGCGGCGTCGCCAGCAACCTGCAGTTCCTCGAGAACGTCATCGACCATCCGCTGTTCCGCTCCGGCGAGTGCACCACGCGCTTCATCGACACCACGCCGGAGCTGTTCACCTTCCAGCGCCGGCGCGACCGCGGCAGCAAGCTCCTGAAGTTCCTCGGCGAGGTGGCGGTGAACGGCAACCCGGAGATGAAGGGGCGGACGCTGCCGCCGCTGCCGCTGTCGAAGCCGCTCAAGCCGCGCTGCGACCTCGCCGCGCCGCCGCCGCCCGGCACGCGCGACCGCCTCAAGGAAATGGGCGCGGAGAAGTTCGCCGAATGGATGAAGGCGCAGCAGCGCGTGCTGCTCACCGACACAACGCTGCGCGACGCCCACCAGTCGCTCTTCGCCACGCGCATGCGCACGCACGACATGCTGGAGATCGCACCGCACTACGCGCGCCTGCTGCCGGACCTTTTCAGCCTGGAGTGCTGGGGCGGCGCGACCTTCGACGTGGCGCTGCGCTTCCTGAAGGAAGACCCGTGGGCGCGCCTGGCGGCGCTGCGCGAGGCGATTCCCAACGTCCTGTTCCAGATGCTGCTGCGCGCCTCCAACGCGGTCGGCTACACGAATTATTCGGACAATGTCGTGCGTTATTTCGTGCAGCAGGCGGCGAAAGAGGGCGTGGACGTCTTCCGCGTCTTCGACTCGCTCAACTGGGTGGACAACATGCGCGTGGCGATGGACGCCGTGCGCGAAAGCGGCGCGCTGTGCGAGGCGGCGATCTGCTACACCGGCGACCTGTTCGATCCGGCGCGGCCGAAATACAAGCTGAAGTACTACGTCGATCTGGCGAAGCAGCTGGAGAAGGCCGGTGCCCACATCCTCGGCATCAAGGACATGGCCGGCGTCTGCCGCCCGCGCGCGGCGCGCGAGCTGGTGCATGCGCTCAAGCAGGAGGTCGGCCTGCCGATCCATTTCCACACCCACGACACCAGCGGCATTGCCGCAGCGAGCGTGCTGGCGGCGGTGGAAGCGGGCGTCGACGCCGTCGACGGCGCGCTGGACGCAATGAGCGGGCTCACCTCGCAGCCCAACCTCGGTTCCATAGCCGCCGCTCTGCAGGGCGCGCCGCGCGATCCCGGCGTGGACCTCGACGCCATGCAGGCGCTCTCGCTCTACTGGGAGGGCGTGCGCCGCGCCTACGCGCCCTTCGAGGCCGACATCCGCTCCGGCACCGCCGACGTCTACCGCCACGAGATGCCCGGCGGCCAGTACACCAACCTGCGCGAGCAGGCCCGCGCCATGGGCCTGGCGCACCGCTGGGCCGAGGTGTCGAAGGCCTATGCCGAGGTGAATCTGCTGTTCGGCGACATCGTCAAGGTGACGCCGACCTCCAAGGTGGTGGGCGACATGGCGCTGTTCATGGTCGCCAACGATCTCTCGCCGGAGCAGGTGAAAGACCCGAACCGCGAGGTCGCCTTCCCCGAATCGGTGGTCTCGCTGATGAAGGGCGAGCTGGGCTATCCGCCCGACGGCTTCCCGGCCGAGTTGCAGAAGAAGGTGCTGCGCGGCGAGAAGCCACTGCCGGGGCGTGCCGGCGATTTCCTGCCGGCGGTGGATCTTGAAGCGAAGCGCGCCGAGGCGGAAGCCGCAGTCGGTCGCAAGCTGAGCGATACCGATCTGGCCTCGTACCTGATGTACCCGAAAGTGTTCAAGGACTACGCGGCGCACCGCAGCCACTACGGCGACGTCTCCGTGCTGCCTACTCAGGCATTTTTCTACGGCCTGCGCGAGCGCGAGGAGATCGCCGTCGAGATCGACCGCGGCAAGACCCTCATCCTCAGCCAGCAGGGCATGAGCGGGCCGGACGAGGAGGGCCACGTCAAAGTGGCCTTCGAACTGAACGGCCAGCCGCGCACGGCGCGCATCGCCAAGGCCGGCATGGCGGCGCTGAAGCAGCACCCACGCGCCGAGGAGGGCAACGCCCGCCACGTCGGCGCGCCCATGCCGGGCACGGTGGTCACCGTCGCCGTGCAGCCGGGGCAGAAGGTCGGCAAGGGCGACCCGCTGGTGTCGATCGAGGCGATGAAGATGGAATCCATGCTCGCCGCCGAGCGCGACGGCGTGGTCACCGCCATCCACGTCAAGCCGGGCGAGGCGGTGAATGCCAAGGACCTGCTGCTGGAATACGCCTGAGCGGCAGGATTTTCCGGCCACTCCATCGAGGGCCGGCAAGGCCTGCAGGGCGCCGTCCTCGCCGGACTGACTTTCCCTTGAAAATCAACGCGCCGGCATGGCTGGCCGGGATCTTGCTGTTATGCCGTTGCGCGCCCTCTCCCGGGTGCGGACAGACAGGCAGGAGATCGGATCATGGCCATCGGCGCGATTATCGGACTCATATCAACGGTGTTTCAGGCGGTGCGGGCCTTCAGCCCACCCGAAGCGGCGCAGCCGCAGCAGGCGGCGGACAAGCTCTTTGCCAAGATCGACGAACTGGGTCGCGGCGAGATCGGCAGCGCCGACCTCCAGGCGGCTTTCGACAGGATCAAGTCGGATGCCACCGGCAGCGCCGACAGGCTCTTCTCGAAACTCGATGCCGACGGCGACGGCAAACTTACCAAGAGCGAGTTTTCCGACTCGATCAACCAGCTTGCCGATCAGCTCGACCAGCACTACATGCGCTTGCGCCTGCACGGCGATCGCGGCGTGCAGGCGCCGTCCGCCGATACAGGCTTTGCCAGGGAGGAACTGAGCGGCCAGATATCGAACCTCGTCAGCAACTTCGACAAGGCGGATGCCAATGGTGACGGCAAGCTCAGCATCAAGGAGGCGAGGGCCTTCGGCAAGGCGAATTCGATAGACGCCGCCTCGGCCTTCACGGCCGCTGCCGCGGGTAACCAGAACGTCGAACTGATGCTGCAGGTCGTGCGGCTGATGCAGGCCTATGGCGTGGTCCAGGGGACGGGCAGCACGGCCGGCACCCACAACGACGGCAACAACAGCGCGGCCTCGAAGATATCGATCCTGGGCTAGTCGCATCGTCATTCCCGCGAAGGCGGGAATCCACTGCGTTCGATGGATGTACCTGGATTCCCGCTTTCGCGGGAATGACGGGTCACACCAGGCGCCGGTAGCGGCCGCCTTCCAGTGCGACCGCGCCGTTGTTCATGAGCCGATCGAGGTGCTTGCCCATGATGGCGCCTTCGCCCCACTCGAAGAAGGCCTTCGGCTCGCGCGGCTTGCGGTAGACGATGCAGGCGGCGACGATCTCGTCCATCGTGCGCGGCACGGCAAGGAAATCCAGCAGTTTCGCCTCGCGTTCGTCGATGACGGCGAGGTAGGCGTCGCAGGCCGCCGCGATGTCCCCCTCGAAGCAGCCGTCCTCGTGGCTGGTCAGCCACGCCTTCGCCGGCACCTGCTGCAGCCGCCGTACCGAGGCGATGGTGCCCTCGATGGAGCCGTCGCGGTCGCCGTACCAGGGGCCGAAGCGCGTCAGGTCGTAGTCGCCCAGATACAGCACTTCCGGCTCGCGGAAGAAGAAGGCGGTGAAGCCCGGCGTGTGGCCGGGCGCGTGGATGACCTCGACCGTGCACGTGCCGAGGTCGATGATCTCGCCCGGCGTGAAATGGCTCGTCGCCCGGCGCGGCTTGAAGTGAAAGTCAGTCGGCAGGACACGGCGCCAGTAGTCGCGGTACTCCTTCCTGCCGATGCCGTACCAGTCGAGGAAGGCTTCCAGGCCGGCGAGCGGCTCCGCTTCGACGGCCATCTGCCGCAGCGGCAGGCCGTCGAAGAGGTCGAGGAAGGCGATGTGGTCCTCGTGCCAGTGCGACAGCCAGACTTCCTTCACGCCGGGGCCGTCGATCAGTGCGCGGTAGGCGGTTTCATCGGCGCCGGCGTCGATGAGCACGCCGGCGCCATCGACATAGACCGAGTTCGAATGCGGATAGCGACCCTGGTTGGCGCCCGGAATCAGGCGCACCGGGCCGAATTGCCTGGCTCCAGGCATGCTCATTCGATGATCTTGTTGATCGGCAGCTCGATGATGCCGCGCGCGCCGGCTGCGTAGAGCTTCGGGATCAGCTCGCGCACCTGCTTCTCGGCGACCACCGTGCTCAAGTCCACCCAGGCCGGGTCGGAGAGGGTGGACACCGTCGGCGTGGCCAGCGCCGGCAGGATCTTCAGCACGGCGTCGACGCGGTCCTTTGGCACGTTCATCGCCAGCAGCACGCGCGTGGCGGCAGCGATGGCGCCCTTCAGCAGCATCAGCATGCGGTCGATCTTGGCGCGCTTCCAGGCGTCCTGCGCCGCGGCACGGTTGGCGATGAAGCGCGGCGTGCTCTCCAGCACGACGTGCATCACGCGCAGCTGGTTGGCGCGCAGCGAGGAGCCGGTCTCGGAGACATCCACGATGGCGTCGGCGAGGATCGGCGGCTTCACCTCGGTGGCACCCCAGGAGAACTCGACGCTGGCGGAAACATTGTGCTCGGCGAGGAAGCGCTTCGTCATGCCGACTGCCTCGGTGGCGATGTGGCGGCCTTCCAGGTCCTTTACGCTGCCGAAGGGCGAACCTTCCTTGGAGGCCATCACCCAGCGCACCGTGCCGTAGTTCGGCCAGGGCGCGCGCAGGTCGGCGAGTTCCTCGACGTCGGCGCCGGTCTCCAGCATCCAGTCGAGGCCGGTGATGGCGCAGTCGAGCACACCCTGCTCGACGTAGCGCGCCATCTCCTGCGGGCGGATGAGGATGCACTGGAGCTCGGCGTCATCGATGTCCGGGTAGTAGGAGCGGCCGGAAATGCGCAGGTCGTAGCCGGCGCGCTGGAACAGTTTCTGGGTGGTTTCCTGCAGGCTGCCCTTGGGGATGCCGAGGCGCAGGCGGGGGGCGGTGTCGGTCATTGCACGGTCTCCGAATGAAGGGGCAATCCTATCACCGTTGCCCCGCGGCCCATTTCCCTGCATCATTTTCTGCACCATGCTTACCCTGCCGAACCTCATCACCATTGCGCGGGTGCTGCTGATCCCGGTGATCGCCTTTCTGTTGCTCGATCGCGATTACGCGCTCGCCGCCGGCGTCTTCGTCGCCGCCGCCATCGGCGACTGGCTTGACGGGTTTCTCGCCCGGCGCCTGAACCAGACCTCGCAGCTCGGTGCCGTGCTCGACCCGATCGCCGACAAGATGACCATGATGATCGTCGCGCTGCTGCTGGCTGCGCAGGGCGCGCTGCCGGCGTGGCTGGCCGTGGTGATCGTGCTGCGCGATGCCATCATCGTCGTCGGTGCGGTCGCCTACCGTTTCGTCGTCGGCCACATCGAGATGGTGCCGACGCGCCTTTCCAAAGCCAACACCTTCCTCGAATTCGGCGTGCTCGCATTGGTCATCATGCAGGCTGCCAGGCTTGTCGCGCCGGAAGCCGGGCTGATGCCGCTGTTCGTCCTGCTCTTCATTTCCGTGCTGATCTCGGGCGCCCATTACGTGTGGCTCTGGCGTGGCAAGGCCATCGAGAAATCGCGCAGAAATAACAAGTTGTGATTAATCAAACAATTAAGCTATAATCACCAACATCAGTGAAGGATCGTCGGGGGTGGGAGGCGGACCGAACCGCTTGTTATCCGCGGCCGCAGCGGCCAGAATCGCGGGGTTGGTCGGTTCTTGGCAGCCTCTACGGACAGCCGTTTTGCCTGCTTACGCGACCATCGCTGATGAATCAATTGATGCAGCGCGCAATGTTGCGCCCGGCGTAGCCCGGCCACTCAAACAGGAACAGCATGCCTACCAACGGAACCGTCAAGTTTTTCAATGCAGCAAAGGGCTACGGCTTTATCGCGCCGCAGGATGGCTCGAAGGACGTTTTCGTGCACATCTCCGCTGTGGAGCGCGCCGGTCTCGCCACTCTCACCGAGAAACAAAGTGTCTCGTTCGACGTTGAGGTTGGGAACAACGGCAAGTCTTCGGCTGTCAATCTGAAGGCACTCTAGGCGGGTCTGGCCGGCGATGGGGTGTGGTCGTGCCCGGCGTCGGACCCGGCGGCAGGAGCGGCCATTGCGGTGCGTCTTGCACCGCCGCGCGCGCTGGGGCGGCAATCCACGAACATGAGGAGTATTTCTGATGCACGGAATTCTGCAGCACCTTAAACGGCACGGTGAGCAACTCGACTCGGAGATTGCTGCGGCAACGGGAATGTCGCTTGAGAACGTGCGTCTGGAAGTGTCCAACCTGTACGCCAAGGGCGATGTGATGGTGTGCCGTTCGATTCGTTTCAAGAACGGCAAGGAAGTCGAAGCGATTCTTTGCCGGGTGTCCGGCTATATTCCGCCCCCGAGCCCCGGCCGCAAACCAAAGCCGCAACCCGAGCGGAAATGATTCCGCGGGTCGGTTGAGGCGCGGAAGATCGTACCGGGCCGCCGTCCGCGGATAGCCACGGCATCGGCGGCTTCCGCGGCTACGCCCCGGCTTCCCGCTTCGTCTTGCTCGCCTCCATCAGAAGCCATTCCGCAAATCGCGCCGCCTCTGGTGCCGCATTTCCCTGCGCCCGCACCAGAAAGTAGGCGCGCGCTGCGACATGCCGGCGCGGACCGCCGAGCGGCGTCAGCTTCTTCGCGGCAATCAGCCTTGCGACCAGCGGGCCGCGCCCGAGCGCGATGCCGCGGCCGTCCTCGGCGGCGCGGATGAGTTGGTCGTACTGGTTGAACTGGAGCACCGCCTTGGGCCTGGCATGCGACAGCCCGAGACCGAGCAGCCATGGCTCCCAGGACAGCCACGGTGCCCTGCCGCCTTCCTCGTAGGCCAGCAACGTCAGTTTGGCCAGATCCTCCGCACGCAATGCGGCGGGCAGTCTTTTCGCAAGCGCCGGTGCCGCGACGGGAAACACTTCCTCCTCGAAGAGCAGCGTGGCCCCGGGCGGCGCCGCCTCGGGCGCGATATAGCGCAGGGCGAAATCAAAATCCTCGCGCGTCAGGTCCACCATGCGATTGTCGGCCGACAGCCGCACATCGACATCCGGCTCTTGTTCCTGAAAGGCGGCCAGCCGCGGCACCAGCCATAGCGAGGCGATGCCGACGGCGGCCGAAACGGTGACGCGCGGCCGGCGCCGCGCCGCCCTGAGGCCGGCGCAAACGTCGGCAAGGCGGTCGAGTGCCTCGGCAACCGCGCGCTGCAGCACCTCGCCTTCCGGAGTCAGGCTCAGGCGCCGCGTCTCGCGCCGAAACAGCCGGACACCGAGCTGTGCCTCAAGCGTCTGGATCTGCCGACTGATCGCCGACTGGGTGAGGAACAGTTCCGCCGCCGCCTTGGTGAAGCTCAGGTGGCGGGCGGCGGCGTCGAACCCCCTGAGCGGATCGAGGGGCGGCAGGTTGTCTCTATTCATGCGTTTTTCTCATGTATCGGATTCGCATTTCTCGTTTGTGCGCCCAAGGGCGGTTGCCTATCCTTGCAGCACATGCAGCGGTACCCGAAGATGCATGTAACGCATGGAGGATAGAATCATGGCGAAGATTGTGCAAGAGACGCGCGTCGAACTGGCGGAAGGCGAACTGCTGGCCCTGGAGCACGCCGATGGCCAGATGCTGGGCTGCCAATCGGGGGAGCTCTGGATCACCCTCGACGGCAGCCAGGAGGACATCATTCTCGGCGCCGGCCAGAACTGGCGCGTCACCGGTGATCACCCGGTGGTCGTTTCCGCTTTGCGGGACTCGCTGCTCGTCAGCACCCGTCCCGGCAGTGCGCGCCATGTCGGGACGCGCGGGCGGGCCGAGGCGATCCTGGCGGCGCTGCTGCGCTGGAAGCATCCGCCGCTGGCTGGATATTCCGCGACGCTGCTGCGCTGAGGGTGCGGTATGTCTTTCCTCGACTCCGTCCCTCGCCGCACGCATGACGGTTTCGGCTGGCCCCGTGTCGCAAGTTGCGTCATCGTCCGCAAGTCGACGCGGCGGCCTGGGGCCGTCAGGGGCTGACGCAAGCCGGCCGTGCCGGAAGGCCGGTCGCCAGCGTGCCGGTAACGGCATAGAATCCCGCCCTGCGGGTACTCCGCAGGCGGGACAAGGCCGGCCGCGAACCTGGCCAGGGAGGAAAATTCATGCAACTGCTGCGCGCGCTGCTGGCACTCTGCCTGTTCCTGAACGCGGTGGCGGTGCTGCCGCAAACGCCGGCGAACCGTCTCGATGAAGTCATCGCGCACGGCACCCTGCGCGTCGGCACCACTGGCGACTACAAACCGTTCTCCTACCGCGATGGAGAGCGCTTCATCGGTGCCGATATCGAACTGGCCGGCCTGCTGGCCAAGGCGCTGGGTGTGAAACTGGAACTCGTGCCGACGAGCTGGCCGACGCTGATGAAGGACTTCGCCGACGACCGCTTCGACATCGCCATGAGCGGCGTTTCGGTGAACCTCGACCGGCAGAAGACGGCGCTGTTCTCCCTGCCGTATTTGCGCGACGGCAAGACACCGATTGCGCGCTGTGAAAATCAGGCGCGCTTCCAGACGATCGAGCAGATCGACCAGCCGGGCGTGCGCGCCATCGTCAACCCGGGGGCACCAACGAGCGTTTCGCTCGTACCCACCTCAAGCGCGCCACGCTCACCGTGTATCCGGACAATGTCACGATCTTCGACCGCATCGTGGCAGGCGAGGCCGACCTGATGATCACCGATGCCATCGAGACGCGGCTGCAGCAGAAGCTGCACCCCGAGCTGTGCGCCCTGCATCCGGAGGCGCCCTTCGACTATTCGGAGAAGGCCTACCTGCTGCCGCGGGATTTCCTCTTCAAGGCTTACGTGGACCAATGGCTGCACCAGGCCTTGGCGAGCGGCGCGCTGCAGAAAATACTCGACCGCTGGATCGCCCATCCTTGGCCGCAACCACCTGCCATCGCGCTGGCGGAGCTAAGCCGGCTGCTGGAGACCCGCCTGGCGCTGATGCGCGAAGTGGCGAAGGCCAAATGGAACAGCGGTGCAGCGATCGAGGATCGCGCGCGCGAGGAGGAGATCGTTCGCGCCCTGGCAAAGCAGGCGGCGGAGGCAGGGCTGCCGGTCGAGTGGGCGCAGGCCTTCTTTCGCGCCCAGATCGAAGCGGCGAAGACCGTACAGCGCGAGCTGTTCGTCAGCTGGAAGCGTGACAAGGTCGGCAAATTCGATTCGGTGCAGGACCTCGCACGCGATATCCGTCCGCAGCTGGATGTCCTGACACCGAAAATCCTCAAGGCTTTGGCGGCCTCCTGGCCGGCGCTCAAGGACGCGAGACGGCGCGACGAGATCGTACGGGCGATGGCACCGCTGCGCGAAAAGCTGCCGCCCGCGGCGGCAGATCAGGCTGTCGCACCGCTCGTGGACGGCAGCGCCGCACCCTAGCAGGCAATAGGTTGCCGGCCGGCGCGGTTGCCGCCGCCTTGATGCGGCTCATGGCCGGAATCGACCGCCGCAGCCACAATCGCGAAATGTGCCGGCTCCTACCGCTGCTCGCGCTGCTGCTCCTGCCGCCTTTGGCGGCAGGAGGGACGGTTCCGCTTACGCTGCAATTGAAGTGGAAGCACCAGTTTCAGTTCGCCGGCTATTATGCCGCCGTAGAGAAAGGCTATTACCGGGAGGCCGGCTTCGATGTGCGGATTGCCGAGGCACACGAAGGCGAGGATCCGGTCGAAACGGTGACGCTGGGCAAGGCGGATTTCGGCGTCGGCGCCTCCGAATTGCTTCTGCAGCGGGCGCGCGGTCGGGACGTCGTGGTGTTGGCTGTGATCCTGCAGCACTCGCCGCTGGTGCTGCTGGCGCGGCAAAGGGTCGCTGACAGCATCCACGCCCTGGCCGGCAAGCGCATCATGCTGTTGCCGCACGAGAGCGAGCTGTTCGCTTACCTGCAACAGGAAGGCATCGGTCGTGAGCGCATCGTTGCCGTGCCGCACAGCTTCGACCCCGGCGATCTGATATCGGGCAAGGTTGACGCGATTTCCGCCTACGCGACCGACGAGCCTTTTCTGCTCATGCAGCAGGGCGTCGCCTACTCGGTCTTTTCCCCGCGTGCCAGCGGCATCGATTTTTACGGCGACAATCTGTTTACCTCGGGCCGTCTCCTGCGCGAACGCCCGGAAATGGCGCGCGCTTTCCAGGATGCCAGTCTGCGCGGCTGGCAGTACGCCATGGGGCATCCCGAGGAGATCGCCGACCTTATCCTGGCGCGCTACAGCCGCCGCCACAGCCGCGAGCACCTGTTGTTCGAGGCAGCCGAGATGCGCCGGCTGATGCAGCCGGATCTTGTGGAGATTGGCCACATGAACCCGGGGCGCTGGCGGCGCATCGCCGAAACCTACGCGGATTTGGGCATGCTGCCGGCCGATTTCCCGGTGGAGGACATGCTGAACGACCCAGCTGCGCGCCGCCTGCCGGCATGGCTGGTGCCGGCGGTCGCGGGCATCACCTTGCTGGCACTGGCATTCGGCATGTCGACCCTGCGTTTCGTCCGGCTCAACCGCCAACTCGGATTGGAAATGGCCGAGCGCGGCCGCGCCGAGGCCGACGCGCAGGCGGCCAACGCGATGCTGAAGGCCCAGCTGGATGAGATATCCCAGTTGCAGGAGGTTCTCAAGGGGCAGGCCAGCCGCGATGCCCTGACCGATCTGTTCAACCGGCGCTATTTCAACGAGACGCTGGAGCGCGAGATATCGCGAGCGCGGCGCGAGCATCATCCGCTGTCGCTGGTGATGATCGACGTCGATCACTTCAAGGCCTTCAACGATGCCTACGGCCATCAGGCGGGTGACGAGTTGCTGCGCGCGCTGGGCGCGCAATTGCGCCTGGACACGCGCGTGGAGGACGTGCCGTGCCGTTGGGGCGGCGAGGAGTTCATTGTCCTGCTGCCGAACATGCCGCTTGAAATGGCGTGTGAGCGCGCCGAGTCCTGGCGTGCGCGTTTCGCCGCAATGAGCGTGCGGCATGAGGGACAGGCTCTGTCGACGACCATCTCGATCGGCGTTGCCGCTTTCCCGCAGCATGGGCCGGCGGCGCAGGATGCCATCCGCAGTGCCGACCGTGCGCTGTATCTGGCCAAGGCCGGCGGGCGCAATCGCGTGGTGGTGGCAGAGGCGGGGTCGGTGGCGTGATGCGACCGTCGCCGGCAATGCCGCAGATTGTTGCCGGACTAGCCGGACACGACTCGGTTGCGCCCCGTCGCCTTGGCGCGGTAGAGCGCGATGTCCGCGCGTTTGACGGTTGCTTCGGGCCCCTCGCCGGGCTGGTACTCGGCCACGCCGAAGCTGCTGGTCTTGCGGCCGACGATCGGAAAGTCGTTGCTCTCGACTACGGCACGGATGCTTTCGGCGAGCGCGCAGGCCCCCGGCAGGTCGGTGTCGGGACAAAGGATCATGAACTCCTCGCCGCCCCAGCGACCGACCGTGTCCACCTTGCGCACGCTGCGCAGCAGGATCGTCGCGATGTCGCCCAGCAGTTGATCGCCCACCAGATGCCCGTGTCCGTCGTTCACGTTCTTGAACTGATCGATATCGGCAAGGATCACCGTCAGCGGCAAATGCGTTCGCTGGGCGCGCTCGCACTCCCGTGAGAGCACTTCATCGAGCTTGCGCCGATTGAACAGGCCGGTCAGGCGGTCGGTGACCGAGAGACTCTCCAGTTGCTGATTCTTGAACGCCAGTTCCGCGTGCGCGGCGGCAAGGCTGTTCTGCATCTCCTTGATTTCGCCAATGTCGATGGCGATCGAGTACATTGCCGTGCGCCCGTCGCACAGGGCCATCGTTCCTTCCTGGAGCTGGTACCAGTGATCCTCCGCTTCGTTGAATCGTTCGGACGTGACGATCCTGCCATTCGGGCGGCCGGCGCCATCGAGCAGTTCGGGCATCTTGCACGACAGGCAGGGCCGTTCCTCCTGGTAGATCAGTTGGTGACACTTGAGGCCGCTGCGCGGCATGTCCGGTTGCCGCTGGCCGTTGGCGTAAACCACCTCGTGGGACAGCGTATCGATGACGTAAACGCGGAATGGGGCGAGGTCGAGGATGTCCCAGGTGCTCAACGCGTCGCGCGCGCCCTTGCCCTGACCGCTATCGAGCTCTTCGATGCCCACGATCACTCGCCCGGGCGAGTCGAGTTTTCTTTCCCGCCGGCTTCCCGTGGACCTGCCGGCTGGGCATTCCGCTTGCGGGCGACCTGAATGACTTCCGCCAGCTTCTCCTGGCGGAACGGCTTGAGCACATAGCCCTTTGCGCCCGCCTGGAGAGCATCCAGCACCATCTTTTCCTGCCCGTGGGAGGTGACCATGACAATGAGTGCGTCGGGAAAGCGTTCGCGGATGAGCCGCGTCGCCTGAATGCCGTCCATGTCCGGCATGGTGATGTCCATGGTCACCAGATCCGGCTTGCAGGCTTCGTAAGCCGTCAGGGCCTCCTGGCCGGTTGCGGCAGTCGACACGACGCTGTGCCCTAGCAGGCTCAGCATGCTGGTCAGCTTCTTTACCGTGATCAGCGAGTCGTCCACCACCAGTATTTTCAGGAATTCCATAGCGCACTCATTTCACATAATTGAGGCTGTCGTCGAACAACTCGGTCGGGCCGACCAGGTTGATATCGACGCAGCCGAACTCGGTATTCAGCGTCCGGCTCACGAAAACCGCGTTCTTCATGCGCTGAAGATGCTTGGCCTTGTTCAGGATCACCGGCGGCGTCAGCGCGATGCCGCGATCTTGCTGCTGGAAGTCCGAGGTACAGTTGCCGATGATCGTATTGACGATCTCCGCGGCCGCGGCGCTGCGGTACACGTCCTCCTCGCCCGCCGGCACATCAATATCGGCTGTCATGCGCTGGAAGAGGGTGTCAACCAGACGCTGTTCGAAGCTGAAGGCGACGAGCAGGTTGACGGGCCCGCCGACACCGACAATGGCGGTCAGGTCGTGGATGTCCAGCATGTCGATGTCGCCGCGGTCCTGGCTGACGTCGTCCACGCCGATGGCGAATTCTTCCTCGAAATAGCTTCTTGTGCGCGCCAGCGTCGCGGCAACGACTTCGGCGATCAATTTCCTGGTTGGCATTTTGTCTCCAATCGCCCGATCATATCCGTTTGCAATGGTAGCGTGAACAGGAATTGGGTCCCTTCGCCGGGGCTTGTCTTCACCACTACGTCGCCGCCCAGCTTTCGTACCTCGCTGCGCACGACCGCCAGGCCGACACCACGGCCGGCCAGTTCGTTGGTGTCCTGCTGCGTGCCGACATGGTCCAGGAAGATCAGGTCGAGGACCTGCTCGTCGGCGATGCCCGATGCCGCGTCGGGGGCGAGCAGCCCGGTCGAAGCGGCATGCCGCCGCAGGGCCGCGATGTCGATGCCGGCGCCGTCATCGGCAATGTTCAGGCTGATGCGCGAGGCGTCGAGGTGCATGGTGCAGGAAATCCGGCCGGCGCTTTCCTTGCCGACTGCCAGGCGGACTGCGGGATCCTCGATGCCGTGCGCGACAGCATTGCGGAACACGTGGGTCAGCGCGCGCAGGAAGGGTCGGTAGGCCTTCGGGTCGATCCAGACATCCGCGCCGCCGCATACCGCGAGCGGGGCAACGACCTTCTCGAGACGGGCGGCTGTTTGCCCGATCAGCCGATCGAAGCCGTTCAGCATCTCTGTAAACGGGACCCGTTCCAGTCGTTCGATTGCCACGAGCAAACTGCGCATTTCGGTGGTCGTCGCATCGACTGGCTCGCCACGCAGCAGCCGCTGCGCCAACTGGCGCATTTGGCCGGCCTGCGCGGCGGACAGCAGAATGCGATCGCCGGCCTCGATGAACTCCGGACCGAGCGCATCGCGGAGCACCGCCAGATCGGCATCGAGGAGTGCCGGAAGGGACGCGGCTCGGACCGCGTCGGCAATGTCGCGGGGCGCCAGCTTGTCCTTGCATTGGCGCAGTGCCTCCAGGCAGCTCTCCAGATCGTGCAATGCTGCCGGCGTCTGCGCAAAGCTGAACTGGCCCAGCAACCCCTTGAAGGTGTGGATCTGGCGATAAAGCGCCTTGAGTGCCGCCATCGGCTCCCCCGGGGCGGCGAGAAGCGACGGCAGCCCGGTGAGAATGAAGTGGCGGTAGGATTCGATGGTGTCGAAGAAATCACGGCTGTCGGTGACCGCAGCGACGATCATCTCGAGGCGCCGGCGCTCGGTCTGGATCTTCCATTCGAGCCGCCTCGCCTCGGTGACGTCGGTGAGCACCACCATCACACGGCCGCTTTCGAGGAACTTGTATTCGGCCTCGAGCAGCCGTTCGGCGCGGCTGAATTCGCCGGGCAACAGCGACAGCATGGTTTCGCGCTGCCATGGATCGCTTTCGCCCAGTACCGCAGGAACGACGGCGCGCAGCAGATCGGCCTGCGCCGTACTCTCGGCGAACAGCACCTCCGCGGCGTCGCGGCCGGCGGGAGGGCCGCCGAGCATGAATTCGCAGGCGCGGCTGCATTCGGCATCCACCTTCAGGTCTGCGCCGAAAGCGAGGAAGCCCTGCCCGGAATTGTCGAGCAGGGTGGCGACCTGTTCCCTGCGGGCTTCTGCCACTTCCTTGGCGCGAACCAGTTCCGCCTCGACGCGCTTGCGCTCGGCGATGTCGATGTAGCTGGTGACAAAGCCGCCGCTGGGGATGGGTGTGCCGCGGATTTCGAGCCACTGGCCGTTCGGTCGCTGGCGTTCGATGCGGTGGGCCTGGAAGTTGTGGGCGCGCTCGGTCATGGCCCGCACTTGCGTTTCCGGATCGCCCGGGCCGTATTCACCCCGATTGGCGTTGAAGCGGGCGAGCGTTTCGAAATGCACCCAGCCTTTCTCGAACAGGGCCGCAGGAAAGCCGAGCAGGTCGATGAACTGGTCGTTGTAGGCGGTAAACCGGAGATCGGTATCACACAAGGAGATGGCGCCGGGAAAATTGTCGATGATGGTCTTCATCACATCGCGCTGGCGCTTCAACTGTTCCTCGGTGCGCTTCTCGTTCGTGATGTCCTGAAACATGCCGGCAACGCGCAGCGGGTCATGGCCGGGTTCGACCGGGGCACCTCGTAGGGCGATGTGGACCGGGCCGTCCGCGCCGTAATCGATCCTGAGGTCGATGTCGAGCGGCTGGCGCCCGGCGATCGCGCGATCCAGCGCCGCCCCGAAACGCTCGCGTTCTTCGGCGCCCAGGGATTCCAGGAATGAACTGCCGCTGTCGCAAGGGTGGCCGAGCATCGAGGCCAGCAGGCGCAGCGAGGCGTCCGGCAGGCACATCTGCCTTTCTGCAGGATCGTATTCCCAGAAGCCGATGCGACCGACTCTCTGGATGAGATTCAGCTGCCGGCGTTCAATGCAATCGTTGCACGATTCTGTTCTCACGAATGTTTCCCAGCTGTGATCAGGTCTCGGTGGGGTGCCGGCGTCAATGCCGCCGGCCGGCGTGCCGCATGGTGGCTCAAAGGAGTTCAGCTTCCTTCAGTTCCATCTTCAGGAAGGCGTAGATGATTGGGGCGCTGGCCAGGCCAACCAGGCCGAAAAGCGTTTCCATTACCAGCATCGCCGCCAGCAGTTCCCACGGTTGGGCGTCGATCTTCGCGCCGATGATGCGGGCATTGATGAAGTACTCCAGCTTATGGATCACCACCAGGTAGGCGAGGGCGGCGGCGCCCACCCAGAATGAGACGGTCATGCCGATCAGGAAAATGACTGAATTGGAAATGAGGTTGCCGACCACAGGCAACAGTCCGGCGACGAAGGTCAACGCGACCAGGGTTTTCGCCGATGGCAAGTGCACGCCGAACAGCGGCAGCACGATGAGCAGGAATATCGCCGTGAATGTCGTGTTGATCGCCGAGATCTTGACCTGGGAATAGACAACGCGCCGAAACGCCTCGGCAAAGCACGCGAGCCGCTGCTTGAGCGCGACTGCCAGCGGGCCCGCCTCGTGCGCCGGCCGGAAGGTGGCGATGGCCGCCAGCGCACCGATGACGAGGCCGAAGAGCAGGTGCACCAGCGCCTTGACCCCTTCCTTGCCGAGCGTGCCGAGTTCATTCGTATGGGTGCGCAGGTAGTCCATCAGGCGCTGGCGGATCTCGCCGGCACCGCGCGGCACCGAGTCGCCCAGCGTGCCCGGGAGGGAGTCGGCGATCTGGCCGAGCGCCTCGGCGATCTTGCCGAGCATCAGCATCACGGCCGAGTCGCCGCTGCGGACGAAGGAAAGCAACGCCAGTACCAGGCCGACAAGCAGGCTCACGACGGCTACGGCAATCGCTCCGGCGACCAGCAGCCGCGCCGGCGGAGCGGCCAGGCGTGATTCGAGGCGGGCCGCCAGGTCATGAATGACGACAAAAACCACCGTGCCGCCAAGAAGCGCGACGCCAAGGCGGAGATGAAGGCCGAGCAGGAGGCCGGTGCCGACAATCAGGTAACTGGCGAGACGGATGCGGGCTTGGTTCATTTCTGGCGAGACGACGCGCGAGGAAACAGCCATTTTGCATGGCCGCAGCGATGCCGACAACCGTCAATTGCGACCGCGGCATCGACCGTCCGCGTTGACAAACGGCGATGTCTGTCTCATCGTTAGACATCGGCACGGCGGCGCGAACCGGCCTGATCGGCAAGCGGCAGTGCCGAGACCGCATATCGATCAATACCAAGCGAGGACTCGACATGTCGCGAAAATCCTGCAGAATCCTGGTGACGCTTGCTGCGTGCGCAAGCATGCTGGCGGGCGCGTCCGCTGCAATGGCCCAGACCAACGCCATTGGGCCGAAACCGGAGGATCCGAAATCGAGCCTGGATCGTCAGGGCGCGGGAATGGCGGGGGATAGCCGGCGGGCAATCGGGCCGAAACCCGAGGATCCGCGCGCCAAGGGCATGAAAGGCGGCGGCGCGCAATCCACTGGCGGTCAGATGTCGATCGGCCCGAAGCCGGAGGATCCCACCAAGCAGATGGCCAAGTGAGCGTAACGGCCGTCATGGCCGCACGCTGATTCCCGCACCGGGCCGCCGGCGGATGAGTGCCGGCGGCGCAGCGCGTTCCGCTTCAGACCGCCGCCCGCGCGAGTGACGTTTCTTGTCGCATGCTGGCATTCGGCGGCACGCCGACATCGTCCACGGCATCTCCAGTCCTTGCAATTTCAATATGTTAAGAAAAACCGCGGGATGGGCATGGCGATTGCACTGGCAGATCATCCTTCATGAACTGGAGTGCGCAATGGCAAAAGAGGCGAAAGGGTCGAAAGGTTCCGGCAGTCGGGTTCTAACCTTTATCTGGCTGCTCGCGTCGGCCGGATTGGCCTACCCGGTCTACTCGCTGCTGGTGTCTTGGGGTTTCAACTCGGCGCTGGCGGGAACCGTCGTGTTCTTGGGCATCTGCCTGCTCTACGACATCCCCTATCGTGCCCGCGTCGCCGAGGAATACGAAGCGTCCGTGAGCAAGGCGGACCAATGGCGCGGCCGCAGCTGCTGACCCGGCCGGCCGGAAAAACACCCCGCCGTTCCCAGCCCCGCCATGTTCGGCGGGGTCTTTTTTTGGGGCGGGCTTTCAGCCGTTCAGGTTCAGCAGGCCGGTCTTGATCTCCAGCACATCCATCGTCTTGATGGCGGAAAAGTCGCCGTCCTTGTAGAGCTGCTTCAGCTTGATGACGCAGGAATCGGCGGTGGCGCGAAAGACGACGCCCCTGATCCGGTAGGTGCTCGCGGCATCGCCCAGATCAAGCACGACGACCGCTTTGTCATTCAGCTTGAGCGGCGGCAGCGCCTTCCGCCCGCCGCCGACCGTCAGGCGCAGGGATACATCGGAGAAATCGCCGAGTGTACAGGCGATCGGCGACGGGTCTTCGTGCAGATACAGCTTGACCGGTATTTCGCTTTGCACGCGCGCCTTCTGGCGCTGGTCGGCGATCATCAGGGAGTCGAATTCGGGCCGCAACAGGATCATCTGATTGTCGGTGTAGGGACCGTTTTTCAGCCGGAGGCGGCTGTCGACCTGCGTGTCCATGCGCGGCACGCCGCGCTGGCAGGTATCGGCGATGAGCGTGATGGCATTGCCGCGGACGAACTGCCCGTTTCGGCCCAGATTTGCCCGCCGGTCATAGTCGAGGGAGCGCTCCATATCGGTCGTGTCGGGCACCATCAATTGCAACCTGGCCACCTTGCCTGCGGGCAGCGGCGACTGCTTGGTGCCGGTGTTGAAGGCGACCGGCATACCGGCGCCATCCTTGTGCACGTCCTCGCGCGAGTAGATGAAATGGTCGTTCACCCGGTAGGCGATGATGATCGTGTGGAAGACGATGTCCCGCTGATACTCCGGAAAGTAGCGTACCTTCCTGCCGATCGCAAAATGGTCAACCAGGAGCTTGAGATGATCCCGGTCAGGCGCCGCATCGCGCGGCCTTTCGCCCTTGTCCTTGGACGAGCGGTTGTTGCTCCAGGCGAGTTTGAACATCCGAGTCTCCTGATGGCGGCCTGATGGGAAGTCGTCTGCTGCGGCCACCTTCATGCCATTATCGGCGCGGGCAGGCCTCCTCTGAAGGGTGTGCGAAAAAACCTCCGCCAGGCGGGCGGGGGCTTCGGGGTAAATGTCAGTCCCTGCAGGACGGCGGATCAGATTGTCACGGTATCCGCCACTTCCCTGAACTCGGCGATCTGGTCGAAATTCATGTAGCGGTACACGTCGGCGGCCTTGGCATTGACCGCCTGCACCTGCTCCAGGTACTCGGCCACGGTCGGGATCCTGCCCATCAGCGCGCAGACGGCGGCGAGTTCCGCCGAGCCGAGATAGACGCGCGTGTCGATGCCGAGCCGGTTGGGGAAATTGCGCGTCGAGGTGGACATCGCGGTGCTGCCCTTACGGATCTGCGCCTGGTTGCCCATGCACAGCGAGCAGCCCGGCATTTCCATGCGCGCGCCGCTCTTGCCGAGGATGGCGTAGTAGCCCTCCTCGTTGAGGATCATCGCATCCATCTTGGTCGGCGGGGCGATCCACAGTCGGGTCGGGATGTCCGTCTTGCCGTCGAGCACCTTGCCGGCGGCGCGGAAGTGGCCGATGTTGGTCATGCACGAGCCGATGAAGACCTCGTCGATCTTGTCGCCGGCGACTTCGGAGAGGAGTTTGACGTCGTCCGGGTCGTTCGGGCAGGCCACCAGCGGCTCCTTGACGTCGGCCAGGTCGATCTCGATCACCGCGGCGTAGCCTGCATCGGCGTCGGCCTTCAGCAGTTGCGGGTTGGCGATCCAGGCTTCCATGGCCTTGATGCGGCGGCCCAGCGTGCGCGCATCCTGGTAGCCGTTGGCGATCATCCACTTCATCAGCACGATGTTCGAGCGCATGTACTCGATGATCGGCGCCTTGTCGAGGTGCACCGAGCAGGCGGCGGCGGAGCGCTCGGCGGCGGCGTCCGACAGCTCGAAGGCCTGTTCCACCTTCAGGTCGGGCAGGCCCTCGATCTCGAGGATGCGGCCGGAGAAGACGTTCTTCTTGCCCTTCTTCTCGACGGTGAGGAGCCCCTGCTTGATGGCGTAGTAGGGGATGGCGTTCACCAGGTCGCGCAGGGTGACGCCGCGCTTTCCGGCCTCGGCGAGCGAACCCTTGAAGCGCACCAGCACCGATTCCGGCATGTCGAGCGGCATGACGCCGGTGGCGGCGGCGAAGGCCACCAGGCCCGAGCCGGCCGGAAATGAAATGCCGATCGGGAAGCGGGTGTGCGAGTCGCCGCCGGTGCCGACGGTGTCGGGCAGCAGCAGGCGGTTGAGCCAGGAATGGATGACGCCGTCGCCCGGGCGCAGGGCGACGCCGCCGCGCGTGCTGATGAAGGTCGGCAACTCGCGGTGCATGCGCACGTCGACCAGCTTCGGATAGGCGGCGGTGTGGCAGAACGACTGCATCACCATGTCGGCGGAGAAGCCGAGGCAGGCGAGGTCCTTCAGCTCGTCGCGCGTCATCGGGCCGGTGGTGTCCTGGGAGCCGACGGTGGTCATCTTCGGCTCGCAGTAGGTGCCTGGCAGTACGCCCTTGCCTTCCGGCATACCGCAGGCGCGGCCGACCATTTTCTGCGCCAGCGAGTAGCCCCTGCCAGGATCATTCGGCTGTGCCGGCAGGCGAAACAGCGTGCTGACCGGCAGGCCGAGCGCCTCGCGCGCCCTGGCCGTCAGGCCGCGGCCGACGATCAAGGGAATGCGCCCGCCGGCGCGGACTTCGTCGAGGATTACCGGGGTCTTCAGCTGCGATTCGGCAATCACCTTGCCGTTCTTCAGCGCGGTGACGCGGGCGGTGGCGGTGTCGATCTTCAGTTCGATCTCGTCGCCCATGTCCATCTGGCCGCAGTCGAGTTCGATCGGCAGGGCGCCGGCATCTTCCATGGTGTTGAAGAAGATCGGCGCAATCTTCGAGCCGAGGCAGACGCCGCCGAAACGCTTGTTCGGCACATGGGGAATGTCTTCGCCGGTAAACCACAGCACCGAGTTGGTTGCCGACTTGCGCGAGGAGCCGGTGCCGACGACGTCGCCGACATAGGCGATCAGGTTGCCTTTCTTGCCCAGCGCCTCGAGTTGCCTGATCGGGCCACGCTCGCCCGCCTTGTCGGGATCAATGCCTGGGCGCGGGTTTTTCAGCATCGCCAGCGCGTGCAGCGGGATGTCCGGGCGCGACCACGCATCCGGTGCCGGCGAAAGATCGTCGGTGTTGGTTTCGCCGCTGACCTTGAAGACGGTCAGTTTCTGCGAGGCAGGTACTTCCGGCCGCGACGTGAACCACTCGGCGTCGGCCCAGCTCTGCAGCACGGACCTGGCGTTGCCATTCCCCTTGTCGGCGAGTTCCTTGACGTCATGGAAGAAGTCGAAGACGAGCAAGGTCTTCTTCAACCCCGCTGCGGCGGCCAGGCCGACGCTGGCGTCGGCAAGCAGATCGATCAGCGGCTTGACGTTGTAGCCGCCGAGCATGGTACCAAGGAGTTCCGTGGCCTTTTCCCGCGAGATCAGCGCACAGGTTTCCTCGCCCCTGGCGACTTTCGCCAGGAAGGCGGCCTTGACCTTGGCGGCTTCGTCGACGCCGGCAGGCACGCGATGGGTGACGAGGTTAACCAGGAAGGCTTCCTCGCCAACGGGCGGCGCTTTAAGCAGGACGACCAGATCCTCGGTTTGCCGGGCGTTCAGGGGAAGCGGCGGGATGCCGAGGGCGGCGCGTTCGGCGACATGGGCGCGATAGGCTTCTAGCACGATGGTGTCCTCTCAATAGGGATGGTCAATGTGGTGTCGAAAAGAACTGCTGTTTTACCCCCGCCGGCAAGTCCATGCCGGTGGTGTGGGCGCGTACGAGCAACTCCCAGTAGTAGCGGTACGAGGCGCGATCATGCAGGCGGCCGTCGTGGCGGATCGGGCCCCAGTCGGCGGCCTGTGCGGCGAGCAGGATGCCGGCGGCTTCGTTTACCTCGCCGAAATCCGGCCGCATGGCGTCGACGATCGGCTGCACTTGATTCGGATGGATGCTCCACATGCGCAGGAAGCCGAACTGCTCGCGGGCGCGCCTGGCATCCCGGTAGACCGCCTGCGTGTCGTGCAGTTCAGTCGTCACGTTGTGCGACGGCACCAGACCATGGCCGAGTGCCGCCGCGGCGATCTCGCACTTGGCGCGCGTTACCAGCGGATGCTCGAACTGGCCGGGGCTTTTCATCGCCGAGGCGGGAATGGCGCCGTGATGACTGCTGACGAAATCCATCAGGCCGAAATCTAGCGTTTCGACGCCGGGCAGGGCCGCAATGTCTTCCACTTCGCGCAGCGCGCCGTGGGTCTCGATCAGCAGGTGCGCGGGTATGGGGCGCTGCAGGCCGCAGTTCCTCGCAATTGCGGCAAGCGCCATCAGCATGGTTTGCGCATCCTGGCGACTACCGACCTTCGGGAAGGTGACATAGGCCAGCCGCGCGCCGGCCGCTCCGACGATGATCTCCAGGTCGGTGCGCCAGTGCGGATGGGTGATGTCATGGATGCGCGCGCCGACGCGGCCGAAACGGTTGTCGGGGGAGGTGATCGCGCGGGCCACCATCTCCGCGTGGGCCGACTCGGCTCCGGCGGGGGCGCCGTCTTCGCAGTCGCAGGTGAGGTCGAAGATCGGCCCTAGCGCCTGTTGCAGGGCAAGTGCCTTGCCGATCAGCCGTTCGCTGCCGGCGAAATGTTCGCACGCCGGCAGGGCGGGGAAGGGTCTTGCTTCGCGGTACAGGACGGCGGCGGGATGAAGCGGGGCCGTCATGTTGCACTCACCCCGTTCCGAAACTCAGCCAAGCATGCTGGTGATGCCGGCCTGTTCTTCCTGCAACTCGCCGAGCGTCTTGTCCATCATGCCGCGCGAGTAGTCGTCAATGGCCAGCCCGGTGACGCGCGCGTACTCGCCGTTGGCGCAGGTGACGGGAACGCCGTAGAGGATATCCTGCGGGATGCCGTAGCTGCCGTCGGAGGGGATGCCCATGGTGACCCACTTGCCGTTGGTGCCGAGCGCCCAGTCGCGCATGTGGTCGATGGCAGCGTTGGCGGCGGAGGCGGCCGATGAGGCCCCGCGCGCCTCGATGATGGCGGCGCCGCGCTTGCCGACTTTCGGAATGTACTCGTTGCGGTACCAGGTTTCGTCGTTCACCGCCTGGGTCGCCGGCTGGCCGGCGACGGTGCAGAAGCGGATGTCCGGGTACATGGTGGGGGAATGGTTGCCCCAGACGATCATCTTCTCGATGTCGGTGACGGCCTTGCCGGTGCGCGTGGCCAGCTGGGACACGGCGCGGTTGTGGTCGAGGCGCAGCATGGCGGTGAAATTCTTTTGCGGCAGGTCCGGGGCCGACTTCATGGCGATGTAGGCGTTGGTGTTGGCCGGATTGCCAACGACCAGTACGCGCACGTTGCGCGAGGCGACGGCGTTGAGCGCCCTGCCCTGCTCAATGAAAATCTTGGCGTTCTCGAGCAGCAGGTCCTTGCGCTCCATGCCGGGGCCACGCGGTCGGGCGCCAACCAGCAGGGCATAGTCCGTACCCTTGAAAGCTACCATCGGGTCGGCGGTGCCAACCATGCCGGCGAGCAGCGGGAAGGCGCAATCGTCGAGTTCCATCATGACGCCCTTCAGTGCGGCCTGGGCCTTGTCCATCGGTAGCTCGAGCATTTGCAGGATGACAGGCTGGTCCTTGCCGAGCATTTCGCCGCTGGCGATGCGGTAGAGCAGGGCGTAGCCAATCTGACCGGCGGCGCCGGTGACGGTGACACGAACGGGGGCTTTGGCCATTGGAGTGACTCCTCGAAGCGGGTTGTTCAAAAAAAACAAGCGGCCCGGGCGCGCAACGATGTTTCAGGGTGTCGCGGGCGGAGCGTAATTCGGGATCGATCTTAAAATCCTTTTTGCGGTGTGTCAATCGTTGTTAAATGTCTTATATAAGACAGCAGACACACTATAGACGGGTGAGGGTTTTTGTGCTGAAATTCGCCCATGAAGCAAGAATCACCTACCTTCAGTCCGCTCTACCGCCAGATCAAGAGCCTTATCCTGCAAGGACTTGCCTCGGGCGAGTGGCGTCCAGGCGAGGCCATCCCCAGCGAGGCTGAACTGGCGGCTCGCTTCAGCGTCAGCCAAGGCACCGTACGCAAGGCGATCGACGAAATGGCGGCCGACAACCTGCTGGTACGACGGCAGGGCAAGGGCACCTTTGTTGCCTCGCACAACGACCCGCGGGCTTTTTTCCGCTTCCTCAGAATCGTTCCTGTCGACGGCTCGGTCACACCAGCCCAGAGTGTCCCGCTGGAGTGCTGGCGCGCCAAGGCCGGTGTCGAGGCGGCGCGCACTTTGCAGATCGCGGTCGGCTCGCCGATCATCGTCGTGCGTCGCCTGCTCAAGTTCGCCGGCAAGCCGGTCGTTGTCGACGAAATCTACCTGCCGGGTGAAGTCTTTCAGGGCCTGACGCTGGAAATCCTGAACGAGTACCAGGGCTCGATCTACAGCCTGTTCGAGTCGCAGTTCGGCGTGCGCATGATCCGCGCCGAGGAACGGATCCGCGCCGTGGCGGCCGACCGGGGAGCCGGGGAACTGCTGGGCGTCGCAGAAGGCAGCCCGTTGCTTTCGGTGGAGCGGGTCACCTACACCTACGGCGACAAACCGGTCGAATGGCGGCGCGGCCTGTATTCGACGACTGCGCATTTCTACCACAACGAGTTGAACTGAACGATGCCGTACCGGGCGAAGCCAGTTTCTAGAAGCTATAATTCCCGCTTTATCGGGGTATCGCGGCGCCTTATGGTGCGCCGCACTGCAAAGTAGGGGGAAATCGGGTATGACTGAGATTGCCATCAAGAAGGAACGTCCCAAGCATCTTGATCTGCGCGTCATCAAGCTGCCATTGCCGGGGTTTGCATCAATATTGCACCGCATCAGCGGCGCGGGGTTGTTCCTCATGCTGCCGCTCCTGATCTGGCTCTTCCAACTCAGTGTCGAGTCACCGCAAAGCTTCGGCACCTTCAAGGCCATCGTCGGCCATCCTCTCGCCAAACTGGTGCTGATCGGCCTGATCTGGGCCTTCCTGCATCACTTCTGCATGGGCATCCGCATCCTGCTGCTCGACCTGAACATGGGTACCGATCTCCAGCCGGCCCGCACCAGCACGAAAGCGGTAATGGCCGTCAGTCTGGCGCTGACCGTGATCCTGGGGGTGAAACTATGGTGAAAGACATCATCGTCGGCGCACATTACGGCCTGAAGGACTGGCTGATCCAGCGCATTTCCGCGGCGGTCATGGCGGCCTACACGGTCATCCTCGTCGTCCTGCTGGCGGGTCAGCCGAGCTTCACACACGAAGCCTGGCGCGCCTTCATGGCTGGCGGCTTCATGCGCTTCCTGACCTTCCTCTTCATCGTCAGCCTGATGTACCACGCCTGGGTTGGCGTGCGCGACATCTGGATGGACTACATCAAGCCGACGGGCGTGCGCTTTGCGCTGCACGTCGTCACGCTCCTCGCCCTCGTCGGCTACGCCGGCTGGGCTGTATCGATCCTTTGGAGACTCTGAGAGTGAAAGTCACCAAACGCACCTTTGACGCGGTCATCGTCGGCGCCGGCGGCGCTGGCCTGCGCGCCGCGCTGCAATTGTCCGAATCCGGCCTCAAGACCGCGGTCATAACCAAGGTTTTCCCGACGCGCTCGCACACGGTCGCGGCGCAGGGCGGCGTGGCCGCCTCGCTCGGCAATTCCGAGGAGGACCACTGGCACTGGCACATGTACGACACCGTCAAGGGCTCCGACTGGCTCGGCGACCAGGACGCCATCGAATTCATGTGCCGCAAGGCCAACGAGGTGGTGATCGAACTCGAGCACTACGGCATGCCATTCGACCGCACCGACGCCGGCAAGATCTACCAGCGTCCCTTCGGCGGCCACATGTCCAACTTCGGCGAGAAGCCGGTGCGCCGCTCCTGCGCCGCTGCCGACCGAACCGGCCACGCCATGCTGCACGCGCTCTACCAGCGCAACGTGCGCGCCAACACCCAGTTCTTCGTCGAGTGGATGGCGCTGGATCTCATCCGCGACGCCGAGGGAGAAGTCCTTGGCGTCACGGCCCTCGAAATGGAAACCGGCGAGATCGTCGCCTTCCAGTCCAAGGCCACCATTTTCGCCACCGGCGGGGCGGGGCGCATCTACCATTCCTCGACCAACGCCTTCATCAACACCGGCGACGGCCTCGGCATGGCGGCGCGCGCCGGCATCCCGCTCGAGGACATGGAGTTCTGGCAGTTCCACCCGACCGGCGTCGCCGGCGCCGGCGTGCTCATCACCGAGGGCGTGCGCGGCGAGGGCGGCATCCTGCGCAACAGCGCCGGCGAACGCTTCATGGAACGCTATGCGCCCAATGCCAAGGACCTCGCCTCGCGCGACGTCGTCTCGCGCGCCATGACCACCGAGATCAATGAGGGGCGTGGCTGCGGTCCCAACAAGGACTTCGTGCTCCTCGACATCACCCATCTTGACCCGAAGGTGATCATGCAGCGCCTGCCGGGCATCCGCGAGATATCCATCCAGTTTGCCGGCATCGACCCGATCAAGGAGCCGATTCCCGTCGTGCCGACCTGCCACTACCAGATGGGCGGCATTCCGACCAACTACAGCGGCCAGGTGGTGGCGCCGCGCGGCAACAGCATGAGCGTCGCCGTGCCGGGCTTCTACGCCGCCGGCGAATGCGCCTGTGCCTCGGTGCACGGCGCCAACCGCCTCGGCACCAACTCGCTGCTCGACCTGCTGGTATTCGGCAAGTCGGCCGGCGAGACGGCCGTCGAGGACGTCAGGAAGTCCACCAAGGCGCACAAGGAACTGCCGCAGGAGGCCATCGAGCGCACCCTGGCGCGTCTCGACCGCCTCGACACGAGGAAGGACGGCGCCGACGCGCACGAGTCGCGCCTGGCCATGCAGCGCACCATGCAGAACCACTGCGGCGTGTTCCGCTTCGCCGACAAGCTGAAGGAGGGCGTCGCGAAGATCCTGGAGGTGCAGCAGGACGTGCAGCGCGTCGCGATCAAGGACAAGTCCAAGGTCTTCAACACCGCGCGCATCGAGGCACTGGAGCTGGACAACCTCATCGAGGTGGCGGTGGCCACGATGATCTCGGCCGAGGCGCGCAAGGAGTCGCGCGGCGCCCACGTCCGCGACGACGCGCCCGACACGCCGGAGCACCCGAACGGCCGCGACGATACCAACTGGCTCAAACACACCCTGTGGTTCAAGGAGGGCAACCGCCTCGACTACAAGTCGGTGAAGCTGACCCCGCTCACCGTCGACACCATCGAACTGAAGAAGCGCGCGTACTGAGGAGCTCCGGAAGATGACAACCAGAACCATGCACTTCAAGATCTACCGCTACGATCCGGACCGGGACGACAAGCCGTACATGCAGGATATTTCGGTCGAGGTGGATGCCACCGACCGCAAGCTGCTTGATGCCATGGTCAAGCTGAAGGCAAAGGACGACACGCTGTCGTTTCGCCGTTCCTGCCGCGAGGGTGTCTGCGGTTCCGATGCGCTCAATATCAACGGCCGCAACGGGCTGGCCTGCCTGACGGATCTGAAGGACCTGTCCGGAACCGTAGTGCTGCGCCCGTTGCCGGGCTTGCCGGTCATCCGCGACCTGATCGTCGACATGACGCAATTCTTCAAGCAGTACCACTCGATCAAGCCTTACCTCATCAACAATGACCCGCCGCCGGAGACCGAGCGGTTGCAGACGCCGGAAGAGCGGGAGGAACTGAACGGCCTCTACGAGTGCATCCTGTGCGCCTGCTGCTCGACCTCCTGTCCGTCGTTCTGGTGGAATCCGGACAAGTTCGTCGGCCCGGCCGGACTGCTTCAAGCTTATCGATTCATTGCCGATACAAGGGATCAGGCGACCAGCGAGCGCCTCGACAACCTTGAGGACCCCTATCGCCTGTTCCGCTGCCACTCCATCATGAACTGCGTCGACGTCTGTCCGAAGGGCCTCAACCCGACCCGGGCGATCGGCAAGATCAAGGATGCGATGGTCCGTCGCGCCATCTGAGGCCATGCAGGAGGCGCGCAGGTCGCGGCTGCAGCGGTTGCGCTGGCACTGCCGGCGCGCCCTGCTTGAACTGGACCTGGTGTTCCAGCGTTACTGGAGCCGCGTCGGCGACGACGTCGATGCCGGCGACGAAGCGGCGCTGGCACGCCTGCTGGCAATGGAAGACCACGATCTGTGGGCGCTGGTGAGTGGACGCAACGAGACGGACGATCCGCAGTTGAAAGGCATGGTCGAGCGGCTGCGCCAGGCATGACGCGGCGTCGATCGGGAGAGAAAACCTTGACTCGACTTACTCTGGGATATTGACATGAGCACACAACGCACGGCAACTCTCACCATCGACGGCAAGAGCGTCGAGTTTCCGGTCAACTCCGGCAGCATCGGACCGGACGTGATCGACATCCGCACGATGTACGCCAAGACGGGCATGTTCACCTTCGATCCGGGCTTCATGTCCACCGCCGCCTGCAAGTCGAACATCACGTACATCGACGGCGACGCCGGCGTGCTGCTCTATCGAGGCTATCCGATCGAGCAGCTGGCGCAGAACTGCGACTTCCTCGAGACCGCCTACCTGATCCTCAAGGGCGAGCTGCCGAACGCCGGCCAGAAGGATGACTTCGACAACATCATCAAGCGCCACACGATGGTGCATGAGCAGCTCATTCGCTTCTACTCGGGCTTCCGCCGCGACGCTCACCCGATGGCGGTGCTGGTCGGCGTGGTCGGCGCGCTGTCCGCGTTCTACCACGACGCGATGGATATCTCCGACCAGTTGCACCGAGACATTTCGGCGCACCGACTCATCGCAAAGCTGCCGAACATCGTGGCAATGGCGTACAAATACGGCCGCGGCGAGCCGTTCATCTACCCGCGCAACGACCTGGGCTACACCGCCAACTTCATGCGCATGATGTTCGGCAATCCATGCGAGGAATACGAGCCGAATCCGGTGCTGGTGCGCGCCCTCGACCGCATCCTCATCCTGCATGCCGACCACGAACAGAACGCCTCCACCTCGACGGTGCGGCTGGCGGGTTCGAGCGGCGCCAACCCCTTCGCGTGCATCTCGGCCGGCATCGCCTGCCTGTGGGGCCCGGCTCATGGCGGCGCCAACGAGGCCTGCCTGCAGATGCTCGAGGAAATCGGTGACGTCTCCCGCGTCGGCGAATACATCAAGCGCGCCAAGGACAAGAACGATTCCTTCAAGCTGATGGGTTTCGGCCACCGCGTGTACAAGAACTTCGACCCGCGCGCCAAGCTGATGCGCGAGACCTGCCACGAGGTGCTCAACGAACTGGGCCTGCACGACGACCGCCTCTTCAAGCTGGCGGTCGCGCTGGAGAAGATCGCCCTCGAGGATGAATATTTCGTCTCGAAAAAGCTCTATCCGAACGTCGATTTCTACTCGGGCATTGTGCAGCGCGCCCTCGGCATCCCGACGCAGCTGTTCACCGGCATTTTCGCGCTGGCGCGCACGGTCGGCTGGATCGCCCAGTGGAACGAGATGATTTCAGATCCGGAACAGAAAATCGGCCGCCCGCGCCAGCTGTTCACCGGCGCCGTGCAGCGCGATGTGCCGCCGATGGCCAAACGCTGACACCGACCCACCCGGAACCGGACTGGGTGATCCCCCGTCCGGGTTTCCGCCGGCAGAGCGGAACGACCGCCATTCCAACCCCAAGAGGCCACAGCATGAGCGTGATGAAGCAGATGCTCGGCAATTCCTATTTGTTTGGCGCCAACGCGCCTTTCATCGAAGAACTCTACGAGTCCTATCTGGAGAACCCGGCATCGGTTGCCGACGTCTGGCGCGACCATTTTGATCGGATGCAGAATCTGCCCGGCGCCGGCGTCGGCGCGGGCCGTGACGTCGCCCATGCCCCGGTGGTCGCCTCCTTCGCCCAGCGCGCCAAGCTCGGCACCCTGCGCGCCGCGCCGACCGGCGCCGGCGCCGACAAGAAGCAGGTCGCCGTCCTGCAACTCATCAACGCCTACCGCTTCCTCGGCAACCGGTGGGCACAGCTCGATCCCCTGAAGCGCACCGAGCGCCCGGCCATTCAGGAGCTCGATCCGGCCTTTTACGGTTTTACCGAAGCCGACCTAGGCCAGATCTTTTCCACCGGCAGTTTTTCCGCCGCGCCGGAGCAGGCGACCCTGCGCGAGATCCTCGAAGCGCTGCGCCAGACCTATTGCGGCACCATCGGCGCCGAGTACATGTATCTCTCCGATGTAGCGCAGAAGCGCTGGATCCAGGCGCGGCTGGAAACCATCCGTTCGGCGCCGGCCTACAGCAGCGACGACAAGAAGCGCTTCCTGCGCCTGATCACCCAGGCCGAAACCCTGGAGCGCTACCTGCACACGCGTTATGTCGGGCAGAAGCGTTTCTCGCTCGAGGGCGGCGAATCGCTCATTCTCGCCATGGATCAGCTCGTGCGCACCGCTGGCAGCGTCGGCGTGCAGGAGATGGTCATCGGCATGGCCCACCGCGGCCGCCTCAACGTGCTGGTTAACACCCTGGGCAAACAGCCCGGCATGCTGTTCGACGAATTTGAGGGCAAGAAAGCCACCGTGCTGTCCGCCGGCGACGTCAAGTACCACATGGGTTACTCGTCCGATGTGGCAACGCCGGCCGGACCGATGCACCTGACGCTGGCCTTCAACCCCTCGCATCTGGAGATCGTCAACCCCGTAGTGGCCGGCTCGGTCTATGCGCGCCAGGTACGCCGCGGCGCCAACGGCAAGGCCGAGGCACTGCCGGTGCTGATCCACGGCGATGCCGCCGTCGCCGGGCAGGGCGTGAACCAGGAGATGCTCAACTTCTCGCAGACGCGCGGCTACGGCACCGGCGGCACGGTGCACCTGATCGTGAACAACCAGATCGGCTTCACCACCTCCGACCTGCGCGACTACCGCTCCTCGCTCTATTGCACCGATCTTTTCAAGATGGTCGAGGCGCCGATCTTCCACGTGAATGGCGACGATCCCGAAGCAGTGGCGCTGGTGACGCAGATTGCCATGGAGTTCCGCCAGGAGTTCCGCAAGGACGTGGTGGTGGACATCATCTGCTTCCGCAAGCTCGGCCACAACGAGCAGGACGAGCCGATGGTCACCCAGCCGCTGATGTACAAGAAGATCGCCCAGCATCCCGGCACGCGCAAACTCTACGCCGACAAGCTGGAAGCGCAGGGCGTCATCGCCGCTGGCGATGCCGAGCAGAAGATCAAGGACTACCGCACCGCCCTCGACGAAGGCCGCCACCTGATCGATCCGGTCATCACCGACTACCACAGCAAGTACGCCATCGACTGGACGCCGCACACCCATGTGCCGTATACCGAAAAGTGCGACACCAGCGTCTCGATGAAGGAGATCAGGCGGTTGGCCGAACGCCTCACCGACATCCCATCGAACTTCACGCTGCATTCGCGTGTGCAGAAGATCATCGACGATCGCAAGGCGATGGGGCTGGGCCGGCTGCCGGTCGACTGGGGCATGGGCGAGAACCTCGCCTACGCCTCGCTGCTCGCCGCCGGCTTCAACGTGCGTGTTTCCGGCGAGGACGTCGGCCGCGGCACCTTTTTCCATCGCCACGCCGCGTTGCACGACCAGAACCGCGAAAGATGGGACGAGGGCACCTGGTGGCCGCTCGCCCACATCCAGGAGAAGCAGGGCTGGTTCCACTGCTTCGACTCGGTGCTCTCCGAGGAAGCCGTGCTTGCCTTCGAGTACGGATTCGCCACCGCCAGCCCCAACGAGCTGGTCGTCTGGGAGGCGCAATTCGGCGACTTCGCCAATGGCGCCCAGGTCGTCATCGACCAGTTCCTCTCCTCGGGCGAGGCCAAGTGGGGCCGCGGTTGCGGCCTCGTGCTGCTGCTGCCGCACGGCTACGAGGGGCAGGGCCCGGAGCACTCCTCGGCGCGCCTCGAGCGCTACATGCAGCTCTCGGCCGAATTCAACTGGGAAGTCTGCGTGCCCTCCAATGCCGCGCAGATCTACCACCTGCTGCGCCGGCAGATGCTGAGGAAGCAGAGGAAACCCCTGATCGTCATGACGCCGAAGTCGCTGCTGCGCCACAAGGACGCCACCTCCTCGCTCGACGACCTGGCCAAGGGCACCTTCCAGACCGTCATCGGCGAGATCGATGATCTCGACCCAAAGAAAGTCAGCCGCGTCGTCGCCTGTGCCGGCAAGGTGTATTTTGATCTGCTGGCGGCGCGCCGCGAACGCAAGGCCGAGAACGTCGCCCTGCTGCGCGTCGAGCAGCTGTATCCCTTCGACGACCGGCGTTTCGCCGAGGAACTGAAGTTGTATCCCGACGCCAGGGAACTCGTGTGGTGCCAGGAGGAGCCGATGAACCAGGGCGCCTGGTACGCCAAGGCGCATCGCCTGGTCAAGGTCCTGCGCAAGGGCCAGGAACTGCTGGTGGCCTCGCGGCCGGCCTCGTCATCGCCGGCGGTGGGCTATGCTTCGAAGCACATGGAGCAGCAGAAGACCCTCATCGACGAAGCCCTCGGCTCGAAGAAGTAAGTATTTCCGGAGAGAGCAATGCTCATAGACGTCAAAGTTCCTCAACTGTCCGAATCGGTTGCCGAGGCCACCCTGGTTTCCTGGCACAAGCAGGAAGGCCAGGCTGTCGCCCGCGACGAAAACCTCATCGATATCGAGACTGACAAGGTCGTGCTTGAACTGCCGGCGCCGGATGCCGGCGTGCTGGTGAGGATCCTCAAGGGTAACGGGGAAACCGTCGTGGCCGGCGAGGTGATCGCCCAGCTCGACACTGAAGCAAAGGCGGAGAAGTCCCCCCCCAGCCCCACGTCGCCAAAGGCGGGAGCGAGCGCTCCGGCCCCGGTTGCCGCCTCCGCCGGCCCCGCTGCGCGCAAGCTGATGGCCGAGAAAGGCCTCGATGCCGCCGGCGTCGAAGGCTCCGGCCGCGGCGGCCGCGTCACCAAGGCCGATGTGATGGAAGCCGGCCAGCGGCCGGCTGTATCGTCCCAGCCTGCCGCCCAGGCGCGCCACGTGCTGGCCCAGCCGGCCGCCCCGGTGAACGTTGATAATATCGTCGGCGAACGCACCGAACAGCGCGTGCCGATGAGCCGCCTGCGCGCCCGCGTCGCCGAGCGCCTGGTGCAGTCGCAATCGACCGCCGCCATCCTCACCACCTTCAACGAGGTGAACATGGCGCCGGTGATGGAGCTGCGCAACAAGTACAAGGACAAGTTCGAGAAGGAGCACGGCGCCAAGCTCGGCTTCATGTCGTTCTTCGTCAAGGCGGCGGTCGCCGCGCTGAAGAAGTACCCGGTACTCAACGCCTCCATCGACGGCAACGACATCGTCTACCACGGCTACTTCGACGTCGGCATTGCCGTGGGCTCGCCGCGCGGCCTGGTCGTGCCGATCCTGCGCGACGCCGACCAGCTCTCGCTCGCCGAGATCGAGAAGAAGATCGGCGAGTTCGGGGTCAAGGCCAAGGACGGCAAGCTCTCCATCGAGGAGCTCACCGGTGGCACCTTCTCCATTTCGAACGGCGGCGTGTTCGGCTCGATGCTGTCGACGCCGATCATCAATCCGCCGCAGTCGGCCATCCTCGGCATCCACGCCACCAAGGACCGCGCTGTGGTGGAGAACGGCCAGATCGTCATCCGCCCGATGAATTACCTGGCCATGTCCTACGACCATCGCATCATCGACGGCCGCGAGGCGGTGCTCGGCCTCGTCACCATGAAGGAAGCGCTGGAGGATCCGGCGCGCCTGCTGCTGGAGATCTGAGATGGCGAAACAGTTTGACGTGCTGGTCATCGGCGGCGGCCCCGGCGGGTATGTCGCCGCCATCCGCGCGGCGCAGCTCGGCTTCAACACTGCCTGCTGCGAATCCGAGGCCTACGACGACCCGAAGGGCGAGGTGCGCCTCGGCGGCACCTGCCTCAACGTCGGCTGCGTGCCTTCGAAGGCGCTGCTGCAGTCTTCCGAGCATTTCGACAACGCCCGCCACGGCTTCGTCATGCACGGCATTACGACGGGCGACGTTGGCATCGACGTCAAGACCATGGTCAAGCGCAAGGACAACATCGTCACGCAGCTCACCGGCGGCATCAAGGGCCTGTTCAAGAAGAACAAGGTCACGCTGCTGCCCGGCCACGGCAAGTTCACCGGCGGCGGCGAGGACGGCTGGGAGGTTGACGTGGCCGGCGAGCTCGTTCAGGCCAAGCACGTCATCGTCGCCACGGGATCGCGCCCGCGCCACCTCGACGGCATTCCCGTCGACAACAAGCTGATTTGCGACAACGCCGGCGCGCTCGCCTTCGACGCCGTGCCCAAGCGCCTCGGCGTCATCGGCGCCGGCGTCATCGGCTTGGAGCTGGGCAGCGTCTGGAAGCGCCTCGGCGCCGAAGTCACCCTCCTCGAAGCCCTGCCGGAATTCCTCGCCGCGGCGGACAGCGCAGTCGCCAAGGAAGCCTGGAAGGTGTTCACGAAAAAGCAGGGCCTCGACATCCGCCTCGGCGTGAAGATCGGCAAGGTCGCGGCGGGCAAGAAAGGCATCACGGTCGAATACGAAATGGGCGACGAGAGCCACCTCCTCGAATGCGACAAGCTCATCGTCTCGGTCGGCCGCGTGCCCAACGCCGACGGCCTCGGCTGCGAGGCGGTCGGCCTCAAGCTCGACGAACGCGGCCGCGTCGCCGTCGACGACCACTGCCGCAGCAACCTGCCCAACGTCTGGGCGGTGGGCGACGTGGTGCGCGGCCCCATGCTCGCGCACAAAGGCATGGAAGAGGGCGTCATGGTCGCCGAGCTGATCGCCGGCCAGGCCGGCCACTGCAACTACGACGCCGTGCCCTGGGTCATCTATACCCACCCCGAGATTGCCTGGGTCGGCAAGACCGAGCAGCAATTGAAGAGCGCCGGCATAGAGTACCGCGCCGGCCAGATCCCCTTCGCCGCCAACGGCCGTGCGCTGGGACAGGGCGATACCACCGGCTTCATCAAGATGCTGGCCGACGCGAAGACCGACCGGATCCTCGGCGTGCACATCATCGGCACCAACGCCTCCGAGCTCATCTCGGAAGCAGTCGTGGCCATGGAGTTCCATGCCAGCGCCGAGGACATTGCCCGCATCGTACACGCGCATCCGACATTGTCCGAGGTCATGCACGAGGCGGCATTGGCCGTCGACAAGCGACCGCTGCATTTCTGACGGAATTTCCGGCGATACGATGGCCGAGGGCGCCCGCTCCCCAGCCGGTTCGGCGATGCTTGGCGCGCTGGATGCGCAGTTCCGTGCGCGCGGCATTGTGCCCGACGATGCCCAGCAGGACGCTGCGGATCGCCTGCAGTGCCTCTACGACGAACTGGTCGCCTTCAAACATCAGCGTCGCACACGCCTGCGCAAATTGCTGGTGAAGCCGCCGCTGCCGCGCGGTGTGTATCTTTGGGGCGGAGTCGGCCGCGGCAAGAGCCTGCTGATGGACTGTTTTTTCGATACCGTTCCCTACCAGCGCAAGCGCCGCGTGCACTTCCATGCCTTCATGCGCGAGGTGCATGAACGGTTGCGCCACTGCAAGAGCGAAACCGATCCGCTGCTCAAGGTCGCCGACGGCGTGGCGCGCCAGACGCGCCTGATGTGCTTCGACGAGTTCCATGTCTCCGACATCGCCGACGCCATGATCCTTGGTCGCCTTATGGAGGCGCTGATCGACCGGGGCGTGGTGTTTTGCCTGACCTCCAACTACCCGCCGGACGGGCTTTATCCCGGCGGTCTGCAACGGCACAACTTCCTGCCGACCATCGCGCTGCTGAATGAGAAGCTCGACGTGATCGAGGTCGATGGCGGAATCGACTATCGTTTGCGCCTGCTGGAAAAGGCGGAGGTCTACCACGTGCCTGCGGACGAGGCCGGCGAGCGCAAGCTGGAAAGCGCCTTTTTCGAACTCGCCGGCGGAGAAGGCCATGCCCGGCCGGTCGCGGTGCTGGGTCGGGCGCTGGCGGTGCGTCGGCGGGCGATTGGCGTCATCTGGTTCGACTTCGCGACGCTTTGCGGCGGGCCGCGTTCGCAGAATGACTACCTCGACATTGCGCGCCGCTACCAGACGGTCTTCCTGTCCGGCGTGCCGCGCATGACGCGGGAGATGGCCAACGAGGCACGGCGGCTCACCTGGCTGGTGGATGTGTTCTACGACCACAAGGTCAAGCTCCTGATGACCGCGGCGTGTGCCGCCGATGATTTGTACCGGGAAGGCCCCAACGCGCAAGAGTTCCCGCGCACGGTGAGCCGGCTGACGGAAATGCGCAGCCGCGAATACCTTTCAACGGCGCATCGCGACGCCGTCGGCGAAGCGGCGGCAGGCAAATAGTCCTTGCCAAATCACGGCGAGGGCGTTACATTGCGCAGCAGCAGGATCTTCGAGTAGTGCTTTGCCTGTCACGCTGTCACCCCCAGTTAGTTGTTTCGCTTCCGGTCGGTACCTCAGCTCGCCAGCTCTCCGCCTTGATCTTCGTGCTAACGGCATTTTGGCCGATTTTCTTCTTTAAGGATTATCTCGATATGGCAACTGGTACCGTCAAGTGGTTCAACGATTCAAAAGGCTTCGGGTTCATCACTCCGGATGGCGGCGGTGAGGATCTGTTCGCGCACTTCTCCGCGATTCAAAACAGCGGGTTCAAGACGCTGGCCGAAGGTCAGAAGGTTTCCTTCGACGTCACGGCCGGCCCCAAAGGCAAGCAGGCGGCGAACATTCGCCCCGAGTAAGCCTCAGGACCGCTGTATGAGGATAGCCCGGTTCGCCGGGCTATTTTCATTGGGCGTGCCGGTTGCCACACTCTGATACGCCACCATGGATTCCGCCGCGCCTCCATTCTCCGGCCTGACGCCGGATTGCATCCTCAACGCCCTTGACAGCATCGGCCATCGCACCGACGGTCGCCTGCTCGCACTCAACAGCTACGAGAATCGCGTGGTTCAGGTCGGCACCGTGGCGGGCCACTTTCTGGTTGCCAAGTTCTATCGGCCGGGCCGCTGGTCGAACGCTGCAATCGGCGAAGAGCATGCCTTCGTCGCAGAACTGGCGGCGCGCGAGATTCCCGTCGTGCCGGCGCTCTGTTCCGCCGATGGGCAGGTCTTGCATGAATTCGCCGGCTTCCGGTTTTCCGTTTACCCGAAGCAGGGCGGGCGGGCGCCGGAACTCGACCGAGCCGGAACCCTGGAGTGGTTGGGCCGTTTCCTCGGGCGCATCCATGCCGTCGGTGCCCTGGCGGCCTTCAAGCAGCGGCCGGCGCTCGACATCGCCGGTTTCGGTGAGGAAGCGCGCGATTACCTGCTCGCGCAGGGTTGCATCCCGCCCGATCTCGATCCCGCTTATCGCAGCGTGGTCGAACTGGCTCTCGACGCGGTGCGCCATTGTTACGCGCGCGCAGGTCGCGTGGCGCAACTGCGCGTGCATGGTGACTGCCATCCGGGCAACGTGCTATGGACTGATGCCGGCGCAACCAGGGGGCCGCATTTTGTCGACTTCGACGACAGCCGCAGCGGTCCGGCCGTACAGGATTTGTGGATGCTGCTCTCCGGCGAACGGGCCGAGATGTCGCGCCAGCTCGGTGCGCTACTGGCCGGCTATGAGGCCTTCCGCGAGTTCGACGAGCGCGAGCTGCATCTCATCGAGGCACTGCGCACGCTGCGGCTGATTCATTATGCCGCCTGGCTGGCACGCCGCTGGAGCGACCCGGCATTTCCCGCGGCCTTTCCCTGGTTCAACACGCAACGTTATTGGCAGGACCATATTCTCCAGCTGCGCGAGCAGGTTGCCGCGATGCAGGAAGGTCCGCTGATCCCGGTCCGTGCCTGACGTTACCGCGCGCGATGGCCGCACTGTCGATTGCACGCCCGGCGGCTGCGTCGCGCACGATTGCCGGCCTCAACGGCGCATTCGATCGATGATGATTTCGGCGACGCGGGTGCTCGACGGCAAGAGTGTATGAAGGCACGGCACGCGAACGTGGTCGCTCGTCCATTCGGCGCTTACCTCGGATAGCGACACCAGGCCGTCGTTCGGTTCGCCGTCGAACAGGCTGTCCTGCCATGGCAGGCTGCGGACGCCGGCAATGCACGTTGTTGGAATGGTTGCAGCTCCGATCGCCGCCATCCGGCTTGGCGATCCGAGCAGTTTTCCGCAGTCCCGCGCGGCGATTCGATAGATCGGGTTGCGCGCCAGGCGCTGTGCCAAGCGGACCGGCCGGATCGGCGAGCCGAGAAGGAACAGGCGCTGCGGCCGCCTGATGCCGGGTGGCATTCCGTTCAGGGCGGCGCGGATCAGGACACCGCCGAGGGAGTGCCCGATGAGTACGTAGTCGCCGTGTTCGGCCAGTGCGGCGATCCTGGTGGCGAGCCGCTTGCCGATGCCGGCGAAGTCTTCCAGGCTCACGGCGTAGCCGAAGGTGCTGGTGTTCAATCCGGCTCGCCGGAGTTGGCGCAGCAGCGTCCAGCCTGACAAGGGCGTGCGTCCCATCCCGTGTACGAAAAGTGCCTGTACCATTTTTCCCCAGGGCCTGCGCCGTGCGCCGCTCGGCGACCGATGCGCGAAGCTGTTTCTAACTACGCTCCCTGATTGCTGTGGCCAATCAGCACGATTCGCGGCGTGCCGAAGCGGCGCGCCAGATCGTCGAGTACGGCCTTCACGTCCGCGGCATGCTGCGCCGAGGCCCGGAAGGCGTCGTCCAGCCGGCGCTGGTCGGCCGGTGCATCGACCAGCGCCGCGGCGCTGTCCACACCGACGAACAGGCGGCGCGCCCGCGCCAGGAATTTCTGGTCGTTGAAAACGTGCACGGCTTCTCCGCGCCGCATCAGGCCGTGGTCGCCATAGCCGCCCGAAAGCAGGACGTACACCGTTCTCGGTGTCGCGGCGTCGTCGCGGCTGAGCAGGTAGGCGATGGAGGTGCCGCGCGTCGGGACGGTCGTCACCGACTCGACGACGTCGGCCCGCGCAAGCGCGCTGCAGAGCGTCAACAGCAGAGCGACCATGCCACGGCCCATCGTATTTCCCCGCACGGCTCAGCCGGTCTTGCCGGCCTTCTCCAATACGCAGACCGATTGCCCGATCGTACCGAGTTGTTCCATCACTGCACCGCTCTCGAATGCGACCGGCCGTGCGAGCGGGATAAACGGCTGTTCGCCCGGCCGCAAGGCGACGATCCGCATGCCGAGCCGCTCGGCCCAGACGGCGATCGCGTCGCAGCTCATGAACATGTTGAGCGGATGGGCATTGATGCGCAGGTCCGCGATGTTCGCCTCGAAGATGCGCCAATGGCTCGGCACGGTGAAATCGAGGAAGGAGAAGACGATTCTGCCGCCCGGTTTGAGTACCCGCCGCGCCTCCTCGAGGTAAACGTAAGTCTGCTCGTGCAGCAGATGTGTGAACACGGAGAAAAAGCAGACGAGGTCGGCGCTGCCGTCGCGCTCGGGGATGCGCAGGCCTTCGGCGACTTCGAAACGCCAGTCTGGTCGCGCGACGATGCGCTGCGCATAGCGCACCAGTTCGGGCACGATGTCGATCCCCAGGTAGGCGCCTTTCAGGTACGCCGACAGCGGTTTGGCCAGCCGGCCGGAGCCGCAGCCGATATCGACGACGTAGCCGTTCTCGTGCAGACCGAAGTGCTTGAGGATTTCCAGTTCGAGGACGCCGAACGCCTCGAATTCGCCACCCACCGCCAGTTGCATGGCGCGGTCGGTGCCCTGCCGCAGCTTGAGGGAGCGAACCAGGCGGGGATAGGTGCCGTGAAAGTCGAGTTTGTTGATCCGCAGTGCCCGAATTGCTCTCAGTTTGTCGTACGCGGTGCGCGCCAATGATCTCACGGGGTTCCTCCAATTTTCGATTGGAGCAATGATAACCGCCCGTGGAACGCTTGGCGCGCCGCTCAGGCGAACAGGCCATGCACGTACCAGCCGTGCGGTGGGCGGCGCTCGCGAAAAAGCCACAGCAATTCGCCATCGGCGCCGTTGGCAACGAAGTAGTCGCGCGTGGCGTCGCGGCCATCCCACCAGCCGGACTCGATGCGCTCCGGACCGCTGAGGAGGGTATACGGTTCGGTGTTGCGGGCGGTGGCGTCTTGCGCCGGCGGGGAAATCGATTGCGGCGGGTCGAGCAGCCAAAAAGGGCGTGTGGCGCATACCGACTGCAGCTGTTGCCGGGCACCCGGCTCGGCTGTGTCCCAGGCGAATTCGGGGCGATGCGCAGCCACCGCGCGTACGCCGCTGATGGCGTCGTGGCCGAGGCGGGCGCGCAGGCGCTCGATCAGCTGGGCGCAAGCGGCGCGCTGCTCAGCCGCATCGCCGAACAGCGTGCGGCTGAGCGGGGCCAGGGGGCGGATGTCGTCGGCTTCGATGCCGATGGCGGCGACCGGCGCTTTCAGCACCAGCGTGGCGAGGCGTTCGCGCAGCACGGTGAGGCAGCGCGCAGCGTCGTGGCTGGTGCCGGCCAGCGAGAGGGTGAGCAGGGTGGCCGGGATGCGCTCGTGCGTGAGATGCAGGTGGAACCGCGCGATGCCGGCGTGGCGTGCGGCGAGAAAGCCCTCCAGTCCGGCGAGCAGGCGGCGGGCGGCAAACAGCACCGCCTCGGTGTGTTCGACGGGCGTGAGCGGTTCGAGTCGGGCGGAAAAGGTCTGTGGCGCCACGAACCAGCGGCGCGGATCGGCGATCCGGCCGAGCGCCGCATCCAGCGCGGCGAGCAGGCCGCTGCCGCAGCGCTGCGCCAGGCCGGCGCGCGGCAGGCGCAGGCAGTCGCCGAAGGTTTTCGCGCCGATGGCGGCAAGCGTCTCCTTTACTTGCGGAGCGCAATCAAGCAGGGTGAGCGGCAGCGGCGCAAGTGCGGCTTCGAGCTCGTGCGGCTCGCGGATCACGGCATGGCCGCCGGCGCGTGCAAGCAGGCGGGCGGCAAGCGGGGTCGGCGCGCATGCCGTGGTGACGTGATAGCCAAGCGCGTCGCAGCCGGCGGCAACGCGACGCAGCAGTTGATGCGCGCCGCCGAACAGGCGCAGGCTGGCGGCGACTTCCAGCAGTACGCCATCCGCCGCATCGAGGCTGATATTCGGGGTGAGCCGGCCGGCCCAGGTGGCGATTTCTTCCAGGGCGGCACACTCCAGGCGCAACTGGCGTGGACGCAGCAACAGCCCTGGCGCCAGAGCGCAGGCGGTGGCGCCGGACATGGCGGGACGCACGCCGAGCCGTCGCGCCGCGCTGCTGGCGGCGAGGATGCCCTGCGGCCCGGTGACAGCGAGTGGTTCAGCCGGCGAGGTGCGCAGAAAGACTTGCAGCGGCAGGTCGGGGAGGTGAATCGCGATCCAGAGCATGGCGGTCGGGTCCGAGATCGACCGGCACTGGCCGGTCCAGCCGAGGGCCGCGTCGCTTCAGCACGTGCACGGCGAGACGGCGGCCCTGGCCGGCTTCGAGACGCAGACGCAGCGCGGCGGGAGAAAACTCGCCGGCCGCGTGCGGCGGGCGGAACAGGCAGGCGAAGGCCTGCGATTGCTCGGCGGCGAGTTGCAGGCGGCGCAGGCTGTGCATGTCCGGCGTGCCGAGCCAGGCCAGCACGGCGCTGGCGCCTTTGCTTGCCAGTGCCTGGCGCGCGGTCCACAGCACCTCGGCAGCAGAGCGCGGGCGAACGACGATCAGGCGGGCAAGGTCGATGCCGGCCGCCGCCAGTGCCGGTGCGTAGGGCACGTGGGGGGGCGCGATCCATATCTGCCAGCCTTCGTCGCCGCGCGAAAGGCGGGCCAGTGCCGGGGCAAGCAGGGAAAGTTCGCCGATGCCGGCGCGGGCGGGGAGCAGTTCGGTCAGCGTGCCGAGCGGCCAGCCGCCACCCGGCAGCGCCGCATCGAGTGCGGCAAAGCCGGTGGCGACGCCGGGCAGGGCGGCCGCCATGCTGCCGCCACGCCAGAGGGCAGGATGATGGAGGGTATCGAGAAGGGCGGCAGTGGACATGGCAGGTTCTGATTAGCTACAAACCTCAGCGTCGTCATTCCGGGCAAGCGAAGCGCGACCCGGAATCCAAAACGGCCTCAAAAAGACCCTGGATTCCGGGTTCCGCCCCCGGATCAAGTCCGGGGCAAGCTCTGGCGGGCGGCCCCGGAATGACGGTGCCGGTGGGAACTTCGATCGTCTGCTGAACATTGTGGCTAATCAGGTGGCAGGTTCGGGTGGTTCGCCCTGTGCTCTTCAGAGTTCCTTGCCATTGCGCAGCAGGCCGACGACGAGCCCCTCGATTTCCAGCAGGGCCTCCTTGAGGTCGATGACGATGGGCTGGAAATCCGGATTTTCCGGGAGCAGTTCCACCGTGCTGCTGTTACCTTGGCGGCGGAAGCGTTTCACCGTGACTTCATCGTGCACCCGTGCCACCACGATCTGGCCGCTGCGGGCTTCCCGCGTGCGGTGCACGGCGAGCAGATCGCCGTGCAGAATGCCGGCGTCGCGCATGGAGAGGCCGCGCACCCGGAGAAGATAGTCGGCGCGCGGCTGGAACAGGCCGGGGTCGAGCTGGAAGCGCCCCTGGACATGCGCCTCGGCAAGAATCGGCTGGCCGGCGGCAACGTGGCCGATGAGCGGCAGGCCGAGCTGCTCGACCAGACGAATGCCTCGTGCCGAGCCCGGCTCCATGCGGATCGCACCCTTGCGTTCGAGGGCGCGCAGGTGATCCTCGGCGGCGTTGGGGGAGGTGAAACCGAAGGCGGCACAGATTTCCAGCCGGGTGGGTGGCGCACTCCCGGCTTCCAGCGTGTCGCGGATGAATTGCAGGATTTGCGCCTGACGCGCGGTGAGATGGCTCATGCCGTCCTCCCTTGACCGATGCCTGTATTTTCATACAGTCATCGGGAAAAGGCAAGGGAAGACGGCTATTTCACTTTGGCGGCGCGCAGGGTGGCCAGCCAGGCTTCTCTCTTCGCTTCCGACAGGCGGCTCGGCTTGGTCGCATAGGCAAAATAGTGCAGCCCGTCCTCGGTGAGGGTGACGCGGCGGTATTCGATCTGCGGGCCGTAAATCCGGCAGTCACCCTGCCACTGGAAGATGATCGAAGCGGCATCCTGGTCGATTGCCTTGACCTTGAGTGGACGGCAACTTTCCATCAATTCCTCGACATAGGCGGCAATATAGTCTTCCGGATTCGCACCCGTTGCGCGGAAGCCGCTGACGATGCGTTCGTTCCAGAAATAGGCATTCTCACCGTGCCGCACATAGGTGCGCTCGGCCTGCCGCTCATTGCCTTCCTGCTGCACCAGTTTCCAGTCGCGCGGATCGATGGGTACGTTCCAGCGCTCGCCGGCGGGGGAACGTTGCGCCTGGGCCTGAAACATCGCCAGGCCGAGCACGAAGGCGGCAAAAACCCTGAACATGATCATCCTTTCGCGTTGCGTTTACCCCATCATGTTAGCCCGGCGGCGCTATCTTGTCGCGTCGGCCCGAAACGTGCACGCGCCGAGGTGCTAAACTTGCCGCGGGAGAAAATTGGTCGGAAGGAGACAGCATGTTGCGCGCCGGACAATCTGCCCCAGCCTTCATCCTGCCGGACGCGGACATGGAGATGTTCGACACGGCTGCGCTGCGCGGCAAGCAGCATGCCGTGCTGTATTTCTACCCGAAGGACGATACGCCGGGCTGCACCCTCGAGGCAATTGAATTCACCGACCACGAAGACGAGTTCACGCGTTGCGGCTGTGTCGTCATCGGGATCTCGCGCGACGACTGCATCCGCCACGCCGAGTTTCGCGACAAGCACGGGCTGTCGGTGCGCCTGCTGGCCGACATGGAAGGCGAGGTATGCAAGCAGTATGGCGTATGGCAGCACAAGGAAAAGGATGGCGTGAGGAAGATGGGCATCGTGCGCTCCACCTTCATAATTGACCGCGAGGGCGTGGTGCGCCACGCTTTCTACGGCGTCACGCCCAAGGGCCACGCAGCCGAAGTGCTGCAATTGGTCAGACAGCTCGATTAAAGGGATTTACCATGCAGATCGCCAAGGACAGCGTCGTCACGCTCGACTATCGGGTCACCGATCCGGACGGCAACGCCGTGGACGAGGGCAGCCAGCCGATCGTCTACCTCCACGGGGGGCACGACGGCATCTTTGCCGCCATCGAGGAGGCCCTGCACGGCAAGCAGGCTGGCGACAAGCTCGAGGTCAAGCTGCAACCGGAGGAGGCGTTCGGCGAATACGACGCCGAATTGGTGCGTGTCGAGCCGCTGTCCCTGTTTCCGGCGGGAGTCGAGGTCGGCATGCAGTTTGAGCGTGCCGCCGAAGATGGCGACGACGAGATGCTCTATACGATTACCGAGATCGAGGGCGACAAGGTCGTGGTGGATGGCAATCATCCTCTCGCCGGCATGGCGCTGATTTTCTCCTGCACCGTCACCGGTGTGCGCGCCGCCAGTGCCGAGGAACTGGCGCATGGCCACGTGCACGGGCCGGAAGGCCACCACCACTGAACAGGGACACCGCCGCCACGCCCGGCGGCCGCCGGTGGACCTCAGCGCAGGAGCTTGCCGTCCCGGCTGAGGATGGTGATGTCGAGGAAGTCCGAGCCGGAATGGTTTTCCGCCGAGAAGCGGATATTCAGGCCGCCGGCGTCGAAATCGCGCATGCCTTCCAGCGCCTCCCGCAGTTTCTTCCGCGTCGGGTTTGCCCCGGCGCGGCGCAATCCCTCTGCCAGCACCATGCCGGCCAGATAGCCTTCCAGCAAGGTGTGGTTCAGGTCGATGCCCTTCGGCGCGAACTTCCTGAAATCGTCTTGCAGGTTGCGCGTCAGCGTGAGTGCGCGGCTGTTCGGATCCGGCACGACCTGGACGATGCCGAGTCCGTGCGCGGTTTCCTTGCCGATGCGCTTGACTACCTGCGGACCGTCGGTGATGGAAAGCGTGAGCAGCAGGGCGTCGTTGCCGGCGGCGCGCGATTGCATGACGAATTCCGCGCTGGCTGCGGTGTTGGATACCATGATGACCGCCTGCGGTCTGGCCGCCGCAATCGCTTTCACCGCTGCCTCGACACGGGTCGTGTTCTTCTCGTAGGCGGCCTTCAGCAGCAGCTCCAGCTTGTGCGCGGCGAGCGACTTCTCCGCGCCGGCGAGGCCGTCCAGCCCAAGCGGGTCATCCTGATAGAACACGGCGACGCGGCGAACGCCGCTGACCGACAGCTGTTGCACGATCTTCTCGACTTCCGCAGCGTAGCTGGCGCGCGTGTGGAACAACTGCGGCACCACGGGGGAAACCAGGGATTGCGCGCCGGAACGAATGCCCACCACCGGGATGTCCGCATTCGCCAGGATCTTCTCTTTTACCAGCGCTTCGACGTTTCCGGTTCCGACCATGGCCACCAGTGCGACGGGCGCGGCTTCGCGCAGCAGCAGCGCGGTCTGGCTGACGGTTTCCGCCACCTTGTAGGCATCGTCCTTGCGTACCAGGCGTATTTTCGCTCCGTGGATGCCGCCGGCAGCGTTCACCCGGTCGAAGTAGAGTTGCGCGCCGGCACCCACGTGGCTGCCGGTCGGCGCCAGCGGGCCGCTGAGCGGGGCGACCTGGCCGATGACGATTTCCGCCGCGACGGCAGGAAGGAGAGCGGCCGACGTGACCGCCAGCAGGGCGGCGGTGCGCCGCAGTGAACGAGCCAACATGGGTATCCTCCTTTTCACGATGACGGATGGTCGGCGCATGGCGCGTGGCTCTTGTGGAGCCCGCGAGCTTCTTGCAGGCGGTGCGCGACGGAAGATTAGCGCCAACCGGCCGAGTCAGCGATACGTGGTTTCCGAGTGCGGGAAAACCACAATTGACGCTGGTACGGCTCAAGTCCGGCGCAGCGGAGACGTAATTGGACTTGGGCCTGTGAGAATGAGGTGCACCATGTTTGGATCGAAGCAGGGCGCCGAAATTGGCGCATTACGAAGCAAAATCAGCGAATTGGAGCAGAGCCTCGCGTCCCGGTCGGGCGATCTGGCAGCGGCGGAGCAGGGCAGGGAGGCGCTGGCGCAGGAATGTGAACAACTGCGGCAGCAGCGCCAGGCGTTCGACAGTCTTTTCGATCGACTGCGGCTGTATAGCGAGTCGGCCATGAAGGTGCAAGGCTCGCTGGCTTCGCTGGCCGTGGCGATGAAGGACGAGCGCGAGCAGTCGGCGCAGGCTACCTCGTCGCTCGACGCGAACCTGCATGTAGTCGAGCGAATCGCTTCGAACCTCGTCGAGATGTCGGACCGTACCAATGCGACGGCGGCCAAGGTCGACCACCTCAACGAACGATCGGGCCAGATCGGTGGCATCGTCCAGCTGATCAAGGAAATCGCCGACCAGACGAATCTGCTCGCCCTCAATGCCGCCATCGAGGCGGCGCGCGCCGGCGAACAGGGCCGCGGTTTCGCCGTGGTCGCGGATGAAGTCCGCAAGCTGGCCGAACGGACCACCAACGCAACCAGCGAAATTTCGACCCTGGTCGGCTCGATCCAGCAGGAAACCCGCGAGGTCAAGGCGATGATGGCGCTCTCGCCGCAGCAGGCCACCGAATACGCCCGCGACGGACAGGAAGCGACGCGCAACATGCACGACATGATGGATCTGACGGCCAGGATGAATGGCACCATTGCCGGCGTGGCGTTGCGCAGCTTCACCGAAACCGCCAAGTTCGATCACCTTGTATACAAGTTCGAAATCTACAAGGTCTTCCTCGGCGTTTCGGAAAAGAAGGTCGAGGATTTCGCCAGTCATACCGGCTGCCGCCTTGGCAAATGGTATTACGAAGGCGACGGCAAGCACTGCTTCTCGCACTTGCCCGGCTACCGGGAGATCGAGCCGGCGCATGTCGAAGTGCACCGCCACGCCGTGGCGGCGATCCGTTTCTACTACGAGAAGGACATGCCGCGCGCGTTGGACGCGACCCTGGAGATGGAGAAAGCCAGCTTCAAGGTGCTTGAGGAACTGGAGCGGATGGCGGTTTCCGGGCAGGGCGCCGTCTAGCGGCTGGCTGCCTCGGGCGATGCGCGGTCCAGTCTTGCTGGCGCCCTAGCGTTTCTGTGCGGAGAACGGTCGCGACTCGAACCGAAAGACCTGCGGGTCGCTGTCATCAACCGTGCCCCTGACCCAACCGATAAATGGCGAGCCGTAGGTCTCGACGCGCGTGAAGTTCGCCAGCGTCGCGCCGCTCAGCGGGTCCTTCAGCGGCCGGTCGATGCGATGGTAGTGGGTGTCGCCGTGTACCAGCACGACCTGGCCGGCAAAAGCCTGTGTTTCGGCGCGCAGCTGATCGAGGAACTCCGCATAGCCGTTGGGCCGGTCGCCACGGCGCTTCGCCGATTCGAGGTCCGGGTTGGCCTGGATGACGATGAGAATGCCGGCCAGCTGGTGCTCGCGCGCTCGGGCGAAGGCCGCGGCCAGCCAGGCGCGGTTGGCGCGGCCACGCGCGACGTGTTCGGCCGACGGTGCCTTGGCCGGACCCCAGTTGTTATTGCTGCCCGGCACATTCAGGCCGACGAACAGCGCGCGGCCGACCTGCCAGCGGACATTTTCGCGGAATTCGGCGAACGCCGGCTCGGCCGATTGCCGCTCGAGGCGCAACGGCCGCTGACCCAGGGCCTCGTCGCCGGGAAAAAAGGACTCGCGCAGGCGGCCGAGCCGTTCCTGCGGGTCGTAGCCGCCGTTGTTGGCGCGGTGGCAGTCTGTCCATTCGTTGTCGCCAGGCACATATACGAGAGGGTGGCGCGAGGCCTGGAAAACGCCGCGGATGTCCATGTATACCGCATCACTGCAAACGCTGGAGCCGTCCTTGATGTCTCCGTCATGGACAACGAATGCCAGGTCCTCGCGGCCGATTTCGGCCAGCAGGTCGGGCAGCACCTCGCGCTCGAAACGGCTATAGGGAATGTCGCCGATGAGGGCGAAGCTGTAGCGGTCGGCGCAAGCCGGCAGTGAAAGGCCGGCGGCCAACGCCAGGCAAAGGAAGGGGGCCAGCCGCATCAAGCCATCCGTTTCAGTTCGTAGAGCTTTTCCAGGGCCTCGCGCGGACTCAGAGTGTCCGGGTCGAGCGCCTGGAGCATGTCGAGCGCCGGGTGCGGCTCGGCTTGCGCCGGCTCGGTTGCGTTGGCGAACAGGTCGGCCTGGATGCCGTCGTCGATCGCGCGGTTTTCCAACTGGCGCAGACGCCGCCTGGCCTCGCGCACGACACTGCCGGGAATGCCCGCCAGTGCCGCCACTTCGATGCCGTAGCTCTGGCTTGCCGGACCCTCTTCCACCGCGTGCAGGAAGACGATGCGGTGGGCATGCTCGATCGCATCGAGGTGCACGTTGGCGCAGTCAGTGTAGTCGAGGGCAAGCCGGGTGAGTTCGAAATAGTGCGTCGAAAACAGCGTGCGGCAGCGATTGCGTTCGAGCAGGTGGCGAGCGATGGCGTGGGCCAGTGCCATGCCGTCGAAGGTCGAGGTGCCGCGGCCGATCTCGTCCATGAGCACCAGGCTGTTTTCGCTGGCGCCATGCAGGATCGCCGCCGCCTCGGTCATTTCGACCATGAAGGTCGAGCGTCCCGAGGCCAGGTCATCGGAGGCGCCGATGCGCGTGAAGATTGCGTCGACCGGTCCCAGCCGGACGGCGCGCGCCGGGACGAAGCTGCCGCAATGCGCCAGCAGCGTGATCAGGGCCACCTGCCGCATGTAGGTCGACTTGCCACCCATGTTCGGGCCGGTGACGAGCAGCATGCGGCGGGCGGCATGCAGGCGGCAGTCGTTGGCGATGAAACTGTCGACCTGCCGTTCGACGACGGGATGGCGGCCGGCTTCGATCTCGATCAGCGCTTCGGCGGTGAACTGCGGCCGGCAGTAGTCGTGGCGCACCGCGGCGCCGGCGAATGCCGTCAGGCCGTCGAGCAGGGCGATGGCACGGGCGATGCGCTGCAGCGGCGCGATGTGCGCCGCGAGCGTGTCCAGCAGCGCGTCGTAGAGCTGCTTCTCGCGCGCCAGCCCGCGTTCCTGCGCCGAAAGGGCCTTGTCCTCGAAGGCCTTCAATTCCGGCGTGATGTAGCGCTCGGCGTTCTTCAGTGTCTGCCTGCGGCGGTAATCGTCGGGTATCTTGGCGGTGTTGGCGTGCGTGACTTCGATGTAGAAACCATGCACCTTGTTGTACTCGACGCGCAGGTTGGCGATGCCGGTGCGGGTGCGCTCGCGGCCCTCCATCTCGATCAGGAATGCGCCGCAATTGCGGTTGAGGGCGCGCAATTCGTCCAGCGCGGCATCGAAGCCGTCGGCGATCACGCCGCCGTCGCGCAGCAGCGCCGCCGGTTCCGGATGCACCGCGCGGACGAGCTGATCGAGGCAGTCCCGCGGGGTCGCCAGGTCAAGCTGCACCAGGGCGAGCAGGGGTGCCGTTGCTGCGGCGAGCGCGGCGCACAGTGCGTCGAGCGTGCCAAGGCTGTCACGCAGGGCCGCCAGATCGCGCGGCCGCGCGCTTCTCAATGCGATCCGTGCGGTGATTCGCTCGATGTCGGCGAAGCCGCGCAGGCAGGCGAGGATGTCGTCGCAGCGGCGCGGCCCGTCGGCACTGGCGAGTTCGCCGACCGCCTGGTGGCGCGCCGCCGCTTCGTCGCGGTTCGCCAGCGGATGGTGCAGGGCGTGGCGCAGCCAGCGTGAGCCCATGCCGGTGGCGCAGGTGTCCAGCAAGGAAAGCAGCGTCGGCGCTGGTTCGCCCCGCAACGTCTCGGTCAGTTCCAGATTGCGCCGCGTGCTGGCGTCCATGCGCAACCAGGCGCCGGCATGCTCCAGTGTCAACGCGGTGATGTGACCGAGCGACTGGTTTTGCGTCGAGCGCGCGTACTGGAACAGCGCGGCAGCGGCGGCGAGGGCGGCAGTGGGCGCGTTGGCGCCGCTTTCCGGCAGGAAGGCAGCCAGGTCGCGCGTGCCGAAATGTTCGGTGAGCAGGCGCACCGCCGTGTCGCGGTCGAAATGCCAGTCCGGCAGGCGCCTGAGTGGCGTCGGGCAAGTCTCGGGCAGCAGTGCCGGCGCGCCGTCCGGAAGCAGGATCTCCGCCGGTCGCAGCCGCTCCAGGTGGGCGGCGAGTCCCGCCGGCCCGCTCTCCAGCAGGCGGAAGTCGCCGTTGGCAAGGTTGAGCCAGGCCAGCCCGAGCAGGTTCCTTGCCGGCGCGATGGCCAGCAGCAGGTTGTCCGTCTTTTCCTCCAGCAAGGCGGCGTCTGTCAGGGTGCCCGGCGTAACGATGCGGCTCACCGCGCGTTCCACCGGTCCCTTCGACGTGGCCGGATCGCCGACCTGCTCACAAATGACCACGGATTCGCCCAGTTTCACCAGGCGGGCGAGATACTGCTCGACCGCGTGATAGGGCACACCAGCCATGCGGATCGGCTGGCCGGCCGACTGGCCACGCGTGGTAAGCGTGATGTCGAGCAGGCGCGCGGCCTTCTCGGCGTCGTCGTAGAACAGCTCGTAGAAGTCGCCCATGCGGTAAAACAGCAGAAGGTCCGGGTACTGCGCCTTGAGGCGCAAGTACTGGGCCATCATCGGGGTGTGCAAGGCGAGATCGGCTGCGGCATTCATGGGGGCCGCACATCTTAGCCGAAGTCGCGGCAAACCGTGGCGGGCCGGGCCGGAATCGGGTAAAGTAGACATATATCAAAGTTTATGCCGCTGGCCTGTCCGGCGGCGGCAGCTTGGCCGTTCAGGCTGCGCAAAGTCCCGCAGTGCTGCGTCGTGGCCGACGCATGATCAGGAGGTGGCATGTCCGCTGTACGTCGCGCTGCAGCAGGCGCAGGCAGGAAGGCCGGCTCGGGTGCCGGTTTGAAGCAGTTCCAGGTCGATTTGCCGCGCAGCGCCTTCCGGCGCCTCAATCGCGGTGTGCCGGTCGAGGCGAACCAGCCGGGCAAGGAGGAGTTGGCGGTGCGGCTGCGCCAGTTCGAGCTGTTTGCCAGCCTGCCGCCCCGCGTATTGGCGGACCTCGTCGCTTCCGCATCGGTGCGCGCCTACCGCACCGGTGACGTCGTCTGGCGGCGCGGCGAGCAGGACACGCACGTCATCTTCATCGAGGCGGGTTTTGTCAAGGCGGCGCGGCGCAATGCCGAAGGTGTCAGCCGTACCTACGGCTTGTATGGTCCGGGCGATTCGATGGGGATCTTTGCCATCTGGTCTGGCATGAAATACCCGACCGACGCCATAGCCATGAATGACGGGCTTTCCCTTATCGTGGTCGAATCGGCGGCGATCCTGCGCTTTTCCGAGAAATTCCCGCGCCTTGCCGAGCCGCTGCACAAGGAAATGACGCGCTTCGCCGACGCCTTTATCAACAAGATCGAGATTGTCAGCGCCGGCACGGTGCCGCAGCGGCTGGCGGTAATGATGGCGCAACTGGTGGACCGCTACGGCGTTGAGAAGAAAGGCGCGCGCGCGCGTCTGCCGATGGGTCTGACGCTGGAACAGGTCAGCGAGATCGTCGGCGCACGCCTGGAGACGGTGGCTCGCACACTGGGGGAATGGAAACGCGCCGGCTGGTTGCACATCGACGCCACCGGTGTGCATTTCGACCGCCTGGACCTGGTGCGTGCGCTGTGCCCGGCCTGAGGGCCTGGCAGCCTGTCGGACTTGAAGAATCGAAGCGAACATTCGGCTGGGCGAGGACAGATTTTGTCGCTTTCGCAGGTCAATAGTCGGTTCTATTGACCAGGAAAGCGGCGAAATATGGACCGCCCAGGCGGATTTGCAGCCGATTTCCTTTAAGTCCGACAGGCTGCCAGCAAACGCTGAGGCGGATTGGCGCTGCTACACTGCTGCACATGCGCCGATTGCCCATTGCACGGATCTCGTTTCGCGACCTAGCCGCCACCGCCGGGCCGGCACTGCTGCTGGTGCTGGTTGGCTTCTGGATTGCCTACCAGTTCGTCGACCCGGCGCCGCCGCGCCGGGTCGCCATCACGACCGGAGCGGCCAACGGCGCCTACCATGTCTTTGCCGAGCGCTATCGACGGGTGCTCGACCGCTACGGCATCCGGCTGGATATCCGCGAATCCTCCGGCTCGATCGAGAACCTCGGTCGGCTCAAAGACGACGGCGCCGGCGTTGATATCGGGTTCGTCCAGGCGGGCATCGCGCAGGAAGGCCAGGATTCCGAGCTGGTCTCGCTCGGCAATGTGTACTTCGAGCCGGTGTGGGTGTTCTACCGCTCCACCGCGGTACTCGATCGGCTGACGCAGCTGCACGGCCGGCGCGTCGCCATCGGCGGCGAGGGCAGCGGCACCCAGTTGCTGGCCCTGCAGCTGCTGCTCGCCAGTGGATTCGAAACAGACTCGGCCGGCCTGGTCACGCTCGACGGCGAGGCGGCGGAGGCGGCCCTGAAAAGCGGCACGCTCGACGCGGTGTTCTACATTGCCGCGCCGGAGGCGCCGGTCGTGCAGCGCCTGCTGCGCATGCCGGGCGTGCGCCTGATGAGCTTCGTACAGGCCGAAGCCTATGCGCGACGGATGCCTTTCCTGTCGGTCGTCACGCTGCCGCGCGGCGGCGTGGATCTGGTGGCCGACATTCCGGCGCGCGATACCACGCTGGTCGCGCCGACGGCGCACGTGGTGGCGCGCGCCGACCTGCATCCGGCGCTCGTGAGCCTGCTGGCGCAGGTGTTGAGCGAGGTGCACGGCAAGGCCGGGCTGTTCGGCCGGGCGGGCGAGTTTCCGTCCTTTCGCGACCAGGATTTCCCGCACAGCGGCGACGCTGCGCGCTACTACAAGTCGGGTGCGCCGTTCCTGCAGCGCTACCTGCCGTTCTGGCTGGCGGTTTTCCTCGAGCGCATCGTCGTCATGCTTATACCGGTGGTCGCGCTGCTGATTCCCGCCTCGCGCATCGTGCCGGCGGTGTATTCGTGGCGCATCCGCTCGCGCATCTATCGCTGGTACGGCGAGCTGAAGTTCCTCGAACACGAGATCCGCGAGCACTTCTCGGCCGAACGGGTGGGCGAGTTCATGGAGCGGCTGGACCGCGTCGAGGACAACGCCAACGCTCGCCCGGTGCCGCTGGCCTTCACCAACGAGCTGTACATTCTGCGCGAGCACATCAATCTGGTGCGCGGCGCGCTGGCACGCATGCAGGCGTGATGCCGGCGGCGGCTAGCGCGTGTTCGACTGCGGTGCGAAGGTGGCGAGGGCCAGGGGCGTCGCTGGCTTCCAGCTTTTCTTGCGGTGCTCCGCCACGACCGTGGTGAAGATGCCGCCGCGAACGAAAAAGCGCGCGGTCAGCCGCATGAAGCGCGGACGTGTGGCCTGCGCCAGATCGTCAAGGATGCGGTTCGTGACCGCTTCGTGAAAGGCGCCTTCGTTGCGGAACGAGCCGATGTAGAGCTTCAGGCTTTTCAGCTCCAGGCAGGCGCGGTCGGGGATGTAGTCGAGGATCAGTGTGGCGAAATCCGGCTGCCCGGTCTTCGGGCAAAGGCAGGTGAACTCCGGAATTTCCATGTGAATCAGATAGTCGCGGCCCGCTTGCGGATTGGCAAAGGTTTCCAGGGCGGGTGACGGTCGGCTGGGCATGCTGTTGGCTTCGGAAGCGGGATTGCGAAGATGGTATTATATGCGCCAGAATCCCCGCGGCGCGAGGCGGCAATTCGCGCCGATTCCGAAGAAAATACAAGAGCCTTTCTTAGCGTGCGCCTAACCAAGCTGAAACTCGCCGGGTTCAAGACCTTCGTGGACCCGACCTCCGTTCTTACGCCGGGGCAACTCGTTGGCGTGGTCGGCCCGAACGGCTGCGGCAAGTCCAACATCATCGATGCCGTGCGCTGGGTTCTGGGCGAATCCAAGGCTACCGCCCTGCGCGGCGAATCGATGCAGGACGTCATCTTCAATGGCTCGGGCGAGCGCAAGCCGGTCGGCCGCGCCAGCGTCGAGCTGCATTTCGACAACGCGCAGGGCCGTGTCGCCGGCCAGTGGTCCCAGTATGCGGAGATCGCCGTCAAGCGCGTGCTCGAGCGCGACGGGGAGTCCTCCTACCACATCAACAACATGCACGTCCGCCGGCGCGACGTGATCGACCTGTTTCTCGGCACTGGCCTGGGCCCGCGCGCCTACGCCATCATCGAACAGGGCATGATCTCGCGCATTATCGAGGCGAAGCCGGAGGAGCTGCGCTTCTTCCTCGAAGAGGCGGCCGGGGTAACGAAATACAAGGAGCGCCGGCGCGAGACGGAGAACCGCTTTGCCGACGCGCGCGAGAACCTCGCCAGGGTGGAGGACATCTGCGGCGAATTGGGCCACCAGATCGAAAAGCTCGAAGGGCAGGCGGTCGTGGCGCAGCAATATCAGGAACTGCACGCGCGGCTGACGCGGCGGCAGAATCTGCTCTGGCTGTACAAGCGCAACGAGGCGCGCGATCAGCGCGAGAAACTGACCCGAAACGTCGAACAGGCGGTCAACCGTTTCGAGGCTGAAACAGCGGCGCTGCGCGAACTGGAGGCGAAGGTGGAAGGCGCGCGGAGCGCGCATTTCTCGGCCAGCGACGCGCTGCACGCGGCGCAGAGCGAGATGTTCGCCGCCAATGCCGAGGTGGCACGGCTGGAGTCGGAACTGCAGCATCTGCGCGACGCGCGCAGCCGCATCGAGGCGCGGCAGGCGCAGCTCGGCGGCGAGGCGGCCCATTGGCGCACGCAGGCCGAGACCACCGATCGCGACGAGGCGCGCTGGCGCGAGTTGCTGGAGAACGCCACCCAGCGCGCGGCAGCCAGTGCATTGCGCCATGACGAGGTTGCAACGCGCCTGCCCGCCGGCGAAGCGAGTCTGCAGGCGGCTGACACGACGGGAAACACGCTGCGGCGCGAACTGGCCCAGGCCGAGCAGGGCCTGCGCGTCGAAGAGGCCCACCGCAGCCACGCGGACAAGATCCTTGAGGGCCTCGGCCAGCGGCGCAGCAAACTGGCATCGGAGCGCGACGCACTCGAACAGCCCGACAGCGCGGCGCTGGCGTCCTTGCAGGCACGCGCGGCAGCGCTGGAGGCGGATCTGGCGGCGCAGCGGGTGCGCGCCGGCGATCTCCAGCAGCGCCTGCCGGAGCACGAGGCGCAGCGGCGCGAGGCCAGTGAGCGGCAGGGCAGTGCGCAGAAGCGCCTGACGGAGGTGCGCGCGCGACGCGATGCACTGAAGCAATTGCAGGTCCGCGTTCAACAGGAAGGCAAGCTCGGCGACTGGCTGAAGCGGCATGGCCTCGATTCGGCCGATCCGATCTGGGCCAGCCTCAAGGTTGAACCGGGCTGGGAAACCGCCCTTGAAGCGGCGCTGCGCGAGCGTCTTGGCGCACTCGCCGGCGTCGACCAGGCGAGCGCGGAACGCGTGCTGGCCGATCCGCCGCCGGCAACCCTGGCCCTGGTATTTGCCGGCGAGCCCGGGCCGGTGGCGGAAACCGTCGCGCTTGATCCCGACGTGCCGCTGCGCGACAAGGTGCGCTGCAGCGATCCGCGCTGGCAGCCGGCGCTGAGCGAATGGCTGGCTGGCGTGTACGTCGCCGACGACCTGGCGCAGCTGGCGGCGCGGCGCGCAACATTGCCGCCGGGGCGCGTCTGGGTCAGCCAGGCCGGTCACCTGGTCTCGCGCAACAGCTTCGTGCTCTATGCACCCGAAGCCCGCACCCACGGCGTCATCGAGCGCCAGCGCGAGATCGAGCTGCTGGAAGTCGAATGCGTGCGCCACGAGGACGAGGCCGGCATGGCCGGCGCGACGCTGGCGGCGGCGGAATCCGGCCTGACGGCGCATCGGGCGCAGTTGGGCGAGGCACAGCGCGAGGCGCAGGAACTGCAGCAGGGCCTGCACGCCGCTCAGGTCGAGGCGGTCCGGCTGGGCGAGGCGGTGCAGCGCTTCGAAGCGCGGGCGGCGCAGCTGCAGGCCGATCTGACGGAAGTCGCTGCCGCCGAAGACGCCGAGCGCCTGCGCCGCAGCCAGGCCGAAAGCGAGGGTGCGCGCATGGGCGCGGCGGCGCAGGAACTGCGCCTTCGCCTCGAACAGGCGTTGGCCGAACAGCGGCGCTGCGATACCGCGCTGCGCGAGTTGCGCGCGACGGAACAGGCACTGGCGCGCGAGTTGCAGGAGGGCCGCTTCGCCGAGCGCGAGTGCACCGGCAAACTGGAGGAAATCGCCCGATTGCGCGAGGTGGCGCGCGAACAGATCGAACGCATCGCTGTGGAAACCGAGGCGCGCCGACAGGAACTTGAGGGCATCAGCGAAGGGGATGCGGCGGCACAGCTGCAGGCGGTACTGGCAACGCGGCAGGCGCGCGAAGGCGCTCTGGCCTCGCAGCGCGACGCGCTCGAGAGCGCCGCCGCCGGGTTGCGGCAGATCGAGGAGGCGCGCCTCAAGACCGAGCAGGGCCTCAACCCGCTGCGCGACCGCATCGGTGACCTGCGCCTCAAGGAACAGGCGGCGCAGCTGAACGAGGAGCAATACGCCGCGCGTCTGGCCGAGACCGGCGCCAACGAGGAGGAACTCGCGCCGGAGTTGACGCGCGATGTCAGGGAGCCGCTGCTGCAAGCCGAACTTGCCGCGCTGGCCGGCGAGATCGAGGCACTCGGGCCGGTCAACCTGGCGGCACTCGACGAGCTGGCCACCTCGCGCGAGCGCAAGGGCTTCCTCGACAGTCAGTCGGCCGACCTCAACGAGGCAATCGGCACGCTGGAAGACGCGATCCGGCGCATCGACCGCGAGACGCGCGAGCAGTTGAAGGAAACCTACAACAAGGTCAACCTGCAATTCGGCGTGCTGTTCCCGCAGCTGTTCGGCGGCGGCGAGGCGCGCCTGACGCTCACCGGCGAGGAGATCCTGGACGCCGGGATCCAGGTGATTGCGCGGCCGCCGGGCAAGAAGAACAGCAACATCCATCTGCTCTCCGGCGGCGAGAAGGCGTTGACCGCCATTGCGCTGGTGTTTGCGCTGTTCCAGCTCAACCCGGCGCCGTTCTGCATGCTCGACGAGGTGGATGCGCCGCTCGACGACAGCAACACTGAGCGTTTCTGCGAGATGGTCAAGCGCATGTCGCAGCAAACCCAGTTCCTGTTCATCAGCCACAACAAGATCACCATGGAGATGGCGCAGCAGCTGATCGGCGTGACCATGCAGGAACAGGGCGTCTCGCGCGTGGTCGAGGTGGATATCGAGGAGGCGCTGCGCATGCGCGAGGAGCTGGCGGCGTGAGCGATCTGCAGCTATCGCTCATTGCCCTGGGCACTGCCGGTGTGGCCGGCGTGTTTGCGTACAACAAGTGGCAGGAGCGCAAGCATCGCAAACTGGCCGAGCGTGTGTTCAGTTCGCAGCATGCGGATGTGCTGCTCGGCGGCGAGAACGCCGATGCCGCAGTTGCTGCCGCATCCGGCGATGGCGCGGCGGAACGCGTCGAACCGAGTATTGGCGGCAGCGGCGGCCTGCCGCCCGCCGGCGAGGCCGGCGCCAGGCAACCCGCAGCCGCACCGCCTTTCGAGCTGGTCGATCCGGCCGTCGATTGTGTCGTGCGCTTCGAGTCGACCGATGCCATCGGCGCCGGCTATCTTTGGCAGGCGCAGCATCAGGCTCTTGGCAAACTGACGCACCCGCTGACCTGGGCGGGATTCAACGAAACGACGGACCGCTGGGAAGTCCTCGGCGCCGCCAGCGCCGGCGACTACCGTCGTTTGTGCGCTGCGCTGCAGCTGGCGGATCGCCACGGCCCGGTTGCCGATGCCGAGCTGACCCTGTTCTTCAATGGCGTGCAGCAGCTGGCGGATGAGTTCCTCGCGGTCGCCGCTGTGCCGCCGCGCGGCGAGCTGCTGGCGCGTGCGGCGGATCTGGACCGGTTCTGTGCCGGCGTCGACATCCAGATCGGCGTAAACGTGATTGCCGCCGGCAACGTGTTCCAGGGAACCAAGCTGCGCGGCCTGGCCGAGGCGGCCGGGCTGGCCTTGTGCGCGGACGGCATGTTCCACGCGGCGGACGATGCGGGCAGGACCCTGTTCACGTTGTCCAACCTCGAACCGGCCTTGTTTGCCGATGAAGACCTCAGGGTCCTCACGACCCATGGCATCACCTTCACGCTCGACGTACCGCGCGTCGGTGGCGGAATCGGCGACTTCGACCGCATGATCGTCCTGGCGCGCCAGTTTGCCGCCAGCCTCGGCGGCGTGCTGGTCGACGACAACCGCGCGCCGCTGGCCGACAGCGCACTCGACGTCATTCGCGACAAGATCACCGAGATCGAGCAAACCATGGCCGCGCATGGCCTGCCGGCCGGCGGACCGCAGGCGCTGCGTCTTTTCTCCTGAGCGCCATGTCGGCGTTGCGCGAGGCTGCCGAGCGGGTCCGGGCGCTGCGCGCGGAAATCGAGCGGCACAACCACGCCTACTACGTTCTCGATGCGCCGACCGTGCCGGACGCGGAATATGACCGCCTGTTCCGCGAACTGCAGGACATCGAGGCCGCACATCCCGAACTGCTGGCGGCGGACTCGCCGAGCCAGCGCGTCGGCGGCCGGCCGCTGGCGGAATTCGCGCCGGTGCGTCATGCGGTGCCGATGCTCTCGATCAGGAGCGAGACCGATACGACGGCATCGGGCGCGCACAGCTTCGATGCACGCGTGCGTCGAGCGCTTGCGCTCGGCGAGGGTGCGCCGCCGGTGGAGTACGCGGCGGAGTTGAAGTTCGACGGCCTGGCCATCAATTTGCGCTACGAGGAGGGATTGCTGGTGCGCGCAGCGACGCGCGGCGACGGCGAGACTGGCGAGGACGTAACGCAGAACGTGCGTACCATCCGCCGCATTCCCTTGCGCCTGCAGGGCGCCGCACCCGAGCTGCTGGAAGTGCGCGGCGAGGTGTTCATGAACCGGCCGGATTTCGAGCGCTACAACATGCGGCAGCGCGCCCTCGGCAAACCGACGCTGGTAAATCCGCGCAACGGCGCCGCCGGCAGCGTCCGCCAGCTCGATCCGGCGGTGGCGGCCGAGCGCCCACTGTCGTTCTATGCCTATGGGATCGGCGAGACGATTGGTTGGCGGATGCCGGCGACGCATGGCGCGATCCTGCAGGCGCTGGCAAACTCAGGCATGCCGGTTTGTGAACACCGCGCGATCACCGCTGGAGGCGACGGCCTGGCCGCATTTCATGCGCGCATCCTGGCGCTGCGCGACGCGCTGCCCTTCGACATCGACGGCGTGGTGTACAAGGTCAACTCGCTGGCGCTGCAGGAGCAGCTCGGTTTCGTCAGCCGCGAGCCGCGCTGGGCGGTCGCCCACAAGTATCCGGCTCACGAGGAGATGACCACGGTGCTGGACATCGAAGTGCAGGTCGGGCGTACCGGAGCGATTACGCCGGTAGCACGCCTCAGGCCGGTCTTCGTCGGTGGCGTTACGGTGACCAACGCCACCCTGCACAACGAGGACGAGGTGCGGCGCAAGGATGTTCGCATCGGCGACACGGTGATCGTGCGCCGCGCCGGCGACGTGATTCCGGAGGTGGTCGCCGCGGTGAAAGACCGGCGCAGCGGCAGCGAGCGGGCATTCGTCATGCCGCAACGATGCCCGGTCTGCGGCTCCGGCGTCACGCGCCTGCCGGACGAGGCGGTCGCGCGCTGTACCGGCGGGCTTTACTGTCCGGCGCAGCGCAAGCAGGCCATCCGGCATTTCGCCTCGCGGCGTGCGCTGGACATCGAGGGCCTCGGCGAGAAGCTGGTCGAGCAGCTGGTGGACCGCGGCGCGCTGCGCAATGTCGCCGATGTCTTTCGGCTCGATGCGGCGACGCTGGCCGGCCTGGACCGCATGGGGGAGAAGTCGGCGCGGAAGGTCGTCGACGCCATCGAAAAGGCAAAAGACACTACACTGGCGCGGCTGATCTACGCATTGGGCATTCGCAACGTCGGTGAAGCCACCGCCAAGGAACTGGCACGGCATTTCGGCAGCCTCGATGCGTTGATGGCGACCAATCTCGATGCGCTGCAGCGCGTGAACGACGTCGGTCCGGTGGTGGCCGAGAGCATCGTCGGCTTCTTTGCCGAGCCGCACAACCGGGAAGTCCTCTGCAGCCTGGAACGGGCCGGCGTGCATGGCAGGGCGGAGATGCCGCCGCCGGTGGCGGCGTCGGCCATCGCCGGCCGGACATTCGTGCTGACCGGCACGCTGCCGGGGCTGGCGCGCGACGAGGCGACGTCGCTAATCGAGGCGCGGGGCGGCAAGATCAGCAGTTCGGTGTCCGGCAAGATCGACTACGTCGTCGCCGGTGCGGAAGCCGGCGCGAAGCTGGACAAGGCACGCGCCCTGGGGGTCACCATCATCGACGAGAACGGCCTGCGCCGCATGCTCGAATTGGAGTCTTGAGAGGGGAGTTTTTGCATGAAGAAGGTCACAAAAGCTGTCTTTCCGGTCGCCGGCATGGGCAGTCGCTTTCTGCCGGCGACCAAGGCGAGCCCAAAGGAGATGATGCCCATCGTCGACAAACCGCTGATCCAGTACGCAGTGGAGGAGGCGGTGGCGGCGGGCATTACCGACATGGTCTTCATCACCGGCCGCAACAAGCGCGCCATCGAGGATCACTTTGACATGGCCTATGAGATGGAGGCCGAGCTGGAAGCCAAGGGCAAGCATCAGCTGTTGCGCCTGGTGCAGGAAACCGTGCCGGATCACATCAACTGCATCTACATCCGGCAGACCGAGCCGCTCGGTCTGGGGCACGCCGTCCTCTGCGCCGCCCCGGTGGTCGGCGAGGAGCCGTTCGCCGTGCTGCTGGCCGACGACCTGATCGATGGGGAACCGTCTGTGGTGGAGCAGATGACAGAGGCATTTGTGCGCTGCCAGTGCTCGATCCTCGGTGTGCAGAACGTTCCTCTCGAGGATACCCGGCAATACGGCATCGTCAGCACCAGCGAAGCCGCCGACGGCTTGCTTCGGGTGAACGCCATCGTCGAGAAGCCGACGCCGGAAGCCGCGCCTTCGACGCTGGCGGTGGTCGGCCGCTACATACTCACGCCGCGCATCTTCCATCACCTGCGGCTGCTGGGCGCCGGTGCCGGCGGCGAGATCCAGCTCACCGACGGCATTGCCGCGCTGCTGGCGGAAGAGAGGGTGCTGGCCTATCCGTTCCGCGGCACGCGCTACGATTGCGGCTCGAAGCTCGGCTACCTGAAGGCAACCATCGCCTATGGCCGCAAGCACGCCGAGGTCGGTCCGGCATTCACCGAGTACCTGGCCGAGCTGGACATCGGCCGCCGCGGCTGATGCTCTCCGCTGCCGAAGCGCAGCGCATCCTCGACGAGGCGGACCTCGTCGTTTCCGCGCGCGCAGCCGCGGCGGCGGTGCAACGCATGGCGGACGAGATCAGCGCGGCACTGCGCGAAACCCATCCGCTGGTGCTTTCGGTCATGGGCGGCGCGGTCGTCGTCACCGGCCAGCTCCTGCCGCAGCTCGCCTTCCCGCTGGATTTCGATTACCTCCACGTCACTCGATACGGCGACACGACGACCGGCGGCGAACTCTCGTGGATCGTCGCGCCGCGCGCCGCCATTGCCGGCCGCACGTTGCTGGTGGTGGACGACATCCTCGATGAGGGCATCACGCTTGCAGCGGTCAGGCGCCGCCTGCTCGAACAGGGCGCGAAGGACTGCCGCATCGCGGTCTTCGCCGACAAGGATATCGGGCGCGCCAAGCCGGTCGTCGCCGACTTCGTCGGCGTACGGCTGCCGAATCGTTATGTCTTCGGCTTCGGCATGGACGTCAGGGGCGCCTGGCGCAACCTGCCGGCGGTGTACGCGGTGAAGGGGCGGTAGCCGCCTTCAGCCGGAGGTATCGCACGTCAGCGTCAAGGCGCTGCGCGGGACGGCGGGGCCAGCGGCAAAGCGGAGAGCGCTGGCTGCGCCGGCGCCAATGGCCAGCGCGAAGCGGTGCCCTGCACCCCGGCGCACGGCCACCCGCAATAGAGGGTGGCCCGTTCAGGCGGCTTCCCGCCCCGCGCGCCGCCGCTCGTGATCCTTCAGGTAGCGTTTGCGCAGGCGGATCGACTTCGGCGTGATTTCCACGAGTTCGTCGTCGGCGATGAATTCGACGGCCGATTCGAGGGTGATCTGGATCGGCGGCACCAGCATGATCGCCTCGTCCTTGCCCGAGGCGCGGACGTTGGTGAGCTGCTTGGTCTTCACCGGGTTGACGACCAGGTCGTTGTCGCGGCTGTTGATGCCGATGATCATGCCTTCATAGAGCTGCTCGCCCGGGCTGACGAACATGCGGCCGCGCTCCTGCAGTTTCCACAGCGCATAGGCGACCGCCTCGCCGGGTTCGGCGGAAATCAGGACCCCGTTGCGGCGCTCGGCGATATCGGCCTTGACCGGGCCGTAGTCGTCGAAGACGTGGCTCATGATGCCGGTACCGCGCGTCATGGTGAGGAAATCACCCTGAAAGCCGATCAGGCCGCGCGCCGGGATGCGGTATTCGAGGCGCACGCGGCCCTTGCCGTCCGGCTGCATGTCGGCCAGGTCGCCGCGCCGCTCGCCGAGTGCCTGCATCACCGCGCCCTGGTTGCCTTCTTCGCAATCGACCGTGAGGAATTCGAAGGGCTCGCACTTGACGCCGTCGATTTCCTTGAGCACGACCCGCGGACGCGAGACGGCCAGCTCGTAGCCTTCGCGCCGCATGTTCTCCAGCAGGATGGTCAGGTGCAGTTCGCCGCGGCCGGAAACAAGAAACACGTCTGCGTCCTCGGTTTCCTCCAGCTTCATCGCGACATTGCTCATCAGCTCGCGATTGAGGCGTTCGCGCAACTGGCGGCTGGTGACGTATTTGCCTTCCTTGCCGGCGAGCGGCGAGGTGTTGACCTGGAAGTTCATGGTCAGCGTCGGCTCGTCCACCGTCAGCAGCGGCAAGGCGCCAGGTTGCGCGGGATCGCAAAGCGTGACGCCGATGCCGATCTCGTCAATGCCGTTGATCAGCACGATGTCGCCGGCCTGCGCCTCGTCGGTCAGCACGCGCTCGAGGCCGTTGAAGACCTGCACCTGATTGACGCGCGCCTTGATCGGCGCCGGGTCGTCCGGCCCCTTCATGACCAGCACGTTCTGCAGCGGTCCGATCTTGCCGCGGGTGATGCGGCCGATGCCGATGCGGCCGACGAAACTGGAGTAGTCGAGGGAGCAGATGCGCAATTGCAGCGGGCCGTCGGCGTCCACCTCCGGTTGCGGCACGTGCCTGAGAATCGCCTCGAACAGGGGACGCATGTCGGTGCCCGGCTGCTTGTGGTCGAGCATGGCATAGCCGTTCAGGGCGGAGGCGTAGACAACCGGGAAATCGAGCTGCTCCTCGGTCGCGCCGAGCTTGTCGAACAGATCGAAGGTGTGATCGATGACCCAGTCGGGACGGGCGCCGGGACGGTCGATCTTGTTGATGACGACGATGGGCTTGAGCCCGAGCGCCAGGGCCTTGCGCGTGACGAAGCGGGTCTGCGGCATCGGACCTTCGACCGCATCGACCAGCAGCAGGACGCTGTCGACCATGGACAGCACACGCTCCACTTCGCCACCGAAATCGGCGTGGCCCGGTGTGTCGACGATATTGATATGCGTGCCTTCGTACTCGATGGCGCAATTCTTCGCCAGGATGGTGATGCCGCGTTCTTTCTCCAGGTCGTTGGAGTCCATGACCCGCTCCTCGACATGCTGGTGCGCGGCGAAGGTGCCCGACTGCCTGAGCAGCTGGTCGACCAGCGTGGTCTTGCCGTGGTCGACGTGGGCGATGATGGCGATGTTGCGGATGGCGTGGGTCATTGTGCGATGCGGCAAGAAAACGAAGTTTCAGGGGAGGCCGCCACCCGCGTCAGCGGGCGTCGTGCCGGAGCGAAAAAAGTCCGCCAGTATAACACCTTAGCGCATTGCGGCGAAGCCTCATGCTAGAATCCCGGCTACCCGCAGTTTGAGACATAGTGCCTGAAATCATATGCTTGCAATCATCGGCGGCAGCGGCCTGACGCAGTTGGCAAACCTGGCAGTGGAACGGCGCGAAGTCGTGCGCACCCCGTACGGCGAACCGTCCGGCCCGCTCATCTTCGGCCGCCTTTGCGGGCAGCCGGCGGCATTCCTCGCCCGCCACGGTTACGGCCACACCATCCTGCCGCACGAGATCAACTACTGCGCCAACCTGTGGGCGCTGGCGCATGTCGGTGTTACGCAGATTGTGGCAGTTGCCTCGGTCGGCGGGATCGGTCCCGGCATGGTCCCGGGCGCCCTCGTCGCGCCGCACCAGATCATCGACTACACATGGGGCCGGCGCGCAACGTTTCAGGATGGCAACAGCGCCCCGGTCGAGCACATCGACTTCACCGCACCATACGACGCGGCGTTGCGCCGCCTGCTGCTCGGAGCGGCCGAGGCGGCGGGGGAAGCAATGGTGGATGGCGCCGTATATGGCGCCACGCAGGGACCGCGGCTCGAAACCGCGGCGGAGATCGACCGGCTGGAGCGCGACGGAGCGACGGTCGTGGGCATGACCGGCATGCCCGAGGCCGCACTGGCACGCGAGCTGCGATTGCCGTATGCGGCGATCCTGGTGGTCGCCAATCATGCAGCCGGGCGCGGCGACAGCGCGACGGCGATCAGTTTCGCACGCGTCGAGACCGACGTCCTGCAGCCGGCGATGGCGCGCGTCCGGCGCGTTCTCGAGCACGTCTGCAACCTCGCATGATCCGCGAAATCCTGCGCATGGGTGATGCGCGGCTGCTGGCAAAGTCGCGCGCCGTCGAGGCCTTCGATACGGCCGAATTGCGCGCACTGGTCGGCGACATGGAGGACACCATGCGCGCGGCGAGTGGCGCGGGCCTGGCCGCGCCGCAGATCGGCGTCGGATTGCGCGTGGTGATTTTCGGTTTCGATGCCAACCCGCGCTACCCGCATGCCGGCGCCGTGCCCTACACGGTGCTGATCAACCCACTTGTCGCGCCCGTTGGCGACGAAACCGAAGAAGACTGGGAGGGTTGCCTGTCGGTGCCCGGCCTGCGCGGCCGCGTACCTCGCGCGACACGGGTACGCTACACGGGCCTCGACGTCACAGGCAACCCGATCGAGCGCATTGCGAGCGGCTTCCATGCCCGCGTCGTGCAGCACGAATGCGATCACCTCGACGGGGTGCTCTACACCATGCGCATCCGCGACTTCTCGCAGTTCGGTTTTACCGACGTGCTGTTTCACGACGCCGATTTGCCGGACGAGTAGTCAGAGAAAGATGCAGGACTCCAGGTGCCCGGCCAGTTCCCGGTCGTTCGCCTTCGTGTAGTCTTTTTCGAAACGATCGCTCACCAGGCCCGCCGTCGATCCGTCAAGCTTCTCGTTGATCAAGCCCATGAAGGCCGGTGGCGCGACGATGATAGCGCGGGCGAATTGCTGCTTGCCGCGGCCGTGGTTCAATTCGCGCGCCAGTTCCTGAGCGAAGCTGCGTGCCGCATTGGTTTTCGGATCGCTCTTCGGCTGTCGCGCTCCATGCCCGTTGCCGCTGCTTTGCATATGGCCGGCGCGATCGCTCGCCAGATCGGAGCCTTTCTCGCGGCTCTCCGGGTGGTCCATTTCCCGCAGCAGCCTGAGGCCCTTCTTCGGCCCTTCATTGGCGTACAGCCGCGCATGGCTGGCGTTTGCAACCAGAATCCAAGTGATTGTCATCGGAGGGCTCCCGCGAATAAATGCTAGACTTGACTGCGGCGATGCCGGAAGAGGGGCCAGTCGGGGGGCCAGTCGGCCGCTGTGCCGGCCGGTCCAGTTTGTCACAAATCGGCCGATAAGGCGATTCACCGCGGGGAGTGCCGGAAAAGATGTTTCGCTTCAGCAAGGAAGAGGATTCGCCGCGCCTGAGGCAGTTGCGTGCACTGTCCCTGTTCGCGACCCTGAGTCCGCGCGAGCTCAAGACGGTTGACAGCCTGCTGCACGAGCGTAGCTACCTGAAGGGCGAGATCGTCTTCGACCAGGGCGAGGAGGGCCAGGCGCTCTACATCATCATCGCCGGCCGGATACTTGTCTGCCGCCAGGGCCAACCGGAAACCGGCCGTGTGGCGGAACTCGGGCCCGGCATGCTCTTCGGAGATCTGGCCTTGCTCGACGACGCACCGCGGGCGGCGCAGGTGCGGGCGGCGGAGAATTGCACGCTGGCGGTGTTCTTTCGTGCCGATTTCCTCGGACTGCTGGAGACCCACGCCGTGATCGCCTCGAAGATCGCGCTGCAGCTGGCGCGGCACATGGCCCAGCGGCTGCGCGAGACGGTGGCCGGCACGCCGTCGCTGCTGCAATGACGGCGTCGCGCAAGGCCGGGCCGGTGATCTGGCTGGCCATCGTGGCGACGACCTGCCTGCTACTGTTCTTTTTCCAGAAGATCCTCTGGCTGGTCGTGCCGTTCCTCGTCGCCATGATCATTTACTACTCGCTGCGGCCAGCGGCGCACCGGCTGGTCCTGCGCGGCTTCAGCAACGAGGCCGCGGCGGCGATTACCGGTGGTGGTTTCATCGTGCTGCTGCTGCTGGTGGCCGCCTCGCTGTTTCCCTGGCTGACGGCGCACGCCGTGTCGTGGCAGGAATCCCTGGCGCGCTATGTCGAGGGCGGCAGCTTGCTGCTGCAGCGGACGCTGGACTCGCTGGAGCGGCAGTTTGCCTTTCTCGAACGCGCCAGCCTGAGCCAGAACGTCAGCCAACGGATCGGCGAGTTCACGGAGACCTTCGCCCAGCGCCACCTGACCGACTTGCTGATGACCTTCGCGACCTGGATGCCATCGCTGTTGCTGGCGCCCTTCCTCGCCTTCTTCTTCCTCCGCGACGGCCGGCGCTTCAAGAAGTTCCTCAGCCGTGGCGTGCCCAATGCCTACTTCGAGCGCACGCTCTACCTGATGTACGAGATCGACAAGACTGCGCGGGCCTATTTCCAGGGTTTGCTCAGCCTGACCATCCTGGACAGCATCGCCCTGGCGCTCGGCTTGTGGGCGATCGGCTTGTCGGCGCCGTTGTTTCTCGGCCTGGTGGCGGCGGTGCTGGCCTGGATCCCCTACGTCGGGTCGGTTCTCGGCTGCCTGATCGTCGTGCTGGTGGCAGCAACGGATTTCCCTGCCAATCCGCTGATGGCCTACAGCGCAGTCTTGGTCTTCGTCCTGGTGCGCCTGCTGGACGATTTCGTCTTCATGCCATTGACTATCGGTCGCAGCCTGCGCATCCACCCCTTGCTGACGGTACTGATGATCTTCGTCGGCGGTGCGGTGGCGGGTGTGGCCGGCCTGATGCTGGTGCTGCCGCTGCTCGGCGTGGTCATGGTGGTGGGGGAAACCCTCGGTTGCGTTGTCACCGACCCGCGCCTCAAGGCGCGCCACGCGCACGCCCTTCACCTGCGGGCGCTGCAGGTGGGTGCCGATCTGCCCTGAGGGGCAGCGCGACGCGGGCCAACAGGCCGCCGCCGGGACGCGGCAGCAACTCGAAGGTGCCGCCATGGGCGCGCGCCACGCGGTCCACGATGGCCAAGCCGAGTCCGGCGCTCGCTCCCCCGCTGCGCGCGGCATCAAGGCGGGTGAACGGCTGCTTCAGCCGCTCGGCTTCATCCGCCGGGATCCCCGGCCCGCGATCGGCCACTTCCAGCACCACCTGCTTGCCCTGCCGTCGTGTCCTGATCCCGATCGGCTCCGCGGTGCCGCCATGGCGCAGCGCATTGGTTGCCAGATTGGCGATCAATCGACGCATTGCCAGTGGCCGCAGAGGCAATGGCGGCAGGCCGCCCAGATCGATTGCCAGTTGAGCACCGTGGCGTTGCAGTCCGTCTGCGACGGCCGCAACCAGCGCGTCGAGATCGGTGGGCTCGGCAGCTTCGCCTGCCGCGTCTCGCGCGAAATCGAGGAATTGGCCGATGATGCCGTCCATTTCCTCGATGTCGGCGACCATGCCGTCGCGCGTTGCCTCGGCGGCGCCGCTCATCTCCACCAGCAGGCGCAGGCGGGCGAGCGGTGTCCGCAGGTCGTGCGAAATACCCGCCAGAATCAGCGCGCGGTCGGCATCGAGGCGTGCCAGGTCGCCGGACATCTGATTGAAGGCGTGCGTCACGGTGCGGATTTCCTCGGGGCCACGCTCTTCCAGCGGTGGTGGCTGGCGGCCGCGGCCGATGGCGCGCGCGGCGCCCGCGAGCGCCTTGAGCGGGTGTGTGACTCGAAACATGATCAGGTAGGCGCCCGCCAGCGCGAGGCCCAGCGCGGCCGCCGCCCAGCCGAGCCATTCCGCCGGAAACGCGCGTTCGACCCGTTCGCGCGGCAGCATCACCCAGTACTCGTCGCCCTCGATGCGGAAACTGACCCAAAAAGCTTCGAGGCCGTCGATTGCCGTGGCAACCCGCGTTTCCTCGCCCAAGCGTGCCCTCAGCTCTTTAGCAACCAGCTGCAGGAGCTCGGGTTGCGCCGACAGCGGGGCGAGCACATCGTCGGCTTCCGCCGGATAGACCTGAATGCCTTCGCGGACGGCGAGTTCCAGAAGCAACTCGTGGCGGCGATCCGCCTGTGCAGTCAGCAGCGCGGCGCGCGTCAGGTTGACCACGCTGACCACCATCTGCGCTGTTGCACCGGCGCGCGGCTCCAATTCCGCCCGCGCCAGGATGGTGGTCCAGGCGAGAGCCGACAGCACCATCAAGACCGCGATCAGCAAGAAGGTCCGCCAGAGCAGGGAGCGTGGCGGGAAAGTCACTGCGCCTTTCCGTCGGGAACGAAGACATAGCCGAAGCCCCAGACGGTCTGGATGTAGCGCGGCTTGCCGGGGTCGTCCTCGACCAGCTTCCGCAGGCGCGAGACCTGCACGTCGATGGCGCGGTCGAAAACCTCGTATTCGCGGCCACGCGCCATCTCCATCAGTTTGTCGCGTGACAACGGCTGGCGCGGATGCTGCAACAGGACTTTGAGGACGGCGAATTCGCCGGTGGTGAGCGGATGGTTCTTGCCGTCGCGCTCCAGCGTACGCGTCGCCATGTGCACGAGAACGGAACCGCAGCGCACCGTCATTTCTTCGGCCGTCGGCGCGCCCGGTGGCGGGGGCTTGGCGCGGCGGCGCAGTACCGCATTGATGCGGGCGACGAGCTCGCGCGGGTTGAACGGCTTTGGCAGGTAGTCGTCGGCACCCATCTCAAGTCCGATGATGCGGTCGACGTCGTCGCCTTTGGCCGTCAGCATGACCATGGGGATGTCGTTGCGGGTTCCGCGCAGGCGCCGGCAGATCGCCAGCCCGTCCTCGCCGGGCATCATCACGTCGAGCACCAGAAGATCCCAGGTCTCGCGCGCCATCGCCCGGTCCATCGCTTCGGCGCCGTCGACGGCCTTGACGGTGAAGCCCTGTTCAGCGAGATAGCGGTGGAGCAGCTCGCGCAGGCGCTGGTCGTCATCGACAACGAGGATCTTGCGTTTCGCATCGGTCATTCGCGCATCCTACCGGGAGCGACGGCGTCTTTCCAGTCGCTCCGCCGCGATACAAGTTCTTACATTTCGGCCGGGCCTGTTCACAGTCTGCTTACAAAGCGCGCCTACGATGCAGCCAACGCTTGAGAGAACAGGCGTGATGGCACAAACCCACGGCGAATCGAAAGGAGCCTGAAATGAAACAAGTCATGATCAGCGCATTGCTTGCCGCTCTGGTAACCTTCTGGCTGTCGTCTTCGGCGCAGGCGGCGCCGTACGATCCGGGCGTGAATGCACGCCAGCACCACCAGCATGTCCGTATCGCCGATGGCGTGCGTTCCGGCGAACTGACGCGCGCCGAGGCGCAGCAGCTGCGCGCGGAACAACGCACCATTCGCGCCAAGGAACGTCTGTACAAGTCGGATGGCGTGCTGACCGTGGCCGAGCGTCGGGATCTGCAGCACGACCAGCGCGTTGCGGACAGCCACATCTACCAGGAAAAGCACGACGCCGAGCGGCGTTACTGAGCGGAAGCCCGAAACGGGTCTCGAGACCGGATGACCGAATGAAACGCACCGCTGCACTTGCCGGCGTTCTCCTGGCCCTGATGGCGAGCCTGCCGGCCATCGCGCAGCCCGGCTACCGCGAGCCACCGCCGCGTTTTCAGCGTGTCCAGCCGGAGCGGCCACTGCCGCCGCGCGATTTGCAGCGCCGCGGGCCTGTCGATCCGCGGCAGGCGGAGCAGGCGGCGCCGCCACGCCGGCCGGTTCCGCTGACGCCCGAGGAGCGCCAGCAACTGCGGCGCGACATCCGGGAGCATGGCCGCGACGTCTACCGCGACCGCCCGCGCCGCTTCTGATCCGCCTGCCGTTTCCGTAATACCCTCCGCGCAACCCGCCATGGTCGATGCGCCCGCCGTTCGGCGCCGGCGACGGCTGCGCGTCGCGGAGGGTTGGTGCAACGCGCCGAAGCACGGCCCCGCCTGTGCTGAAGGCATTTTTGGAGAAACGCACATGAAGCGCAAAGCCTATGCCCGGAAGCCCTCGTTTGTCGCAATCGCCATGATTGTCCGCTCGCTGCTGATGATTCTTGCAGTGCTCGCCGTGGCACCGGCGGCACAGGCGGCGCTGGAGCTTGTGGATACCGTCAAGCTGCGTGAGCGGCAGGGGCGGCCGCTCGATGAAAACGTCCTGAAACTGCACGGCGCCGCTGTCGACGCCACGCGCAACCGTGTCTACGTCGCCGGCATCATGTCGCCGGCCATCGGCGAGCTCGACGGGGCGAACGAAACCTGGACACGCAGCCACGATAGCCGCATCGGCGGCTTTGCACTCAAGTACCTCGACGTCGACAGTGCGGCCAACCGGCTCTACATCAACGATGCCACCGGCAATACCTTGCGTGCAGTGGATCTGAGCTCCGGCGCGCTGATTGGTCCGGTGGCCGTTCCCGCCACACTGTCGCGGCCGGTTGCGGATTCGCGCCGCGGACTGGTGTACATGACCGTGCCGAGCGCCCCCAGCTTCCGCGCGTACAACGGCGCCGATCTGTCGTTGGCCTATGGCACCGATGCCATGGGGGCAGGCGCCGCGCAGGCGCTCTGGGACGAACAGAGCGACCGCGTGTTCGTGCTCGATGCCGCGTCGCCGGGGTTTCTGCGCATCCATCACTTCGATCCGGGGACGCGCACGCTGGCCGGCACCCTGACGCTTCCGCTCGGCGCCGGGCAGCGTCCGTACCGGATGGCTTTCGATGCCGTCGGGCAGCGCTTCTTCGTCGTTGCCGGCGCGCAGGTGCTGGCGGTGAGCACTGCCGGCGCGCTGCTCGGCCGCATGCCCCTGTCGCCGGCGCAGGACACGCAGGACATCGCCTATGATCCCGACCGCAACGAAGTGGCCGTGCTGGTACTTGACCGGCCGGCGAACGGCACGCAGGCAGCAAGCGGCGGCCATTTCCTCCTTTTCAATGGCGCGACTTACGCGCCGACGGGAGACCTGCCGCTGTCGAAGAAGCCGCACAGCCTGAGCTACAACCGTGCCAACCATCGCTACTATCTCCCCGAGAGCGATGCCTCGACGACGTGGAGCGTGGCGGGCGGCGCTACCGAGGCGCGCGGCCTGCACCTGGGCGACTCCGCGGAGATGGTGGCGCTCGCCAAGGGCGGCGAAAGCGTCTTCCTCACCAGCCGCCTCGGTGGCAGCTATCTCATGGAATGGCGCGCCTCGACCAGCAGCCTGCAAGGTTTTGCCGCCGGATTTTGGCCGGTTCCCATCCGTACCGACGACAGCGGCAACGCGCTTTACGTGCTCAATGCCTGGGACAGCACGCTGTCTGTCTTCGATCTGTCGGCCGGAAGAACGCTGACTGCGACCTTGCCGCTGGGCATTGCGAAGGGGACGACCGATCGCCTGCCGGACCTCGCCGTCGATGGCGCGCGCCAGCGCGCCTACGCCGCCTATCCCGAATTCGGTCAGATCGCCGTGGTCGATCTCGCGCAGCGGACGGTGCTGGCACCGATCAGCGTGCCCGGCTTCCAGGGCGGCGACACCGGCGGCGGCCCGGGCCAGTTGCAGGTGCGCGTGGTGCCCGCAAGCGGGCGCCTTTTCGCCTACTGGCAGACCGCCCGGCGCATCACGGTTTGGGATGTGAACGGCGCAGTGCCGCTGCTCCTGCTTGATCGCCAACTCAACGGCATGCCGACCGTCGGCGCTTCGCTGGACCAGTTATTCGTCGATGCCGGCCGGAACCGGGTCTACGCCGGACCGATGGAACTCGACGGGACGACCGGCCAACCTACCGGCCGCCTGCTCGGCCGGGGCGAGCGGGTGATCGGGCTGGACAAGGGTAACAACACGCTGTGGACCTCGAGTGTCGAAATCGTCGGCGGCGCCAGCTCCGATGTGGTGGCGCGCATCGATCGCGACTCGCTGGCGGTGCTGGAAGTGATGACGCGCGGCACGCCGCCAAGCGTGATGTCCACCCAGTACGCCTTCGATGCGGCTCGCCAGCGCCTCTATGCTGCCGATGGGCAGGAGGCCGTGTTGCGCGTGTACAACACCAGTGCGACGGTGCAGCCGGAACGCGTCACTGCCGTCGAGTTCCATCACGGCGGTCTTGGACATTACTTCATGACGGCCGATGCCGCCGCCGCCCGGAGCATTGACCGCGGTGCCGCCGGCGCTGGCTGGGTCCGTACCGGCTATGCCTTCTACGCCTACCCGGTGGCGGGCGCTCCGGCGGATGCCAATCCGGTCTGCCGCTTCTATGGAACCCCCGGCGTTGGCCCCAATTCCCACTTCTACACCGCGAATCCGGTGGAATGCGAGGACGTGAAAACCGATCGCAGCTGGATGTACGAGGGCATCGCTTTCGCGATCGGCGTGCCGGTCGCCGGCGCCTGCGCGGCCGACAAAGTTCCCGTCTATCGTTCCTACAACGGCCGCTGGCAGCAGAACGATTCGAATCACCGCTACAGTGCCGATGCCGGCGTCTACGCCCAGATGGCTGCGCTCGGCTGGCTGGGCGAGGGTGTGGTGTTCTGCGCACCGCGGTAGAATCGCGCCGGTACTTTCGGGAAAGCAGCGATGGAAATGAAAGCGGTCAGCGCCGGCAAGCTGCGTGCCCTCGGCTACGACGCCGGCGCACGCACCCTACGCGTGGAATTCGACGATCGGCGCATCGTCGAGTACGCCGGCGTGCCGCCGGAAACCTGGCGCCGCCTGAGTACGGCCGGCTCGATGTGGAGCTGCTTTCGCGACACCATCGAAGACGAGTTCACCGCCAGGCGGGTGAAGTAGCGCCGTCGATGCTGCCGCTGCGGTACGTCGGGTAGAATTCCTACCGTGATCCTTCTCGCCCTCGAATCCTCCACTGATCTCTTTAGCGCAGCGCTCTTCCTCGACGGCCGCATCGTCGAACGGGAAGGGCCGCAGGGCGTGGCCCATTCGGCGTGCGCGCTGCCACTGGTCGGTGCGCTGCTGGCGGAACAGGGCCTGCGGCTGTCTGCGCTGGACGGCATCGTCTTCGGCGCCGGGCCCGGCGCCTTCACCGGCCTGCGGCTCGCCTGCAGCGTGGCGCAGGGACTGGCGGTCGGCGCCGGCCTGCCGGTTCTCGGCATCGGCAGCCTCGATGCGCTGGCGCTGGCGGCGGGGGAGGGCAGCGTGTATGCCTGCACCGATGCGCGCATGAATGAGGTCTACTGCGCGGCCTACCGCGTTACGGGTGACGCCGTCGAGGCGGTACTGCCGCCGGTGGTCGCGTCCCCCGGTGCGGTTCCGCTTCCGCCTGGCCGCGGCTGGCGCGGCTGCGGCAGCGGTTTCGCCGTCCACGCGGACGTGCTGGCGGCGCGGTTCGGCGCGGCGCTGCTGTCGGCAAGCGGCACGGAACGGC
>CAZASE010000004.1:0-85552 GCA_964487715.1 uncultured Rhodocyclaceae bacterium | reverse complement strand
CCGGCGCCTTCGAGCCCTGCGCCTGCTCGACCATGCGGATGATGCCGGCGAGCAGCGTGTGGCTGCCCACACCCGTGGCGCGGCAGCGGATCAGCCCCTCGCCGTTCACCGTGGCGGCGAACACCTTGTCGCCGGGCTGCTTCGCCACCGGCAGGCTCTCGCCGGTGAGCATGGCTTCGTTCACGCTGGAAGCGCCCTCCGCCACCTCACCGTCGACCGGCACGCTCTCGCCCGGCCGCACGACGAAGACGTCGCCGGGGTTCAGGCTCGCCACCGGCACCTCGACCAGTTCGCCGTCGCGCAGCACGCGCGCCGTCTGCGGCTGCAGGCGGATCAGCGCCTCGATGGCAGCCGAGGTTTTGGCCTTGGCGCGGGCTTCCAGCAGTTTCCCCATCAGCACGAGGGTAATGACGGCGGCGGAAGCCTCGAAGTAAACGTGGTGATGGTGCAGGTCGGCCAGCGTCACCACCGCGCTGAAGGCCCAGGCCATCGAGGTACCGAGCGCCACCAGCACGTCCATGTTGCCGGCGCCGCCGCGCAGCGCGTGGTACGCGCCGACGTAGAAGCGCCAGCCGATCCAGAACTGCACCGGCGTGGCGAGCAGGAGCTGCAGCCAGCGCGGCAGCAGGTCGGTGTGCTCGCCGGAGAACATCGCCCCCATCTGCGCCACCAGCGGCAGCGTGAGCACGACGGAAATCCAGAAACGCTTGAGTTCCGCTGCGTAGGCGGCGGCCTTGCGTTCCTTTTCGGCGGCGCGCGTGTCGAGGCCGGATTCGCGCGCGTCGTAGCCGGCGCGGCGCACGGCGGCGATCAGGCTCGCCGCGTCGGCCTGCCCCGGCACATACCGTATGCTCGCCTTTTCGCTGGCGAAATTGACGTTCGCCTCGACGCCGGGCAGCTTGTTCAACACCGTCTCGATGCGCGTGGCGCAGGCGGCGCAGGTCATGCCGGAGAGCGACAGGTCGAGCGACTGCGGCGGCACCTTGAAGCCGGCCTTCTCGATGGTCGCAACGAGCTGCGGCGCGCCCACGGCGCCGGCATCGAACTCGACGCGGGCGCGCTCGCTGGCGAAATTCACTGCCGCCGAGACGCCGGGCAGCTTGTTCAATTGCTTTTCGATGCGCGCCGCGCAGGCGGCGCAGGTCATGCCCTCGATGGGCAGGTCCGCGACCTGGCGGGTTTCAGGGGCGTTCATGTTCGAATTCTAGACGGTGCAGACGATGCCCTGCCAGAGCCGGCCGCCGAGCGAGGTGGCATTGAACAGCCCCCAGACGCCGAAGCCCAGCACCAGCAGGCCGGAGGCGAGGCGCACGGCGCGCCCCTGCACGACGTCGCGGAAACGCCGCAGGAGGAAGCCGGCCAGCAGCAGGTTGGGCAAGGTGCCGGCGCCGAAGGCCAGCATCAGCCCCGCCCCGCGCAGGGAATTGCCGGTCAGCAGGGCCGTCGTCAGCACCGAATAGACCATGCCGCAGGGCAGGAATCCCCACAACATGCCAAGGGGCAAGGCGCGCGAAACGCGAGTCGCCGGCAGGAAGCGGCGCGTCAGCGGCTGGATGCGCGTCCACACCTTCTGCCCGCCGCGCTCGAGGAAAGTCAGTCCCTGCGGCACGCCGATGAGGTACAGACCGAGCGCCACCAGCATCAGGTTGGCGAGCACGTAGAGCGCCATCTGCACCGGCATCACGTCGTTGAGCAGCAGGCCGGCGCTGCCGATGGCGCCGAGCACGGCGCCGGCGAGGGCGTAGCTGGAAATGCGGCCGAGGTTGTAGGCGAGGTGCAGCGGCCACTGCGCCCGGCCGGGCGGCATGCCGGTCGCCAGCGCGCCGACGATGCCGCCGCACATGGCCATGCAGTGCGTGCCGCCGAGCAGGCCGACGAGGAAGACGGCGATGTAACCGGTGTCAGGCAATGAACAGGACGCGAAGGCGCGTCAGATCACTTTCGAATAGCGCGCCCGCTCGCGGTCGGCGCGCAGATAGCGATCGAACACCATGGCGATGGCGCGCACCAGCATGCGGCCGCGCGGCTGCACGCTGATCCACTTGTCGTCGAGCTTGAGCAGGCCGCCCTTCTCCATCTCGCGCAGGTCGGCGATCTCGGCGGCGAAGTAGCGTTTGAAGTCGATCAGGTGGGCGACTTCCAGCCCCTCGATGGATACCTCGAAGTGGCACATCAGGGCCTGGATGATGGAGCGGCGCAGCAGGTCGTCCGGCGTCAGCTCGATGCCGCGATAGACCGGCAGCACGCCGTTGTCGAGGCGGTCGTAGTACTCGTCGAGCGTCTTGACGTTCTGGCAGTAGCTCGGACCGACCATGCTGATCGAGGAGATGCCGAAGGACATCATGTCGCACTCGGCGTGCGTCGAATAGCCCTGGAAGTTGCGGTGCAGGCGGCCCTGGCGCTGCGCCACGGCGAGCTCGTCGTCGGGCTTGGCGAAGTGGTCCATGCCGATATACACGTAGCCCGCATCGGTGAGCCGGCGGATGGCAAGCTGGAGGATCTGCAGCTTGGCATCGGCCGTCGGCAGCTCCGCATCGGCAATGCGCCGCTGCGGCTTGAACAGGCTCGGCAGGTGCGCGTAATTGTAGATCGACAGCCGGTCGGGCGAGAGGCGAATGACCTCTTCCAGCGTACGGTTGAAGCTGATGACGTTCTGCTTGGGCAGGCCGTAAATGAGATCCACGGAAATCGACTTGAAGCCGTTGGCGCGCGCCGCGCGCAGCACGCTTTCCGTCTCCTCGATGCTCTGCACGCGGTTGACCGCTTCCTGCACCGCGAGGTCGAAGTCCTGCACACCGAGGCTCATGCGGTTGAAGCCGAGCTCGCCGAGCAGGGCCACCGTCGCGGCGTCCACCTTGCGCGGATCGACCTCGATGGAGTACTCGCCATTGGGCAGCAGGCGGAAATGCTCGCGGATCGAGCCCATCAGCTGGCGCATCTCGTCGTGGGAGAGGAAGGTCGGCGTGCCGCCGCCCCAGTGCAGCTGCACCACGTCGTGGCTGCCATCCAGGTAGCCGGCCTGCAGCGCCAGTTCCTTGCCGAGGTATTTCAGGTACTTGGCCGAGCGGCCGTGATCCTTCGTGATGATCTTGTTGCAGGCGCAGTAGTAGCAGATGGTATTGCAGAAGGGGATGTGTACGTATAATGAAAGCGGCCGGCTGATGCCGCCGACCGTGCGTTTTCCGAGCCAAAGCCGCGAGGCGTCGGCATCGAAGGCTTCGACGAATCGATCCGCCGTCGGGTAGGATGTGTAACGGGGCCCGTTCACATCGAAGCGACGAATCAGTTGCGGGTCGAAAATCAGGTCTTGAAAGGTGGTAGACATCCCGGTTCCGGCCGCGGGCGCCCGGCCAGAAGGCGCCTCAACTAAAAACGAAAGATGCCGTAATGGTCCGAATAGCGTATTGACATGGATCAAAGCGGTCCCCAAGCGACGACAGAGAGATGAAATTGGCCAAGTCACCGATCCCCGTCACGCTGGTCAGCATCAAGGCCGCGTGTTCCCAATGCAGTCTGCGCGAACTGTGCCTGTCGGAAGGGTTGAGCCATGGGGAACTGGCCAAACTCGACAATCTGGTCGGCACACGCAGAAAGCTCAGGCGACAACAGCACCTCTACCGCGCCGGCGATCCCTTCGAGGCGATCTACGCCGTTCGTACCGGCTTTTTCAAGACGGATGTGCTGATGGAAGACGGCCGCGACCAGGTCACCGGCTTCCAGATGACCGGCGAGATCCTCGGCATGGACGGCATCAGCGGCGAGACGCATACCTGCAATGCGGTCGCCCTGGAGGACAGCGAGGTCTGCATCATTCCCTTCGGCCAGCTCGAACATCTGTCGCGAGAAATCCAGGCGCTGCAGCATAACTTCCACAAGGTGATGAGCCGCGAGCTGGTGCGCGACCAGGGCCTGATGATGCTGCTCGGCACGATGCGCGCCGAGGAGCGCCTGGCGGCCTTCCTGCTCAACATGTCGCAGCGCTTCACCTCGCGCGGCTACTCGGCGGCGGAGTTCCACCTGCGCATGACGCGCGAGGAAATCGGCAGCTACCTCGGCCTCAAGCTGGAGACCGTGAGCCGCGCGTTCTCGCGCTTCCAGGAGGAAGGACTGATCGCCGTGCAGCAGAAGCACATCCGCATTCTCAACGTCGACGGCTTGAAACGACTGCTCGGCCCACGCCTCTGATCACGCCGCCAGCGCGCCGAACAGGCCGCGCGGATCCCGCGTCAGCGCGACCGAGACGATGTAGGCGAAGCTGGCCAGTGCGGCCAGCCAGAAGGCGGCGCGTAGCGTCTTGCTGTGCCCGCGGCGCAGCGCGAACATGCCAAAGCCGATGTAGGCCAGCAGCCCGATCACCTTGGCCGTCACCCAGTCGTGCACGAAGGGATACTGCTCGCGCACCACTGACAATCCGATTGCCGCCGCCAGAAGCAGCGTGTCGTTGACGTGCGGCACGATCTTTACCCAGCGGCGGTCCAGCCAGCGCGAATCCCGCAGCATCCAGATGCCGCGCAGCGTGAAGCCGGCAGCGGACATCACCACAAAAGCGACATGGAGATGCTTAAGCAGTGGATACCAGACCACTAGCCGGGCTCCCCGTCGGCGCGCGGCCGCAGGTAGACGGGCGCGAACGCCGCCACCCACCAGCCGAATGCGCCCAGCCAGGCGAGCCCCGCCAGTGCCGACAGCGCGGCCATGCCGGATGCGCCGAGGAACTCCGCCGTCACGCGCAGGACGGCCGCCGCCTGCACGGCGAGGAAGAGCCCCCAGACGCCCTCGCCGGGCGCCAGGCCGCGACCCGAATGCCCGAGGCTGACCCGCGTTGCCATGCCGATCAGCAGCGAGGCGAAACAGCCGATGGTCAGCGCATGCAGCGGCGCCAGGCCGAGCCCGTCGCGCCCCGCGAACAGCAAACCCGCATGCACGGCATGCAGGACGAAGGCGACAGCGATCCAGGCGAATGCCAGATGCAGCATCGCCAGCAGCCGTACGGCGAAGCTTTTGCGCAGCTGCCAGCCGACCGACAGCAGGAGCGCGACCGTCGCGGCGGGCGCGTCGACCAGCCAGGTCCACGCCGCCAGGCCGGCGAGGCTCAGCAGTCCGTGCCCGGCGCCGCAGGCCACCAGCGCGACCAGCGCCCAGCCCGGCTGCACCGCGCGGTAGCCGGGAATCACGGCCCCGGAAAAGAACGGGATCATGCGATGGCAGACGGCGACGAATACCGGCAACAGGCAGAACCAGAGTCCGCCGGTGAGCGCCGCCGTCGCCAGCCAGGCCGGCCCGCCGGCGACAAACGCCAGCAGCGCGCCCAGACCGAGCGCGCCTGCCGCCATCGCCGCCACGACGATGAGCAGGTGGCCGCGCCGCCCGCCGCCCGATCGGGCAATGCGAAACAGCGCGGCGAGGCCGGCGCACCAGCCGGCGAGGACCAGCGCCAGGGCAGGCGCCAGCAGCAGCGGCAGCCACAGCGCGGCATAGAAAAGCAGCCAGCCGGCGCTCATCAGCGCGAAGGTCGACAGGTAGGCACGCGGTGCGACGGCCGCGGCGCCAACCCAGCGCGGGGCCGCGGTCATGATGAAGCCAAACATGAAGAAGGGAAAAAAGCCGTAGAGCATCAGCATGGCATGCACCCATGCAGGCGGCAGGGGCCAGGCCGGCAGCGCGTACAGCTGCGCGAAGCGACCGCCCAGATCGAACAGCCACCATGCCATCGCCAGCAGGCCCTGCGTCGCGCCGGCCATGAACAGCACGCGATGCGGCGCGTGAAAGAAAACCGGTCCGCGGGTCATGGCTCCCCCGCGCCGCGCCGGAGCGTTCGACGCCCCCGGTGATCCGTGGTATGTTTCACGCGCTCTGGGACGGCTTGGCGTTGCTTGCGGAATTGGCGACGAACGCCATCCGTTCCAAACCCCGGCAGAGGAGCACGCAAAGTGCAGAACGACAAACTCGACATCGCACAGATACTCAGAAGAATCCCGCTGTTTCAGGAGCTCAGCCCGGAACAACTCGAAACCATCGCCACGCAGACCCGCGAAAAACGCCTGCACAAGGGCGAAATGCTGTTCCAGAAAGGCGACCAGCCGCGCGGCTTTTACGCCGTCGTCTACGGCCAGATGAAGCTGGCCTTCCCATCCGCCGCCGGCAACGAGAAAGTCGTCGAAATCCTCGGTCCGCAGCAGAGTTTCGGCGAGGCCGTCATGTTCATGGATCGGCCCTACCCGGTCTTCGCCGAATCGCTCACCGACACACTGCTGCTGCACATCGCCCGCTCGGCGGTGTTCGAGATGCTGGAGACCGATGCCTTGTTCGCGCGCCGCATGCTCGCCGGCCTGGCCTTGCGCCTGCACGGCCTGATCCGCGACGTCGAGTCGTATTCGCTCCGCTCCAGCACCCAGCGGGTGATCGGCTTCCTGTTGCAGCGCACCGGGCACGACGGCGAAACCGGCGAAATCCAAATTGACCTGCCGACCAGCAAGCAGGTGATCGCCTCGCGCCTCAACCTGACGCCGGAAACGCTGTCACGCATTTTCCACGACCTCGCCACCACCAAGCTGATCACCGTGCATGGCAAGCATGTCACTGTACATGACGTGCAGCGGCTGCGCGAACACGAGCCCTGATCAGGCCTCGGGCGACGCAGGACCGGCCTCGCCGGCCAGCCGCGCTTCGAGATCGCGGCTGAACCGCGCGAAGTTGCGCGTCGCGACGATCAGATTCCACTCCAGCCAGACGCATGAGGCAATCAGCGCCAGGCCGCCCGGATAGACCAGCAGCGGCAGCGGCACCGCGCCCAACAGCAATGCCAGCGCCGCGAGGTGCAGCCTGAACTGCATCATCATGCGCGGCTCGGCGATCATCTGCCGCATGTTCGGCACCACCAGTCCGGGCTTGCCGATCTTCTGCAAATGCAGCCAGTTCAGGAAAGGCATGATCTTGTAGAGCATGCCGCTGATCACCGGCATGAAGACGCCGACCATCAGCAGGACGCCGAGCAGGAACGGCGTGCCGGCGTATTCCTCCTCGCCGGGATTCAGTTGCTGCAGCACGACTGCCAGCGCCGCGACGACCAGCGACACCATCGCCAGCCGCCAGAACAGCAGCGTCGGTTCGATCACCTTGCGCCGTCGTTGCGCCTGCAGGCGCAACGTCACCAGCGCGAACAGCACCGCCAGCAGCGCCGCGGCGCACGCCAGTGCGACCTGCAGCCCGTCCGGACGCTGCAGCGGCAGCCAGGTGATCGACCAGGCGGCCAGCAGAAAGAACAGCGTGACGGAAAAGCTGCGCGTCAGCCAGGCGGGATAGGGCGGGGTCAGCTGGAACATCGGCACCACCAGATAGCCGACGCCGGCCACCAGCAGCAGGCTCCAGCCGCCCAGCCCCCAGGCCGCATGCACGTGAGTGATCTCCGTCAGCGGGAGCGCCAGTTGCCAGCCGAAGCTGGATGCCAGCGTCGCACCAAGGGATATGGTGACGATCAGGCTGAAGACGGCAATGCGCAGCGCGATGATGGTCGGACCGCGGGCCGGCGTGCGGAACAGCGCGATCAGAACGATCAGCGCGAAGGCTCCCAGCGACAGCGTCATGAAGGGCACGGCGATGCGGAAAAACAGCGCCTGTTCGCCGAGGAAGCCGGCCAGCAGCAGCAGCGTGCCGATGGTCAGCCCGGCATGGGTCAGTTGGGTGACGCGGCGCGGCTGCCAGATGTTCGCGCCAGCGGCCACCGGCAGCATCTGCAGCATGGCGCCACACATCGCCTGCAGCATGAAGCCGACGGCGACGAGATGGGTCAGGGCAAGCGCCACCGAGGTCCACCGGGACGCCAGCGCCGCCGGGCCCTGCCACAGCAGCAGCAGCCCCGCCGCCATGCCGAACAGCGGCGCGGTGAGGAAGAAACGGAAGGGCACCGAGATGGGCGGTGCCTGCTCAAAGGACAGGCCGGGTTGCATCGCGCCCCTCAGGCTTTCCGGATGCGGACTTCTACGGTGCCATCGGGCCGCGTTTGCAGGCGATGCGTATAACCGTTTTGCCGGAGTATGGCGAACAGCGGGTGGGGTTCGCAGTACAGCAGCAGCAGCAACTCCTCACCGTCGGGCAGCGTGTCGAGAGCGCTGAGCGCCAGTTCCATCGGCTCCGGCGGCATCAGGCCGCGACCGTCTATGACGCGTTCCTCGGTCATGCCGGCTCAGCCCCGGCACCGCGCCGCCGCACGGACGAGCTCCACCCCGCCGGGAGGGAGTGCACCAGGCGGCGCACCGGTTGGGCGCTGCAACGCCGCAGCGGGACGGTCCACGTCAGGCACCCAGGCCCGCCGCGATGCGCGTCTGCAGGTCGCCGTCCTGGCCAAGCGCCTGGTCGCACATCGGGTAGAGGATATTTTCCTCCTTCATGTTGTGCTGCTGCATCATGACCAGGAGCGTCTCCGCGCTGCCGCCAAAGCCGTCCTCGTTCTTCTGCACCAGGGCCTCGTCCATCTGCCGCAGCAGGTCGCGCATCTGCACGTGCTCGCCGCGCATGACCTGCGTCGGTCCGCCGACCATGCCGGTGCGCTGCTCGAAGGCGGGAAACAGGACCTCCTCCTCGACGCCGAAATGCGCCAGCATCTCGGTGCGGAATTTTCCGTACGACGCCGCGCAGGCCGTCCAGTCGCCGTTGCGGGCGGCGTCTTCGGCCGCGACGAAATCGTCGTCGCAGAGTTTGTGGTGGTGTTGCAGGGCGCTGGTGATGCCGCTCATTCAATCATCTCCTCGATAGGTACAGCAATGCCGATTCTCCTTTTTTTGCACGGAGTTAGGCCTTGATGACCATCAAGAATTCATGCCGCGATAGACCCTCTTGATGCAGGGGCTTCACCGCCGTGCCCGCGCAATCCGGGGACAACCGCGATGTCACGGCGGGCGCCGGCGACCCGCTGCCGCCGGCGGCGACAGCCGCAGCATTTCGATACAGGGCGTCCGCATCGCCTGCACCGCAGCGGCGATCGCATGGACCGCCTTGTCGCGGCCGAAGGTGCTGCGCCAGGCCAGCGCGACGCGACGCGATGGCGGCGGCTGGGTAAACGGCAGCACCCTGAGCAGGCGGCTGCGGTAGCGGTCGCGCGTGGCACTGCACGGCAGGACCGTGACGCCGAGCCCCGAAGCAACCATGTTGCGTATCGTCTCGAGCGAATTGCCCTGCTGGGTATCGCCACCGCGGCGCGTCAGTTCCGGGCAGGCTTCCACCACCTGATTGCTGAAGCAGTGGCCGCTGTTGAGCAGCAGCACATGCTCGCCGGAGAGCTCGGCCGGCCGGATCGACTTGCGCCGGCTCCAGGCGTGGTCGGCGGGCACAACCACGCTGAACGGCTCGTCGTAGAGCGCCAGGGTGGTGATGCCCGGTCCGCCAAACGGCAGTGCGATGACGATCACGTCGAGTTTGCCGTTCTTCAGCAGGGCTTCGAGGTTTGCCGTGGTGTTTTCCTCGACGTCGAGCGGCATTGCGGGCGCGCGCTTCTTCACTTCGGGAATCAGGTCGGGCAGCAGGTAGGGGCCGATGGTGTGGATGGCGCCCAGGCGCAGCGTGCCTACCAGCGGATCGCTGCCCTGCCGCGCCACCTCCTTGATGCGTGCAGCCTCTTCCAGCGTGCGCTGCGCCTGTTCGACCACCCGCGCGCCGACCGGCGTAATCGACACCTCGGTCCTGCTGCGCTCGAAAATCTGCACGCCCAGCTCATCTTCCAGCTTGCGGATGGCGAGGGACAGGGCCGGCTGGCTGACAAAGCAGCGCTCCGCCGCGCGGCGGAAATTCAGCTGCTGTGCGACAGCGACAATGTAGCGCAACTCGTTCAGGTTCATGCCAGCCTCCGGAATCCTGATAGGTGCATTATATCAGCGGATTTTACACATACAATTGGATCAATCATGGGGCGCTGCGTAGACTGCGAAGCGTGCATCTTGCATTGACTTTCAACCCGACAGGAGATGAACATGAAACGACCCGAGATCACGACGCTGCGGAACCTCGAAGCCGCCTTTGCCGGCGAGTCGATGGCGCACATCAAGTACCGCTATTTCGCCAGGCTGGCGCGCAGCGCCGGCGACGAAGCGACCGCCCGCGCCTTCGAGGAGACCGCCGAGCAGGAGGTGGCGCACGCTTTCGGCCACCTCGATCTGCTCTACCCCAAGACCGAGCTGACGCCGGTCCGATGCCTGGAAATGGCCATCGCCGGCGAGACCTACGAGTACACCGAAATGTACCCGGGCTTCCGCAAGACGGCGGAGGCCGAAGGCAACGACGCGGCGCTGCGCGAGATCGACGAACAGATCAGCGAGTCGAAGGAGCATGCCGAGGCTTTCAAGGCAACACTCAAGAAGGCCGCCAAACGCTTCGCCGCGCTGGCCCGGGTGGAAGAGCGCCACGCCCGGCATTACCGCGAGACCCTCGGCAAGATCGCGCCGAAGGCCGCCTGAACCCCGATACCCGAAAGGAGAATGCGATGAAGACCTGGCAATGCGTTGTTTGCGGCTACATCTACGACGAAACCGCCGGCGACCCCGAGCACGGTGTCGCGCCCGGCACCCGCTGGGAGGACGTGCCGGACGACTGGTCCTGCCCCGACTGCGGCGTCGCCAAGGCGGATTTCGAGATGATCGAAATCGCCGCCGCCTGAGGTCGCCATGGCGCCCATCGTCATCGTCGGCAGCGGTCTGGCGGGCTGGACCACCGCGCGCGAGTTGCGCAAGGCGAGCCCCGCCGTGCCGCTGACACTGGTGACGGCGGACAACGGCGACTTCTACTCGAAACCGATGCTCTCGAATGCCCTGGCCCAGGGCAGGACCGCCGCGAGCCTTGTCGGCACGCCGGCCGAGGCGATGGCGCGTCAGCTCGGCGTCCGCCTGATCCGGCAGACGCGGGTGAGCGGCATCGACCGCGGACAACACGCACTGCACACCGGCAGCGGCGAGATTGCCTACCGGCGCCTGGTGCTGGCGCTGGGCGCCGACCCGATCCGCCTGCCGCTCGACGGCGATGCCGCCGATGCGGTGTACTCGGTCAATGACCTGGCTGACTACGCGCGCTTCCGCGCCGCCCTGCCGCCGGCCGGCCGGGTCGCCGTTCTCGGCGCCGGCCTGATCGGCTGCGAGTTCGCCAACGATCTTGCCTCCGCCGGCCATGCGGTGAGCATCCTCGATCCGGCCGCCTGGCCGCTCGCCTCGCTGCTGCCGCGCGCCATAGGCGAAACACTCATCGCACCGCTGGAAGCGATCGGCGTCACCTGGCACCTGGGCGACGCGGTGGCAAGCGTGGACCGGGGCCCGCACGGCTACCGCCTCACCCTCGCCAGCGGCGCGTCCCTGGATGCCGACCTCGTGCTTTCCGCCGTCGGTCTGCGCCCGCGCGTGGCCCTGGCGAGCACGGCTGGGCTGGCGACGAACCGCGGCATCGTCGCCGATGACTTCCTGCGCACCAGCGACCCGGATGTCGTCGCGCTCGGCGACTGCGCGGAGATCGGCGGGCAGACGCGCCCCTACGTGCTGCCGATCATGCACGCGGCGCGCGGACTGGCGAAGACGCTCACCGGGGAACCGGTGGCGGTGGCCTTCCCGCCCATGCCGGTTGTCATCAAGACACCAGCGTGTCCGGTGGCCGTGCTGCCGGTCGCCCGCGATGCGCCAGGCCGCTGGCAGCTCACGGCGGATGATCGCGGCAGCCGGGCGCTGTTCTTCGATCCGGATGATCGCCTGCGCGGCTTTGCCCTCACCCGCGCCTACGCCGACGAGCGATCGATCCTCGTCAAGTCGCTCGCTCAGGTCTCCAATACGTAAGTTCCCGGCGCCTCGGCCAGTGCGGGGAAATTGCCGGTCGCAGCGGGCCAGGCGTCCACGAGCGGGCCCGTCTGCGGCTTGAGCCAGGCCATCCAGTCCTCCCACCAGCTGCCCTGCTGTGCCTCGACGCGCGACAGCCACTGCTCGACGCGATCGCGCCGATGTGCCTGGCCAGCGCGGAAACTGCGTTTTGGCGGCTTCACCGGCGGATTGACCATGCCGAGGATGTGGCCGGAGGACGAACGCACGAAGCGCTTCTCCGCCGGCACGAAATTGCAGATGCGAAAGCACTGCTGCCAGGGCGCGATGTGGTCGTCTTCGGCGGACACGGCGTACAGCGGCTGGCGGATGCGGCCAAGATCGATCGGCTGCCCGCCAATGGTCAGCGCATCCCCTTTCATGAGGTTGTTGTGCAGGTAGAGCTCGCGCAGATACCACTCGTGCATGCGATAGGGCATGCGCGTGGCGTCCATGTTCCAGTAGAGGACGTCGAAGGGCGGCGGCGCCTCGCCGTAGAGATAACCATGCACCACGTAGTTCCAGATCAGGCTGTTGGAGCGCAGAAGGCGGAAGGCCCCGGCCATCTCCTTGCCGTCGAGAAACCCCTTTGCCTGCATCGTCTGGCTCAGCCAGCGCACGCTGCCCTCGTCGATGAAGACCTCGATGTCGCCCGGCTTGTGAAAGTCGACCAGCGTAGTGAGCAGCGTCCAGTGCGCCACCGGCACCGCGTCGGGCGCCTCATGCTTGCGGTTGGCCCAGGCCATCCAGGTCGACAGTGCGGTGCCGCCAATGCAGTAGCCGACCGCATGCACCTGCCGAGCGCCGGTCAAGCCGCGCGCCGCTTCGATCGCCGCACCGACGCCCTCGATGATGTAATCCTCGAAGGAGACTTCGCGCATCTCCGGCGTCGGGTTCTTCCAGCTGGTGATGAATACCGAGAAACCCTGGTCGAGCAGGAACTTCACCAGGCTCTTTTTCGGATTCAGGTCGAGGATGTAGAACTTGTTGATCCACGGCGTGACGATGACGATGGGCATGGCATGCACCTGGGGCGTCGTCGGTGCATAGTGGATAACTTCCAGCAGCCGGTTGCGGAACACCACCGCGCCCGGCGTCGTCGCCAGGTTCTTGCCGACGGTGAAATCCTCCGGACGCGTCATGCGCACATTGCCGGCACGCAGATCCTCGAGGAAATTGTGCATGCCGCGCACCAGGCTCTCGCCGTTGCTTTCGGCGGCCTTGGCCATGGCGAGCGGATTGGTCAGCAGGAAATTCGTCGGCGCCATGGCATTGAGCCATTTGCGCCACCAGAAGGCGGCGCGGCGGCGTTCCTTGCCGGAAAGTGCGGGGGTGTCGTAGAGCGCATCCTGCACGTTGCGCGTCAGGAGCAAGTACCACTCCTTGACGATGTCCCAGGTGGCCGAGTCCTGCCACACCGGGTCGGCGAAGCGGGTGTCGTCGGCATGCGGCTGCACCGGATCAGCGCTCGGCAGGCCGAGCGCGCGGTTCCACGCGTGCCACGTGAACGCGATCAGGTCGCCGGAGAACCTGGCGCCAAGCTCGGCCAGTTCCTGCGGATGCATCATCCATGCCACTTGCGCATGGCTGATCGGCGCCGCAATGCCGAGCGGGTCGATGCCGGACTCGGCGACATCGTGCACCGCCTTCCATGTCGCTGCCGGGCTGGCGACCACTTGCGCCGAATGGTCTTCCTTCTTCCTGGTCATGTGCGTCTCCTATAACTCGACGGTGCTGCCGTGTTGCGGCACCGTCACATCACCCCACTGCAAGCGGCTCGTCACCGCAGCGGCGAAGCTCTGCGCCGACTCCGTTTCGCCGTGCACCACAAAGGTTCGCTGCGGCGGCCGCCGGAAGCGCCCAAGCCAGCCGAGCAGCCCGGCCTGGTCGGCATGCGCCGAGAGGCCGCCGATGGTGTAGATGTCGGCCCGCACCGGCACGCCCTGGCCGAAGATCGTCACCGAGCGCGCGCCTTCGACCAGGCGCCGGCCCAGCGTTCCGGCCGCCTGGAAACCGGTGATCAGCACCGAGCATTCGCGTCGCCCAAGATTGTTCAGCAGGTGATATTTGATACGCCCGGCATCGCACATGCCGCTGGCCGACAGGATTACCGCGCCGCCGCGGATCTGGTTGAGTGATATCGACTCCTCGACGTCCTGCACGAAGCGCAGCTTCATCGCGTCGCCATGGCGGCGCTGCCACTCGATCAGGTCGCGCGTCTCGTCGTCGAGCAGCTCGGTGTGGCGCAACGTGATCTCGGTCGCGGCAGCCGACATCGGCGAATCGACATAGACACGCAGCGGTTCGACGCGACCGCGCCGGACCAAACCGGCCAGCACGAACAGCAATTCCTGCGTGCGCCCGACGGAAAAGGCCGGCACGACCACGTTGCCGCGCTTGCGCCGGAGCGTGTCGCTCAGGGCATGGACCAGTTCGTCCTCGGTTGCCGCGAGCGATTTGTGCAGGCGATTGCCGTAGGTCGACTCGACCAGCAGAATGTCTGCCACATCGACCGGCTGCGGATCGCGCAGAACCGGCCGACCGGGCATGCCGAGGTCGCCGGAAAACACCAGCCTGCGCGTGCGACCGCTGTCCTCAAGCGCGATTTCGGCAATGGCCGAGCCGAGGATGTGGCCGGCGTCGCGCAGGCAGACGCTGACGCTGTCGTGCGGACGAAAGGACTCATCGTATTGCTGCCGGCGCAAAAGCCTGAGGCAAGCCTGCGCCTGGGCGACCGTGTACAGCGGCGAGCGGGCCGCGCCGCGACCGCGCCGGCCGTGCGCACGGCGCACTTCCCACTCGCTTTCCTTTTCCTGGATGTGGGCTGAATCGAGGAGCATCACGTGGAGCAGGTCCACCGTCGCCGCCGTCGCATACACCGGGCCGCGGAAACCGAGTGCCGCGGCGCGCGGCAACAGCCCGGCGTGGTCGAGGTGCGCATGCGTCAGCACGATGAAATCGATCCGCCGCAGATCTACCGCCAGTGACGCCAGGTTTTTCCGCCACGCGTCGCGGCCGCCCTGAAACATGCCGCAGTCAACGAGAAAGCGCACCGCCGCCGTCTCGATCAGGAAACAGGAACCCGTCACCTCGCCCGCCGCGCCGAGAAATGTGATACGCATGGCGCATTGTGGCCATGCGATCGCGGTATCATGCTTGATCTGCATCAATCGCTATTGGGTTGTGCTTTCTATAATGATTCCATCGCCTGGAGGATTGCCATGTTCAAGCACCTGTTCGTTCCGACCGACGGCTCGGCCCTGTCTTCCGACACGGTGAAGAAGGCAGTCGATTTCGCCCGCGAGACCGGCGCGCGCCTGACATTCTTCTACGCCAGGCCCGACTACCCCGTCGCCTTCTACGGCGAAGGCGCGCTGATCGACCCGACGACGCCGGAGAAATTTGCCGACATGGCGGAGAAGCAGGCGCAGGAGATCCTCGCCGCGGCGCAGGCGCTCGCAGGCGCCGCCGGCGTGCCGGCCGCGGCCACCTCCGCCACCAGCGACGCACCGTACCAGGCCATCATCGATGCTGCCGCGGCCAGCGGCTGCGACCTGATCTTCATGGCCTCGCACGGCCGGCGCGGCCTCTCCGGACTGCTGCTCGGCTCAGAAACGCAGAAAGTGCTGACCCACTCGAAGATCCCGGTGCTGGTTTACCGCTGAAACGACGACCGCCATGCTCAACAATGCCCTCACCATCATCCTCGACGAGCACCGCTCGCTCGCCGCCGTCACGCACGGATTGCGTTTTCTGGTCCGCGAAATGCGCGAAAAGGACCTCGAACCGGACAGCAAGCTGCTGTGGGCGATGCTCTACTACATCGACACCTTTCCGCAGAAGCTGCATCACCCGAAGGAGGAGGCCTACCTCTTCCGCCGCCTGAAGATGCGCACTCGGGAAGCCGACAAGGCAATCCTTGAACTTGAACGGCAGCACCGCGCCGGCGCGGAACACGTCAGGGCGCTGGAAATGGCGCTGGGGCGCTACGAAGCCGGCGCGCCCGGCGGCCGCGAGGCCTTCATGGCGGCGGCGGAAACCTTCGCCGACGAGATCGCCGTGCACATGGCGCTCGAAGAAAATGTCGTGATTCCGATTGCCAAGCGCCACCTTCTGGCGGAGGACTGGGTCGAGATTGCGCAGGCCTTCGGCACCAACGGCGACCCGCGCTTCGGCGCCGAACCCGACCACGAATTCCGCTCACTCTTCTCGCGCATCGTCAATCTGGCGCCGCCGCCGATCGGCGTCGGTCCGTCAGGCGCGGCCGCCTGAACCGCTAGGTTTCGAAGGCGCCGCGCACGAGGCTCCAGCCGCTGGCTTCCAGGCCGGGCGTACCGAATTCGGCGCCCCAGTGCAGGTCGAGCGGCTCGCGCTGCTTCAGTGCGCGTTCCAGCGTTTCGCCGAACTCGCCGAGCATCTGCGCCTCATAGGCAGGAATGGCGCCAAGGTTGCCGGCGGCCCACTCGGCCGCCGCGCGCCCGGCCGCTTCGCCCGAGACCACCGCCGGATGAATCCCGGCGCCGGTGAGCGGATGCGCCAGGCCGCCGGCATCGCCGACGAACAGGATATTGCCCAAGGTGAGCCGCTCGCGCGGTCCGCCGACCGATACCGCACCGGCCGACCGGCCACGAATTTCGTGCCCGACCAGGCCCGCGCCCGCAAGCTGCCGATGCAACGCGTCAAGCGCCTCGCCGGCGAATTGCTCTTCCATGCCAGTGCCGATGACGGCCTCCCGCCCGGCGGGAACCAGCCAGCCGTAGCCGCCGGGATACTTGGGCGACACCCACACGTCGACCGTATCCTGCGGCGCGTGCAGCGCCACGCGATAACGGCGCGTGAACATGTTCTTCAGACTGGGCAGGCCGAGGAGGCGCGCCACCGAGGAAGCATGGCCGTCGGCGGCAACCAGTGCGCTGTAGTGCACGCGGCGCGCCGAACCGTTGTAGCCGAGGACCGCCGTGCTTTCGTCCGCGTCGAGGGCCGACAGCGGACTATCATGCCGCAATTGCGCGCCGGCGGCACGCGAGAACTCCACCAGTGCCTGGTCGAAGGCGTCGCGATTCACCACGCTGCCGGGCAACAGACTTTCGCTCGGACTGCCCCCGTGCACGCGGCGGCGGGTACCAACGATGCTCTGGATGACGATATGGGTGGCGCGCGCGTGCAGGCCAAGGGGAATCGGGACGAACTCGGGACAGGCGTTTTCGTCCGCGCCGGGCGGCGGACGCCCGGCGTGCCGACGCTCGGCGGCAAGCACGCGCACGCCGGCCTTGGCCGCGGCAGTCGCCGCAGCCGCACCGGCCGGTCCGAGACCGATCACGAGGACATCGCATTTTTCCATGGAACAACCGCCCGCACCGATCCGAAGGGGATCGGCATATTACTAAAGTAATACATTTTGCCCGAAAAGACTGTGCGCGAACGTGAAATTTTCCACAGTCCGGCGCGGCGCGGCGGGCCGCCTGCCGGCAATCAGCGGTTGCGTTCGCTTTCCCGTGCGGTACGCTGGAGATACCAGGAAAAGGCGCTGGATGCGATGCAAAGCGCCCAGAAGGCAAAGAAGCCGATCGAGTAGGTCGTCAGCGGCGTCAAGTGCACTGCCTCGCCGAACAGGTAGAGTTCCTGCGGATCGATGAGGGTGAAGAAGACCGCCTCCGCCACGCCGGCAACGACGAACGATGGCCACAGGATGCCGATCAGGGGATTCATGTCTTCCTCCGCAAGATTGCGTTCATCGCCGGGCTGCGGCGGTTAGGGTCGTTTGCGGCTCGGCGGGAAGTTGCAGGTTGCCGGAAAGGCGCCAGGTCGCCGCTTCATCCTCAACCACGACACGCCAGCGCCCGGGACGAGGCGCCGCCAGCGGTGCGACGTAAGTACCCCGCTCGCCGGACAGCACCAGGGTCTGGTCTTCGCCGCCCCGCGTTGGATGCGCAAGGGTGAGGCGCAACCTGGCCGGCAGCGCCGCCCCGCCGTGCGATACCAGCCGCAGTTCGGCCTGCTCGGCGTTCACCCGCAGGAACGCCTCGAAGCGCAGCGCCGCCGCACGCTCCTCCCGGGCAAAACGCTGGTTCACTGCCAGTCCCTGCTTGTAATAATCTTCCGCCACCAGGCCGTCGCTGGTGCTCACGGCGATCCAGGCGGTAACGATACCGGCGACGACGACGACCGCCGGCCCGGCCATGAGGATCCACGGCCAGGGGTGGGAATACCAGGGGCACTTGTCTTTCGCGGCTGCGTTCATGGCAGCAGGAAGCTCGCCTTCTCGCGCACGAAGACCTCATCGTGGTTGAGAGCGCGCACTTCGAAGTGAACTGGGTTGGAGCCGCGCCGTCCGGCGTCCGGCTCCACACGGACGCGCACCGAAACGGCCTGGGTGGCGGCAGGCGGAATTTCGACGATCGGGTCGGTGGCGATCTGGATGCCCTTGAGGCCGGTCACGGCCAGCGCGAAGCGACGCGGTTCTTCGGCCAGGTTCATGATCTGCAGGCGGTAGACGTTCTCGATCAGGCCGCCCTCGACCTCGCGGGTCAGCGTGGCGCGGTCGCGAATGACATCCACCTTGAGCGGCTGGCGCAAAGTCAGTCCCGTCGCAGCGGCGATGACGATGGCGGCGAGGATGGCACCATACAGCAGCGTGCGCGGCCGCAGGATATGCTTGACGATCTGCTTGCGGCCCCAGTGTTCGGCGAGCGCATGCTCGGTGGAATAGCGGATCAGGCCGCGCGGGTAGCTCATCTTGTCCATCACCTGATCGCAGGCGTCGATGCAGGCCGAGCAGCCGATGCACTCGTATTGCAGGCCGTCGCGGATGTCGATGCCGGTGGGACACACTTGTACGCAGATGCCGCAATCGACGCAGTCGCCCTTGCCGGCAGCCTTGTGGTCGGCCTTTTTCGAGCGCGCGCCGCGCGGCTCGCCGCGCTCGGCATCGTAGGTGACGATCAGAGTGTCGGGATCGAACATGACGCCCTGGAAGCGGGCGTAGGGGCACATGTACTTGCACACCTGCTCGCGCATGAAACCTGCGTTGCCCCAGGTGGCGAAGCCGTAGAAGAATATCCAGAACGTCTCCCAGGACCCGAGTTGCCAGCTCATCACGGAACCCGCCAGGGTCTTGATCGGCGTGAAGTAGCCGACGAAGGTGAAGCCGGTCCACAGGGCGATCGCCGCCCAGGCAGCGTGCTTGGCCGCCTTCCGACCGAGCTTGCCGGCGCTTATCGGTGCGGCGTCGAATTTCATGCGCGCGGCACGATCACCCTCGATGAGCTTCTCGACCCACATGAAGATTTCGGTGTAGACCGTCTGCGGGCAGGCATAGCCGCAGAACAGACGCCCGGCGACGGCGGTGAACAGGAACAGTGCCAGTGCGGAGAGGATGAGCAGAACGGCGAGGTAGAACACGTCCTGCGGCCAGAACACCAGGCCGAAGATGTAGAACTTGCGCTCGACCAGGTCGAACAGCACGGCCTGGCGGCCGTTCCATTCCAGCCAGCACAAACCGTAGTAGAGGATCTGCGTGATCCATACCAACGCCCAGCGCCAGGTGGCGAACACGCCAGTGACGCTGCGCGCATAGATCTTCTTGTGCGACTCGTACAGAGACGCTTCCTGGATCGGAATGACCTTTGCGCCGGTCGGTTCCGGCGTGGGGGCAGGCTGCGCCATGGTGTCGTTCGCTGTTGGGGAAAAGGAATGTCCCGGGGAGCAGTGCCCCCGGGATCGTTAGTGTGACAGCTTTACTTCTTCCCGGTCTCGCCCTGCGAGAGGCCGAAGACGTAAGCGGCAAGCAGGTGAGACTTGGCTTCGCCGAGGAACTCCTTGTGGGCTGGCATTTTGTTGGAGCGGCCCTTGCCGATGGTCTCGATGAGGGTGGCCTCCGAGGCGCCGTAGAGCCAGATCGAGTCGGTCAGGTTGGGTGCGCCCACCGCAGCCATGCCCTTCGCGTCGGGGCCGTGGCAGCCGATGCAGCCGGCCGTCGTGAAGGCTTCCTTGCCACGCGTGGCACGCGCGCTGTCGTGGGCCAGCTTGTCGGGCGAGAGCGAACGCACATAGTGGGCCAGGTCCTTCACCGTCTCGGCACCCAGTTGGGCATGCGGCGGCATGACGCCCTGGCGGCCCTCCAGGATCGAGGTCTTGATCTGCTCGGGCTCGCCGCCCCACAGCCAGTCCTTGTCCGTCAGGTTGGGGAAGCCCCTGGCGCCGCGCGCATCCGAGCCGTGGCACTGCGCGCAATAGGTGAGAAAGAGGCGCTCACCCATCTTCTTCGCCTCCGGGTCGGCGGCCACCGCCTTGACATCCTGACTCTGGAACCTGGCGAAGATCGGCGCATACTGCGCCTCGGCCTGGGTCATCTCGGCATCGTACTGTCCGCGGGAACTCCACTTGAAGGCACCCTCGTAGGTGCCCAGGCCCGGATAGACCGCAAGATAGCCCAGCGCGAACACGACGGTGATGTAGAACAGCCAGCTCCACCAGCGCGGCAACGGGTTGTTGTACTCCTCCAGATCCCCGTCCCAGACGTGGCCCATGGTCTTCACTTCGCCCGTTGAAGCGGCGGTCGCCCTGGCCTTGCCCTGCACCCAGAGGAACACGCCGCAACCGACGACGCTGACCAAGGTGATGAGCGCCACATAGGCGCTCCAGAATCCGTTGACGAAATCGCTCATGATGCTTTCCCTTCCTTGCGCTGGCGGGCTTCACCCGGCAGTTCATCTTCCGTAAAGGGCAGGTTGGCGGCTTCCTCGAAAGCCGCGCTGCGCCGCCCGCTATAGGCCCAGAACACGATGCCGATGAAAGCGGCGAACGCCAGCACGGTCATGATCGAACGCAGGTCGTTGATGATGTCCATGGCTCACCTCTGCTTCAAGGCCGTGCCCAGGCCCTGCAGGTAGGCGATGAGGGCGTCCATCTCGGTCTTGCCATCGAGCTGCTTCTTCGCTCCGGCGATCTCCTCGTCCGCATAAGGCACGCCGACCATGCGCAGCGCACGCATCTTGGCCTCGATGTCGCCTGTCGGAGCGGGACGGTCGAGAAAGGCGTAGGCCGGCATGTTCGACTCGGGCACCACGTCGCGCGGATTGATCAGGTGGGCGCGATGCCATTCGTCGGAGTAGCGCCCGCCGACGCGATGCAGGTCCGGGCCGGTGCGCTTGCTGCCCCACTGGAACGGGTGGTCGTAGACGAACTCGCCGGCCACCGAGTAGTGGCCGTAGCGCTCGGTCTCGGCGCGGAAGGGGCGGATCATCTGCGAGTGGCAGTTGTAGCAGCCCTCGCGGATGTAGATGTCGCGCCCGGTGAGCTGCACCGGATCGTAGGGTTTCAGGCCCGCCACCGGCTGGGTGGTGGATTTCTGGAAGAACAGCGGTACGATCTCGACCAGGCCGCCGAAGCTGACGACGAGAATGGTCAGGCCGATCATCCAGCCGATGTTGCGTTCGATGATGTCATGCGTGAGTTTCATTGTGGTTTCTCCCCGATCTCAGGCGTGGTGCCCGGCCGGCGCCAGCACCGGCGCATCGTAGGCCTTGGCTCCGGCGATGGTCTTCCAGACGTTCCAGGCCATCAGCAGCATGCCCGTGAGGAACATCAGGCCACCCAGAAAGCGAATGGTCCAGAACGGATAGGTGGACTTGACGCTCTCGACGAAGGCGTAGGTGAGCGTGCCGTCCGGGTTGGTGGCACGCCACATGAGGCCCTGCATCACGCCGGCGATCCACATGGCGGCGATATAAAGCACGACGCCGATGGTGGCGATCCAGAAATGCACCGTCATCAGCCGGATGCTGTACATCTGTTCCTTGCCGAAGAGGCGCGGGATCAGGTAGTAGATCGAACCGATCGAGATGAAGGCCACCCAGCCGAGCGCGCCGCTGTGCACGTGGCCGACCGTCCAGTCGGTGTAGTGCGACAGGGCGTTCACCGTCTTGATCGACATCATCGGCCCCTCGAAGGTGCTCATGCCATAGAAGGACAGGCTGGTGATGAGGAACTTGAGGATCGGATCGTCGCGCAGCTTGTGCCAGGCGCCGGACATGGTCATGATGCCGTTGATCATGCCGCCCCAGGAGGGCGCCAGCAGGATCAGCGAGAAGACCATGCCGACCGACTGCGTCCAGTCGGGCAGCGCGGTGTAGTGCAGGTGGTGCGGGCCGGCCCACATGTAGGTGAAGATCAGCGCCCAGAAGTGCACCACCGAGAGTCGGTAGGAATACACCGGGCGCCCGGCCTGCTTGGGCACGAAGTAGTACATCATGCCGAGGAAGCCTGCGGTGAGGAAGAATCCCACCGCGTTGTGGCCGTACCACCACTGCACCATGGCATCCTGCACGCCCGCATAGCAGGAGTAGGACTTGGTCAAGGTCACCGGGATCTCGCAACTGTTGACCAGGTGCAGCAGGGCCACCGTGAGGATGAAGCCGCCATAGAACCAGTTGGCGACGTAGATGTGCGGCACCTTGCGCTTCATGATGGTGCCAAAGAAGACCACGGCGTAGGCCACCCACACCAGCGTGATGAGGATGTCGATCGGCCACTCGAGCTCGGCATATTCCTTGCTGGTGGTGATCCCCAGCGGCAGTGTCACGGCCGCCAGCACGATCACCAGTTGCCAGCCCCAGAAAGTGAAGGCGGCCAGCCCCGGCGAGAACAGCGGTGTATGGCAGGTGCGCTGCACGACGTAATAGCTGGTGGCAAACAGGGCGCAGCCGCCGAAGGCGAAAATCACTGCATTGGTATGCAGCGGCCGCAAGCGGCCGTAGCCGAGGAACTCATGCAGGTTGAGTTCGGGCCACACCAGCTGGGCAGCGATGATCACGCCCACCAGCATGCCGATAATGCCCCAGATCACCGTCATCAGGGCGAACTGGCGCACCACCTTGTAGTTGTACGTCGTTTGGTTGTCCATAACCTGGAGCCTCACTTAGGGAAGTACGAAAACGGGATCGGGCAGGATACCCCTATGCGCGGCAAGGATACCTGTAAATAATCGTTTCCTAATTGATTCATGTCAAAAGTACCGACCAATACCTTCTTTGATATTTGCGTCTCCTGCATTGCTATCACCTCTGGAAGCGCCAACCCAGTCCCACGCCGATGGCAAGGGGATCAACCTTGACGTAGCTGATCTTGCCCAACCCGGGAGCCGTCACATCGCTGCGGATGAAGACTTTTCCTGATTAGCCACAATGTTCAGCAGACGATCGAAGTTCCCACCGGCACCGTCATTCCGGGGCCGCCCGCCAGAGCTTGCCCCGGACTTGATCCGGGGGCGGAACCCGGAATCCAGGGGATTTCCCACGGCCGTTCTGGATTCCGGGTCGCCCCCCGCTTTCGCGGGGGTTGCCGGGAATGACGAAGCTGAGGTTTGTAGCTAGTCAGGAGACTTTTTGATGTCGAGATTCAGAAAAAACACGCTGCCGAGCTTCACGTCGAATCCCGCCTGCAGCGCGCCCCCCATGAATCGTTCTCAAGGTGCAGGCTTGTGACGCCCGGGACGTTCGGGTTGTCGTCGGTGAGGCGCGTGTAGTTTATCCCAGCGCCGACATAGGGACGGAACTGGCCGTCCGGGAGGAAGTGGTACTGCAGCGTCAGCGTCGGCGGCAACTGCCTGAAGCTGCCTGCCTTGAAGGCGCCGATGGCGCTCGATTATGTCGAAATGGCCAGGACTTGTGCGGCACGAAGGGTCCGCACCGTCACCCCGCGGTCGAAAAAAAAGGGTGCGCAAAGCGCACCCCAACCCCAACAGAGAGACAAGACTCCGGGCTCGTTGCCAAGCCCAAAACCTTGGGCGAAGTATCGATAACCGCCCTCCTGAAGGAATTGACCTGGATCAAATTGTGGTTATTTCTGGGCATCTATTTGCCATTCGGTCTGCTTTTCCGGTGATCCGGCGGGGTTCTCTTTCAGGCCGGCATCCACGCGGATACCGGATCCCCGGTCCGGGCGGTCATCATCCATGAGCACGCGATAGCCAGGCCCTTCCAGGTCGTCGAACTGGCCGCTTTTCACCGACCACCAGAAGACCGCGCCAATCAGGAAGACCAGCACGACGGAAAGCGGAATCAACAGGTAGAGAATTTCCATTAACTCTTCCCCTCGCGCTGGAGCCTCAGCGCATTGGCCACCACCAGGAGGGAACTGGCCGACATACCGATGCCCGCCATCCAGGGCGTGATCCAGCCCAGCATCGCCAGCGGTATCGCGGACAGATTGTAGGCGAAGGCCCAGCCGAGGTTCTGCCGCACGATGCGCCGGGTACGGCGCGCCAGAGATACCGCCTCGGCCAGCCTGCCGAGATTCTCGCCCAACAGGACAATGTCGGCCTGATTGCGCGCCAGTTCCGTCCCGCCGCCCATGGCCACCGACACCTGGGCCTGGGCCAGCACCGGCGCATCGTTCACGCCGTCACCCACCATCGCCACCACGGCACCCTGCGCCTGCAGGACGGCAATGAAGTCATGTTTGCCCTGCGGCGTCATGCCGCCGTGGGCATCGCGGATAGTCAAGGCCGCCGCCACCTGCCCCACCGCTTCGGCGGAATCGCCGGAAAGCAGCGTGATATGGCAGCCGAGGTCGTTCAAGCGCCGGACCAACCCGCCCGCTTCGTCTCGCAGTTCATCACCCAGGCGGAAGACGGCCAGCCAGTCCCTGTCGTCGGCGAGCGCTACACAGGTGTCGCCCGAGGCAAACATGGCCTGCGCTTCGGTAGGCAACGGCCTGCAGTGCAAGGCGCCGGCGAACTCGGCGCGGCCGAGTCGCAGCCTGCGGCCAACGAGCGTACCCTCGACACCCTGTCCCGTGAGGCTTTGCAATGACTGAATCACCGGCAGCGGCCCGCCGGCAGGGCGCGCCTGACACAGCCCCGCGCCAATGGCATGTTCAGACCCCTGTTCCAACGCGGCCGCCAAACATATCGCCTCCTCCGCCGTCATGCCGGCGAGCGGAAGAGTCTCCCGCAGGCGCAGCCTGCCCCAGGTCAGCGTGCCGGTCTTGTCGAACACGAAATGGTCGGCGCGCGCCAGCGTTTCGATGGCGTGGCCGCGCGAAACGAGCAGACCCAGCCGCGAGAAGGCGCCGGTGGCCACCGCCAGCGCCGCCGGTGTGGCGAGGGAAAGCGCGCAGGGACAGCTCACCACCAGCACCGAGACGAAGACCCACAATGCGCGCGAGGCGTCGATCTGACTCCAGACAATGCCGGTCGCCAGCGCCAACAGCAGCAAGGCCGCAACGAACCAGGACGCCATCCGGTCCGCCAGTTGAACCACATGCGGTTTCTCGATGATGGCCCGCTCCATCAAGCGCACGATCGAGGCAAGCCGCGTCGCATCGCCCACTCTCTCCACCACTTGCACCAGCGGACTGCGGATGTTCACCGTGCCGCCAGTCAATTCGCTGCCCGTCATTTTGGCGATGGGACGGCTCTCGCCGGTAAGCAGGGATTCATCGACTTCGCTGTCGCCCTGCAAAACGGTGCCGTCGGCGGGGATCGTCTGGCCCGGTGCAACCAGCACCTTGTCGCTCGGCTGCAGCGCGGAAACGACAACCCGCTCCGTCTCCAAGGCTGGGAACGCCGCCAGCCGCTCGGCAAACGCCGGCAGGGCGCGGCCGACGCGCTCGATCGCGCGCACGGACCGGTGACGCGCCAGCATCTCCAGGTAGCGTCCGCCGAGCAGCAGGAAGATGAACATCGTGACGGAGTCGAAATACACTTCCCCCGCACCGACGAGCGTCGCCCACAGGCTGGCGGCAAAGGCGGCGCCGACGCCCAGCGCCACCGGCACGTCCATGCCGACGCGCTTCAGCCGAAGGTCCCGCCAGGCATTGCGGAAAAATGGGGCCGATGAATACAGCACGACCGGCAGCGTCAGCACCAGGCTGGCCCAGCGCATGAGGCTTTCGATGTCGCTGCTCATGGTGCCTTCGTCCGCCATGTACACCGGTACCGCGTACATCATCACCTGCATCATGCCGAAGCCTGCGACGAAGAGACGCCACAGCGCGTCGCGGCGTTCGCGCTTGGCGATCTCCTCTGAACGGGCGGCATCGTAGGGATGAGCCTGGTAGCCGATCGCGGCCACCGCGGCGAGAATGCCGGAGAGCCTGATGCGCCGTTCGTCCCAGCGCACGCGGGCACGGCGCGTGGCGTAGTTGATCTCCACCGCAATGACGCCGGTCTGGCGCGTCAGGTGCTGTTCATTGAGCCAGACACAGGCGGCACAAGTGATGCCCTCGAGGATGAGGGAAGCCTCCCGTTCTTGCTCCGAGAGCGGCCGCACGAAGCCCTTCTGCACATCGGGATGGTCGTAAAGCGTCAGCTCCCCCAGCACGGCGGGCAGCGCCTCTCGCGGGCTTTCCGGCAACGCATCGCGGTGCCGGTAATAGTCGTCCAGGCCGTTGTCGATGATGGCCTGCGCCACCGCCTGGCAGCCGGCGCAGCACATCTGGCGCGGCGCGCCGGCAATGGCGACTGAAAAAGTCAGTCCCTGCGGGACGGGCAGGCCGCAGTGGTAGCAGGCGTCAGTCATCGTCGCGAGAGGCCGCTATCAGCTCGGTTCAGCCCGAGGTGGGCATTCGCGTCGGCCCGCAGGCAGACCTACTTCGGCTGCATGCGGATCGCACCATCGAGGCGGATCACCTCGCCGTTGAGCATCTCGTTCTGGATGATGTGAAGTGCCAGGGCCGCATATTCGGCCGGCTTGCCGAGGCGCGACGGGAAGGGAACCATCTTGCCCAGCGCATCCTGCACCTCCTGCGGCATGCCGAGCAGCATCGGCGTCTCGAATATGCCCGGTGCGATGGTCATGACGCGAATGCCCAGGCGCGACAGGTCGCGCGCGATCGGCAGAGTCATGCCGACCACGCCCCCCTTGGATGCGGCGTAGGCCGCCTGGCCGATCTGGCCGTCGTAGGCCGCCACCGATGCCGTATTGACGATGACGCCGCGCTCGCCGGCCGCGTTCGGCTGGCCACGGCTCATCGCCTCGGCCGCCAGGCGGATCACATTGAAGGTGCCGACCAGGTTGACGTTGATGACACGGGAAAAGCTCGCCAGCGCGTGCGGACCTTCCTTGCCCAGCGTCTTCTCGCCGATGGCGATGCCGGCGCAGTTCACCAAACCGTTCAAGCCGCCAAAGCGCGCGACCACGGCATCGACCACGGCGCGCACCGATGCCTCGGCGGCGACATCGCACGCGGCGAAGAACGCGTTCGCACCGAGTTCCGCCGCCAGGGCCTCACCCGCCGCACGATTGAGGTCCGCTATCGCCACCTTGCCACCCTGCGCCGCCAGCGCGCGCGCCGTGCCGGCGCCGAGACCCGACGCACCGCCGGTGACGAGAAATACGCTGTCCTTGATCCGCATCGACGACCCCACCCGGAAAAAACGCGAAGTCGGACAGTTTGTCCGACCGAAAAGAAGGAATGGTGCTGTTGAGAGGAGTCGAACCTCCGACCTACTGATTACGAATCAGTTGCTCTACCAACTGAGCTACAACAGCACGGGGCGCTGATTATAAACGAGCGCCGAAGGCCGGGCAAATCGACCCCCGCTCCGGCCGGCGCCGGCGGCGAAAACCGCTGAAACCGCAAATGGCGCCGCTTATCGGGGCAGGATGGTAATCTTGCCCGCTCGAAACTAGGATGCCAATCGTGAAGGAGGATGGAATGAAGACCGGTTCGCGCGCCACGGGTTTTTCCTTGATCGAGTTGATGATCGTGGTGGCGATCATCAGCCTGCTTGCCGCCATAGCCTACCCGTCGTACGAGCGCTACATAATGCGGGGGTATCGCGGCAATGGACAGGGCTACCTGCTCGACCTCGCGCAGCGGCAGGAACAATTCCTGCTCGACCAGCGCCAATATTCGAACGCGCTGACAGGAGCCAACAGCCTCAACCTGCCTTTGTTCGGGGAACTGGCCACGCTCTATACGGTCGCGCTTTGCGAGAGCAATACCTGCGCCTTGGCCTGGGCAGGCGGCAGGCCCGCCTTTCAAGCTGCGCTGACCCCCATTGCCGGTCGGCGGATGACGCAGGACATGATCAACAACGTGCCCGGTAGCGGGCGCTTGTTCATAAACAGCCGTGGCGAACGCTGGCGCGAGTCCGACGCCGCCTGCGCGGTTGACACCTGCACCTATGTGGCCGGAACCGACCTGCGCTTCGACGAGAACTGATACGTCAAGACCATGCGCGATCGTTCTTGCCCCCTTTTTGGATCGAGCCGGTGTTTGCGTGGCGGCTTTACCCTGATCGAACTCATGATCACCCTCGCCATCGCGGCCATCATCCTTGCATTCGCCGCGCCTTCGTTTACCACCTTCATTGCCGACCAACGCGTCCGCACCGCCATTGCCGACATCCACCACGACCTCACCTATGCGCGCGCCGATGCCCTGGGTAATGCCCGCCAGGTGATTCTCGAGCGAACCGGTGCAAACTGGAATCAGGGCTGGCTCATCTGCGTGGATAACAACCCGACCAACGGTCAATGCGATCTTCCGGCGGAAGAAGTTCTCAAGATCACCCAGCGAATCCCCGGTGACCGTTTGCGGCTTTGCACGAATGTCGTCGACTTCGTCCAGCGCATCGTTTTTCGCGCCGACGGCCGCATCGTCCGCGCCACGCCGGTGACCGACCTCGACCAGATCACGGTCAGTGACGACATCGGCGACGCTGACGCGACCAACGACAAGATCCGGAGCATATTTTTCGGCGCATCCGGTCGCATGAGCACGATCGAGCAGAACGGCGGTACAAACGGAGGCGTGGCATGTCCGTGACGAGCAACCACCGCGCGAGCCGCGGTTTCACGCTGATCGAGGTTCTGGTGACGCTGGTCATCCTGGTATTTGGCATGCTTGGTCTGGCCGGACTAATCCTCAAGGGCAACCGGGCCGCGTTCGAGGCCTACCAGCGGCATCAGGCGATCGCCATTGCCAACGAGATGGCCGAACGGGTGAAGTCAAACCAGGCCATGCAGGTGGCAGGCGGCAGCAACATCGAAATCATGTCTGGCGCGATCCCCATCACTTACGTCAATCAGGCGCCTCTTGCGACGCCACTCGGTGGCCCGGGTCTGGCGCAATGGAGCGCCATCGGCTTTGGCATTACGGATTGCGGGGCCGTTCTTGCAGTGTGCAGCCGCGCCCAACTGGTGCAGTATGACACTGCAATCTGGGAGGGCCTGCTGGCGGGCGTCACGGAGCGAAACACCATCACCGCCACCCAGCGGCTCGGTGGCCTGATCAGCGCGCGGGGATGTATCGAAGGTCCGCTCGCGGCACCAAATCCGCCGAACACCTATCGCATCAGCGTAACCTGGCAGGGGGATGTTGCGACCGTCATACCAACGGCTTCCACCTGCGGTACCGGCCTGTATACTGACACTTCGGGCGCCATCAATGATGCAACGCGGCGGCTGGTTGCACTTGACGTAACCGTGTTCGAACCGATATGAGCCCACATGCCATGAGCCACAGGCGCCCGTTCCGCGCTTACCGCGCGCAAGCGATGCAAGCCGCCCAATCGGGCCTCTCGCTGGTCGAGATGATGATTGGCCTGGCGATCGGACTGGTCCTCAGCGCCGGCCTGCTCACCCTGCTGGCGAATACCTCGCGCAGTTTCAAGGTGCAGGATGACTTCGCCCGGCTGCAGGAAAACGGCGCGCTGACGCTGCGCTACCTGCTCGATGATGTGCGCATGGCCGGGTTTTATGGCTGGGCTTCCAGCGTCGGCTCGCTCGAAACGACGATGCGCAACGCGATTGCCATAACCAGCGACTGCGGCGCCGTCGTGACGGCGTCAGGGGCGGCGCTGAACATGGAGTTACCCATCTCGGTCGACAATGCGCTGACCCCCGCGACCGTAACGGCAGCCTACCCGTGCATCGCGGCGAACAATTTTCTGGCCGGCAGCCCGGTCATCGCCATGCGCGGCGCCACCGGCTATCGCGTCTGGGACCGCAACGCCAATGACAACCTCACCGACGACATCGCCGCGGAAACGAACTTCACCAACACTCTTTACGTTCAGTCCTCACCGGCGCAAGACCCGAACACCATCATCTTCAAGGGCAGCGACTATGCCGCGTTGCGGGCGGCCGGCCTGAACCGCGCCTACACGCCGGGCGGCGGCATCGTTTGCGCCGGCTGCGAAGGCCCGGTATTCGAGTATCAGGCGCACGTGTACTACGTGCGCCCCTGCAGCCGGCCGACAGCACCGGCCACCGAATGCTCACCGGCGGGGACCGATGACGGCGGCCGCTCGATCCCTACGCTAGTCCGGCACGAACTGGTCGGCACGACAATGCAATTGACGCCCTTGGTCGAAGGTGTCGAGCGGCTGACACTGCTCTACGGCCAGGATACCAATCAGGACGGCATCCCGGACAGGTTCACAGGCAATCCGGCGGGTTTGGGCGATTCCATTACCGCCGTCCGTCTGGCCGTGCTGGTACGCACCACCGCGACCACGCCGGGCTTTGACGATTCGAACAAGACCTATGACCTTGGCGGCGGCGTGACCTTTACCTGCACGCCGGGGATCGACTGCAACTTCAAGCGCCATGTCTTCACGCAGACGGTCCAGGTGCGCAATTGCGCCCAGCGGCGCGGATTGGTGGGAACATGCTGAAGCACCCTTACGCGCGGCGGCAGGGTGGCGCCATTCTCGTCATCGCCCTCGTCGTCCTCGTTGTCATGACCTTGCTGGTGCTCGGCATGCTCAAGACTGCGGTGCTGGAATTGAAGATCGGCGGCGTCAACCACCAGGCGGAACTGAATTTCTCCAACGCCGAATCGATGATCTCGAAGTACCTGAACGAGAACAACGGCCGTTTCTCCAAGGATTGCCTGTCAACGGTCGTACCTTCGCTTTCCTGCTTCATCACCGCGGACGGTGCGACGACGGTCGCCGGTACGGCGCCAAACCGGACCATGACAAAGATACTCGAGGGCAGCACCGCAACGCTTAGCGCCCAGCAGATTGCCTGTGCCGACGATTCCGGCGTCGGCAGCGGCAACCAGATCGGCGGCGGTCTGCAGGCCGTCTACCTGAACATTCAAGCGGTCGCGTCCGGAACCTTTTCCGGGCGCGGCACGGTACACCAGGGCATCAAGTCCCCGCTGCCCCCCGGCAGCTGCTACTGATTCGAACGAGGTGCAAACATGATGAACGTACATCCGACCGTGAAACGCAGCCTGGCCTGGGCCCTGGTGGCCGCCATGATCAATCCGGCGGCAACCCTGCCGGCATGGGCACAGGTGCCGCCCAACACCAATACGGGCGACTGGGTCATCTACACCTCGACCGCATCGAGCGGCGCCTCCGAGCCCAACATCCTGATGGTCATCGACACATCGGACAGCATGAACTATCCCGAGTCATGGACGACGTACGATCCGAACGTCTATGACTCCCATGTCGAGTATCTGTGGAACGACCTGAACCGCATTGTCGACGCCAACGCCGGCAGCGGCGGCGAGGCAACGACCGAGAACGCCACCAAGATTTCCACTGCAGCCGTTTCCGCCAGTCCATTCAGCAAATGGGGCTTCTGGTCCGGCAACACCTTGGTGGATCGCCAGAACTTGTGGCAGGCCACGCGCATTTACGCCAAGGAGCAGAGGGCCCTGGACCCCGGCCCGCGCTATATTTGGCGCAACTACGACGACCTGTCCTGGCTTTATTGGCTGCCCTCGACCGCCGCGGAAGACACCGATCTCCGCCTGACGTCCCAGTCGTGGAACCGCTTCCGCGGCTACATTCAGGAGATCGGCAACGGCATTGGCGGTTCGGCGACTCGCGGTGGCGTCGGTTTCACCGATACCAACGATTATCGCAGTTACAACCAGTGCAGCACCTCATTGACAGATCTGACGCCGTCAACGGTGTTCGTGCCCTCCACCACGCCGCAGAACGCTGGCAAGTACGAGAACCAGCAGTGGGCGCGCTGGGAACCGTACGTCAATCTGACGACGGTCAATGTTGCCGGCTACCCGGGCCTGAGCACCTCGAACGCTGCTGGCGGGAACAACTATGCCAGGGGCACCCTGGACGCCACGGTCGCCCCGTCAGCCGCGGCGGGCACACAGACCAACAACCCCGTCTATCGCGACACTTACCCGTGCACCGCCTCCTCGTGCAGTGGCACGCGCGGCAGCCAAGGCTTGCCGGTGCGTTACAACTCCGGCACCGCCGGCGCCAGTTGGGACGACGTGAAGGCTGACCTCGGCGGCTTCATTTTCCAAAGCACGGTCAACGGCTATTCCAGCCTGGCCGATTTCCGCAGCATCATGGATTTCTACGGCCTGCCGGCCACGACCGACGTCGATACCAGCGGCGGCGCCGGAAACATCACCGACCAGAAATTCATCGCCTGGAAAGGCAACCGTGATGGCGCTGCCGCCTTCGGCAGCGTGACCGGCGTACCCGCCTACTACGACGACACGGCAGCCAGCTGCATCGTCAACACCGGCCCGTCGCTTTCCAATCGCTGTGTCGGCCCGGTAACCATAGGCGGCACGAGTTCCACTACCGTGACCGCCACGCGCAATTGCGCCTGGACCACGCCGCCCCTGACGGAAGTCGACGCGAGGGGGACGACGCGCTATCGCAACGGCGTCTGCGGGGCAACCGGAACCACCAGCTGTACCCCGGTCGGAGATCCGAACTGCCCGACCGAATTGGCGCTCACTCCCGCCTGCGCATCGACCACCAGCAACACCTTCTACAACCTGGACTACCGCACCTGCGCATGGACCGGCCGTTCGTCTGTCACAGTGCCGACTTGCGCCTGGAGCGGGCAGACCACACTGACCGTGGGCACCTGTGCCTGGAGCGGCCGCAGCATCAGCTACGTCGAAGGCGTCGGCTATTTCGCCTCCGGCGGCACCTGCTCGGAAGGTGGTTTCACCGACACCTGTAGCGGCAACACGGCATCCATCGGTCCATTTGCCAGTTCCGCCCTTGCCTCGGCTTCGACCACCAACTGCAGCAACTCGCGCGCGCCGGGCGGCTACAAGTACGGCGGTTCCTGCACCTCGACCGTGCCGAGCATTTGTGCGGTTACCGGCGGCGTCGGGCCGTACACCATCCACGGGGTTTCCAACACCTTCAACCAGACCTGTGGCAATACCGCCGGCAACACCCCGGGAACGTACCAATATGGCGGCACCTGCCAGGGCAACCTGAACACCACCTCGCCGATTATCGGTGGCGGCAATGTGCTGACCGGCCCGGCGACCGGCAACTGCACGACCTCGGGCGTCACCCCGTCCCAGGTGATCCTCGGCACCACGTACACCAACGTTGGTGGCAGCTGCAACGACAGGACGGACAACGACCAGACCTGCGCAACACGCTACGGCACGGCATGCACCACCGCCTGCAGTAACCAGACCCACAGCGGTGCCTACGGCGGCTCCGCCGGGACAACGGCCTACTTCAAGGCGTACCGAAATGCCGCGCAGACCAACTACCTGGTGCATGACTGCAAGGCAAACGAGTCGGCGAGCAAGGTCATGCGCTCTGCGTCGTCCGGCCTGCGGACCCTGGCACAGTCTTGGAACGCGACTGTCAGTGCGTCGGGAACCATCGCTTCCTACAGCAACAATGCCGGCCACGCCATCCCGGCGGATTCGAGCCGGAACATCAACGTCTATTCGGTCAACTACCTCAACTGGAAATTCGGTGCGAAAGCCTGCTTTACCGACGCATCGGCCACCACTTTGATCACCAGCGGTACCATCCCCGGTGGCGCCTTCTGCAAACCGATCGGCCGCAAGACCCGCTTGCAGATAGCAAAGGACGCCTTGACGGACCTGGTCGCCACGACGAACGGGGTTCGCTTCGGCCTGGAGGTATTCAACAAGACCGCGACTGACTACAGTGCCGAGGGCGGCAACATCGCCTACAAGGTCACCACCATGGGGCCGAAGAACTGCTTGCTGATCAGCCCGACCACCACCGGCAACATGACCGCCGCCAGCGCCGTCCTGACGATCGCGGCGAATCCCGGCTTCGGCGTCGGCAATGCCATCACCGTCCCCGGTGCAGGCCCTGCCGGCAGCAATCTGAACGTCACGATTCTCAGCATTATGGGCACGACCCTGGTCCTTAGCTCGGCCGCCAGCACGACGGTTACCGGGGTAACGGTTGCGGTTCCGACCTGTTCGGGCAGCCCCACCGATGTCTTCCCCGGCTCCACCAGCGAGTGGGCAAAGTTCAATAACCGCGGCGTTAATAGCGCAACGGGTCTGATTCCCACAATCAACTCATTGAAGGCGGCTTCGCGTACGCCGCTAACGGAATCGATGTACGAGGCCTATCTTTACTTCCGCGGAGAAACGCCGGTGTTCGGCCGCCTGACCACCACCGCCAACGCCGGCGGTGCGGTTGCGGAAGGTTGTGACAAGACGGCCTTCCCCACCCCGGGTGCGGGCGCTGATTGTACCGGGTCGAGCGGCAATTACATCTCGCCCATGGCGACCAGCCTCGACCCGAATACCGGCCAGCCGGCCGCGTGCCAAAAAAACTTCATCATCCTGATGACCGATGGCGGCCCCGAGCATGACTACTCGGCGAATACCGCGATCAAGGCATTGACCTACGCTGGCGCTGCCGGGACGGTTTCGCCGGATACACAGCTGGACCAGACACAGGCCGACACCGCCTCGCACCAATTCGAGGACGCGGGCTCGCCCTACGGCCCAGTTGATCTCGCGACGACGGCCTACGACGGCGGCTACATCTGGCTCGACGAGCTCACCTATTTCATGGCCAATGCGGACATGAATGCCAACATCACCGGCCGCCAGTCCGTCATCACCTACACCATAGGTTTCGGTGGCGCCAATCCGCCGGTGCTGCAGCAGGCGGCAACGCGTTCGGGGGGCATCAATTACCTTGCAAAAGACAGCGCGTCACTGTCAGATGCACTCAAGAATGCAATCGTCGCAATTCGTGAATGGAACCCGAACGTCTCGTCGCCGTCGGTACCGCTCTCGGCGCTCAACCGCAGCGAGAGCGGCGAGCAGGTCTATCTTGCGTTCTTCGGGGCATCCTACAGCCAGGCCTGGGACGGTACCGTCAAGCAGTTCCGCTTCGGCGAAGGCGAAACCCTTTGCGGACGCACGATCACCCCCGACGAACCAATCGACCTTTGCCTGATCGGCAAGACGGTGCTTTCGGGTTCGACCATCAAGAACATTGAGCAAGTCGACATCGATCCGATCACCAACGAGCAAGTTGTGGTTGTCAATCCGGCTGCCGTCAGTTTCTGGAACCCGACCAACATGCAGGACGGGTCGAAGCCCAACATAGGTGGCAGCGGCCAGCGGTTGAAGGATGACGGCACCTGGTCGCCGGCGACGCGCAAGGTCTATACATTGATCACCGAACCGGGTACCCCAGCGGAATCGGTGTCGACCAACGCCAATCTGCTCGATGCGAGCAATATCGTCAGCGAGACGAACACGACGCTGCTGACGAAACGCCGGCTCGGCAACGCCGCCATGAGCGACGCGGAACGCGCCACCATCATCAACTACGTTCGTGGCGGCGACCCGTCCGATCCGAACTGCTCGGATGCCAGTGCGGCGACGTCTTGCACCGCCTGGCGCGGCTGGGCACACAACGACGTCCTGCATGGGCGGCCCGCCATCGTCACCTACGATGCCACCCCGGTGGTTGATCCGGAAGTCGCGACTGGACAGCTTGCCACCTCGCAATACCTGTTCTACCTATCGAATGAAGGACTGCTGCACGCGGTGAACGCCAAAACCGGTGCCGAGAAATGGAGCATCCTGATCGAGGAGGCCCTGCCGCGCCTCAACGATGCCAGGAAGAACCTGGCCGGCCAGCACCTCACCCTGGCGGACGGCGCACCCTCCGTGTGGACCTTCGACGCCAATGGCGACGGCATTCTCGGCAATGCGCCGGGCGAGAAGGTTCATCTGTTCTTCGGCCTGCGGCGCGCCGGCCGCGCCTATTACGCGCTTGACGTCACGGACATCAACAATCCGCGCTTTATGTGGAAGATCAGCGATACCAAGCGTTGCGTCGGCGTATCCTGCGCAACCACCAGCGATTTCTCCGAGATGGGTTACACCTGGGCCACGCCGGCAGTCGGACGCTCCCGCGCTATCGCCGATACAACAGTGCCGGCCCTGGTTTTGGGCGGCGGCTACGATGCCAACGAGGACAACGCGACACTTGCTGCTGCGGACACCATGGGGCGCGGGATCTATGTGATTCGCGGCGACGATTCCTCGCTGCTGCGGTCCTTCACTCACGCCGACACCGCGACCATGGATTTCAGCATCCCATCGGACGTCGCTGCTCTCAACGCGGACCTTGACAGCCTGAACTACCTGGACCGCGCCTACGTCGGCGACATGGCCGCCAATGTCTGGCGTTTCGACATCAACAACCCAAGCCCGGCAGCCTGGACGGCGAAGAAATTCGCTGCGCTGTCCGATCCCTTCTCGCTTCCGGCGACGGCTCCAAATCGCAAGATCCTGTTCCCGCCGGTGGTGGTCAAACAGAACTTCAAAGGACAGCGCTACGATGCGGTGTACATCGGTACCGGCGACCGCGAGCATCCGCTAAACCCCGTAAGTGCGGACAAGGTATTCATGATCAAGGACACCGGCACCGGGCTGGTTGCGTCCGCCGATGCAACGATCACCTACCCGGGTAGCCTCGTCGACATTACCAACTCAGACGATGACGTCGCGTTCACCGCGGCACTGGGCGGCGCCCTCTGGAGCACGAAGACCGGCTGGTATTTCAGTTTCGAGAACGGCGAAAAGTTCAGTTCCGCGCCGACGGTCTACCGGAATGTCCTGCGCTTCTCAACCTATAGTCCGAACAATTCGATCAGCGCCTGCGTTCCGCCGGGCAAAGGCGTGTTGTATGGAATGAGCGCTCTGGACGGCGGCGTCGTGAGCGGTACTTACACGACAGGAACAGCGCAACAAAAACGGCAATACACCGGTCTGGCGGTGCGCGGTTACATTCCGACCGGAAACCTGATCGTGCGCGGCAACAAGATCTACGTGGTCCACGTCGCCGACGGCCGCCTGCTTTACAAGCAGATCGGCACGATCGGCGGCGCGAACAAGGTGTATTGGTTCCGCGAAGCCGAGCGGTAGGTTTTCTCGGCTTGACCCTCAACGCCCGCACCAGCGGGCGTTGTTTTTTGTGCAGCCGGCCTACCGCCCCGGCCCGGCCAGTTCCCGCGGCAGCGGAAATACAACGCCCTCTTCGATGCCGTCGAGCAGGCGCACGCCAGTCGCGCCGAGGGCGTCCAGCCGCTCGACCACGCGGGTGACGAGGATTTCCGGCGCGGAGGCGCCGGCGGTGACGCCGATGTGCTGCTTGCCGGCCAGCCATTCATTGCGGATCTGCGCGGCGTCATCCACCAGGTAGGCCTCGACGCCGCGGTTGCGCGCCACCTCGCGCAAGCGGTTGGAGTTGGAGCTGTTGGGTGAACCGACAACGATGAGCAGATCGCACTGTTCCGCCATCGCCTTCACGGCATCCTGACGGTTTTGCGTGGCATAGCAGATGTCGTCCTTCTTCGGCCCGACGATGGCCGGAAAACGATCCCGCAGGGCCGTCACGATGGCGGCCGCATCATCGACCGAAAGCGTCGTCTGCGTCACGTAGGCCAGCCGGCCCTCATCCTTCACCGCCAGGCCCGACACATCCTCGACGCTCTCGACCAGGTGCATGCCGCCCGCCGTCTGGCCCATTGTGCCTTCGACCTCGGGATGCCCGCGATGGCCGATCATGATCACCTCGCGGCCGGCATCGCGCATGCGCCCGACTTCGACATGCACCTTGGTCACCAGCGGGCAGGTGGCGTCGAAGACGCGCAGGCCGCGCCGCTCGGCCTCCCGGCGCACCGCTTGCGATACGCCATGGGCGCTGAAGATCACCGTGGCGCCATCCGGTACTTCGTTCAGTTCCTCCACGAATACGGCGCCTTTGGCGCGCAGGTCGTCGACAACGAAGCGGTTGTGCACGACCTCATGGCGGACGTAGATCGGCGCGCCGTAACGCGCCAGCGCGCGTTCGACGATTTCGATGGCGCGTTCGACGCCGGCACAGAATCCGCGTGGGTTGGCGAGCAGAATGTCCATGTTGAGGTTCTCCGTCATGCCCGCGCAGGTGGGCATCCAGTCGTGGTGCAGGGTGGATTCCCGTTCGCGCGGGAATGGCAGGCCCTACAGTATCCCGATCACTTCGACCTCGAAGCGGATGGCCTTGCCGGCGAGCGGATGATTGAAATCGATCAACGCGCTGTCCGCCGTCAGTTCGCGCACCAGCCCGGTATAGCTCGCGCCGTTCGGCGCCTTGAATTCGATGAGCGCCATTTCCCGGAGTTCCGCCGGATCGGGCAGCTCGCCGCGGGCAATGCGCTGCATCAGATCCGGATTGTGCGGACCGAAAGCCTGTTCCGGTTCGAGCAGGAAGACCGTACGCTCGCCAACCGGCAGGTCGACCAGGCAGCGCTCCAGCGCCGGTGCCAGCTCGCCACTGCCCAACTGCAGCGTCGCCGGTCGGGCGCCGAAGGTGCTGACCAGTTCATTGTCGTCCGCCAGGGCGAGGCGGTAGTGCAGGGTGAGCAGGCTGTCCGCCTGGACGACCGCGTTCATTTCCCTTCCTCGTGCGCGAAAAACAGCTGTTGCCAGATGAGCAATGCCACGCCGATGGATATCGCTGAATCGGCGATATTGAAAGCCGGCCAGTGCCAGCCCCCTGCGTGTACGTCGAGGAAATCCACCACCGCGCCATAGCGGATGCGGTCGATGACGTTGCCCAACGCACCGCCGAGGACCATGGCGGCTGCCAGCGGCAGCAAGCGCTCCGGCGCATGGCGGCGGACCAGCAGCACCAGCCAGATGGAGATGCCAAGTGCCAAGGCAACGAAGAACCAGCGTTGCCAGCCGCCCGCGTCCGAAAGAAAGCTGAACGCGGCACCCGCGTTGTATACCAACACCAGATTGAAGAACGCGCCCAGTTCGATGCTCTGGCCGGGGCGCAGCGCGGCCAGTATCCAGTACTTGCTCAGCTGGTCGAGCACGATGATCAGGCCGGACAAGGCCAGCCACGAGGAAAACCTGTGCATGGTGCTAACCGTCATGCATGCCTGCGCGGCTCGCCTCCGCCATGCAGATTGGCATCGCAGCGCCCGCACAGTTCGGGGTGCTGCGGGTTCCCGCCAACATCCTCGCGCCAGTGCCAGCAACGCGGGCATTTGGCATGCGGGCTGGGCACCGCGGTGATCCCTGCCCCGGCGTCGGTGACTTTGAGCAGCGTGGCTTTCGAACAGATCAGCACCAGGCGCAGGTCGTCGCCAAGCGAGGCAAGCAGCGCGTGCCTCGCCTCGCCGGCGCGGACTTCCACCTCGGCCTGCAGCGAGGAGCCGATCTTGCCGGCCGCACGCAGCTCTTCGAGCACTCGTTGCACCTCACCGCGCACTTCGCGAATTTGCTGCCATCGCGCCAGGAGGGCCGCTTCCCGCTCCTGCGCCGGCAGCGCGTGCCAGGTGGCAAGCATCACGCTGTCATCGGGGCTCCTGCTCAGGATCTGCCATATCTCCTCGGCAGTGAAGGACAGCACCGGCGCCATCAGGCGCACCAGCGCCTGCAGGACATGCCACAAGGCGCTCTGCGCGGCGCGGCGCGGCGGTGCGTTCTCCGCCGTGGTGTACAGGCGATCCTTGAGGATATCCAGGTAGAAGGCGCCGAGATCCTCGGAGCAGAAGCCCTGGAGTGCCTGAACGACGCGGTGGAACTCGTAGCGACCGTAACTCTCCGTCACCTCGTCCTGCAGCTTGCGCGTCAATGCCAGCGCGTAGCGATCGATCTCCAGCCATTCGGCGACCGGCAGCATGTGCCGCGCCGGATCGAAGTCGGCGGTGTTCGCGAGCAGGAAGCGCAGCGTATTGCGGATGCGGCGATACGACTCGACCACGCGCTTGAGGATTTCGTCGGAGATCGACAACTCGCCCGAATAGTCGGTCGCCGCCACCCACAGGCGCAGCACTTCGGCACCCAGCGTGTCCGACACCTTCTGCGGTGCGATGACGTTGCCCTTGGACTTCGACATCTTGTGGCCGTGGCCGTCCACCACAAAGCCGTGCGTAAGCAGCCCGTCGTAGGGCGCGCGGCCATCCAGCGCACAGGCGGTGAGCAGCGAGGAATGGAACCAGCCGCGATGCTGATCCGAGCCTTCGAGGTACAGGTCTGCCGGCCACTTGCTCCCGTCCGGGTGGCTGCCGCGCAGCACCGTCCGGTGGGTGGTGCCGGAATCGAACCAGACGTCGAGGGTGTCGCGCATCTTGTCGTACTGCGCGGCTTCCTCGCCGAGCAGCTCGGCCGCATCCAGTCTGAACCAGGCGTCGATGCCCTCCTTCTCGACGCGCTGCGCCACCGTATCGAGTAGCTCGGCCGTGCGCGGATGCAGCTCGCCGGTTTCCTTGTGCAGGAAGAAAGGAATTGGCACGCCCCAGTTGCGCTGGCGCGAGACGCACCAGTCCGGCCGGTTGGCGATCATGGCATGCAGGCGTGCCTGGCCCCAGTCGGGGAAGAACCGCGTCGCCTCCACCGCCGCCAGCGCCGTCTCGCGCAGTGTGCGTCCTTCGTGCGGCTGGCGATCCATGCCGACAAACCATTGGCTGGTGGCGCGGTAGATGATCGGCGTGCGGTGGCGCCAACAGTGCATGTAACTGTGGGTGATCTTGTTCGATGCAAAAAGGCTGCCGACTTCGCGCAGCTTGTCGATGATGGCGGCGTTGGCCTTCCAGACGTTGAGGCCGCCGAAGAACGGGAGGTTTTCATTGAAACGGCCGTCGCCCTGCACCGGCGTGAGAATCTCGTCGTTGTGCATGCCGTGCCGCTTGCACGATTCGAAGTCTTCCAGTCCGTAGGCCGGTGCGCTGTGCACCACGCCGGTACCGGTATCCAGCGTGACGTAGTCGCCGAGATACACCGGCGAATGACGGTCGTAGAAGGGGTGACGGAAATTCACCAGCGCCAGCGCCGCACCCTGACAGGCGCCGAGCACGTTGCCTTCGAGGCCGTAGCGCGCCAGCGCCTGGCCGCGCAGTTCCGCCGCCAGCACCAGCAGCCCGCGCGATGTGTCCACCAGTTCGTAGGTGAACTCGGGGTGCAGATTGAGCGCCTGATTCCCGGGAATCGTCCACGGCGTGGTGGTCCAGATCACCGCATGACAGGGTTGCGCCGGCAGCGCCTTCAGGCCGAATGCATGCGCCACGCGGGCGCGCTCGGCGTCGTCGAGCGGGAAGGCCACGTCGATGGCGGGCGATTCCTTGTCCTGATATTCGACTTCGGCCTCGGCCAGTGCGGAGCCGCAATCGAAGCACCAGTTCACCGGCTTCAGGCCCTTGAAAAGAAAGCCGCGCTTGTAGATCTCGCCCAAGGCCCGGATCTCGTCGGCCTCATTGCGAAAAGCCATGGTCAGGTAGGGATCGTCCCAGTCGCCAAGCACACCGAGGCGAATGAAGTCCTTCTTCTGCCGCTCCACCTGCTCGGCGGCGAAAGCGCGGCACAGCTCGCGCGCCTGGTCGGCAGGCAGGTGCTTGCCATGCAGTTTCTCGATCTGGTGCTCGATGGGCAGGCCGTGGCAATCCCAGCCCGGCACGTACGGCGCATCGAAGCCGGCCAGGGTTTTCGAGCGGACGATGATGTCCTTGAGGATCTTGTTGACGGCATGGCCGATGTGGATGTCGCCATTGGCGTACGGCGGGCCGTCGTGCAGGACGAAGCGTGGCCGCCCGGCGCAGGTCTGGCGGATCTTCTGGTACAGCCTGCGCTGCTGCCACTCTGCCACCCACTGCGGCTCGCGCCTGGCGAGATCGCCCTTCATCGGGAAGGGGGTATCGGGAAGGTTCAGGGTCTTTCGGTAGTCAGCCATGTCATTCCGCCATCTGGAGGCGCAACGCCGCGTGGTGTGCCTTTGCGGCGTCGACGTCGCGCGCGATCTGCGCCGCCAGCGCCGCTAGTGAATCGAACTTCGCCTCGTCGCGCAGCTTGTGCAGGAAGTTTACCCGCAGGTGCGCCCGGTAGAGGTCGCCCCGGTAGTCGAAGATGTACACCTCCAGCGTCGGCAGCCCGGTCGAACTCACCGTCGGCCTGACGCCGAGGCTGGCAACGCCTTGCAGCGGCTGCGCGGCGATCCCGTCGACCGTCACGACGAAAATGCCGGAGAGCGGCGCCCGCAGGCGCTTCAGCTGGATGTTGGCAGTGGCATAGCCGAGCTTGCGGCCGAGTTTCTCGCCGTGAATGACACGGCCGGAAATGCAGTACGGGCGCCCGAGCAGGCGCTCGGCGTGTTCCAGGTCACCCGCGTCGAGCGCCTCGCGTACCGCCGAACTGGAAACGCGCTCGCCTTCGTGCACCAGGGTTTCCATCGCCTCGACAGCGAAGCCGTGCGTCTTGCCGGCCTGCTGCAACAATGCGAAATCGCCGCTGCGGCCCTTGCCGAACCGGAAGTCATCGCCAATCATCAGGTGGCGGACCCCCAGCCCGTTCACGATGCGCTCGACGAAGGCCTCGGCCGACAGCGCCGCGAAGCGCGCGTTGAAGGCACACACATAGGCATGGTCAACGCCGCACTCGGCCAGCAGCTGCAGCTTCTCGCGCAGGCTGGCAAGTCGCGCCGGCGCCGACCCCGGCGCAAAGAATTCGCGCGGGTTCGGCTCGAAGGTCATCACCGCCGCCGGCAGGCCGGCCCGTTTCGCCAGACCGGTCAGCCTGGCCAGGAGCGCGCGGTGTCCGCGGTGCACGCCATCGAAGTTGCCGATGGTCAGCACGGTCGAATGCAATGCGCGGGCGGGAATGCCTCGAAAAACCTGCACGGTGGTCGGTGAAAGTGGATTGCCGGGAAACGGCGAATTATATCAGTCGAGGCGAGCGAGCCTGGATTTCGCCAAGGGCGGGTTCTTCGCCAGGTAAGCCCTGATGCCCTTGAGAATGGCCTCGGCCATCTTCTCCTGGTAGGCCTCGTCGTTGAGCCGCCGCTCCTCATCCGGATTGCTGATGAACGCGGTCTCGATGAGAATGGAGGGAATGTCAGGCGCCTTCAGCACGGCAAAACCGGCCTGTTCCACCTGCCCCTTGTGCAGCGTGTTGACACCGCCCAGCTCGCCGAGCACGGCGCGGCCAAGCTTTAGGCTGTCATTCAGCGTGGCGGTCTGTGACAGGTCGAGCAGGGTGCGCGCCAGATGCGGGTCCTTGACGTCGAGGTTGACGCCGCCAACGAGGTCGGCGGCGTTCTCGCGCTGCGCCAGCCAACGCGCCGCGGAACTGGATGCGCCATTCTCCGAGAGCACGAAGACGGACGAGCCGCGCGCGGTCGGCTTGACGAAAGCATCGGCATGCACGGAGACGAACAGGTCGGCCTGCACGCGGCGCGCCTTCTGCACGCGGCTGTGCAGCGGAATGAAGAAGTCGCCATCCCGCGTCAGCATCGAACGCATGTTCGGCTCGCTATCGATCTTCGCCTTGAGGCGCCGCGCCACCTGCAGGGTGACGTTCTTCTCGTAGCTGCCGCCACGGCCGATGGCGCCCGGGTCCTCGCCGCCGTGGCCCGGATCGAGCACGATTGTCACCATTCGCACGATCTCCGCCGGCTGGTGCTTGTCTTTCGGCACCGTCTTTTCGGTCGGCGCATCGAGTTTTTCCAGCAGGGCCAGCAGCGGGTCGTCCGCCGCGGTGGGAAACAGGTCGAGCACCAGCCGATGGCCGTAGTCGCCGACCGGCTTGAGCATGAAGACCTGGGGCTGGATTTCCGTCTTCAGTTCGATGACAAGCCTGACGACGCCCGGCTTGTGGCGCCCGGCGCGGATCAGCTTGATGTACGGATCGGTTTCGGAAATCTTGTCCGGCAGGCTCTGCAGCACGCTGTTGAACTCGACGCCTTCGAGGTCGACTACCAGCCGCTCCGGGTTCCTCACGATCATGTGCGTGAAGGCGATCGGCTGCCGGTATTCCAGCGTCACCCGCGTGTAGTCGCGCGCCGGCCAGACGCGCACGGCCAGGATGCTGGCGCCCGCCGCGCGCCCGAGCGGGCTGACCAGCAGCGTCAGCGTTGCGCCGGCGTACTTGAGGAATTCGCGGCGAGCGACGCCGTCAGGCCGGCGCGAAGTCGGCTCAGACATGCGCGCCCCGCGGCCGAACAGGAAGTGAATGCGCATTCGCGGCCTGAATCGGCGACCGACAGGGCAATGCACAGGTCGGCGGGCGCGAGGTAGGCCCCAGCCTTTTCCGGCCATTCGACGAGGCAGATCGCCCCGCTCTGGAAGTATTCGTCCAAGCCTGCATCGAGGTACTCTTCCGGCTGGCTGAACCGATAAAAATCAAAGTGATGCAAGTTTAATCTAGAAATAGCATAAAGTTCAACCAAAGTATAGGTCGGGCTTTTCACATTGCCCGCGTAGCCCAGCCGGCGCAAGACGCCGCGCACCAGCGTCGTCTTGCCGCTGCCGAGATCGCCGCAGAGGTGAATGACGAGTCCAGGCGCCAGCGCAGGCGCCAGCGCGGCGCCGAGGGCCAGCGTTGCCGCCTCATCGGGCAGGCTCCGGTTCAACTGGTTATCATCCTCGCCATGCAAGACACGCGCTCCATTGATGGGGTTGCTCTCGTCGCCCGCATCAGGCGCTGGGGCGGTGAGCTCGGCTTCGATGCCATAGGCATTGCCGGTGCGGCGCTGGACGCCGCTGACGAGCTTGATGCGTGGCTCGCCGCCGGTTTTCACGGCGAGATGGATTATATGGCAAGCCACGGCACCAGGCGCTCGCGCCCGACCGAGCTGCTGCCCGGCACCGCCAGCGTGATCATCGCGCGCATGAACTACCTGCCACCGGCCGCGCCAATCGCGGAGGCGCTGGCCGACCCGCGCCGCGCCGCCATCTCCCGCTATGCGCTCGGCCGCGACTATCACAAGCTGCTGCGCACGCGCCTGCAAAAACTGGCCGAGCGCATCGCCGCCGAAGTCGGCCCCTTCGGCCACCGCGCTTTCTCCGATTCCGCGCCTGTCATGGAAGTGGCACTGGCACGGGAAGGCGGGCTCGGCTGGCGCGGCAAGCACACCCTGCTGCTGACGCGCGAAGCCGGCTCGTATTTCTTCCTCGGCGAGATCTACGTCGACCTGGCGCTGCCCGCTGATGCCCCGCAAGCGGACCACTGCGGCACTTGCCGCGCCTGCATCGACGCCTGTCCGACGCGCGCCATCGTTGCGCCCTACACGGTGGACGCCCGGCGCTGCATTTCCTATCTTACGATCGAGTTGAAGGGGGCCATCCCCGAGGAATTGCGGCGATTGATCGGCAATCGCGTCTACGGCTGCGACGACTGCCAGCTCTGCTGCCCGTGGAATCGCTACGCACCGTGGGCGACCGAAAATGATTTCGCCGTGCGCCACGGTCTCGATGTGGCCGGCCTGATCGAATTGTTCGCCTGGAACGCAGACGTCTTCGGTTCGAACATGGCCGGCAGCGCCATCCGCCGCATCGGCCACGAGCGCTGGCTGCGCAACCTGGCTGTCGGTCTCGGCAACGCGCCCACGTCACCGGATATCGTCGCCGCGCTCGCAGCACGCCGCGATCATCCATCGGCGCTGGTGCGCGAGCATGTCGCGTGGGCGCTGGCGCAGCATCGCGCTACCTGATCGGGCGTCGTTCAGGCGCCGGTTGCCACCGGCCGCGCCGGATCGGCGCACCATTCGCTCCAGGAACCAGGGTAAAGCCGCGATCCGGCAAGACCCGCCACTTCCATTGCCAGGAGGTTGTGGCAGGCAGTAACGCCGGAACCGCATGAATGGACCACGTCCTGCGCCGCGCGGTCGGCCAGCAACGCGAGGTATTCGGCGCGCAAAGTCGCGGCCGGCTTGAAACGGCCGGCCGGATCGAGGTTGTCCTTGAAGAACCGGTTCAGCGCCCCGGGGATGTGACCGCCAACCGGGTCGAGGGTCTCGTTCTCGCCGCGATAGCGCTGGGCATTGCGCGCATCCAGCAAGCGGATTTCATCGCGCCCGAGAAGGTCGGCGACGGTCGCCGCATCGACGGTCATATCGCCGCGCAAGCGCGCCGCGAATCCAGCGGGGCGATGCGTTGGCTGCGCTTCGCTCAGTTCGTGGCCGCGTGCTTCCCATGAATTCAGGCCGCCATCGAGCACGGCAACCGCGTCGTGGCCCAGCCACCGCAACATCCACCACAAGCGAACCGCGTAGGTGCCGCCGGCGTCGTCATAGGCCACCACCTGGGTATCACCGCCTACGCCCCACTCCGCCAGCCGGGCCGCAAAGTGTGCGGGATCCGGCAGCGGATGGCGGCCGTTGCGGCCGGTAAGCGGTCCGGACAGGTCGCGCTCCAGGTGCGTATAAATCGCACCCGGAATGTGCGCTTCGCGATAGGCGAGTTCACCGGCATGCGGGTGGGCCAGGTCGAAGGAACAGTCGAAGACGCGCCAGCGCGCATCGTGCAGATGGTGGGCCAACTCGTCCGCGGCGATCAGTGTCGTGTAGCGCTTCATTCCGCTTCGAGCCAGCCGCGCGCCTCCGGTTCCTCGGCGAACACGCGCAGATCGGCATCAACGAAAGTCTGCGAAAGCCACGCGCTCCAGGTGACCCACTGTGAATCGGTGAGCACGGCAATCTTGCCGAAATCGTGGCTGTGAGCGCGCGAGAACTTGATTTCCTCCCACGCCATGTCGAGCGTGAAATCGGCCATCTGGCGCAGGTCGAACAGCAGGTTCACCTCGCCCTCGAACCTGACTTTGTAGTTGACCAGCTCCTCGAACTCGCGATAGTCCCCCACGGTGAATTCACCGTACACGACAACGGTGACCAGTTTTCCCTTGTGGTCGGTAACTATCATTCTGTGCTCCCCGTGGTTGTCTTGCGCCTACTATATCAATCCTGCTCGACCGGCGCACGCGACTGCGCGGAGGCGAGCAGGCCGCTGACGACGATCATGCCGATCGCCAACCAGGCGGACGGCGGCAGCATTTCGTCCCACAACAGCGCACCGAACAGGCTGGCAAAGACGACGGTACTGTAGGCGAGGCTCGCCGACACAAGCGTCCGCCCGCGCTTGTAGGCACGCGTCATGGCCAGCTGCGCCAGCGCGCCGAAACCGCCGACGCCGAGCACCAACCAGGCAGTGCGGCCATCGACGGCGTGCAGGGCAGGCCCCGACACCAGCCAGGGCAGGCCGATGACAGCGGCGGCAAGCGAAAAATAGAACACCGTGCGCCACTCCGGTTCACCCAAGCGGCCCAACTGGCGCACATGAAAATAGGCCAGTCCGGCACCGGCACCGGATGCGAGTGCCGCTGCACCGCCGAGCCATTGCGCCGCCTCCAGACTTGGCCGCAGCAGCAGGGTGACGCCCGCGAGCCCGAGCGCCAGCGCGACGAAGAGGCCGCGACGCACGCGCTCACCGGCCCAGACGGCCAGAATCAGGGCGAGAAACAGCGGCGAGGTGTAGTTCAGTGTCACCGCCATCGCCAGCGGCAAGACGCTGATGGCGTAAAAGTACAGCATCAGCGAGACTGAACCGGCGAGGCTGCGCCATAGATGGGTGCGCCAGTACGGGGTGGCCAGCGAAAGGTGCCGGACCAGCGCAAATCCCCCCACCAGCACCAGGGCGATCGCGCCGCGATAGAAGACGAGTTCCGCCGCGGACAACAGGGTGACACCCAACTTGACGCAAACGCCCATGCAGGCGAACAGGGCGCTCGCGACGATCATCCAAAGGGATTGCATCGATGGTCCGGGAACGGTCGTTACGCTATCATTATGATTTGGCTTGAGCCCGGCAACAATGAGCGCAGCAAAACAAGACGCGAGACCGCTTTCCTTCGAGGCAGCCCTGGCGGAACTCGAAACCCTCGTCCAGGGCATGGAAGCCGGCAAACTCTCACTCGACGACTCGCTCGCCGCCTATCAGCGCGGTGCGGACCTGCTGAAATACTGCCAGGGCGCGCTTGCCGCGGCTGAGCGCAAGGTCCAGGTCCTGGAAGCGGGCGCGTTGCGCGATTTCGGCGCCCCCGGCGATTCCGCCGGCGCCTGAACATGGATTTCCCCTGCTGGATGGCTGCCGTGCAGGAGCGCACCGAGCGTGCGCTCGACCGGCTGCTGCCGGCTGCCACGCTGGCGCCGCATCGCCTGCATGAGGCGATGCGCTACGCCACCCTTGGCGGCGGCAAGCGTGTCCGCCCGCTGCTTTGCCACGCTGCGGGCGAACTCGCCGGCGCCGACCCGGCGCGCCTCGACGTGGCCGGCTGCGCAGTCGAGATGATCCACGCCTATTCCCTCGTGCACGACGACCTGCCGTGCATGGACGACGATGTCCTGCGGCGCGGCAAACCGACCTGCCATATCGAATACGACGAAGCAACCGCCATGCTGGTGGGCGATGCGCTGCAATCGCAGGCCTTCCTGATCATGGCCGAGCCGGCGCTGGCCGATACGCCAGGAGACCAGATCGAGATGCTGCGCCTGCTGGCCCAGGCGGCCGGTTCGCGCGGCATGGCGGGCGGGCAGATGATTGACATCGAAGGTACCGGAAAACAACTCGGCCGCGCCGATCTGGAGTTCATGCACGTGCACAAGACCGGCGCACTGATCCGCGTCGCGATCCTGCTGGGCGCCCATTGCGGCCGGCCCCTGCCCGCCGCGGAGTGGGAGCGCCTGGATCACTTCGCCAAACGCGTCGGCCTCCTGTTTCAGGTGGTCGATGACCTTCTCGATGCCGAGGCCAGCACCGCCACCCTGGGCAAGACCGCCGGCAAGGACGCCGCGCAGGGCAAGGCAACCTACGTCAGCGTGATGGGCCTCGGCCAGGCCCGCGAACTGGCCGAGGCCCTGCGCGCCGAGGCACGCGCCGCCATCGACGCCTTTGGTGCGCGCGGCCAGCGCCTGCATGAACTGGCCCACTTCATCGTCACGCGCAAATTCTGAGCGCTGCGCCCGCCCAACACCAACCATGACGCAATTCCCGCTACTTGAGACCATCACCGATCCAGCCGCCCTGCGCCTGCTCGAACGCAAGCAGCTGCCGCAACTGGCCGCCGAACTGCGCGAATTCCTCATCGACTCCGTGGCGAAAACCGGCGGACACCTGTCGTCGAATCTGGGCACGATCGAACTGACCGTCGCGCTCCATTACGTCTTCAACACGCCGGAGGATCGCCTGGTGTGGGACGTTGGACACCAGACCTACGCCCACAAGGTGCTGACCGGCCGCCGCGAAGGGATGGCGCGCCTGCGCATGCTGGGCGGCATCGCCGGCTTTCCGCGCCGCAGCGAAAGCCCCTACGACACCTTCGGCACCGGCCACTCGTCCACCTCCATCTCCGCCGCGCTCGGCATGGCAATCGGCGCGCGCGACCGCGGCGATAATCGTCACGTCATCGCCATCATCGGCGATGGCGCCATGACCGCCGGCATGGCCTTCGAGGCGCTCAACAACGCCGGCGTGGCCGATGCCAACCTGCTGGTCATCCTCAACGACAACGACATGTCGATCTCGCCGCCGGTGGGGGCCCTCAACAAGTACCTCGCGCGCCTGTTCTCGGGCCATGCCTTCAACGCCGCGCGACGCGCCGGCGAGAAGGTGCTGGGCGTTTCGCCCTCCCTGCTGGAGTTCGCCAAGCGCACCGAGGAACACCTGAAAGGCATGCTCACCCCGGGCACGCTGTTCGAGGAATTCGGCTTCAACTACATCGGTCCCATTGACGGCCACGACCTCGACTCGCTGATTCCGACGTTGAAGAACATCGCCGAGCTGCGCGGTCCGCAGTTCCTTCACGTCATCACCAAGAAAGGCCAGGGCTACAAGCTGGCCGAAGCCGACCCGGTGCTTTACCACGGCGTTTCGCGCTTCGACAGCGAAAACGGCATCGAACAGGGAAAGGGTGGCGGCAAGCTGACCTTCACACAGGTCTTCGGCGACTGGCTGTGCGACATGGCGGCGCGGGATGCGCGCCTGGTGGCGATCACACCGGCCATGAAGGAGGGCTCGGGCATGGTGCGCTTTGCCGAGGCCTTTCCCGCGCGCTTCCACGATGTAGGCATTGCCGAACAGCATGCCCTGACCTTCGCCGCCGGGCTTGCCTGCGAAGGCATGAAGCCGGTGGTCGCCATCTATTCGACCTTCCTGCAGCGCGCCTACGATCAGCTGATACACGATATCGCGCTGCAGAACCTGCCGGTCGTGCTTGCCATCGACCGCGGCGGCGTGGTCGGAGCGGACGGCGCCACACACAACGGCGCCTTCGATCTTTCCTACCTGACGTGCCTGCCGAATCTGGTCGTGATGGCGCCGGCCGACGAAAACGAGTGCCGACAGATGCTTTACACGGCTTTCACGCTGGACTGCCCGGCTGCGGTGCGCTACCCGCGTGGCCACGGCCCGGGCGTCACACCGGTGGCCGAGATGCGGGCAATGGCCGTCGGGCGCGCGGAGATCCGGCGCCAGGGCAGGCGCGTTGCGCTGCTGGCTTTTGGCACCCTCGTCGCAACGGCGCTCGAAGCCGGCGAGGACCTCCAGGCGACTGTCGCAAACATGCGCTTCGTCAAGCCGCTCGACCGCGCCCTGTTGCGCGAGCTGGCCCTCGGGCACGATCTGCTGGTCAGCCTGGAAGAGAATGCGATCATCGGCGGTGCCGGCTCAGAGGTCGCCCGCGTCATGGAGGAGGAGCGGCTGGGCACACGCCTGCTGCGGCTGGGTCTGCCGGACCGCTATATCGACCATGGCGATACCGCCCTGCTTCTGTCCCAGGTCGGACTCGACCGCGCCGGCATCGTCGCCAGCGTGAAGCGGGCGCTGGATGAGATAATAGTTGACTGATTTCATCGGGATTGCTAAGGTTTCGAATGTTGATACCTGAAACTCACATCCCGATCCGGCCAAGCGCACCATGAACCTGAACGACACCATGCGAATTCCCGACGTACAAGGCTTCGCCGACACCCGCCAACTGGCCATCGACAAGGTCGGCATCAAGTCCATCCGCCACCCGGTGCGGGTCATGGACCAGAATGGTGGCGTCCAGCACACCATCGCCGTGTTCAACATGTACGTGGGACTGCCGCACAACTTCAAGGGCACCCACATGTCGCGCTTCGTCGAGATCCTCAATGCCAACGAGCGCGAGATATCCGTGGAGAGTTTCGAACCGATGGTGCGCGAAATGGTAAAGCGCCTGGAGGCCGAGACCGGCCACGTCGAAATGACCTTCCCGTATTTCGTCAGCAAGAAGGCACCGGTGTCCGGCGTGCAGAGCCTGATCGATTATGAGGTGACCTTCATCGGCAGGATCTGCGAGGGTGGCCATTATCATTTCACCATGAAGGTGCTCGTGCCGGTCACCAGTCTCTGCCCCTGCTCGAAGAAGATCTCCGAGCGCGGCGCGCACAACCAGCGATCCCATGTCACCGTAACGGCGACGACCAACGATTTCGTCTGGATCGAAGAACTGGTGCAACTGGTCGAAGGGCAGGCCTCATGCGAACTGTACGGACTGCTGAAACGCGCCGACGAGAAGTACATCACCGAGCGCGCCTACGACAACCCGAAGTTCGTCGAAGACATGGTGCGCGACGTTGCTGCCTTGCTCAACGCCGAAAGACGCATCGATGCCTACGTGGTGGAATCGGAGAACTTCGAATCCATCCACAACCATTCCGCCTACGCCCTCATCGAACGCAACAAGCTCGAGGGTTAAGCGGCCACCTGCCGCAACGGCAGGTTGACGCGGAACCGGGTGCCGCGCCCGAGCACGCTTTCCACCTCCAGCCGTCCGCCGTGCTTGGCGACGATGTTGTGCGAAACAGAGAGTCCGAGACCCGTACCCTGGCCGACCGGCTTGGTGGTGAAGAACGGGTCGAAGATCCGCCTGAGGTTTTCCGGCGCGATGCCGCTGCCGGTGTCGGCGACGGAAATCCAGGCCAGGTCGCCGTCCACGCCGGTGGCGATGGTGATCGTCCCCTTCTCGGCAATCGCGTGGGCGGCGTTGACCATCAGGTTCATGAAGACCTGGTTGAGTTGCGACGGAACGCACTCGACTTCCGGCATCGGCCCGTATTCCTTCACCACCTCGGCCTTGTACTTGATCTCGTTCCACACCACGTTCAGCGTGCTGTCAATGCACTTGTGCAGATCGGCTTTCTGCCATTCCTGGCTGCTGTCGACGCGCGAAAAATCCTTCAGGTCCTGGACGATCTTTTTCACGCGATCGAGCCCCTCCCGGCTCTCCCGCACCAGCGCGCCGAGGTCCTCCTTGAGATAGTCGAGGTCCACTTCGCGCCTTAGGGTAACCGCAGCGGCCATTTCTTCCGGCGAGGTTTCGGCCTTGCCGTAGGCTGCAAGCAAACGCAGCAGGTCGCCGACGTAGTTGTCCAGTGTGCCGAGATTGGAATTGACGAAGCCGATCGGGTTGTTGATTTCGTGCGCGACGCCGGCGGCAAGCTGGCCGATCGACGCCAGCTTCTCCGATTGCAGCAACTGGCTTTGCGCTTCTTCCAGCTTGCTGATCAGGCGTTTCTGCTCCTCCCGCTCGGACTCCAGGTCGGCAATTGCGCGCGTGAGGCGCTGCTGGAACAGCGCGGTGTCGGTTTGGTCGAACAGGGTGACGCAGACATGAGTGACGTTGTCCTGCGCATCGCGCACCGGCAGGAAAGTGCAGCTTTGCTGCATTGTGTCGACGCCGCCCGTGACGGGACGATTGTGGTGGAAGCGAAACAAGTAAGGACGCTGCTCCCACGACGTAAACGCGTAGTTCTTCAACACGAAGACATTGCGGATCTTTTTCTCCAGCCAGGCCCGCGGCAGCTCCGGAAAACATTCGAACAGGTCGCGCCCGGCCACCTCGGCCGCCGCCCGGCCACTGTGCGTCGCCATGAAGCGGTTCCACAAGGCAATACGCATTTCCGCGTCCACCGCGAAAATGCCGACCTCCAGCCGGTCCACGACAAAATCCAGCAGATGCTCGGCGCCGGGCGCGGGCATCAGTAGTTCTCCAGAAAACGGTCAAGCGCCCCCGCCAGCGCGCGGATCTCCGCCTCCGGCATCAGGATCACCAGATGGCACGCAAAACTGCGCCCCTCCAGACGGAAATTGACCTCGACGAGCAAGGCGTTGCTCCACGACACGTCATCGGCGCGCAGCATCGCCTCGACCGGTACCCGGTCGACCATCAGCGAAGGTGCCGAGAAGCCGATATCGCTCTTCAACTGCTCGGCGATGCCGCCGAGACATGCGCCGACCAGGATGTTGCTGACGTCCAGCAACAATTCCAGCTCACCGATGTGATCCACGACGCCCTCGTAGCCCATCAGGTCGGCCAGGTCGTTGCAGCGTTGTTCGCCGTAGATCACGAGCGCCTCACCGCGCATCTGGCCGTGAAACCCCTGCCTTACCGCGGAAAGGTTGCCGCTACCGACCGTGCGTGCCAGCGCCGCACTCATGTCCGTTGGCGTCAGCATGAAAATCCGCGGGATCGACAGGTGCACGAAGTGGTCGAGCACCCGCGCGATCGATTCCCCGGCCTGGCCCATGCCGATGTTGGCGATCTCCTGCAGCGCTTCCTTCTGGTCCTGGTTGAGCATGGCGCCTAGACCGTCAGCCCGTATTCACGCAAGACGGCTTCCACCTTCTGCGCGTCGACCGGTTTCTTGATGAAGGCGATGGCGCCAAGCCCTTTGACACGCTCCTGCGCCTTTGGCTGGATGTCTGCCGAGACAACGATCACCAGGCAGTTCAGGTCCTCGCGGCGCAGCGTCTCCAGCACCTCGTAGCCGTCCATCTCCGGCATGGTCAGGTCGAGGAACATGAGGTCCACCTTGCCCGCGCGGTAGGCGGCGAGTGCCTCGACGCCGCTGGCGGCTTGCGCGATCTGGATGTCCCAGGCCGGCGGCAATGCCTTGATGAGCATCTTGCGCGCCATCGGTGAATCATCGACGACGAGTACGGAAACGGGCATCGCTTGGCCTTTATGCGAGCCGAGGCATGGCTGCGCGGCAGGCGTCGAAACAGGCGCCGCCGACACCGAGCCTCAGGGTGAAATCAACCTGCATGGCTTGAATAACGGTTCGGGCCGACGCTTCTTGAGGAGCGCGCACCGGTAACCCCGACCCCATTTCAGACCCACGCAGTTTCGCCTGAAAAACAACAAGTTAGGGGCGGCCCGTGGCAGGCGGTCGACGCAAAACGGGGCACCGCAGTGCCCCGTTGCAGGAAGGAAGAGAGGCGATATCTACTGCGATTCGCCCTTGCCGCCGGCGGTTTGCAACTTTTCGCGGATACGCGCGGACTTGCCAGAGCGTTGCCGCAGGTAGTAAAGCTTGGCGCGACGCACGTCGCCCTTGCGCTTGACCTCGATGCTGGCAATCAGCGGCGAATAGCTCTGGAACGTTCGCTCGACGCCCTCCCCGGATGAGATCTTGCGCACGGTGAAGGCGGAATTGAGCCCGCGATTGCGCTTGGCGATCACCACGCCTTCGTAGGCCTGCACACGCTTGCGCTCGCCTTCGACGACATTGACGTTGACGATAACCGTGTCGCCGGGCGAAAAATCCGGGATGGTCTTGCCCAGACGGGCGATTTCTTCCTGCTCCAGTTGCTGGATGAGGTTCATTGCATGCTCCTTGCAAAATGGCCTTTGGCCTGGCGCGCAGAGCATGCCGTGGCATGGTGCACGCGTTTCTCGTTGATGAAAATGCGACTGCCTACTTCAACTGCTCCCGCCTGAATTCCTCAAGCAGGCTGGTTTCTTCCTGGCTCAAGCGGCGCGCCGCGATCAAGTCGGGGCGTCGCAGCCAGGTGCGTCCAAGCGCCTGTTTCAGCCGCCAGCGGCGAATCGCCGCATGGTGGCCTGACAACAGCACCGGCGGAACGGCCCGGCCGTCGAACATTTCCGGCCGGGTGTAATGCGGGCAATCCAGCAACCCGGTGGCAAAGGATTCCTCGACCGCCGAATCGGCATCGTTCAAGGCGCCCGGCAGTTGCCGCACAACCGCATCGATCAGCGCCATTGCCGCGATCTCGCCGCCGGAGAGGACGAAATCGCCGAGCGAGAGTTCCTCATCCACCCGACGCTCGATCAGCCGCTCGTCAATTCCTTCGTAGCGGCCGCACAACAGGATCGCCCCCGGACCTTGCGCCAACTCGACGATCCGTTCGTGGCGCAGCGGGCGGCCCTGCGGCGACAGGTAGACCACTTTCGCATCCGGCTGGCTGCGCCTGGCTGCGGCAATCGCCTGCTCCAGCGGCTCTGCCAGCATCACCATGCCCGGCCCGCCCCCGTACGGCCGGTCGTCGACGGTGCGGTGGTTGTCGGCCGAGAAATCGCGCGGATTCCACAATGCCAGCCGCCACAAACCCTGTTCCAGCGCCCTTCGCGTGATACCGGAGGCCGTCACCGCAGAAAACATCTCCGGAAACAGCGTGATCACATCGAAGCCGATGCTCACCAGTCGCGCTCCCATGCAACGCGGATGGTTTGGCCCGCCATATCCACTTTCTTTACGATCGCCGCCACGCAAGGCAGCAGTCGCTCGATTCCATCCCCGTCGCGCACGCAAAGCACATCATGGGCGCCAGTGGCGATCAGGCTATCTACGCGACCAAGCGACTCGCCAGCCTGGTTCACCACGTGCAGGCCGATCAGATCAGCCCAATAGTATTCATCCGTTTTCGTGCTCGGCAACGCCTCGCGCGGGGCGCCGACGAAAAGCCCGGCAAGGTTCTCCGCGGCGGTGCGATCTGCCACACCTTCGAGGCAGGCCGCCAAGCCCTTGCCGTGGAGCCGCCACCCGGTGATCGTGCGTGCTCGCCAAGCCGGCCCCGCTGCCGCGTCATCGGCGCAAAGCCACCATTGCGGCATTTCGCCCAGCACGTGCGGATCGCCGCCGAAGACATGGACTTTGACCCAGCCGCGAATACCAAATGGGGCGGATATCCGCCCCAGAACGATCATTGGCTCAGGCAGCGACGGCCTTGCCAGCGAACTGCTTGACCAGGCGCGCGGCCGTCGGCGACAGCTGCGCACCTTTGCCGGTCCAGTGCTCGATCCGCAGCACGTCGACGCGAAGACCCTGTTCCTTTTCGCCGGCCACCGGGTTGTAGTAGCCGACACGCTCGATAAAGGCGCCGTCGCGGCGCTTGCGCGAATCCACGACGACCATGTTGTAGAACGGACGCTTCTTGGCGCCGCCCCGGGCAAGTCGAATGACGACCATGTGATTAACCCTTGGTTGAAATCGGAAAACGAGGTTTCGGCGCCGCCTGACGCAGGGTGCGAATGCCCGGCAAAGCCGAAAAGGGCGTAATTCTAAGCGGAAACCGCCGAAAAAACAAGCCGTAATCCGCTGTAAGCCGTCTCGTGCGCGCTTCTCCATGCCGGGCGATTGCTCTACAATCGACCGCTCACGGGCTCATCCGGCCGCATGCGCGGCCCGCACCCTGCGTGGCACAACACCACACTCCAACTGCCGTTCGCCGTTCCGACACGCTGGCGGACATCCTGGCCTGGTTGGCGGCGCCCGCGCCGGCTGACTTCAGGGAAGATCCACCGCGTCTGTCGGCGCAGCTTGCAGTCCTTGACCAGGCACCGATCGACACGGTCCATTACCATCGCGTTCTCGACCTGTTCTACGACCGGACGCATCGCCTTTCGCGAACCATGAAGGCGGCGCTGGCCGATGCCAGCCTGCCGCTGCCACGCGAGTTGCGCCAGTTCGTGGTCACGCTGATCGATATCCATGGCCGCATCGCCGCCGGCTACGAGCGCGTCCTGCGGGACAGCGGTGATACGCTTTCGCACAACAAGCGGCGCAATCCCGGCATTGTCGCTGCCCGCGCCCTGAGCTGCATCGAGGAGCAGTTTGCGGCGAGTTGCATGATCGCCGCGCCAGCACCGGCCGAATCCTGGCGGCGCGCCCATGGGCTGGCCAAGGTGGCGCGCGAGCACTTCGAACCGGAAGCGACAGTAATCCCGGGGTTGAAGGTCGATGCGGACAAGATCTACAAGTCCATGCTCGCGCTCGCGGCGGCCCAGCCGGAGGGATTCTCGCCGGGAGAAATTGCACTGGCAGGCGACTATCTGGCGCAATTCTCGGCTGCCGTTGAACTGGCACCCGCCGGGCCGGCGCAGGGCGCCGACGGCGACTACTGGGTGGACGCCGCACGCGACAGCGGCCCGGTGCCGCCCAACCGGCGCATCCCGCCCCAGCATGGCGAATTGCTGCATTGCTCCTTCCAGCGCCTGGCGCGCTTGCTGGGCGAGCAGATTGCCGCCCTCGAAGCCGGCATGCCGGCCGGTAATCTGCGGTTGCCGGAGCATGCTGCTGGCCTGGCCGGCCGCGCAGCATTGAAACGCCTGCAGGCCCACTGGCTGGCACCACCGCAGCGGAAGTTCTCGCGCCGCCACAACAACTACCGTGCCCGCCTCTGCATCGGTCTGAGCGACCTGTGGGAGTTGCTTGAACGCGGCGATACCCCGGAGGATCTGCGCGCCGGCACACCGCACACGACCGAGTGGATGGTCCTCAATGAGGGGCCAGGAGGGGTCGCCGTCATGCACGTCGCCGGCGAAGTCGAGGGCTTGGCGCCAGGCAACCCGGTCGCATTGCGGCAGTCGGAAGACAAACCATGGAGCATTTGCGTGGTGCGCTGGATAAAAAGCGAGAACCCCGAACACATCGAACTGGGACTCGAACTGGTTGCGCCGGCCGCCCGCTCGGTCCAGCTGCTTTTCCGCAATGGCGATCCCGGCCAGCGACCGACGCCCGGACTGTTGCTGCCCGCGATTCCGGCCCTGCGCCAGCACGCGGCGATCATGGCACCGAGCGGCGTCTACAGCGCGCGCCGCTTTTTCATCGTCTCGGGCGACCAGCGCACCCATGTCATGCAGGGTCGCCTGCTCAGCCTCGACGTGCAGACCGGATCGGTCGAGATGTTTCAGTTCGAGCCCGACCCCTACCCGCGCTGACCCGCCCGCCGGCCGCCGCCAGACTCGCCCAGCAGCGCCGTTGCCAGCGCACCGACCAGAACCACCAACCAGGACAGATAGAGCCAGACGAGAAAGATCGGCGCAGCGGCGAACGCGCCGTAGATGAGCGTGTAGGTTGACATCTTGGCGAGGTAGAAGGCGAAAACCCGCCGCATCAGGTCCAGACCGATGGACGCGACAATACCGCCGACGACCGCGTATCGCCTTCGCACGACGGCGTTCGGCACAGCGTAATAGAGCAACGCGAACAGCGCGGCAACCAGCGCGACTGCCAGCAGCTCGAACAACAGCGCGTTGACCCAAGGCGGCTCGTTCAGCAGGCCGACCGAGACCGTAAGCAGGTAGGTAGACACGGCGATCACCAGTCCGGCAGCCACCGGCGCCAGCGCCAGTGCTGCCAGGTACAGCAGCACGCGGCTGACCAGTGAGCGTGGGCGGCCCGCCTGCCAAATACGATTGAAGACACGGTCGATGCTTAGCAGCAGGAGCACGGCTGTCGCAACCAGCAGCATGCTGCCGGCCAGCGTCAGGCGACCAGCCTTCTGGGTAAACTGAATGGCATAACCGGCAATTACCTTGCCGGCCTTGTCCGGCAACAGATTATCCAGCAGGAAGGCGCGCAGCGCCTCGCCGAGCGGGCTGAAGAGATCGAAATGGGAGATCACGACGAGGGCAATGGCAAGCAACGGCACAAGCCCCAGCAGGGTGGTGAATGCCAGACTCGCCGCCACCTGGGACAGGCGCTCCTGGCGAAACCGCGCGACGAAACGCGTCGCGAATTCAGGCAGCGGGCCGACCATTCGCATCGTGCAACCTCGATCCGTTCGAATGCCGCGATTCTACCGGAAGCCGCCATGCCCATTGAATCGCGCCGGTTCAATCTCCGCGCCGCGACCAGGCTGATCGCTTTGGTCTTCCTGTGTCTTGCCTGGGATTTGTGGTTGGCACCGCTACGGCCGGGTGGTTCCTGGCGGAACTCAAGGTTCTGCCGCTGCTGACGGTCCTGTTCGGGGTGTTGCGCGGGCGGCGGCGAGCCCATCAATGGGCTTCCTTGCTGGCGCTGCCTTGCTTCCCCGAAGGCGTCACGCGCGCGGCCACGCGTGTGCAGCCCTCCCGAGCGCCGCTCAGCCGCCTTTGCCGAGGTTGAGCAATTCCGCCGCTGCGAGTATTTCCTGTGCGACCTCGCCGATCTTGCGACGCTGCGTTCGCGCCGTCGCACGCAATGCCTCGAAGGCGTGCTGCCGATCCAGCCGGCGGCGCTCCATGATCAGACCAATCGCCATGCTTACCTCGCGGTTCTCGCTGAGTGCAGTTTGCAGCTGCGCCCCGGTAGCGCGCAGCGTGTGGATGTCGGCGGCACGGGCCAGCGCGGCCTCGATTGCCGGTATCAACTGCGGCAGGTCAACCGGCTTGACGACGTAACCAAGCGCACCGTTCTCCGCCGCCTGCCTGACGATATCCGTATCACTGTAGGCGGAAAGGAAAATGAATGGCACATCGGTTTCCTCACTCAGGTAGCGCGCCAGTTCGATGCCGGACTGACCCGGCATCCGCACGTCGAGCACGGCGAGGTCGGGCTGTGCCACTGCAAGGACGCGCAGCGCTTCTTCGGCCGACGCACAGGCCTGTACCGCATAGCCGGTCTGCGCCAGGCCGCTGGCCATCGTGGACAACACCAGGCGGTCGTCATCCACCAGCAGCACCTTGATCGGTCGATCCTCTTGCATCGGTTTCATGTCTTCCGTCCTCCAGATTGCCGTCGTTCCGCCGCTTGCCATCTTCCGGCGGCGCCCACGACCCGCGTCAATCGACGGGGGGCCGCCGTCAGCTCGTGCCTACATTGCCTTTTCGGCCGCGTGTTCCGGTACTTGAGACGAAAAGGTGCCGCTGCGGGCTATCAAACCACCGTCGGGGCGTCGCGCGGAACGGCCAAGTGCGCGGAGCAGAATGCACCGCGCGGATTCTGGGCATGCAGAACACCGACCCGCGGGTCGGCATCGGGAAAAAGGGGCGGGGGCGGGGCGCTGCCTTCGAAACACCGCCTAGATAGCACCTCCTCCGCGAACTTGCAAGACCTGCGGAGGAGGCTGCGGCAATGCTCAGACCTGGGGGTTGACCTTCTCCGACTTCGAAACCAGCTTGTTAAGGGCATTGACGTAGGCCTTGACCGAGGCCACAACGATGTCGGTATCCGCACCCTGACCGTTCACCACGCACCCGTCCTTGGCAAGTCGCACCGTCACCTCGCCCTGCGCATCGGTACCGCCGGTGATGCTGTTGACGGAGAAGAGCAGGAGCTGCGCTCGGCTTGCGGCGATGCCCTCAACCGCCTTGAATGATGCATCGACCGGGCCGTCGCCATCGGCTTCCGCGTGCTTCTCGGCGCCGCCGGCGGAAAGCGTAATGCGCGCGTGCGGTATCTCGCCTGTTTCGGAGCAAACCCGCAGGCTGATGACCTTGAAATGCTCCTGTTCCGGCGTGACGGCTTCGTCGGACATCAGTGCCTGCAGGTCCTCATCGAAGATCTCATGCTTCTTGTCGGCCAGTTCCTTGAATCGCGCGAACGCCGTATTGAGCTGTTCCTCGCTCTCGACGACAATGCCCAGGTCGGCCAGCCGCGTCTTGAAGGCATTGCGGCCGGAATGCTTGCCAAGCACCAGTTTGTTCTGCGCCCAGCCCACGTCCTCGGCGCGCATGATCTCGTAGGTCTCGCGGTGCTTGATTACGCCGTCCTGGTGAATGCCCGATTCGTGGGCAAAGGCGTTGGCGCCGACGATGGCCTTGTTCGGCTGCACCGGGTAGCCGGTGATCTGCGATATGAGTTTGGAAGCCGGAACGATCTGCGTTGTATCGATGCGCGTCTGAACCGCGAACAGGTCGCTGCGCGTCTTCACTGCCATCACAACCTCTTCGAGCGACGCGTTGCCGGCGCGTTCGCCCAGTCCGTTGATGGTGCATTCGACCTGGCGCGCACCGCCCATCACAGCGGCAAGCGAGTTGGCCACCGCCATGCCCAAGTCGTTGTGGCAATGCGTGGACCACACCACCTTGTCCGCACCGGCCACGCGCTCGATCAGGGCACGCATGCGCTCACCCCAAACCGACGGGATGCTGTAGCCAACCGTATCCGGCACGTTGATCGTCCTGGCGCCGGCCTTGATCGTCGCCTCGAAGACGCGGCAGAGAAAATCGAAATCCGAGCGCACCGCGTCCTCGGCGGAGAACTCGACGTCGTCGGTATACCGCCGCGCCTGCGTCACGGCCCTGACCGCCGCCTCGACAACCTCGTCGGGCGTCATGCGCAGCTTCTTTTCCATGTGGATCGGGCTGGTGGCGATAAACGTGTGGATGCGCCCGGACCGAGCCGGCTTGATGGCTTCGCCGGCGCGGCTGATGTCGGACTCATTGGCGCGCGCCAGCGAGCAAATGGTGGAGTCCCTGACCGTCTCGGCGATGCTGCGGATGGCGTCGAAATCGCCGGGCGAAGCGGCGGCGAAGCCCGCCTCGATAACGTCGACCTTCATGCGCTCCAGCTGGCGCGCAACACGCAGCTTCTCGTCCTTGGTCATGGAGGCGCCCGGGCTCTGCTCGCCGTCGCGCAAGGTCGTGTCGAATATTACCAAGTGGTCTTTCATGTCATGCCTCCTGAAGAGCCGCCCAGAATGGTGCCTGCGCCCCCTCGGGGGACAGTGAACGAATGTGGGCGTCGGTATTCATGGTTTCTCCGGATGGGATGCGTCAAGAGTCGATCGGGGGGCCTACCCTCGTCGGCCGGATGCAACTCAAATTGTAGGTCGGGGAATTTAGCGCGCGCGGCGCAGCAGCGGCCGGGCGAGCAGGAGGCCGCTGAGAAGCAGGGAAAGCGTCGCGAGGAGAGAAATCTGCAACATGCGGCGAATATAGCCCAGATTCCGCCGGCGGCGCAAGTGCCCCTCAGACGGTCGTCTTGCGCCGCTTGAGCCAGCCCCAGGCGGCCAGGACATAGCCGGAGAACGCATAGCCGAGAAACAGCGCAAACAGGATCTCCGGCGGATAGCTCGATACGAGGGCGAAGAACAGCGCGACAGCCAGCACGGCGACGAACGGCACGCTGCGCCGCAGGTTGATGTCCTTGCCGCTGTAAAAGCGCAGGTTTGTCACCATCGTCAGGCCGGCGAACAGGGTTAGCGCGAATGCCTGCCAGCGCACCTCCTGCCCGGCAATGCCATTGTTGTTCATGATCCAGACGAAGCCTGCCACCAAAGCGGCGGCGGCGGGGCTCGGCAGGCCCTGGAAGAAGCGCTTGTCGACCACTCCGATGTTGGTATTGAAGCGCGCCAGCCGCAGCGCCGCGCCGACGCAATAGACAAATGCGGCGATCCAGCCCCATTTGCCCATGCCCTTCATGGCCCATTCGAACATCACAAGCGCCGGTGCGACGCCGAAGGAAACCATGTCGGAAAGCGAATCATACTCGGCACCGAAGGCGCTTTGCGTGCGTGTCAATCGGGCGACGCGGCCGTCGAGACCGTCGAGAATCATGGCGACAAAGATGGCCACCGCAGCATGCTCGAAGCGATCGGTCATCGCCTGCACGATGGCGTAGAAACCGGCGAACAGCGCGGCGGTCGTAAACAGATTGGGCAGCAGGTAGATGCCGCGGCGGCGCAACTCGGGGTTGACCAGGGCCTTGCGGGAGCGGAACTCGGGCATGGCCCTATTGTAGCCGAGAGCCTAAGGCAGTTCGGCCAGGATGGTCGCGGACGCAGCCACCTTGTCGCCGATCGTCACTCTGACGCGCGAACCGGGTGGCAGATAGACATCGACGCGCGAACCGAAACGGATGAAGCCGTAGCGGCCGCCGCGTACCAGCACATCGCCGACCTTGACGTAGCAGAGAATGCGCCGCGCAATCAGGCCGGCCACCTGCACACTGGTGACGTCCTGCCCATCCGGCGTGCGCAGCCAGACGGCGTTGCGCTCGTTCTCCAGCGACGCCTTGTCGAGTGCGGCGTTCAGAAAGCGGCCGGGATGGTACCAGCAGCCCTTGACCTCGCCATCGACCGGGCTGCGGTTGGAATGCACGTTGAAGACGTTCATGAAGACGCTCACCTTCAGCGCTTCGCGGTCCACATAAGCATCGCGCGTCTTCTCGATGGCGACAATCCGGCCATCGGCGGGCGAGAGCACGCTTTTCGCCGTGCCCGGAACCGGTCGCGCCGGGTCGCGGAAAAACTGCAGGACGAACAGCGACCACACCCACAGCGGCGCCGACCAGAGCCATCCGGCCAACACGCCGACCGCCAGCGCCGCTGCCACCGAGATCGCCAGGAAGGGCCAGCCTTCGCGGGCGATGACGGGATGCGGGTAGGTAGGCACTAGTTCTTGCTCTGGTCGACCAGCTTGTTCTTCTTGATCCACGGCATCATGCCGCGCAACTTGGCACCCACCTGTTCAATCGAGTGGGCCGCCATGTTGCGCCGGGAAGCCAGCAGTGTCGGCGCACCGGCGCGGTTTTCCAGGATGAATTCCTTGGCGTACTGCCCCGACTGGATCTCTTTGAGGATGCGCTTCATTTCCGCCTTGGTCTGCTCGGTGACAATGCGCGGGCCGCGTGTAATATCGCCGTATTCGGCGTTATTGGAGATCGAATAGCGCATGTTGGCAATGCCGCCCTCGTAGATGAGGTCGACGATCAGCTTGACTTCGTGCAGGCACTCGAAATAGGCCATCTCCGGCGCGTAGCCGGCCTCGACCAGGGTCTCGTAGCCATTCTGGATGAGTTGCGTGACACCGCCGCACAGCACCACTTGCTCACCGAATAGATCGGTCTCGGTTTCTTCGCGGAAACTGGTCTCGATGACGCCGCCGCGGGTGCCGCCGTTGGCCGCAGCGTAGGACAGTGCGACGTCACGCGCCTTCTTCGAGACGTCCTGATGCACGGCAATCAGGGAGGGAACGCCGCCACCGCCAACGTAAGTGGAGCGCACCAGGTGGCCCGGGCCTTTCGGCGCGATCATGATGACGTCGAGGTCAGCGCGCGGTTGCACCTGGCCGTAATGGATGTTGAAACCGTGTGCGAAAGCCAGCGCTGCGCCCTTCCTGATGTTCGGTTCGATATCCTCGCGGTACACCTGCCCGATGTTCTCGTCCGGCAGCAGGATCATCACCACGTCCGCGCCTTTCACGGCGTCGGCGACCTGCTTGACCGACAGACCGGCCTTCTTCGCCTTGTCCCAGGAGGCGCCGCCCTTGCGCAGGCCGACGGTAACCTTGACGCCGGAATCGTGCAGATTCAGCGCGTGGGCATGGCCCTGCGAGCCGTAGCCGACGATGGTGACCTTCCGGCCCTTGATGAGGGAAAGATCGGCGTCCTTGTCGTAATAGACTTTCATGTTGAGTCCTTTCGTTGCGATAGAGGTATGCACGACGGGACACGCCAACCGCCACGTCGGCGGCGGAATGCCCTTCGCCTTACACTTTCAGAATTCGATCCCCGCGGCCGATGCCGCAAACGCCGGTTCGCACGGTCTCGAGGATCAGCGACCGATCGATCGCATCGAGGAACGAATCGAGCTTGGCCGTGTTGCCGGTCAGCTCGATAACGTAGGTCGACTCCGTCACGTCGATCACGCGGCCGCGGAAAATATCCGCCATGCGCTTCATTTCCTCGCGTTCCTTGCCGGTGGCGCGCACTTTCACCAGCATCAGTTCGCGCTCAATGTGCGCTGCCTCCGAGATGTCCACGACCTTGATCACCTCGACCAGCTTGTTCAGCTGCTTGGTGATCTGCTCGATGATGTCGTCGGAGCCGACGCTGACGATCGTAATGCGCGACATGGAAGGGTCTTCCGTCGGCGCCACAGTCAGCGACTCGATGTTGAAGGCACGGGCGGAGAACAGGCCGGTGACGCGCGACAGCGCGCCGGCCTCATTTTCGATGAGAAGGGAGATAACGTGCCGCATGGTTCCTATAGCTCTTCGGAAAGAATCATTTCGGTGAGGCCCTTGCCGCCCTGTACCATCGGATAGACGTTTTCGGTCTTGTCGATGAGGAAGTCGAGGAAGACCAGATCGTTCTTTCGCTTGAACGCCTCGCGCAGGGCGCCTTCGACATCAGCCGGCTTTTCGACGCGAATGCCGACATGGCCATAGGCCTCGGCCAGCTTGACAAAATCGGGCAGCGCATCGACATAGGACTCCGAATAGCGGTTGCCGTGGAACAGCTGCTGCCACTGGCGCACCATGCCAAGGTAGCCGTTGTTGAGCAGGATGACCTTGATCGGCAGGCGGTACTGTTTGCAGGTCGACAGCTCCTGGATGCACATCTGGACACTGCCTTCGCCGGTAACACAGGCGACCGGCGAGCCATGGTGGGCGAGTTGGGCGCCCATCGCCGCCGGCAGGCCGAAGCCCATGGTGCCGAGCCCGCCCGAATTGAGCCAGCGCCGCGGCTTGTCGAACTTGTAGAATTGCGCCGCCCACATCTGGTGCTGGCCGACGTCGGAAGTAACAAAGGCCTCGCCCTTCGTCACTTCATAGAGCTTCTCGATGACGAATTGCGGTTTGATGATTGCGCTCTTGCGGTCGTACTTGAGGCAGTCCTTGCCGCGCCACTCCTCGATCTGCTGCCACCAGGCCCTGAGTGGCGCCTCTTCGGGACGCTCACCCGAAGCCTCGATCAGCTTGAGCAGGTCATCGAGGACATCCGTCACGTTGCCGACGATTGGCACATCGACCTTGACGCGCTTGGAAATCGACGAGGGATCGATATCGATATGCACGATCTTGCGCTGGATTTCGGCGAAGTGCGCCGGATTGCCGATGACGCGATCGTCGAAACGCGCGCCGACCGCCAGCAGCACGTCGCAATGCTGCATGGCCATGTTGGCTTCGTAGGTGCCGTGCATGCCGAGCATGCCGACGAACTGCCGATCGGTGGCCGGATAACCGCCCAGCCCCATCAGGGTATTGGTACAAGGAAAACCGAGCAGCCGAACCAGCTTGGTCAGCTTTTCCGCGGCATCCGAGAGAATGACCCCGCCGCCCGCGTAGATCATCGGCCGCCTGGCTTCAAGCAGCAGCTGCACCGCTTTCTTGATCTGCCCCTGATGACCTTTGGTAATCGGATTGTACGAGCGCATCGTCACGCTCTTCGGGTACGAGAACTCGCATTTCTGCGCCGAGACGTCCTTCGGCACATCCACCAGGACGGGGCCGGGCCGCCCGGTCTTGGCCAGATGGAACGCCTTCTTGATGGTTGTCGCCAGATCATGCACGTCCTTCACGAGGAAGTTGTGCTTGACGCACGGCCGGGTGATTCCGACCGTATCAACCTCCTGGAAGGCGTCCTGGCCGATGTACGCCGTCGGCACCTGACCCGTGATGATGACCATCGGGATCGAATCCATGTGGGCCGTGGCAATTCCGGTCACCGCATTGGTGACGCCCGGGCCCGAGGTGACCATGGCGACGCCCACCTTGTCGGTGCAGCGTGCGTAGCCATCGGCCGCATGAACGGCCCCCTGCTCGTGGCGAACGAGGACGTGGCGAACTTTGTCCTGCTTGAAGAACTCGTCGTAAATGAACAATACTGAACCGCCCGGATAGCCGAAAACGTACTCGACCTTTTCTTCCTGCAGGCACCTGATTACAATTTCCGCACCGGTCAATACCATGGCTGCACCCAAGACACTTGCTATAAGCGGCTGAAAAACCTGTAACCTTACCGAGGTACCCTTTTTTGGTCAAGGCATTTCACTCGTTGCACCCGCCCCTAACCGTTGTGGGGATTTGATCTCTGGCTGCCCGCATTGAGCTTTCCGATTTCCTCGCAAGCGTCGAGCGACGTGCCTTCAAACAGGCCATGTTCGCTTTGCGCAACGAGGAAACCGCGCTTGACGTCGTTCAGGACGCGATGCTGAAACTCGCCGAAAAATACGGCGATCGCCCGGCCGAAGAACTGCCGATGCTGTTTCAACGGATTCTGCAAAACGCCATCCGCGATTTCTTCCGCCGGCAGAAGGTGCGGCTGACCTGGACGACGCCGTTATCGGCTTTTTTGCCGGCAGATGACGATGAAGGCGATCCTCTGGAAACTTTGCAGGTGGAAAGCGGGTCGAAGGTGCCAGACTCGCCCCACGGACGCTTGGAGCAGACGCAAGTACTTGCAATCATTGAAAAAGAGATCGAGAAATTGCCGCCGCGTCAACGCGAGGCGTTTCTGATGCGTTACTGGGAAGAGATGGATATCGCCGAAACGGCCACCGCGATGGGCTGCTCGGAGGGCAGCGTAAAGACACACAGCTCGCGTGCGACACACACTCTGGCCGCGGCGCTGAAACTCAAGGGTATCACGCTATGAAAGAACAGGAATTCGCCCACCGGGTCCGCCACTACCTCAATTTGGGCGCGGACCGACTTGACCGCAAGACGGTTGACCGGCTGTTCCTTGCCCGCCAGAAGGCTCTGGAGGGGCAGAGGGCCGCCGTCGGCCGTCTGAGCCTCGCCGGGGCCGGCAACCTCGGCATCGACGCGTTGCTGCCTTATGCGCGCACGATTGCAGCGCTGGTCGGCCTTTCGCTGGCGGTTGCCGGTGCGAATTTCTGGAACACTTATCAGCAGGCGCTGGAGAACGAAGAGATCGACAGCGCTTTGCTGGCAGACGACCTGCCGATCAACGCCTATCTCGACCGCGGTTTCCAAGCATGGCTCGATCAGCACTCCGCGCAGCAGTAGTCGTCCTCTTCTCGCTATTCTCCACCGCCCAGGCAGCCGTTCCCGAACTTCGGCAACCCGCCTGGGCGGAGCTTCGGATCGAGCAGAAGCAGATCCTCGCGCCGCTCGCCCGCGACTGGGACCAGCTCGAAGCCTTTCGCAAGAAGAAGTGGCTTGGCATCGCCGCCCGCTACCCCGGCATGAACCCGCAGGAACAGGCGCGCGTTCAGCGGCGTATGCAGGACTGGGCCCGCCTCACCCCGGAACAGCGCAAGCATGCGCGCGGCCAGTACAAGACCCTGCAAAAGGCGCCGCCCGAGAAGCGTGAGACCGTCAAGCAGAAATGGGAGGAATACAAGGAACTGCCCGAGGAAGAGCGCAAGCGCCTTGCGGAAGCGGCGAAGGCGCGCCCCGTGGCGCGAACCGGCACGGTAAAACCCGGTATCGCGAAACCGACCGCATTGGCCGCGCCGCCGACCCGTCCGATCGCCCCGCCCCAACCGCCTGCACAAGCCCCCTTGCCCTCCGGCGAAACGGCGGCCTCCGCCACGCCGGATGCACCGCCGGCGGATCCCGCGGCGGCTTCGATGCCCGCACCCACATCGAGCGCCGCCGAGGGCGCTCCGACCGTCGCTCCCGCACAGTCGTCGCAGTAGCCCGTGGCACAGGCCGCCCGCTCCGCCGATCGCGCAGCGGCACCAACCGTGCGCAGGCGCCTTCTCGCCATGCTTTACGAGTCCGTGCTGCTGCTCGGCGTACTTGGCATCGCGTTCATCCTGCCCCACACACTCCTCGGCATCATATTCCGGGTCGCTTTTTCCGGAGCGCTGCTGTGGCTCCACGTCGCCCTGGTGCTGATGGTCTATTTCGTCTGGTACTGGCGCAATGGCGGACAGACACTGGCCATGCAGACCTGGAAGATCCGCCTGGTAGCCAGAAACGGCGAGACGCCCGCCGGCGGCCAGGCACTGCTGCGTTACGCGCTCGCCTGGCCGAGCCTGCTGCTCGGCGGCATCGGCATTCTGTGGGCGCTGTTCGACCCCGACCGCCAGTTTCTGCATGACCGCCTGGCCGGCACGCGCCTGATTTCCGTCAGCGCCGTTCCACCCACCACAACATGCCCGCAGCCGCCAGCATGAACAGCGCGCTGGGCGTCATCGCCGAAAAATAGGGCGGCCAGCTGTTGATGATGCCGAGATTGGAAAACAGCCCGTTCAGCATGTGAAACGCTATGCCGAGCATGATGCCGGCAAACACCTTGACACTGACCGCCCCCATGCGGTCCTGCAGGTAGGCAAAAGGCAACGCCAGCGCCATCATCACCAGCAGCGCCAGCGGATAGATCAGTTTCTTCCACATCGCGATCTCGTAGCGCTGCGTCTTGACCTCGTTTTCCCTGAGATGGCGTATGTACAGGTAAAGGTTCGCGACCGACATGCGTTCCGGTACGACCATGAGCACGCCGAGGATGTCCGGATTGAGAGCCGAGCGCCAGATCGCCTCGGGCACGCGGCTCACCGTCGCCCGGTCCTTCTCGAAGGCCGTTTGCACGACATCGTTGAGGCGCCACTGGCCCGGCGGCAGGTACTCGCCCCGTGCCGCCTCGGAAATCGAACGGAGCGAATGATCCTTGTCGAACTCGTAAATGCGCACGCCTTCGAGCCGTGTATCCGGCCGGACCGTCCGCACATTGATGAAGCTGTTCTCGTCCTTGACCCACAAGCCGGAGCGGAATTCCTGCCCGACCACCGTCGAGAGTGCCTTCAGCCGGAGTTCCTGCGCGGCCCGCTCGGCCGGCGGTGCGACGAACTCGCCGAAGACGATGGTCAGCAGCATGAACCCGAGGCCGATGCGTGTCAGCGCGCCGAGTATCGTCCGCGTAGACAGTCCGGCGGTACGCAGAACCGTCATCTCGGAGTGGCGTGCCAGCAGTGTCAGCGCATACAGCGTTCCGATCAGCACGGCGATCGGCACCAGTTCGTAGACGCGGCCGGGGATGGTCAGCAGCACATATAGTGCCGCATGCTGGATCTGGTAGGCGGCCTGGCCGACGAATTCCATCTCGTGGATCAGGTCGAAGAAAGCGAACAACATGACGAACGCCGCCAGGACCAGCGTCACGGCTGAGTAGATTTCCCGGGCGAAGTAACGCTCGTAGACCCTCATCGCCGCAGCCTGACCCAGGAGAAAATCCACAGACGCCGGAAAAACAGCAGGATCAGCAGGACGAACATCGCCATGTGCACCAGCCACCAACCGGCCTCGAAACGCAGCTTGCCTTGCGCCACCCAGGCCTGGCTCACCGAGATCAGGTTGCTGTAGATCATGTAGACGAGCAGGGCGACAACCAGATTGTTGGTGCGGCCGGCCCGCGGATTCACGAAGGAAAGCGGAATCGCCAGCAGGGCGAGGTTAAGCGCCGCAAGCGGGATGCCGACTCGCCAGAGGATCTCCGCCTTGTTGGCGTTGGTCGGCGCCAGCAGCAATTCCCAAAGCGGCGTGTTGCGCGGCGTCTGTTCGATCCCCTGCGCCTCTCTCGTTTCGATCCGCACCGCATAGCGCTCGAACTCCATGACGCGGTATTCGGGCGTCCCGGGCGTGCCCTCGTAGCGGCGCCCCCGCAGCATGACGACGAAACGATCGCCGTTCGGCATCGTTTCGGTATAGCCGTCGCTTGACATCATCACGCCAAGGCGACCATGCTGCATGGAGCTGATGAAGACATTCCGGATGCGCCCCTCGGCACCGGCCCCCGCCTCGACGAAAAATACGCGGTCGGCGCTGACCGACTCGCGGAACGCGCCGGGGGCAAGGCGTTCCATGTCGCCGCGGTTGTCCATGCGCTGGCGGTACTCGCTGCTCTTCGACTGCGCCCAGGGCGAGAGGAACAGCGACAGTACGGCGATTGCCAGCACCAGCGGCAGCGCGAATTTCATGACCGGCCGCACCCACGCAGTCAGTGGCACGCCGGCGGAGAACCAGACGACCATCTCCGAATCACGGTAGCTGCGCGACAGCGTCATCAGGACCGATACGAACAGGGTCAGCGACAGCAGGACGGGAAGATAGTTGAGCGCGTTGAAGCCAAGCAGCGCGATCACCGCCTCCGAAGCCAGCTTGCCGCCGGCCGCCTGGCCAAGCAGGCGGATCAACTGGATGGTCAGCAGGATGGCGAACAGGGCGACAAACACCGCGCCCGCGGTGCCGGCGAATTCGCGCACGACCGCGCGCTCAAGTATCCGCCCGCGCGCCATTTTGACTTTTCCGGAATGGAGAAGGGATAATCGGAGCCTGTTATCTCAACGAAAACCTGGCGAAGAGACAAGGAGCAGCGCGTGGAATTTAGCATAAAAAGCGGCAATCCGGAGAAGCAGAAGTGCGGTTGCATCGTCTTCGGCGTGTTCGAGGCACGCCGGCTTTCGCCCCCCGCGCAGGCGCTTGATGCGGCCGCCAAAGGGCAGCTCGTGGCCGCCATGCGCCGCGGCGACATGGACGGCCGCGCCGGTACCACCCTGCTGCTCCCCGCCGTTCCCGGCATTGCCGCCGCGCGCGTGTTGCTGCTCGGCCTCGGCAGGCAGGAGGCGTTCGACGACCGCGCCTATCGCGAGGCCGTCATCGCCGCGGTGCGTGCCGTGCGCGACACCGGCGCGACCGACGCCCTGCTGACGGTGAGCGAGATCGCCGTCGGCGAGCGCGATGCGCGCTGGCGCATCCGCCAGGCGGTGATCGCGGCAAACGACGCCATCTACCGGTTCGAGCAGCTGAAGTCGAAACGCGAGCCGGCCCGGCCCCTGGCGCGCATCGCCTTTTCGGCACCCGCCGGCACCCCGTCGAAGCACGCAAGCGGTGCCGCCGAGGATGGCGCCGCCATCGCCCAAGGCATGGACCTGGCACGCGAACTGGGCAATCTGCCGGGCAATCTCTGCACGCCGACCTACCTCGCCCAGCAGGCGCAAGCGCTTGCGCGCCGGTTCAAGCTCAAGTGCCAGGTGCTCGACCGGGCGCGCATGGAAAAGCTCGGCATGGGGTCTCTGCTCTCGGTGGCACGCGGCTCGCACCAGCCGCCGCGCTTCATCGTATTGCAGTACTCCGGCGGCAAGGCAGGCGCCAGGCCAGTCGTCCTCGTCGGCAAGGGCATCACTTTCGACAGCGGCGGCATCTCGCTCAAACCCGGCGCCGAAATGGATGAAATGAAGTACGACATGTCCGGTGCGGCCAGTGTGCTCGGCACGCTGAGCGCGGCGGCGCGGATGCGCCTGCCGCTCAATCTGGTCGGCTTGATCCCGACAACCGAGAACATGCCGGGCGGCAGCGCAACCCGGCCGGGCGATGTCGTCACCTCGATGTCCGGCCAGACGATCGAGATCCTCAACACCGACGCCGAGGGCCGCCTGATCCTCTGCGATGCGCTCACCTATGCCGAACGCTTCGAGCCGGACTGCGTCATCGACATCGCCACGCTGACCGGCGCCTGCGTCATAGCGCTGGGGCACGTCGCCAGCGGCCTGCTCGCCAATGACGACGCTCTCGCGCGGGAGCTGCTCGACGCCGGCGGCGCCGCCGCCGACCGTGCCTGGCAACTGCCGCTGTGGGACGACTACCAGGAACAGCTGAAGAGCAATTTCGCCGACATGGCGAATATCGGCGGACGCGCAGCCGGGACCATCACGGCCGCCTGCTTTCTTGCGCGCTATGCGAAGAAGTTCCGTTGGGCGCACCTCGACATCGCCGGCACCGCATGGCGTTCGGGCAAGGAAAAGGGCTCGACCGGACGACCGGTTCCCCTGCTGACGCATTTCCTGCTCAAGCGCGCAGGCAGGCTGTGACGCGCATCGAATTCCACCACGGTGCACCGGACAAACTGCAGCTCGCCTGCCGGCTGATCGGCGAACTGCATGCGGCCGGCCGGCGCGTGCTCGTCTTCGCGCCCGGCGAGGCGCTGGCAGCCCAGATCGACCGCGCGCTGTGGACCCAGCCGGCGCTCGGTTTCCTGCCCCATTGCCGCACCGGCGCCCCGCTCGCCGCCGAAACCCCGGTGCTGATCGGCGGGCAGCTCGACGACACCGGTGAGCATGACGTGTTGCTTAACCTCGATGGCGAATTGCCGCCTGCGTTTTCGCGTTTCGAACGTCTGATCGAGATTGTCGGCAGCGACGAGGCAGACCGCCAGCCGGCGCGTGAACGGTTCCGCTTCTACCGCGAGCGCGGCTATGAAATTGTCAGCCACGACCAGAGCGGTGCCTGAATGAGCAACGAGGATGTCGTCGGCAAGGCCGATGCGCTGATGAAGCGCCACCGCGCGTTCATTGCCGGCGGTGCCCTGGCGGCACCGGCACAGGATGATCTTCCGCTCCTGACCGATGTCGTCGACCCGAGCCAGGCGGTACCGGCCCTTGCCGCCGCCCTCTCCGGCAGCCCGGGCGCGGAAGACCTCGCCGGACGCATGCACGAATTGCTCGATCCGCTGCCGCCCGACATCGCCCGGGCGGTCGAGAACTGGCTGGTCGCGACCCTGCCCCGCCTGGTCGCACGACGCCTCGACGGCGTCGCCGAGCAAATTGCCGAAGAGGTCGGCGCCGCGCTGCGCGAAAGCCTGCCGCTGCTCATCTCCGATCTGATCCGCTCTGCCCAGGCGCGCGCCAAGCCGGGCAAGCAGCGCACTCCGGTATAATTCGTCATCGCTCCGCCAAGCAGCCGCGCGGCGGATTCTGCACCAGTTCTTTCTACTCCGCATTCCGATGGAACTCGCCAAATCCTTTGAACCGGCCGATATCGAGCGCCGCTGGTACCCGCTGTGGGAGTCGCGCGACTATTTCGCCGCCGGCGCCGACGCTGCCAAGACCGACAACTTCTGCATCCTGCTGCCGCCGCCCAACGTCACCGGCACGCTGCACATGGGGCACGGCTTCAACCAGACGCTGATGGATGCGCTCACCCGCTACCACCGCATGCGCGGCGCCAACACGCTGTGGCAGCCGGGCACCGACCATGCCGGCATCGCCACGCAGATCGTCGTCGAACGCCAGCTCGACGCGGAAGGCGTCTCGCGCCACACGCTCGGCCGCCAAAAATTCCTCGAGCGCGTGTGGCAATGGAAGGAGTATTCGGGCGGCAACATCACCCGCCAGATGCGCCGGCTGGGCACCTCTCCCGACTGGTCGCGCGAGCGCTTCACCATGGACGCCGGCCTGTCGAAGATCGTCACCGAGACCTTCGTGCGCCTCCACCGCGAGGGGCTGATCTACCGCGGCAAGCGGCTGGTCAACTGGGATCCGACGTTGCTGACGGCGGTTTCCGACCTGGAAGTAGTTGCGCAGGAAGAAGACGGCTCACTCTGGCATATCAATTACCCGTTAGTGGAAGGTGGCGGGCACCTCACCGTCGCCACGACGCGGCCGGAAACGCTACTGGGCGATGTCGCCGTCGCCGTGCATCCGGACGACCCGCGCTTCCGCCACCTTGTCGGCAAACACGTGCACCTGCCGCTCACCGGCCGCATCATCCCGGTCATCGCCGACGATTTCGTCTCCATGGAGTTCGGCACCGGCTGCGTCAAGATCACGCCGGCGCACGACTTCAACGACTGGCAGGCGGGACAGCGCCACGGCCTGCCGGCAATCGGCGTACTGACGCTGGATGCGCACATCAACGAAAATGCGCCGGAGGCGTATCGCGGCCTCGACCGCTTCGAGGCGCGCAAGCGCATCGTTGCCGACCTCGAAGCACAGGGCCTGCTCGACGCGGTCAAGCCGCACAAGCTGATGGTGCCGCGCGGCGACCGCACCCACGCCATCATCGAACCGATGCTCACCGACCAGTGGTTCGTCGCCATGAGCCAGCCCGGACCCGATGGGAAATCGATTACCGAAAAAGCGCTCGAATGCGTCGCTTCCGGCGAGATCCGGTTCGTGCCGGAAAACTGGGTCAACACCTACAACCAGTGGCTCAACAACATCCAGGACTGGTGCATCTCGCGCCAGCTCTGGTGGGGGCACCAGATCCCGGCGTGGTACGACGAACAGGGAAACATCTATGTCGCCCACGACGAAGCCGAAGCGCGAACGCAAGCCGCCGCCAAAGGCTGCTCAGGCCCGCTGAAACGCGACGAAGACGTCCTCGACACCTGGTATTCGTCAGCGCTGTGGCCCTTTTCGACGCTGGACTGGACGCCGGAATGGCCGGCGAAATCGAATACCGCACTCGACCTCTACCTGCCCTCCTCGGTGCTGGTGACCGGCTTCGACATCATCTTCTTCTGGGTGGCGCGCATGGTGATGATGACGAAGCACATCACCGGTAAAATTCCCTTTCGCGACGTCTACGTGCACGGCCTCATCCGCGACGCCGAAGGGCAGAAGATGTCGAAATCGAAGGGCAACGTGCTCGACCCGATCGACCTCATCGACGGTATCGGGCTCGACGCCCTGGTGGAAAAGCGCACCAGCGGCCTGATGAATCCGAAGCAGGCGGCGCAGATCGAAAAGCGCACGCGCAAGGAATTTCCCAGCGGCATCCCCGGCTTCGGCACCGATGCCCTGCGTTTTACCTTCGCCTCGCTCGCCAGCCCCGGCCGCGACATCAAGTTCGACATGAGCCGCTGCGAGGGCTACCGCAACTTCTGCAACAAGCTGTGGAACGCCACGCGCTTCGTGCTGATGAACTGCGAGGGCCACGACTGCGGCATCTCAAAAGAGCATGCCTGCGGCACGGATGTCGTTTTCAGTCAGGCTGACCGTTGGATCGTCAGCCGCCTGCAGCGCACCGAGGCGGAAGTGGCACAGCATTTCGCCGACTACCGCTTCGACCTCCTCGCCCGCGCCATCTACGAGTTCGTCTGGGACGAGTACTGCGACTGGTACGTCGAGCTCGCCAAGGTGCAGATCCAGGCCGGCAACGCAGCGCAGCAGCGCGGCACGCGCCGCACCCTGGTGCGCGTGCTGGAAACCATGCTCCGCCTGGCCCACCCGCTCATCCCCTTCATCACCGAGGAACTGTGGCAGATAGCGGCGCCCGTGGCGGGAAGAACGGGCGAGAGCATCATGCTGCAGCCCTATCCGGCAGCGGACCCGTCGCGCATCGACGAGAAGGCCGAAACCGAGGTGCAGACGCTGAAGAACCTCATCAACGCCTGTCGCAGCCTGCGCGGCGAGATGAACCTGTCTCCTGCCCAGAAGGTGCCGCTGCTCGCCGCCGGCGATCCGGACCGGGTGAAAACCTTCGCGCCCTATCTCGCTGCGCTGGCACGGCTGTCGGAAGTAACGCCGGCCGGCACCGAGTTGCCGGCCGGCGATGCGCCGGTGCAGATCGTCGGCGACTTCCGCCTGATGCTGAAGATCGAGATCGACGTCGCCGCCGAACGCGAGCGCCTCGGCAAGGAGATCGCCCGCATCGACGGAGAAATCGCCAGAGCGCAGGCCAAGCTTGGCAATGCCGGCTTCGTCGAGCGCGCCCCCGCCGCCGTCGTGGCGCAGGAGAAGGAACGGCTGGCGGACTTCAGCGCACTTGCCGAAAAGCTGCGCGCGCAGCTGGCAAGACTATAACCGTGGTCACCGCTTCGTCATCCCCGCGGAAGCGGGGATCCAGAACGGCCTGTGCAGTACCCATGGATTCCCGCTTCCGCGGGAATGACAATACAGAGTGAAGCACCTCCTGCGAGCACTCGGCCAGCGCAACTTCCGCCTCTATTTCATCGGCCAGAGCGCCTCGTTCGTCGGCACCTGGATGCAGCAGATCGCGCTCGCCTGGCTGATCTACCGGCTGACCGGTTCGCCCTTCATGCTCGGCCTGGCGACCTTTGCCGGCAACATCCCGATCCTCTTCCTCGCCCCGTTCGGCGGCGTCTGGTCGGATCGCCTGAACCGCCGCCGCGCCATGCTGGTGACCCAGGCGCTCTCGCTGCTCCAGGCCGCCGTGCTGGCGGGACTGACTTTTTCCGGGCTGATCGAGGTATGGCATCTGCTCGCGGCTGCGACCTTCCTCGGCCTGGTCAACGCCTTCGACACGCCGCTGCGCCAATCGTTTCTGCTGGAAATGGTGGGGTCCAGGGAGAACCTGCCGAACGCCATTGCGCTCAATTCCCTCATGATGAACGGCTCGCGCCTGGTGGGGCCGGCACTGGCCGGCGTGGTGCTGGCCGCGGCCGGCGAAGCCTGGTGCTTCCTCGTCAACGCCGCCTCCTACCTGGCCATGCTCGCCGCGCTCGCCGCCATGCGCCTGACGCCGATACCCTCGTCAACCGGCAGCCAGCACTGGCTGGCCGGTCTGCGGGAAGCCGTGCGTTTCGCCTGGGGTTTCGCGCCGAGCCGCTACCTGATCGGGCTGGTGGCGCTGGTCAGTTTCGTCGCGACACCGTATGCCTCGCTGATGCCGGTGTTCGCGCGCGACGTGCTCGGCGGTGACGCGCGCACGCTCGGCCTGCTCGTCGGCGCGTCCGGCGCCGGCGCCATGGCCGGCGTGCTGTATCTGGCCGGACGCAGCGGTGCCGCCGGTCTGGAGCGGCTGGTCGCTGCGGCGGCTTTTTGCGCCGGCATCGGCCTGGTCCTGTTCTCGCAGTCGGATACGCTGTGGCTCTCGCTGACCCTGCTGCCATTGATCGGCTTCGGCATCATCACCATCGCCGCCTCCGCCAACACCATCCTGCAACTGGTGGCGCCGGATGCCATGCGCGGGCGGCTGGTCAGCCTGCACATCGCCGCCTTCCTCGGCGTGATGCCGGTCGGCTCGCTGGTCTTCGGCCTGCTCGCCGAACGCTTCGGCGTCGCTGTCACTGTCACCGCAGGGGGCCTGTTCTGCCTAGCTGGCGCAACGTGGTTTGCCACGCGCCTGAAGATCATGCGCAGCCTGCTGGCGCTGCACTACGCGCGGAAGTAAGGGCTATCAAGCACCGAGCAGCCGACGGGCCTCGACGAGGAATTTCGCCGCCTTTTCTTCGTCGATGGCAAGTTTCGCCAGTCTGGCTGCCGCGATGGCGGCCTCCAGCAACTGGTGCGAATCGTCGCCCGGCGCCTTCGCCAGCCTGAGTACCAGCGGCCCGGCGCGGCTGCCGAATATCTGCTCGGCAAGTCCCACCAGCGCTTCGCGCGTTGCCCCGGTGTTCACCTCCGCGCCCGCCTTTCCCACCACGGGCGCAATCAGGCCCTGCCTCGCCAGTCCGGCGGCGAGCTCGCGCAATTCCGCCGCCGTACAAGCCATCGACTCGGCCAGCGCTCCCAGCACACCCCTGCCGTCAACCAGGATCAGCAGCTGGCGCTGCTGCCGGTTCAGTTGACGGGCGCGCGACTGGATTTCTTCCAGCCCCGCGGCGGTCTTGGCGTAGGCCGTATTCAGATGGGTCATGGTTGGCCGGATCGCATTTTCAGCCGGACAGTTCCCTGATGATGCCGTAGATCAGGCGGAGGGTAATCAGCACGTAAATCGCGCCGAAGAACAGGATCAGCGACACGATGGTCCGCAGCGTTTCCACCGGCATAGTGGCGAGAAACGGCAGGATCGAATAACCGGCGGCGAACAGCACCACCAGCAGGGTCATCACGTTCCAGCGCTTGCCAATCATGCCGCCGCCGATGCGCGAGCGGAGGCTGACCACCTGGAACAGGTTGAGCAGCATGACGGAAACGGCAGCCAGCCCAACGATCATGATCAGGTCAATCTTCATGGCAATCCTTCCCGCAGCGGTCGCGCGCGCTCAGCGCGCATCTTTCTTGCCGCCGACTGTTAGGGCGAGCGCCTCGCGGATCGCCTCGGGCGACTTCATGATGTTCATGAAACTGTTCGCGCCCATCATCGACAGGTCGGGGAAGCTGATGGCGATGCGGAAGCGGGCGTACAGCGCATACACCTTGTTGTCCGAGACGAGGACGTCGTAGGGCAGGTGCGCCGTCGACTTCACGTCCTTGAAATCGATCTCGCTCATGATGTACTTGTCGTCCATGTTCTTGCCGGCATCGCTTTCGCCCTTCATGGCGACGCCGAACAGCGTCTCCTTCTTGCCGGCGACATCGACGCGATAGACCTTGGTCACGCCCTGCCTGCCGGTGGCCAGGCCGGCTTCGACGGCCTTGACCGCCTCCTCGTGGCTGGCGTACTTGGCCAGTTCGTTTGGCTCGTCGAAGTATTCCATGCCGAAGGTGTAGTGATACTTGCGCAGTTGCGCCGCGCTCAGGCCCCTGGCACCGAATTCCTCAATACGTCCCAGCGCCGCCTGCAGCCTGGCCGACGTGTCCTTCAGATCGCCCGCCATGCGATAGGCATTGGCCATGTAGGCCGGGTTGGTATAGGCCACCTGGACCTCGTTGCCGACCCGGGTGACGGAGACGCGCTGGGCGGCGCCGAAACCGCCGCGCTCCGACCTGGCCGCCGTAGCCTTCATCTCGTCGTTGGTGACGGCGATGATCGTAGCGTCGGCATAGGGCGAAAAGGCACCGGCGACGGTGAAGCCGTTCTGTATCAGCTTCGTCCTGGCGGCTTCGACCGCCTGCACCAGGTCGCCCGGCCCCTTCGAGGCCAGGACGAATGGCTTCAGCACGGCATCCTGTGCCAACGCAGCGACACCGGCGACGGCAAACCACAGGCAAAGCAATCCCCTGAGAGCGGCTCTCATGACTCCTCCTTTTTGACGATCAATGGATTATTGGAATAGCACCAGAAAAACGGGCCGAAAGCGCTTCCGCTCTCGGCCCTGTCTCTGGTTACTGCATGGCTGCAGTCCGGCGTTACTGGAACTTGATGCCGTAGGCGACGCCGATCGAGTCTTCCTTCATGCGGAGATTGGCTTCGCCGCCGCCGAGCATACCGCCCAGCCCGCCGCTGATGGAGCCGGCTCCGTTCACGCTCTTGCTGAATGCGTGCATGTAGCCGACGGTCAGCTCGTTTCGATTGTCCAGCGTCCAGGTGCCACCCAGAGTTAGATGGTTTTCCACGACGCCGGGGGCCAGGATGTTGAAAAAAGTCTGTCCGTTCGGGATCGGCTGGCGCGTCGTGCTGAAGCCGGCGCGCAGAACCAGGTTCTTGCTGTACTCATAACTGAAACCGAGCTTGAAGACCGTCATGTCGCGCCAGCCGAAGCCGGGGCCGTTGCTCGCACCCAGCGCGCAAGACATCGCCAGCATGCAGTCCACCGTGTTGGCGATCGCCTTGATCTTGCCGTAATTGATCTGCTGCAGGTCCGCCGCCACCGTCAGTTGGGGCGTCGCCCTGACGGCGATGCCGATGCCGTAGTTCTCGGGAATATCGAAACGCCCTTCCTCGGCGAAGAGGCCGCGATAGTCGTCGAATTTGCCTTTGATCTTCGAAGCGTAGGTCGCACCGAGCGTCACGTTGTCGCTGACCTGGCCTGTCCAGCCGAGCCGCACGCCCCATCCGGTGGTCGTGTCATTGCCGCGGTTGGTGACGTCGCCGGGATACATGGAGAAACCGCTGAAAGCCTGCAGACCGGTGGCGCCGAAGCGCTGGTGCGCCAGAACCAGCGACGCGCCGAGGGCGTGATCCTTGTTCAATTTCATCGAAAACGTCGGCGCAATGAACAACTGCTCCAGATTGACGCCACCCGGATTCTGGCCGCCGAAGAAGCCGAGACCACCGGCCGCGAAGGGGCTGCTGTTGTATCGGCTGTTCATGCCGCCATTGCCGTAGACGGAAACGCCCACCGCCATGTTCCAGCCGAGCATCTTGTTGTAACCGAACTCGGGAACGAGAAAGCTCTTGTCACCATTGCCGTCATAGCTGCCGGACAGGCCGCCCATGTTGCCGACGATTTCCGAACTCCGTTTCGGCACGAACCAATCGACGCCGGCGTCGAGGCGATCGCCAACCATCACCATGCCGGCCGGATTGGTTGCCGCCGCCATTGCGTCCTGCGGCAGGGCGATGCCGACGCCGCCCATTCCCTTGGCCTTCATGCCGTAACCGTGGGCGAAGTAACCGTTGGTCGCCCAGGCCGCGGGGGCCAGGACCATCGCCAGCGCGGCGGTGACTGCTCTCTTTTTCAGGCTCATCATTTCCTCCTCTGTTGAGTTTTCTTGAAGTTGCGTCGTCGATTACATGAACAGGCAGACGTCGGCCTTCTGCGCCACCGGCAGGAATGTCGCCGCGCCGGCATAGTCGAGGCCTTCGACGAAATCGTCATGGCTGAAGCCGAACAGTTCCACCGTCATCTGGCAGGCGATGAACTTGACATCGGCTTCGCGCGAGAGCTCGCGCAGTTCGCCGATCGTGGCGACGCCGTTGTTCTTGATGGTCTGTTTCATGAGCACGGTCGCCACCGATTCGAAACCGGGAATGCCGGCCTGCAGGACGTTGGGGATGTTCCAATTGATGCCCTTGAACCACTCGGGCCCGAAGGGCATCTTCATCGGCATGCCGGGATTGCCCAGTGGACTGACCTTCAAGTCGCTGACATCCTTCTTCAGCAGGTTGAGACCGTAAAAGGTAAAGAAGATGCTCACGTCCCAGCCGAGCGCGGCGGCGGTGGAAGCGAGGATGAACGGAGGATAGGCCCAGTCGAGCGTGCCCTTGGTCGCGATGATGGCCATCGACGGCGTCTTGGCCGCCTGCAACGCTTCAAGCTTTTGCGGAAGGATTTCGTCCAGCCTTTGCCGGATGAGCGCGTCCAGCGCCGAGGTATCGACCGGAGTATTCATTGGACCCGTCCTCCTCCATCCGGATTCGGCCAAGGCGGCGAATCGTTTGATGGCTTATTTGAACATTAACGATTAATGATGATGTCGCAAATACCAGCCGCTGTTCCAGTCGATTTTTCTTATCGAGGCATATCGCGACCGTATGCTGCAATTGCACAACGCCCAAACCATTGGCGGGGCGAGGCGCCGATCCCGCTCCTGCCCCCGCGCCGGCTCACTTGCGCTTGATGTAGAACTCGAACTCCTTGCCCTTTTCCGCGGAAGACAACAACTCGTTGCCCGTCTGCTTGGCGAAGGCGGCAAAATCCTTGACCGAACCGGGATCGGTCGACAGCACGCGCAGTACCTGACCGCTGCTCATCTCGCCCAGCGACTTCTTGGCGCGCAGGATCGGCAGCGGGCAGTTCAGCCCCTTGGCATCCAGTTCCTTGTCGAAATTCATGATTGCTCCTTTGATGTGGTGGGTCGTCGCGCCTGTATTTCAGACACGCCTAATATACTTTCGCGATGGGCGCCGCGCAACCTGTCGAAGCCAATGCGCGGGATCGAATTTCTTTCTCGCTTCATTCACGAAATCCTCTGGTAATAGAGGTTCTGCGGGTGATTCGCCTGGGCAAAGAAGAACCAGCGTTCGGCAATCAGCCCGAGAAACTGGATGGCGAACGCCAGCCCCAGGGCGGCCGGCGAACCACCGGGAAGCAGCAGCATCGGCACGGCAAAAGTCATCAGGAGAAATCCCCATTTCACCCGTCGCAGCCCGGCCGCCGGCAAGCGGTGAAAGAACTCGCGCGTGTTGAAGGATCCGCCCATGGCGCCCTGAGCCACCTGCTTGATGCGTGGATGCTTGATGCCGATAGCCGTCTGCAGCGAGGACTTCGGCTTCAGGCGGGCATTGCGCAGCAGGGCGGCGCCTCGTCCGGCCAGGCCGAACAGCGTGATGATCATCGCCCAGCTGGCGAAGAAGCCGGCCAGTTCCGGCGCGCAGAAGGCGGCAAGCGCGGCGGCGAAGGTGAAACCGGAAGCGCCGCCGAGCAGGACGAAATTGACCACCGTCAGCGGCGAATGCCATTCGCGCAGAAAGCGCAGGCAGGCGTAGATCATCCCGGTACACACGAATAGCGCGAACGCCAGCAGCGTGCCGGCCACACCGAGTATGGCCGTGAGGTTGAGCGGCGTGCCCGACGGCAGGATCGCCAGCACCGGGTTGAAACCGGCGAAGTGCGCCACGCCGTAGGCGAACACCGTGCCCATGAAGGCGGGCAGGACGATCACCTCGCGTGACAGCCATGAGGTGCGCCATCTTGCAGCGGACCGCCAGGCGCGTTCGGGATGGCCGAGATGGAAAAACGATGCGACCAGACCCGCCACAAGAAATCCAGACGCCAGCGCGCTGCCGAGGGCGTAGAAGCGGCTCGCCTGCGGCGGCAGCAGGCCGAACGCGGCATAGGACTCGACGGTGAACAAGGCAAGGAACAGGCCCTGGCCGAGACCGATCAGGGTGGTGAGGAAAATCACGGAGAACGCGGGATTCACTGGACACCTCGGCTGATTGCCGTGATAGTCGTCATGCCGGCGAAAGCCGGCATCCAGAACCGACGCAACCGCATGGCTGCCGCTTTCTGGATTCCGGCTTGCGCCGGAATGACGCGATCGGGTTCGCTTACCATGACGTCACATCGTCGAGCGAAGGCTCGGCCTTGGCCGGCTTCGGCAGCTTGCCGTCGACTTTGAGCGGGTTGTCGGCGCGCACCAGTTCGTCCTCGTGGATGCGCAGCTGCGTCTTGCGCCGCGGCAGGTAATGGTTGGCCGGTTGCGTGCCCCATTCCGGCATGAGCGGATAGCCGCCGCTCTCGCGGATCGCCTTCGACACGACGGACTCCGGATCGTGCACGTCGCCGAACAGGCGCGCACTGGTCGGGCAGGCCAGCACGCAGGACGGCTTGCGGTCGCGTTCCGGCAGCGTCTGGTCGTAGATGCGGTCGACGCACAGCGTGCACTTCTTCATCACCTTCTGCTTCTCGTCGATCTCGCGCGCGCCGTAGGGGCAGGCCCAGGAGCAGTACTTGCAGCCGATGCACTTGTCGTAGTCGACGAGGACGATGCCGTCCTCCTTGCGCTTGTAGGAGGCGCCGGTCGGGCACACCGGCACGCAGGGCGGCTCCTCGCAGTGCAGGCAGGACTTCGGGAAGTGCACGGTTTCCGTATTCGGAAACTCGCCCACCTCGAAGGTCTGCACGCGGTTGAAGAAGGTGCCGGTCGGATCGGCGCCGTAGGGATTGAAGTCCGTCAAGGGTCCGGCCTGCCCGGAGGTGTTCCACTCCTTGCAACTCGTCACGCAGGCATGGCAGCCGACGCAGACGTTGAGGTCGATCACGAGAGCGAGCTGGGTCATTTGCCACCCCGCGCGAGATAGGCCCACAGGCTCTTGCGCTCCTCCTGCCCCGGATAGGGCTTGAGCGGCTCGAACTGCGGCGATGTTTCCGCCGTCTCGCCGGGACTGACTTTTGAAATCCGCACGCGCACGTCGTACCACGCGGCCTGGCCGGTGATCGGATCGGAGTTGCTGATGCGCTGCCCCCTCTCCCCCGGCCCCTCTCCCCGCTGGGGCGAGGGGATCTCTTCCGAAATGACGTGGTTGAGCAGGAAGCCCAGCTTCGACTCGTTGGCGTCCGGCGTCAGGTTCCAGGCGCCGGCGGCCTTGCCGATGGCGTTCCAGGTCCACACCGTGCCCGGCTCCACCGCCTCGGAGTGGCGCGCCATGCAGCGCACCCTGCCCCACTGCGATTCGACCCAGATCCAGTCGCCGTCGTCGATGCCGGCGAGCCGCGCCGTGCGCGCATTGACGAACAGGTAGTTGTGCGCGTGGATCTGCCGCAGCCAGGCGTTCTGCGAATCCCAGGAGTGGTACATCGCCATCGGCCGCTGCGTCACCGCGGCGAGCGGGTACTTGTGCGTGTCGGTCGCCTGCACTTCGAGCGGATCGGCGTAGAAGGGCAGCGGATCGAACCAGGTCTCGATGCGTTTCCTGAGATGCTCCGGCGGCTTGCGCGAAATGCCCTTGCCCTGCGCGGCGAGGCGGAATTTCTGCAGCACCTCGGAATACAGGTGGATGAGGATCGGCTCGGCATAGCGCGTGATGCGGCTCCGCTGCGACCACTCCAGGTAACCCCTGTTCCAGTTGCGCATGTACTGGTAGGAACGCGGCAGCGCGTGGTGGTAGACGCAGTTGTTGGCCGCATACATCTCCCACTGGCGCGGATTCGGTTCTCCGCGCATGAACTTCTCGCCGCCCTTGCCGCGCCAGCCGGCGAGGAAGCCGATGCCCGAGCCCGGCTCGGTCTCGTAGTTGACGATGAAGTCCGGGTAGTCGCGGTACTTGCGCTCGCCCTCCTTCGTCGTGAAGGCCGGCAGCTTCAGGCGCGTGCCCAGCTCGATCAGCACTTCCTGGAAGGGCTTGCACTCGCCGGTCGGCGCGAGCACCGGGATGCGCACCGAGTCCACCGGGCCGTCGAACTCGGAGATCGGCCGGTCGAGCATGGACATCACGTCGTGGCGCTCGAGGTAGGTGGTGTCCGGCAGCACCAGGTCGGCGAAGGCGGTCATCTCCGACTGGAAGGCGTCGCAGACGGCGATGAAGGGGATCCTGTACTCGCCCTTCTCGTCCTTGTCGTTCAGCATCTTCCTCACCTCCGCCGTGTTCATGGTGGAGTTCCACGCCATGTTGGCCATGAAGATGAGCAGGGTGTCGATGCGGTAGGGATCGCCGCGCCAGGCGTTGGTGATGACGTTGTGCATCAGGCCGTGCACCGAGAGCGGATACTCCCAGGAGAAGGCCTTGTCGATGCGCACCGGTTTGCCTTCTTCGTCGACAAAGAGATCGTCCGGCTCGGCCGGCCAGCCCAGCGCCATGCCGTCTAGCGGGCTGTTGGGCTTCACCGCCAGCGGCGTGTTGGGCGTCTTGGCGCAGGGCGGGATCGGCCGCGGGAACGGCGCCTTGTGGCGGAAGCCGCCCGGCCGGTCGATGGTGCCGAGCAGCGACATCAGGATGGCCAGCGCGCGGATGGTGTGGAAGCCGTTGGAATGCGCCGCCAGACCGCGCATGGCATGGAAGGCCACCGGGTTGCCGGTGACAGTGTCGTGGTCCTTTCCCCAGGAATCGGTCCACGCGATCGGCAGCTCGATCTTCTGGTCGCGCGCGGTGACGCCCATCTCGTAGGCGAGGCGCTTGATGGTCGCGGCGGGAATACCGGTCAGGCCCTCGGCCCACTCCGGCGTGTAGTCCTTGACGCGCTCCAGCAGCAACTGGAAGGACGGCTTCACCGGCGTGCCGTCGGCCAGCTTGAATTCGCCGAGCAGGAA
>CAZASE010000003.1:0-92721 GCA_964487715.1 uncultured Rhodocyclaceae bacterium | reverse complement strand
GCCGGTTCCGGGCCGGCGCAGGCCGCCAGGGCAAGCGCGAAGGACAGCGCGATGACGGTTCGCCGGCGCGCGCCTCCGGTGGTTGGCTGGCGCCCCGCCGGGCGACCGTGCGCGGCGCTCACGCCAACCTCACGGCAGCGGCGTGCGGGCGTGCCAGTCGGTGGCGCACTGGTACTGGTGCGCCACGCGCAGCATGCGCGCCTCGTCGAAGTAGTTGCCGATGATCTGCAGGCCGACCGGCCGGCCCTTGCTGCCGCTGCCGCAGGGAATCGACATGCCGGGCAGGCCGGCCAGGTTGACGGCGATGGTATAGATGTCGGAAAGGTACATCTGCACCGGGTCGCCCGACTTGTCGCCGAGATCGAAGGCCACGGTCGGGCTGGTCGGGCCCATGATGACGTCGCATTGGCGGAACGCGGCGACGAAATCCTCGGCGATCAGGCGGCGGATGCGCTGCGCCTGCAGGTAATAGGCGTCGTAATAGCCGTGCGACAGGACGTAGGTGCCGATCAGGATGCGCCGCTTGACCTCGGCGCCGAAGCCCTGCGCGCGGCTCTTGCAGTACATGTCGACCAGGTCGCCGTATTGCGCGGCGCGATGGCCGTAGCGCACGCCGTCGAAGCGCGACAGGTTGCTCGATGCCTCCGCCGGTGCAATGACGTAATACGCCGGCACCGACAGGTGCATGTTCGGCAGGCTGATCTCGACCGTCGTCGCGCCGAGCCTGCGGCAGGTGGCGATCGCGGCATCGACCGCCTGCGCCACTTCGGCGGAGAGGCCGGCGGTGAAGAATTCCTTCGGCAGCCCGATGCGCAGGCCGGCCAGCGGCTGCTCCAGTGCGCGTGCGTAATCCTCGGCGGGGCGGTCCAGGCTGGTCGAATCGCGCGCGTCGAAGCCGGCCATGACGTTGAGCAGCAGCGCGCAGTCCTGCGCGCTTTTCGCCATCGGGCCGCCCTGGTCGAGGCTCGATGCGAAAGCGATCATGCCGTAGCGGGAGACCACGCCGTAGGTCGGTTTCAGGCCGCTCAGGCCGCACAGCGCGGCCGGCTGGCGGATCGAGCCGCCGGTGTCGGTACCGGTGGCGGCCGGCGCCAGGCGCGCCGCCACTGCCGCGGCCGAGCCGCCGGAGGAGCCGCCCGGCACGGCGGCCAGGTCCCAGGGGTTCTTCACCGCCCCGAAAAACGACGTTTCGTTCGACGAGCCCATGGCGAACTCGTCCATGTTGGTCTTGCCCAGCATGACCAGGCCGGCGGCGTGGCAACGCTCGATCACCGCCGCATCGTAGGGGCTGACGAAGTTCGCCAGCATTTTCGAGCCGCAGGTGGTGCGCCAGCCGCGGGTGCAGAAGATGTCCTTGTGCGCGATCGGGATGCCGGTGAGCGGCCCGGCGGTACCGGCGGCGCGCTGTGCATCGGCCTGGCGCGCCAGGGCCAGGCTGCGTTCCCGGTCGGTGGTGATGAAGGCATTGAGCTGCGGCCCGAGCGCCTCGATGCGGTCGAGAAACAGCGCCGTCAGTTCGACGCTGGAAATCTGCTTGGCCGCCAGGGCGGCGGCGAGTTGTTTCAGGCTGGCGTTGATCATTCTCGGATTTCAGTTGCCCGCGGCTATGGCCGAATGGCGGCCGGCGCGGCGGCGCGGTCGCGCTACTCGATCACCTTCGGCACCAGATAGAGGCCGGCTTCCACCTCGGGCGCCACCTGCTGGAATTCGGCGTGGCGATCGGTTTCGCAGACGCGGTCCTCGCGCAACCGCTGCACCACGTCCTGCGCGTGCGCCATCGGCGCGACGCCGGCGGTATCCGCCGCCTGCATGGCCTCGATCAGCGAGAAAATGCCGTTGAGCTGGTCGCGCGTCGCCGCCGCTTCGCCCGGCGCCAGTTCGATGCGGGCGAGATGGGCGATGCGCTGTACTTGATCGAGGCTGAGGGCCATGCCGGAACCTTAATTTGCGGGGCGCAATAGAGTATCATAGGCACTCGATTTTCCGCACCCGCAGGGACTTGCAGATGTTTGGTTTTCTACGCTCCTATTTTTCCAACGACCTGGCCATCGATCTCGGAACCGCCAACACCCTGATCTACGTTCGCGGCAAGGGCATCGTGCTGAACGAGCCCTCGGTCGTGGCGATTCGCACCGAAGGCGGCCCCAACGCCAAGAAGACGATCCAGGCAGTCGGTGCCTCGGCCAAGCAGATGCTCGGCAAGACACCCGGCAACATCATCGCCATCCGGCCGATGAAGGACGGCGTGATCGCCGACTTCACCGTCACCGAACAGATGCTCAAGCAGTTCATCAAGAAGGTGCACGACACACGCCTGTTCCTGCCGTCGCCGCGCATCATCATCTGCGTGCCCTGCGGCTCGACCCAGGTCGAGCGGCGCGCCATCCGCGAGTCGGCGCTGGGCGCCGGCGCCAGCCAGGTGTACCTGATCGAGGAGCCCATGGCGGCGGCCATCGGCGCCGGCCTGCCGGTTGCCGACGCCACCGGCTCGATGGTGGTGGACATCGGCGGCGGCACCACCGAAGTCGGCGTCATCTCGCTCGGCGGCATGGTCTATGCGGGGTCGGTGCGTGTCGGCGGCGACAAGTTCGACGAGGCCATCATCAACTACATCCGCCGCAACTACGGCATGCTCATCGGCGAAACCACTGCCGAATCCATCAAGAAGGAAATCGGCTCGGCCTTTCCCGGCTCCGAAGTGCGCGAGATGGAGGTCAAGGGGCGCAACCTGGCCGAAGGCATCCCGCGCAGCTTCACCATTTCCAGCAACGAGATCCTCGAGGCGCTGACCGAGCCGCTCAACGCCATCGTCGGCGCCGTCAAGTCGGCGCTGGAACAGACGCCGCCCGAGCTGGGTGCCGACATCGCCGAGAAAGGCATGGTCCTCACCGGCGGCGGCGCCCTGCTGCGCGACATTGACCGGCTGCTCATGGAGGAGACCGGCCTGCCGGTGATCGTTGCCGACGACCCGCTCACTTGCGTGGTGCGCGGCTCCGGCATCGGGCTGGAAAAGATCGATACGCTGGGGAGCATCTTCGCCAATGAGTGAGTTCCGCGTTTCGGCAAGGGCGTTTCGGGCGGATGACCCGGCCGGCCCGATGCGAAGCGCGAGACCCGCCACCCACAGCCGCGCCTAGCTCGCGTGTCGGCAGTCGGTCACCAGCCGCCCCCCTTCTTCAAGCGCGGTCCGGCGCCACTGGCGCGCCTGGCCTTCTACGTCGTGCTGTCGCTCGCCCTGCTGGTCCTCGACTTGCGCTTTCGTTACCTTGAATTGGCGCGCCATGTCGTCTCGGTCGCCCTTTATCCGCTGCAGCGCGCTGCCTATACGCCGGTCGAGCTGCTGGAACAGGTCGGCGATTACTTCTCCAGCCTCAGTGCCGTGCAAAACGAGAACGCCCAGCTCAAACGCAAGGAGCTGGAGGCGGCCAAATGGCTGCTGCGGCAGGAACATCTCGAGCTGGAGAACACGCGCCTGCGCCAGCTGCTGGACATGCGCGCCCGCCAGGAGGTGCCCGGCGTGCTGGCGGAAATCCTCTACGCGGCGCGCGATCCGTTTTCCCGCCGCGTGGTGGTGGACAAGGGCGCGCAGCAGGGCGTCGCCGCCGGCCAGGCGGTGGTCGACGAGGCCGGCGTGCTGGGCCAGGTGACGCGCGTCTACCCGTTGCAGAGCGAAGTGACGCTGATTACCGACAAGAACCAGGCGGTGCCCGTGCAGATCGTGCGCAATGGCCTGCGCGCCGTGCTGTTCGGAGCTGCCGCCGGCGACCTCGAGTTGCGCTTCCTCGCCGCCAATGCCGACGTGGTGACCGGCGACCGCGTCGTTACCTCGGGTCTCGACGGCGTCTACCAGCCCGGCCTGCCGGTCGCGCGCGTCGTGCGCGTCGACCGCGATGCGGCCTACTCCTTCGCGCGCATCGTCTGCGCGCCGGCGGCCGGCGTGGAAAAGCACGGCCAGGTGCTGATTCTCGGCCGTCGCGAAAGCCCGCCGCCGATCAGCGAGCCGGAGGCGAAGGAACGCCCGTTCAAGGGCAAGAAGGCGCGGAGGCGCGACTGATGGCGATCCAGCCGAACCACAGTTCCCGCCGCATCCTGCTGCCGGTGCAGTACGGATTCATCCTGCTTTCGCTGGCGGTGGCGCTGTTCCTCAACCTGGTGCCGTATGGCCAGGCCATCGGCATCCCCGACTGGGTTGCCCTGATCCTCGCCTTCTGGGGCGTGCGCGAACCGCGCCGCGTCGGCATGGGCAGCGCCTTCCTGCTCGGCGTGCTGATGGACGTTGCCGCCGGCAGCGTCATGGGCCAACACGCGCTGGCCTACCTGCTGCTGGCTTTCGGCGCCACCTCGCTGTCGCGCCGCGTGCTCTGGTTTCCGCTCGGCCAGCAGGCGCTGCATGTCCTGCCGATGCTGCTTGGCACGCAGCTGGTGATGGTCGTGACACGCCTCGTCGGCGGTGCCGAATTTCCCGGCTGGGGTTATTTCCTCGGCAGCTTTACCGGCGCATTGCTCTGGTTTCCGCTCGCATTCGTGCTGCTGCTGCCGCAGTACCAGCCGGTCGAGAAGGACGAAAACCGGCCCATCTGAGAGCTTTAGTGGAAAAATCAAAATCCACCGCAAAGGCGCGGAGGCGCAGAGGCAACGCAGAGGAGATGTCGTTGTCTGCCCGGAGGTTCTCTGCGCACCCTCTGCGCCTCCGCGTCTCTGCGGTGGGTTTCCCGGAATATTTTCACAGCCTCTGATGTCAGCGGCCGAATTCAAGAACCCGCAACAGGAGCTCGAGCGCTTTCGCCGCCGGCTGGCGGTGGCCGGCAGTCTGGTGCTGCTCGCTTTCGCCGTGCTGTTCGCCCGCTTTGTCTGGCTGCAGGTGATCCAGCACGAGTATTACCGCACCCGCGCCGAGGACAACCGCATTTCGCTGGTGCCGATCATTCCCAACCGCGGCGTCATCGTCGATCGCAACGGCACCGTCATGGCGCGCAACTATTCGGCTTATACGCTGGAGATCACGCCCGGCAAGGTCGCCGACCTGGACGCGACGATCGACGAACTGGCGCGCGTCATCGACATCCAGCCGAAGGACCGCAAGCGCTTCCGCAAGCTTCTCGACGAGAGCAAGAACTTCGAGTCGCTGCCCATCCGTACGCGGCTCTCCGACCAGGAAGTGGCGCGCTTCATCGCCCGGCGCTACGCCTTCCCCGGCGTCGAGATCAAGGCCCGGCTGTTTCGCCAGTACCCGCATGGCGATTCCGCCTCGCATGCGCTCGGCTACATCGGCCGCGTGAACGACCGCGACCTGGAAACCATCGAGCAGCGCCAGGCCGAGGACAACTACCGCGGCACCGAGCATTTCGGCAAGACCGGCCTGGAGCAGAAGTACGAGTTCGAGCTGCACGGCCAGACCGGTTTCGAGCAGGTCGAGGTTGACGCCGGCGGCCGCGCCGTGCGCGTGCTCGCGCGCACGGCGCCGGTCCCCGGCAACAACCTGGTCCTGACGCTGGATCTGAAGCTGCAGCAGGTGGTGGAGCGCGCCTTCGGCAAGCGGCGCGGTGCGCTGGTGGCGATCGATCCGGCATCCGGCGGCATTCTCGCCCTGGTGTCGATGCCCGGCTACGACCCCAACCTGTTTGTCGACGGCATCAACCCGCAGGACTGGGAGGCGCTCAATACCTCGGAGGACAAGCCGATGGTGAACCGCGCGCTCAACGGCGCCTATCCGCCCGGCTCGACCTTCAAGCCGTTCATGGCTCTGGCGGCGCTGGAACTGGGCAAGCGCACGCCGCAGCAGACGATTTCCGATCCCGGCTTCTTCAATTTCGGCGGCCACACCTTCCGCGACGACAAGAAGGGCGGCCACGGCACCGTGGACATGTACAAGTCGATCGTGCATTCCTGCGACACCTACTATTACGTTCTTGCCAACGACATGGGCATCGACAACATCGCCGGCTTCATGCGCCAGCTCGGCCTCGGCAGCCACACCGGCATCGACATCCAGGGCGAGTCCGAGGGCGTGCTGCCCTCGCAGGAATGGAAGAAGAAGCGCTTCCGCAAGCCGGAGCAGCAGAAATGGTATGCCGGCGAGACCATCTCCATCGGCATCGGCCAGGGCTACAACGCGTACACGCCGATCCAGCTCGCCCAGGCGACGGCGGCGGTCGCCAGCGGCGGCACCCTCTACCGCCCGCACCTGGTCAAGTACGTCGAGAACATCAGCACCGGCGAACGCACGCCGATCGAGCCGCAGCCCCTGCGCAGCCTGCCGCTCAAGCCGGCCAATGTCGCTTTCATCCGGCAGGCGATGGTCGGCGTCAACAAGGAAGGCACCGGCGCGCGCGCCTTCGCCGGCGCCGAATACGTCTCCGCCGGCAAGACCGGCACGGCGCAGGTGTACAGCCTGAAAGGCGCCAAGTACGAGACCGGCAAGGTAAACGAACGCCTGCGCGACCACGCGCTGTTCGTCGCCTTCGCGCCGGCCGAGCAGCCGACCATCGCCCTTGCCGTGCTGGTGGAGAACGGCGGTTTCGGTGCCCAGTCGGCGGCACCGATCGCGCGCCAGGTGTTCGACTATTACCTGCTCGGCAAGCTGCCGAAGGAGGCGGCGCCGGTCGACGAGGAGGAGGTGGAGGATGACTGAGTTCGCCTTCCGCCCGCGCGAATGGGCACGGCGCCTGGCCGCGCCGATCGACCTCCCGCTGTTCCTGCTCTTGCTGCTGCTGCTGGCCTACGCGCTGCTGGTGCTGGCCAGTGCCTCGCCGGAGCGGCTCAGCAACCAGTTCGTCAATCTGGCCGTGGCGCTGGCAATGATGCGCGTTGCCGCGCAGATTCCGCCGCAGCGCCTGATGCACCTGGCGCTGCCGCTGTATCTCGGCGGGCTGCTGCTCCTGCTCGCCGTGTTCCTGTTCGGCGATGTGTCGAAGGGCGCGCGGCGCTGGCTCAATGTCGGCTTCATGCGCATCCAGCCTTCCGAGCTCATGAAGATCGCCATGCCGCTGATGCTGGCCTGGTATTTCCAGAAGCACGAGGCCGTGCTGCGCCTGCGCGACTGGCTGGCGGCCGCGCTGATCCTGCTGCTGCCGGTGGCGTTCATCGTCAAGCAGCCGGATCTGGGCACCGCCGTGCTGGTGCTGGCCGCCGGCTTCTTCGTCATCTTCCTCGCCGGCCTGTCCTGGAAGATCCTCGTCCTGTTGTTCGCCGGCGGCCTGTCGAGCCTGCCGCTGGTCTGGTCGCTGTTGCACGACTACCAGCGCAATCGCATCCTGACGCTGATCAACCCCGAGGCCGACCCGCTGGGCAAGGGCTTCCACATCATCCAGTCCACCATCGCCGTCGGTTCCGGCGGCGTCCTCGGCAAGGGCTGGGGCAACGGCACGCAGACCCACCTGGAGTTCCTGCCCGAGCGCCATACCGATTTCATTTTCGCCGTGCTGTCCGAGGAGTTCGGCCTGCTCGGCAATGCCGTCCTGCTGGCGCTCTACGCCCTGCTCATCGGCCGCGGCCTGATGATTGCCGCCAACGCGCCGACGCTGTTCTCGCGTCTGCTGGCCGGCAGCATCACGCTGATCTTCTTCACCTACGCCTTCGTCAACATGGGCATGGTGAGCGGCATCCTGCCAGTGGTGGGCGTGCCGCTGCCCTTCGTCAGTTATGGCGGCACGGCGCTGGTGACGCTGTTCGTCGGCGCGGGCATACTGATGAGCATTCACAAGCACCGCATGCTGGTTCAAAAATGAGCGGAAAGATCCACCGCGGCGGGTACGGCGACACGGCGGCCCGCGCCGGATTGCGCCGTGTCGCCGTGACCGTCGTGGTTCTGCTCGTTGCGGCCTGCGGTGGCCAGCCGCCGCGCCCGCCCGAGCGCGAGGCGCCGGCCGCGGCGAAGCCGGCGCCGCAGAAGCCGCAATACGTGCTGAAGCGCGGCGGCGGTTTCTATCAGGATGACGGACCGGGCGACAACGCGCCCGACAACCTCGACGCGATCCCCGACGCCGAACCGCGCATCGAGCCGCTGCACCGCTTCGCCAACAACCCCTACTCGGTGCTCGGCCGCGACTACGTGCCGCTGAAGGCACTGGCGCCCTACAAGGTGCGCGGCGTCGGCAGCTGGTACGGGCGCAAGTTCCACGGCCAGCGCACCTCCAGCGGCGAGGCCTACGACATGTACGCCATGACCGCGGCGCACCCGACGCTGCCGATTCCCAGCTATGTGCGGGTGACGCACTTGGGCAACGGCCGTTCGGTCGTCGTAAGGGTGAACGATCGCGGGCCGTTCCTCCACGAGCGGGTCATCGACCTCTCCTACGCCGCGGCGTGGAAGCTCGGCTATGTCGGCGGCGGCAGCGCGCTGGTCGAGGTCGAAAGCGTGCTGCCGGGCGAGACCCTGGCTGCCGCCGGCCGGCCGGCTCAGCCCAAGGAGGCGGAACTGCAGGACACGATGGCCGATCCCATTGCCGCGATCACCGCCCGCCCGGCCGAGCCGTCGCCAGCGCTGCCGACGGTGCAGGAACTGCGCGGCGTCTTCCTGCAATTGGGTGCTTTCGGAAACACGGAAAATGCCGAAGCGTTCCGCGCGCGGCTGCAGCGGCAGCTGAACTGGCTGGCCGAGACGATCCACATCCATTCGGCAGGCGGCATGTACCGGTTGCACCTTGGCCCGTATCGCGATGCCGAGCAAGCCGGCCGCGTGGCCGAGAAAATCCAGGAAGCCCTCGCTTTCCGGCCTTTCGTGGTGCAGCGTTGAGCGCCCGCCGCCGCGTTATAATTCCAGCCTTTTCCCGGCATCAACCCCATGAGATTTATAGTCTTTCTGCTTTCCTTCGCCTGCCTTGCCGGCGCGCATGCGCAGCTTTTGCCACAGGCGCCGGCGGTGGCCGCCCGGTCGTGGTTGTTGCTCGATTATGCGACCGGCCAGTCGCTCGCCGCCTACAACGCCGAGGAACGCATCGAGCCGGCTTCGCTGACCAAGCTGATGACCGCCTACCTGACGTTTTCCGCGCTGCGGCAGAAATCCCTGAAGCCGGAGCAGACGGTGCCGGTGTCCGAACGGGCCTGGAAGACGCAGGGTTCGCGCATGTTCATCGAGCCGAACAAGCCGGTGAGCGTCGATGAGTTGCTGCACGGCATGATCGTGCAGTCGGGCAATGACGCCTGCGTCGCGCTGGCCGAAGCCGTCGCCGGGTCGGAGGAAGCCTTCGCCCAGATGATGAACCGCGAAGCGCAGCGGCTCGGCCTCGCGCACACGCATTTCACCAATGCCACCGGCCTGTCGGACCCGCAGCACTACTCCACCGCGCGCGACCTGGCGTTGCTGGCCGCCGCCATGATCCGCGACTTTCCCGAACACTATTCGCTCTATGCGCAGAAGGACTACAGCTACAACCGCATCACCCAGGCCAACCGCAACCGCCTGCTGTGGCTGGACCCGACGGTGGATGGCGTCAAGACCGGACACACGGAGAACGCCGGCTACTGCCTTGTCGCATCGGGCAAGCGCGGCTCGCGCCGGCTGATCTCCGTCGTGATGGGCGCCGCCTCCGACGCGGTGCGCGCGCAGGAGTCGCAGAAGCTGCTGAATTTCGGCTTCCAGTTCTTTGATGCGGTGCGGCTCTACGCGAAGGACCAGCCGGTGTCGCAGCTGCGTGTCTGGAAAGGCGCGCAGAACACGGTCGGCGCCGGCTTCCTCGATGATTTCACGCTGTCATTGCCGAAGGGCATGGCGGACAAGGTCAAGGCCAGCCTGGTCAGCCAGCAGCCGCTGCTGGCACCGGTGCAGAAAGGTCAGCGCATTGCCACGCTGCAGCTTGCGCTGGACGGCAAACCTTACGGCGAATACGCCGTCGTCGCATTGGAGGGCGTGCCGGTCGCCGGCATGTTCGGCCGCGCCTGGGATAGCCTGCGCCTGTGGTTCGAGTGAGTCCATGACGGTCTATCTCAACGGCCGCTTCCTGCCGCTTGCCGAGGCGCAGGTTTCCGTCATGGATCGCGGCTTCCTGTTTGGCGATGGCGTCTATGAAGTCATCCCCGTGTATTCGCGCCGCGCCTTTCGCCTGCCGGAACACCTGCGCCGCTTGCGGGCGAGCCTGGCCGGCGTGCGCATTGCCGATCCGCACAGCGAAGCCGAATGGACGCAGCGGATCGAGGAAATCATCGTCCGCAACGAGCCGCAAGACCAGTCGCTCTACCTGCAGGTGACGCGCGGCGCCGACGTCAGGCGCAATCATGCCTTTCCTGCCGGCGTCGCCCCGACCGTCTTTCTGATGTCGGAGCCGCTGACGACGCCGCCGGCGGCGCAGCGCGAGCACGGCATCGCCGCGGTTTCGGCGGTGGATTTCCGCTGGCTGCGCTGCGATCTGAAAGCCATTTCCCTGCTGGCCAACTGCCTGCTGCGCCAGCAGGCGGTCGACGCCGGTTGCGTCGAAACCATCCTCCTGCGCGACGGCTGCATGATCGAAGGCGCCGCCTCGAACATCTTCGCCGTCAGCGACGGCACGCTGCTGGCGCCGCCGAAGAACCACCTGATGCTGCCCGGCATCACCTACGACGTGGTGCTGGAACTGGCGGCGGCGCACGGCCTGCCGGCCGCGGTGCGCAACGTGGCGGAAGCCGAATTGCGCGGCGCCGACGAACTGTGGATGAGCTCCTCGACCAAGGAGGTCCTGCCGATCACGCTGCTTGACGGGCAACCGGTCGGCAGCGGGCGGCCCGGCCCGGTCTTCCGGCGCATGTATGGCTGGTACCAGGACTTCAAGGCGAGGGTGATGCGCAGTGGATGAAGCGGCATCGCTGCTGACGTTTCCCTGCGACTTCCCGATCAAGATCCTCGGCCGGCGCGATGACGGCTTCGCCCAGCTGATGCTCGAAGTGGTGTTGCGCCACGCCCCGGACTTCGACGCCGCGAGCATGGAAATGCGCTCCAGCAGCAAGGGCAACTACCTGGCGCTGACCTGCACCATCCGCGCGGTTTCGCGCAGGCAACTCGACGCCCTCTACCGCGAACTGAGCGGCCATCCCGCCGTCAAGGCGGTGCTGTGAACGAACCCGTCATCCGCCGCCTCGGCCGCGTGGAGTACGCGTCGACCTGGCGCGCCATGCAGGCGTTTACGGCCGCACGCGATGCCGCCACGCCGGACGAACTGTGGCTGGTCGAACACCCGCCGGTGTTTACCCAGGGCCTGGCCGGCCGCGCCGAGCACCTGCTGCGCGAGACCGGCATCCCGCTGGTGAGGAGTGACCGCGGCGGCCAGATTACCTACCATGGGCCGGGCCAGGCGGTGGTGTACGTGCTGCTCGACCTGGCGCGCCGCGGCCTGCGCGTGCGTGACCTGGTCGGACGCATGGAACAGGCCGTCATCGGCCTGCTGGCCGGCTACGGCATCGCGGCGGCGCGGGTTGCCGGCGCGCCGGGGGTGTATGTCGCCGGCGCCAAGATCGCCGCGCTCGGGCTGCGCGTCCGGAAAGGCTGTTGCTATCATGGCATCGCGCTCAACGTCGACATGGAACTCGAACCGTTTTCGGCGATCAACCCTTGCGGCTACGCCGGATTGCGCGTGACGCGGCTAGCCGACCTCGGCGTGAAGCGGGCGGCGGCCGAGGTCGGCGAGGAACTGCTGGACCACCTGTTGCGGGAGATCGAAAAGTGAGCAGTGAAGGACCGCACAAGCAGCGCGGCGCGGCGAAGACGGCGCGCTCCCTCGGCAAATTCCCCGTCAAGGTCGTGGTCGCCGCGCCCCTGAAAAAGCCGGACTGGATCCGCGTCAAGGCGGGCAACAGCCAGGCGCGTTTCGGCGAAGTGAAGCGCATCCTGCGCGATGCCGCCCTGCACACGGTGTGCGAGGAAGCCTCCTGCCCGAACATCGGCGAGTGCTTTGGCAAGGGCACCGCCACCTTCATGATTCTCGGCGACCTGTGCACGCGTCGCTGCCCGTTCTGCGATGTCGGCCATGGCAAGCCGCTGCCGCCCGACGCGCAGGAGCCCGCCAAGCTGGCGCAGACCATCGCCGCCATGAAGCTGCGCCACGTCGTCATCACCAGCGTCGACCGCGACGACCTGCGCGACGGCGGCGCGACGCACTTCGCCGATTGCATCCGCGCCGTGCGCGCCGCTTCGCCGGGCACGCGCATCGAGGTCCTGGTGCCCGACTTTCGCGGCCGCATCGGCCCCGCCCTGGACGCGTTGGCGGCGGCATTGCCGGATGTCTTCAACCACAACCTGGAGACCGTGCCGCGGCTCTACCGGCAGGCGCGCCCCGGCGCCGACTACGCCCACTCGCTGGCGCTGCTGCGGGAATTCAAGGCACGCCATCCCGCCGTCGTGACGAAATCGGGACTCATGGTCGGCATCGGCGAGCGCGACGAGGAAATCCTCGAGGTCATGCGCGCGCTGCGTGCCCACGAGGTGGACATGCTCACCGTCGGCCAGTACCTGGCGCCCTCGGCGCACCATCTGCCGGTGCTGCGTTACGTGCATCCCGACGTCTTTGCCGGCTTCGAGCGCGCGGCGCAGGCGCTGGGCTTTTCCCACGCCGCCTGCGGCCCGATGGTGCGCTCCAGCTACCATGCCGACCAGCAGGCCCACCTTGCGGGAGTCGCGTGACCTGGCGCGCGCTGGCCTTTGCCGCCGCCCTGCTGGTCGCCGGCGCGGCGCAGGCGCAGCTCAGGCCGGGCCAGCCGGTACCGCCGTTCGACACACAACTGCTCGATGGCAAGACGCTGCCGGCCGCGGCGCTGAAAGGCAAGGTTGTGCTGGTGGTGTTCTGGGCGACCTGGTGTCCGGCCTGCCAGAGGGAATTGCCGCAGCTGCAGAAACTCTACGAGTCGCACCGCGCGCGCGGCCTGGAAATCGTGGCCCTGTCGGTGGATGCCGACCGCTTCACGGTCGAGGAATTCTGGAAGGATCATGAATACACCTTCCCGGTCGCCCTGCGCGGGCCCGCACAGGCGCAGGCTTTCGGGCCGATCAAGGGCACGCCGACGCTGTTTCTCTTCGACCGCCGCGGGATCCTGCGAATGGCCCATCTCGGCGGCATCGGCGGCGACGCCTTGCGCGTCCGCCTGCAGCCGCTGCTGGAGCAGTAATCCGCCGGCGCGGGTTCAGCGCGGCCGCGTCAGGGCGCTGTCCACCGCCCGCTTGTAGTAGATGTAGTCCATTTCCGGCGCCGGTCCGCCGAGGCGGGTGACGACGGCCGAAACCTGGCCGCGGTGGTGCACCGCATGCCCCATCATGTGCGTGAGCATGTCGCGCGCCCAGTTGCGTCGCTGCTTGCCGTCGAGACTGCGGAATTCCAGCTCACTTTCGAAAAAGGCCTCGGGCTGGCGTTCCAGCCAGTGCTGCAACTCGCGCGCTTCCTGGCGCAGCGCCGTCTTCAGTTCGCGCCAGTCGGGATGGTGGAGTGTCTTCAGGTCGACGATCGGGCTCTCGCCGCGCAGCCGCAGCCGCCACAGTTCGGCGACGACGAGGATATGGTCCACCGTGTGATGGATCGAGCCGAAGAACAGGCCTTGCGGTTCCTTCAGCGCCGACGGTTCCAGCCGGTCCAGGCATTCGAACAGCACCCCGTCGGCCCAGTGCTGGTAGTCCGCCTGATAAATGAAATACTGTTTCCAGTTCAGCGCGTTCATCGGCTTTCCTGTGCCTGCTTCCGTGCGAAAATGCGGTTCGATCAAACGGGCGAACCCATGGCCATCCCAGCGCGCATTTTCATCCCTTTGTTGCTGCTTGTCACGCTGGCGCCGGCGCGTGCCGCGGGGCTCGACGCAATCAGCGCGCAGGACACCGGCGGCGCGCTGAATCAGGCGCTGACGCAGGGCATCGCGACGGCGGCGGCCGGTCTGGGCAAGCCGGACGGCTTCCTCGGCAACCCGAAGGTGCGGATCCCGCTGCCCGACGGGTTGCAGAAGGTCGAGGGCCTGATGCGCAAGCTCGGCATGGGAAAGCACGCCGACGATCTCGTCGCCGCCATGAATCATGCCGCCGAAGCCGCGGTGCCCGAGGCCAAGCCGCTGCTGCTTGGCGCCGTCCGGCAGATGAGCCTGCGCGATGCCAAGGCCATCCTCACCGGCGGCGACGACGCGGCGACCGAGTATTTCAGGCGCAGCACCTCGGCACAGCTGGCGGAGAAGTTCCTGCCGATCGTCAGACAGGCGACGGAAAAGGTGCAGCTGGCGGAGAAGTACAACCGCTATGCCGAAAAGGGCGCGAAACTCGGCCTGCTGCGCGAAGACCAGGCGAGCATCGAGCAGTACGTCACGCAGAAGACGCTCGACGGCCTGTTTTTCATGATCGCCGAAGAGGAGCGGGCCATTCGCCGCGACCCGCTCGGCCAGGCCAGCAACCTGCTGCGAAAGGTCTTCGGCGCGATCAAGTAATTGGCGGCGGCCCGCTCGCCGCTTGCCCCTGCACGCCCATTGCCATGTCCGACCTTCTCAACGCCGCGCAACGCGAAGCCGTGCGCCATCTCGACGGCCCGCTGCTGGTGCTGGCCGGCGCCGGCTCCGGCAAGACCCGCGTCATCACGCAGAAGATCGCCTATCTGGTCGAGCAATGCGGCTACCGGCCGGAGCACATCGCCGCCATCACCTTCACCAACAAGGCGGCGAAGGAAATGCGCGAGCGCACCGGCAAGCTGCTCGCCGGGCGGTCGCTGGCCGCGCTCAACGTTTCCACCTTCCATGCGCTCGGCGTGCGCATCTTGCGTCAGGAGGCGAAACTGCTGCACCTGAAGCCGCAGTTCTCGATCTTCGACGCGGCGGACAGCGGCTCGGTTCTCGCCGACCTGGCGAAGGAGGCCGACAAGGCTCGATTGAAGCGCCTGCAATGGTGCATCTCCGGCTGGAAGAACGCGCTGATCGAGCCCGATGCCGCGCCGGCGCTGGCCGCCGACGACATCGAGCTGGCCGCCGCGCGGCTGTATGCCGACTACGAACGGGCGCTCGGCGCCTACCAGGCGGTGGATTTCGACGACCTGATCCGGCTGCCGGTGCGTCTCTTCGCACAGCACGCGGAGGCGGCCGCGCGCTGGCAGGGCCGGCTGCGTTACCTGCTGGTGGACGAGTACCAGGACACCAACCGCACGCAGTACCAGCTGCTGCGCCAGCTCGCCGGCCCGCGCGCCGCCTTCACCGCGGTCGGCGACGATGACCAGGCCATCTACGCCTGGCGCGGCGCCGACGTGGAAAACCTGCGTACCCTGCAGCTTGATTACCCGCAGCTCAAGGTCATCAAGCTGGAGCAGAACTACCGCTCGACCACGAGCATCCTTCAGGCCGCCAACAGCCTGATCGGCAACAACGCCAAGCTGTTCGAAAAACGGCTCTGGTCGGAACTCGGACGCGGCGACGCGATCCAGGTGAACGCCGTCGCCGACAGCGACCAGGAAGCCGAGCAGGTCGTCATGAAGTTGATGGCGCACCGCTTCGAACATCGCGGCAAGTGGAGCGACTATGCCATCCTCTATCGCGGCAACCACCAGGCGCGCGCCTTCGAGCAGCAGCTGCGCGACCAGAAGATCGACTACGCGATCTCCGGCGGCCAGTCGTTCTTCGAGCGCGCCGAGATCAAGGACCTCACCGCCTGGTTGCGCCTGATCGCCAACGCCGACGACGATCCGGCCTTCATCCGTGCCGTCACGACGCCGCGCCGCGGTATCGGCAGCGGCACCCTGGAAGCCCTTGGGCGCTACGCCGGATCGCGCCATCTCTCCCTCTTCGCCGCCGCCTTCGAGGCCGGTGCGTCCAGCCACGTCAATCCAAAGCAGCTGCCGGCCGTGCTCGAGTTCGGCCAGTTCATCAACAAGATGGAATGGCGCGCCGGGCGCGAGCCGGCGCAGCAGGTGCTGGAAGACCTGGTGCGCTCGATCGGCTACGAGGCGTGGCTGTTCGACACCTTCGATCCACGCGAAGCGGAAACCAAGTGGAGCAACGTGCGCGATTTCCTCGGCTGGCTGTCGCGCAAAGGCGAGGAAGACAGCAAGACCCTGCTCGAACTGACGCAGACGGTGGCCCTGCTGTCGATGCTGGACAAGTCCGACGAAGGCGGCGACCGGGTGCAGCTCGCCACCCTGCATGCGGCCAAGGGACTGGAGTTCCGCCATGTGTTCCTCGTCGGCATCGAGGAAGGCCTGCTGCCGCACCGCGAATCCATCGCCGCCGGCAGCGTCGAGGAAGAGCGCCGGCTGATGTATGTCGGCGTGACGCGCGCGCGGCACAGCCTGCACCTGAGCTACTGCGAGCGGCGCAAGAGCGGCAAGGAGTGGCGCGAGTGCGAGCCGAGCCGCTTCATCGCCGAGCTCGGCGATGACCTGAAGATCTCCGGTCGTGGCAAGGACGCGCCGGCGGATCGCGCCTCGGGTGCGGCGCGCCTGGCGCAGATGCGCGCGATGTTGAGTCGTTAGCTGGCGCCTGCCGGGCTATTTCCCGGCACCCGTCATGTAGGCCACGACGGCCCTGATGTCGGCGTCCGCGATCGATGTGTCGCCACCTTTCGGCGGCATCGCGCCCTTGCCCTTGATGGCGCTGGCGGCCAGACCATCAAGTCCGGCGGCCAGGCGCGGCGCCCAGGCGGCCTTGTCGCCGCGTTTCGGTGCCCCGGCGACGCCCGTCTCGTGGCAGGCGGCGCAAATGCCCTGGTAGATCTGCTCCGCCGTCTTCTTTGCCGTGGCGGCGGCGGGGCCGGCCAGCTCCACCTGCGCCAGCGGCTGGATGCGCCGCGCCACCGCTTCTTCGGACAGATCGCCAGACTGCCGGGCCGCGAGGAAACCCGCGATGAAATAGCCGGCCGACGGCACGATGAGGCAGGCGGCCAGGGCGCCCGCAATCAGGGCCGCGCCGCTGCGGCCGCCGGCGGCGGACTCGGCTGGTTCGGTCATGGTTTGCACCTCCTCCAGAAATGGCCCGGCCGATTATAGACCGGGGCCTCTTTCCTCTTGCCGCTTGCGCCAGGCCGCCGGCGCGGCGGCCAGTCAACCTTGGACGCCGGCGCGCGGCGGTGTAGACTAGGCGCCGCGCTGTACAAGCGCACCGCAGTTCCTGGCGCCCGTAGCTCAGCTGGATAGAGTACTGCCCTCCGAAGGCAGGGGTCGGACGTTCGAATCGTCTCGGGCGCGCCAAGTCTTCTCGTTCAGGCGGGCGTTCCAGTTGCGCGCTTGTGCGCCCGCCTTCAGCGGTTGCCGGCCAGGCCCGGCTTCAATGCGTTCACTTTCACGTTAGGAACGACGCGACCCTTGCGTTCGAAAAGCACCTTGGGCGGGCATACAGGGGCGTCTGCCCGTTGTCTCGTTCGCCATCGACGGCGCGCACCCTCACGATGTTTGTCAGATATTGGATGAGCGTGGCGTCGCCGTACGCGGTGGGCACCTCTGCGCGCAGCCGCTCATGGATGCGCTCGGCATCGACGGCGTGACGCGCGCCAGCATTGCCCTCTACAACGACGAGGCAGACATCGATGCGCTGCTGGCCGGACTGGAAGACGTCGTGCGGATCATGGGATGAGATGAGCGCCGCCCCGGGGTCGCAATTCAATTGCCGGTGTCACGCTCGCCGGCGACGCGCACCGCCGGGAAGCGCCAGGGTGCGCCCAATTGCCTGGCCAAGAGCTCATCTACGCTGTATTGTCTTGACGACCTCGCGGACGTGACCGAGCATGCGGTCGCGAGTCGGATTCGGTGTCTTGAGTGCCGCGTCTTGCTGCAGTTCCAGCACGTCCGCCGCGAAGCGCACCGGGTCACCCTGCAGCGCGGCAGCGGCTGCGACGATGGCTACCGACTGCTCGGACGATTGCAGCAGGTCGATCAGCGCGTGCCGCAAGTAGTCGGACTCGCGCAGCAGCCGGTCGAAATCCTCGCACTCCATGCCCTCGCTCCCCATGACTGCCTCTCGCTGGATTGTAGCCGAGGCGGCGCATCGGGCGCAAACAGGCTTTATTGCAGCGGCGAGGTGCACTGCGGGCAGCGGGTGGCCTTGAGCGGAATCGATGACAGGCAATGCGGGCATTCCCGCGTCGTCGGCTCTGCCGCCGCGGCCGGCGTTTCGGAGCGCTTGAGGCGGTTCATCGCCTTGATCGCCATGAAGATGACCAACGCGATGATGACGAAGTCGACGACGGAGTTGATGAAGGCGCCGTACTTGAGGATCGGCTCGCCGGCTTTCTCGGCCGCCTCCAGCGTTTCGAACGTGCGATTGCCGAGGCCGAGGTAGAGTTGCTTGAAGTCGACGCCGCCGAGCAGGCGCCCGACCATCGGCATCACCATGTCTTTGACAAGGGAATCCACGATCTTGCCGAAGGCGCCGCCGATGATCACGCCGACCGCCAGATCGACAACATTGCCCTTCATGGCAAATTCCTTGAACTCGCTGGCGAAACCCATTGCTGTCTCCTTTGAAATGAACGCGGCATCAGTCTTTCGCAAAACCCATCAACATGCAAGCCGGGCCATTGGAGGTGGAACGCCAGCTCTGTTACGCTTCGCCGGTGCAACGGATGCGTGGGGGAACGCGTGAGGGCAGTGAAGATCGTCGCCGGGTGTCTCGGCGGACTGGCGCTGCTGCTGGTCGCGGCAGCTGCGTTCTTTCTCGCCAGCTTTGACGCCGACAAATGGAAGGGTGAGCTGACCCGGCTGGTCGAGAAAGACATGCATCGCAGCCTGAAGATCGAGGGCGACCTGTCCGTGTCGCTGTTGCCCGTCCCCGCCGTGCGCCTCGGCAAGGCCACGCTGTCGGAGCTGCGCAGCGAACAGGTATTCGCCCGCATCGACGGTGCCGGCGTCGCGCTGCAGCTGATGCCGCTGTTTGCGGGGCAGGTGGTGGTGAACACCGTGAACATCGACGGCCTCAAGGTCCGTCTGGTGCGCTTCAGCGATGGGCACCTGAACATCGACGACCTGCTGCCGAAAGACGCGAACGAGCCGCCTGCACGTTTCGACATCGCCGGTGCCAGGCTTGCCAATGCCGAACTGACCTGGCACGACGAGCAGGCCGGAACGGAGCTGACGCTGTCGGCGTTGAACCTGGCGACCGGCCGGCTGGCGAATGCGGCGAGCGACCGCTTCGAACTGTCGGCGACGATGGCGGCGGACAAGCCGCGCCTGGCGGCGACGCTGCAGGTGTCCGGCGAGTACCGCTACGATCTCGCGCACGGGGTTTTCGGCGCCGCCCAGCTTGATGCGCGCCTGGCCGGCGATGTGGCCGCCCTCCACGGCCTCGACATGACGCTCGCCGCGACGTCCGTGCGGTTCGCAGCGAAGGCGCGCGATGCCGGCGTCGAACAGCTCGTCTTGCGGGCAAAAGGCAAGGAAGCCGGCGAGGCCTTCGAGGCGACGCTGGAGGTGCCGAAGTTTGCGTGGGCCGCCGGCAAGGCGAGCGGTTCGGCCGCCAGCGCCGCGCTCAGGCAGGCCGGCAGCCAGCACAGCATCGAGGTGAAGGTCGGCATTTCCGATATCGAGGGCAGCGGTCGGGTTCTCAAAGCCGGCAGGCTGGCCATCGACCTGGACCTGCGCCGCAGCGAGACGACCGTCAAGGGCAGCCTCGCTGCGGCGCTGTCGGCCGATCTGGAAAGTCGGACGATCGAAGTGCCGGCATTCAGCGGCGAACTGGGCCTGGCACACCCGCAACTGCCGATGCGCCGCGTCGTGCTCCCGCTGGCCGGCGGGCTGCGCGCCGATATCGACGGGCAGACCGCGGACCTGCACGCCGACGCGCGCCTCGACGAAAGCCGCATCGTCGCCCGGCTGCATGTCGCACGTTTCAGCCCGCTCACCCTGGGCTTCGATGTCGACATCGATCAGCTGAATGTGGACAAGTACTTGCCGCCGAAGACCGCCGCAGCGGGGGCAAGGACGCCGGGCGAGCCGCTCGACTTCGCGGCGCTCAAGGGCTTGAACGCCAGTGGCGTCGTCGGAATCGGCCAGTTGCAGGCATCCAACATCAAGGCCGGCAAGGTGCGCCTGGAAATCAAGGCCGGCAACCACCGCCCGTCCCGCTGACGGAAGCCGTCAGGGCGCGGGTCGGGGAGACGGTCAGGGAAACGGCCCGCGACGGCCTCAAGGGCCAGTCGGAGCGCTGGCCGCGAGGGCTTTCAGCAGCAGCGGCAGCGCCGTCCCGGCGCGTTCCTGCAGGACGAAATCGGCCAGCTGCGTCAGCGCGGTCGCTTGCGGGTTGATCTCCACCAGGGTGGCGCCGGCGCGCTTGGCGGCGAGCGGGAGCTCCGCGGCCGGATAGACCTCGGCAGCCGTGCCGACACTGAGGAAGACCTGGCAGCGCGCGGCCGCCGCTTCGGCTTTCGCGAGGGCGTCGAGCGGCAGCGCCTCGCCGAACCAGACCACGTCCGGCCGCAGCCAGGCGCCACAGCCGCAGCGCGGTGGCGATTCGTCTTCGGCGAAATCGGCGACGACGATCTGCTCGCGCGAGCACCTGACGCGCGCGATGTTGCCGTGAAGCTCGATGACGTCGGTCGAGCCGGCGCGCTGGTGCAGGCTGTCGATGTTCTGCGTGACGAGGGCAAACGACTGGAAGCGCGCCGCCAGCGCCGCCAGCGCGTGGTGGCCGGGATTGGGCTGTACGCCAGCAATCTGCCGGCGCCGCTCGGCGTACCACTCCCACACGCGTTTCGGGTCGCGCGAGAAGCCTTCCGGCGTCGCCAGCTGTTGCGGATCGTACTGCGCCCACAGGCCGGTGAGGGCATCGCGGAAGGTCGGGATGCCGGACTCGGCCGAAATGCCGGCGCCGGTCAGCACGGCGACGCGGCGGGCCGTGGCGAGCCGCTCGATGAGTTCCTGCGGGATAAGCAACGCCATGCCGATCGCCCCGGCCGCCAATACGTGACGCAGCGCATGCTAACATCCCGCGCCTATGGATTTCACCCAGCTCATGCACGCGCTCATCCTTGGCGCCATCGAAGGCTTCACCGAATTCCTTCCCGTCTCGTCTACCGGACACCTGATTCTCGCCGGCGATCTGCTCGGCTTCAACGACGAGCGCGGCAAGCTGTTCGAGATCGTCATCCAGGCCGGCGCCATCCTTGCGGTGTGCTGGGAATACCGGGCAAAAATCGGCACGGTCATGCGCGGCCTGGGCAGTGACCGCGGCGCCCGGCGTTTCGCCCTCAACCTGGGGATTGCCTTCATGCCGCTGGCCGTGCTCGGCCTGCTTTTCCACAAGGCCATCAAGGCGCATTTGTTTCAGCCTGTCCCCGTCGCGCTGGCGTTCATCGCCGGCGGCATCGCCATCCTCTGGGCCGAGCGGCGCCAGCATGTGATACGCATCGAGACCGTGGACGACATTGCGTGGCAGGACGCGCTCAAGCTGGGCCTTGCCCAGGCGCTGGCGCTGATTCCCGGTACTTCACGTTCCGGGGCGACGATCATCGGCGGCCTGTTCTTCGGCCTGAGTCGCAAGGCGGCGACCGAGTTTTCCTTCTTTCTCGCCATTCCGACGCTGCTTGCCGCCACTGCCTACCAGCTGTGGAAAGAGCGCGCGTTGCTCAGCGCCGACGACCTCGGCATGTGGCTGACCGGCTTCGTGTCGGCCTTCCTGTCCGCCTTTTTTTGCGTGCGCTGGCTGTTGCGCTACATCAGTACGCACGACTTCAGCCTGTTTGCCTGGTACCGCATCGCCTTCGGTTTCATCGTCCTCGGCACCGGCTACACCGGCGTGGTGAGCTGGTCGGCGTGACGTGATTGTCTATCTCCACGGCTTCCGCTCCTCGCCGCAGTCGCAGAAGGCGCGGCAACTGAAGGCGCACATGGAGGCGCGCGGGCTCGGCCACCTGTTCTGCTGCGATGCACTGCCGGTCCGCCCGGCGGCGGCGATCGCGCTGGCCGAGCGGCAGATCGTTGCGGCAAGAACGCCGGTGACGCTGGTCGGCAGCTCGCTCGGGGGCTACTACGCCACCTATCTCGCCGAAACGCACGGATTGAAGGCGGTCCTGGTCAACCCGGCCGTCGTGGCGCACCTGTCGCTGGCGGATTTCGTCGGTCCGCAGACCAATCTTTACACCGGTGAACGCTTCGAGTTCGGCCCGCAGCATATCGACGAATTGCGCGCCATCGAAGTGCCGGTCCTGACGCGGCCGCAGGATTTCCTGTTGCTGGTGGAAAGCGGCGACGAGGTGCTCGACCATCGCCAGGCCGTGGCGCGACACGCGGGTGCGCGGCAGGTGGTGCTGCCTGGCGGCGACCATGGCTTCAGCCGGTTCGCCGACTACCTCGACGCAATCCTCGACTTCGCCGGACTGCGGCCGGCGTCCGCCGTTCTGCCGCGATGAGTTTCGATTCGGCGCGCTTCAAGCGCGAGGAGCGAGCCGGCTACAACCTGATCGCGGCGCGCTATGCCGAAGGCTCGGCTCTGCGCGCTGGCCTCAATGCAGCTCTCCTGTCCGCCGCCGAGCTCTGCGGCGGACAGCGCGTGCTGGATGTGGCCAGCGGGCCGGGCGTGCTCGCGCGCGAGGCCGCGGCAAGCGTCGGTGACGGGTTGGTGGTGGCCAGCGACATCGCCGAGCGCGCCCTGCACGAGGGTTTGCTCCGCGCACTCGCGGAAGATGTCGGCCACGCCGTTTTCGCAGCTGCGGATGCCGAGCAACTGTGTTTTGCCGACGCGACTTTCGAGCGCGTGCTGTGCGGCCTCGGCCTGATGTTCTTTCCAGACGTGCCGCGCGCCCTGGCGGAGATGCGCCGCGTCCTGCGGCCCGGTGGCCTTGCCGTTTTTTCAGTGTGGGGCGCCGCGCCGCGCACGCCGCTGGTGTCCTGTGCGCTGGATTGCCTGCGCCGGGTGCTGCCGCCGCCGAAGGTCGAACGCCTTTCGCCGTTCCGCTTCGGCGACGCCGGCCTGCTGCAGCAGACCCTGGCGGCGGCGGGGTTCGCCGGCGTCATGGTGCAGCCGCATCGTTTCGCATGCACATTCGCGTCGGCAGCGGCGTACTGGCAGGCTTTCCGCGATCTCGCCGGCGGCGCGGCCGCTGGCCTGGCGCGGCTGCCGGCGGAAACACTGGCGCGGCTGGGCGAAGACGTTGCGGTGGAACTGGCGCCATGGCGGCGCGGCGAGGGCTACAGGCCGGAGAGTGAAGTCCTGATCGCCGTGGCACGTCGGGTATAATCGCCGCGTTCCCCCTCTGTTTCCCGCAATCCCCGACCTGATTACCCATGAGACTCAGCCATACTTGCGCCTGCTCCTCGAAGCCATGGCACGGCAACCGGATCGTCATTCCGGCGAACGCCGGAATCCAGAACGGGCGTTGCGGAAACGCAAGCTGCATCCTGGATACCGGCGTTCGCCGGTATGACGAGTTTGGGGCCGACGGGATGTCATGCTGAGTTTCGTTGGTAGTCATAATCCCCGATGAATGTCCTGTTTGAAGAGGACGGCGCGTTCAAGGCCGGCACCGTGCTCGCCGACAACGTGAGCTCCCTGCAGGTCGAGACCAGCACCGGCAAGCGCGTCAAGGTCAAGGCGGCCAGCGTCCTGCTGCACTTCGCCGCGCCGGCGCCGGCCGAGCTGCTCGATCGCGCCGAGGCCGAGGCCGGGCGCATCGAGGCGGAGTTCCTCTGGGAAGTCTGCAGCGAAGCCGAATTTGCCTTCGACGAACTGGCCTGCGAGTATCACGGCCGCGCGCCGCTGCCGGTCGAGGCGGCGGCGATCCTGCTGCGCCTGCACGCTGCACCGATCCATTTCCATCGCAGGGGGCGCGGCCGCTTCCGCAGGGCGCCGCCGGAGATCCTCAAGGCCGCCCTGGCCGGGCTGGAAAAGAAGAAGCAGCAGACGCTGGCGATCGAGCGCATGGCGGCAGATCTGCGTGACGGCCGCCTGCCGCCGGAGTTCGTGCCCCTGCTCAAGCCGCTGCTCTACAAGCCGGACCGGAATCGCATCGAGACCAAGGCGCTGGAACTGGCCGAGGCGGAAACCGGCCTGCCGGCGGTGAAACTGTTGGCGCGCTGCGGCGCCATTCCCTCCAGCCACGACTATCACCTCGGGCGCTTCCTCTTCGAGTTTTTTCCCCAGGGCACCGATTTCGCCGATGTGCCGGCGCCGGTCTGGCCGGAAGACCTGCCACGCGCCGAGGTCGCCGCATTCTCGATCGACGACGCGACGACGACCGAGATCGACGATGCCTTCTCTGTCACGCCGCAGGCCGATGGCGGCTGGCGCGTCGGCATCCATATTGCCGCGCCGGGGCTCGGTTTCGGTCCTGGCTCGGCGCTCGACGAGATGGCGCGGAGCCGGCTGTCGACGGTCTATATGCCCGGCCGCAAGATCACCATGCTGCCGGAAGCCGTGGTCGAGCGTTTCACCCTTTGCGCCGGGCGCGACTGCCCGGCCCTGTCGCTTTACCTGGATGTGGCGCCGGACTACGTCATTCGCGCCAGCGAGACGCGCATCGAACGGGTGCCGGTGGTCGCCAATCTGCGCCACCACGACATCGAGCCGTTGTTCAACGAGCAGACCCTCGCCGCCGGCGGGCCCGATTTCGAGTACCGGCAGGTGCTCACGCTGTTGTGGGAGCTCGCTACCGTGCTGGAAGCCGGCCGCGGCAAACCCTCGGCGAACCCGCAGATGACGGAATTCAGCTTTTACGTCGACTGGAGCGAGCCCGACGGGCGCGTGAGTCTCGTCGAGCGCCGGCGCGGCTCGCCGCTGGACAAGCTGGTGGCCGAGCTGATGATCGTGGCCAACTCGACCTGGGGCAAGCTGCTGGCCGATGCCGGGGTTGCCGCCATCTATCGGGTGCAGGCGGCCGGCAGGGTGCGCATGACCACCGCGGCCCTGTCGCACGAGGGACTCGGCGTCGACTGCTACGCCTGGTCGAGCTCGCCCCTGCGCCGCTATGTCGACATGGTCAACCAGTGGCAATTGCTGGCGCTGGTGGCCGGCGAGACGCCGCCCTTTGGCGCCCGTTCCGAGGCACTGCTGGCGGCCATGCGCGATTTCGAGGTGGCCTACGCCGCCTATGCCGAGTTCCAGCGCGGCATGGAGCGCTACTGGTGCCTGCGCTGGCTGGCGCAGGAGCAGTCGGTCGAGGTGCCGGCGCGGGTGGTTCGCGAAAGCCTGGTGCGCCTGGAGCGCGTACCGCTGTTCCTGCGCTGCCCCTCGCTGCCTGCCTGCGACCCGCGCACCCGCGTCAACGTGGCGATTGGCGCCATCGACCTGCTGGAGGCGGAGGCGCAATGTCGCTATCTGGCGACGCTGGAAAGCGCTGGCGCCGTCGCGGGCGTCGATGACGCGGCAATTCCGGAGTAGAATTCCGGCCCATGTTTGTACCGGGGCGCAACGCCTTGCGTAAGCGATGCCGAATCGTTTGAAAGCGCCTTTCGCGCAGATGTTCGTCGGCGTCAGCACAACGACTTTTGCCTTCGCGGCGTCGATCGTTTTTCACGTCGTTCTGCTCTCCGTGCATTTCACCTTTCCCGACGCCCTGCGGCGCGGCAAGGAGACTGCGCTCGAAGTCGTCCTGGTCAATGCCAAGAGTGCGCGCAAGCCGGTCGAGGCGCAGGCCAAGGCGCAAGCCAACCTCGACGGCGGCGGCAATACCGACGAAAACCGCCGCGCCAAGTCGCCGCTGCCCGCCTCCGCGCGCGTGCACGAGGGCGACAGCCTGGTCGAGACGCAGCGCCGCGTGCAGGAGCTGGAGCTCCAGCAGCAGAAGCTCATGACGCAGGCGAAGAGCAAGAGGAGCCTCCAGGTCGAATCGAAACCGAGCGAAGCGCAGCCCGAACAGGCCACGGCCAGCGGGTTGGACCTGGCGCAGAGCGCACTCGCCATTGCCCGCATGGAGGCGCAGATCGCGCGCCAGATCGAGGAGTACAACAAGCGGCCGCGCCGCAAGGAAATCGGTGCGCGGGCGGAAAAGGCCGTCGAGGCGCAATATCTGGAAGACTGGCGGCAGAAGGTCGAACGCGTCGGCAACCTGAACTACCCGGAGGCGGCCAAGGGCCGGCTCTACGGCAACCTGCTGCTGTACGTGTCGATCAAGAGCGATGGCAGCCTGGAAAACGTCGAGATCCGGCGCTCGTCGGGCCACCGCATCCTCGACGAGGCAGCGATGCGCGTGGTGCGGATCGCCGCACCCTACGGCGCCTTCCCGGCGGAGCTGCGCGGCCAGACCGACATCATCGGCTTTGCCCGCACCTGGGTGTTCACCCGTGCCGACCAGTTGCGCTCGGAATAATGACTGACCGCTACGCCGTCGTCGGCAATCCCGTTGCCCATTCGAAGTCGCCGCAGATTCACGCCGCGTTCGCCCGCGCAACCGGCCAGGACATGAGCTACGAAGCGCTGCTGGCGCCGCTCGACGGTTTCGCGGCGGTGGTGGACGGCTTCGTCGCCGGCGGCGGCCGTGGCATGAACGTCACCGTGCCGTTCAAGCTGGAAGCCTGTCGCCTGGCCACTTCCCTCTCGCCGCGCGCACAGGCCGCCGGGGCGGCGAACACGCTGGTCTTCTCCGCCGCGGGCACTTACGGTGACAATACCGATGGCATCGGCCTGGTGGCCGACTTGCAACGCAACCTCGGCCTGGTGTTGGCCGGCCGGCGCATTCTGCTGCTCGGCGCCGGCGGCGCCGCGCGCGGCGTGCTGCTGCCGCTGCTGCAGCAGCAGCCGGCCTCGCTGACTCTGGCCAATCGCACCGCCGCCAAGGCGCACGCGCTGGCGGCGCACTTCGCCGCCGCCGCAGGTGCCGCGCTCGATGCCGGCGGCTTTGCCGATCTGGCCGGCCGTCGCTTCGACCTCGTCATCAACGCCACCGCCGCCAGCCTGGTCGACGCGGTGCCGCTCCTGCCGGACGGCGTCTACGCGCCGGCCAGCCTCGCCTACGACATGGTGTACGGCCAGGGCCTGACGCCGTTCCTGCGCGCCGCGCAGGCGCAGGGGGCGGCACGGCTCGCCGACGGCCTGGGCATGCTGGTCGAGCAGGCGGCCGAGGCGTTCTGCCTCTGGCGCGGCGTGCGGCCGCAAACGGCGCCGGTCCTCGCCGCGCTGCGCGCGGCATGAAATCCGCCTGGACATGGCTGCGGCGCGTCCTGGCCGGGCTGGCGCTTGTCCTCGTCGCCTGGCAGGGCTGGTACCTTGGCTGGGTGGCCTACTGGAAGGTCGCCGATCCGGCCAGCACGCGTTTCATGGCGCAGCGACTGGAAGAACTGCGCGCGAAGGATCCGCAGGCGGTGCTGAAACGGCAGTGGGTGCCCTACGAACGCATTTCGGTGCATCTGAAGCGCGCCGCGATCGCCGCCGAGGATGCGCGTTTCGCCGAGCACGAGGGATTCGACTGGGAAGGCATCCAGAAGGCGTTGGAGAAGAACCAGAAGAAGGGCAAGATCGTCGCCGGCGGCTCCACCATCACCCAGCAACTGGCAAAAAACCTGTTCCTTTCCGCCGACAAGACGCCCTGGCGCAAGGCGCAGGAGGCGATCATCACCCTGATGCTGGAGGCGCTGCTGGACAAGCGTCGCATCCTGGAGATCTATCTCAACGTGGTGGAATGGGGCAACGGCGTCTTCGGCGCGGAGGCCGCTGCACGCCACTACTATGGCATCGCCGCGGCGCAGTTGTCGGCGGCGCAGGCGGCGCGGCTGGTGGTGATGCTGCCGAACCCGCGGCGCTTCGAGCGCCTGCCCGATTCGCCCTACCTGGCGGCGCGCGCGCAGGTGATTCTAGCGCGGATGGGGGCAGCGGAGATCCCATGATTTCGGCACGCCAATTCGGCGTGCGTTGGACGAACTGCTGCACCAGCAACGGCTGGCTGTCTCGGAGGCTGCCATGTTGCCGGCATTCCTCAGGTTCCTGCCCGGTTGCGCGACACCCGGTTGCGCGCGCATTGACAGCCCGCTCTTCTTGGGCAACCATACCCCCGTCATGCACGGGGTGAATGACGTATTGGGTGGCCAGGAGTTAGAATGACCACCGACTTTCCCGCCGCGCCGCTCGCCCCCGGCCATAAAGAGGCCGGCGGCGGCGCCGTGGAAAAGTCTCATCACCGCCTCACACACAAAAAACCTGACACTCCCGGGTGATAGGCCATGGGAAGGAAAAGCTCCCAGAGCTTGCTCTATATGCTGCTCGCCGTGATCCTGTTGGGGTTAATTGCAGGCTTGGTCGGGCCATACTTGCTTTGACGCAAGTGAAGGAGACAGAACGCGCGAACCGGCCAGACCCGCATTGCTTCCCCACCCCGCCTGACTCAATGCCCACATCGTCGCCCCGCCAGCCGCATCCAGCCGGCCTCTCCGGCCGATTCCCCTCTGCATTGAGGCGCGCACCTGTGCGCACGAGGCGCATCCGCCGCGCCCGCGCCAACAGCAAAGTCAGCAACACCCCCGGCGTCAAGGTCACCCTGCGCGGGTTGACCTTCACCGACCAGGCCGGCGTATCCGTCAGCACGCCGGCGATGGTGCGCATTGTTGACAGCCTGATCCGCGACAACTACCACGGTCTGCTGCTGCAAGGCGGCGCCACCGCCGACATCGTCAACAGCAAATTCCTCGGCAACAGCCAGACCGGCATTGCCGTCCTCGGCAACACCGCCGACACCCTCACCAGCGCCGCCATTGGCGAGAGCACCGTCGCCGGCGGCAGCCTCGGCATCAAGGCCGAAAGCAGCGTCGCCTCGGCCCGCGTGCGGGTGGACGTAACCGAATCCAGCATCAGCCACAACACCGTTGGCGTGGCGGTTGCCGGCAGCGTCGGCAGTACCGTGCTCACCCTGAACGGCAGCATGGTGACGGCCAACGGCAGCGGCCTGCAGCAGTCCGGCAGCGCCACCCTCAAGACGCTCGGCAACAACAGCGTTTCCGGCAACGGCGGCGCCGACGTCTCCGGCACCCTGACGCCGTTCTCGCCCATCCCCAACAACCCGCCCGGCATCGCCCTCACCAGCCCGCTGCCCAACCAGAGCTTCACAGCCCCGGCCAGCATCGTCCTGACCGCCAATGCCGGCGATGCGGACGGCAACCTTGCCCGGGTGGAGTTCTACAACGGCACCAGCCTGCTCGGCAGCATCAGCGCCGCGCCCTACAGCCACACCTGGCGCGACGTCCCGCCGGGCAGCTACACGCTCACCGCCCGCGCCATCGACAGCCTCGGCGCGCAAAGCGTCTCGGTCCCGCTCGGCATCACCGTGAGCAATCCGCCGACCGGCGTGTATTACCTGCACGCCGACCATCTGAACACCCCGCGGATGGTGACCGACGCGGCCAACCAGGTCGTGTGGCGGCACCTGCCGACGACGGAGCCCTTCGGCAGCAGCGCACCGGAGGAAGACCCCGACAACGACGGCAACGCCTTCACCCTGAACCTGCGCTTCCCGGGACAGTACTTCGACCGGGAAACAAATCTGCATTACAACTATTTCAGGGACTACGATTCTCAAACCGGACGGTATGTGCAAGCAGACCCTATTGGCCTGGCCGGTGGTCTTGTACACCTATGTCGGGGGGAATCCGGTTTTGCTGGTTGATCCTAAGGGGCTGACGGGGCAAGGTAGTGGAACGAATGGCGGAGGATCTTCGTCAAGCGACAAAGGGGATGGTGCTTGTCCGCCAGAGAAGGAACGCTTTTGCAGAAAATGCAAAGAGCAATGGCTTAGAGACAATTACGGCCGAGCAGGGGCATTCGTAGTCGACGAATTCAGCGTGCTTCCGTTGTTCTCTCGCGAGCGAGGCCCTATGGCTGGCGCAAAATATTTGGCAGGAACTGCGACAAAAGCCGCTACGGAAAAAGCGATCTCCTTGTACGCTGGCGAGGCCGTAGGTGTAGCTGTTGGCAATGCAATGCTTACGGCATTTGCGTTTGGGTTGGTGCCATTCTCAACCTCTGCGGATGCGCTGGCTTCCGCAAGTTGTGGGTGCGGATTGCATGAATAGCGACCCTTTAACGACAAGTCACTACCATTGACCATGCCAAGCCTAAGCGATATGAATTGGAGCGCGCTAATTGCGCATCCTTTAGACGATCCGGGGCCGTGGATAGCTCTTGCCGTTGCAATTGGCGTCGTGCTTATCGGCTATGTCGAGATGCGGATGCATCGAAATATCAAGATTGGTCTGTCAACATGGGGTGTTGCGATCGCGCCGTTTCTCGTGGCCGTTTATTGGATTGGGACATGGAACGTGTTGAGTGTGTTCGAAAGGGGCTCTCTAGTTACTGCCCTGGTTGCACTCTCCTGGGCACTGCTCCGATTTCTGTATCTGCATGCGAAAGGAGTGGCTGAGAGAAAGGATAAGGTGCCGGGCTCGAATTGAATTCGCATAGCCCTTGAAAGTCGGCGCTGGCGACACGGCGATTAGCCGTAGACAGAAGTAAAAAGCCGCCGCTACCGCGCTTCGCGCGGTAGCTGCTGAGAGGAAAACTGGCCAGAGAGGAAAACGAGAGGAAAACGGGCCAGGGTCGAATTGATTTGGAATAACCCGCAAAAGCCCCACCCACCCACCTTGCGGCGGGTAGCTGCTGAAGTGAGAAGGGCCGCTTTGCGGCCCTTCGTGCCTTTGTTGTCTGGCCACTTCTTCAGGAACTGCTCGGGCTCAATGCCAGCCTGTTTGAGGATGGCGCGTAGCGTCCCTTCCGGCATATCGAAAAATCGGGCCAGGCGCGACTTGATTCTTGAACGCGCTTGCGCCTTCTGAAAAAGTCAGTCCCCGCAGCACGGCGATCTTCATCGAGCGGGGCCGATGTCGATGGGATGTAAAAGTCAGTCCCTGCAGCACGGCGATCTGCATCGGGCATGGATCGGCGCCGAATCGAATAGGGTTGTTTGAGAGAAATCCCCGCCCACCCGCCTTGCGCGGGTAGCTGCAGACTTCGGGTGAAACCCGCCACTTGCTTAGGGTTCGGTGGAGATTCCCTGACATTTCTCGTCGCCTTGCCGATGCAAACCGCTTAGAATCCGCGTTTTCCCCGGTCCGGCGGGACACGCGAACATGGCCGAGAGCGACGAAGCGCGCGAAGAGATCCGTCATAGCGAGGACGTTCAGCAGAACCTGCGCCAGGTGCAGGCCCTGCTGGCGCGCCATCGCGTCGTCGAGGGGCTGGTGCACCGCCAGGAAATGCCGCGCCACGAACTGGTCGAGAACCTGCTGCACAAGCAGCATGTCGCCGAACTGCGCGGCAAGCTCGACGCGCTGCACCCGGCCGACGTGGCTTTCATCCTCGAAGCGCTGCCGCTCGACGAGCGCCTGTTCGTCTGGGACCTGGTCAAGACCGACCGCGACGGCGAGATCCTGCTGGAAGTCTCGGATGCGGTGCGCGAGACGCTTATCGAGGCGATGGACTCGCAGGAACTGGTCGCCGCCGCCGAACAGCTCGATACCGACGAGATCGCCGACCTCGCGCCCGACCTGCCCGACGAGGTCATGCGCGACGTGTTTCGCGCCCTGCCGGTCGAGGAGCGCGAACAGTTGCGCCAGGCCATGTCGTATGACGAGGATGCCGTCGGCGCGCTGATGGATTTCGACGTGCTGACGGTGCGCGAGGACGTCAGCCTGGAGGTGGTGCTGCGTTACCTGCGCCGTTTCGACGAACTGCCCGACCATACCGACCAGCTCTTCGTGGTGGACCGCGAGGAGCGCCTGCAAGGCGTGTTGCCGATCAACCGCCTGCTCGTCACCGATCCCGACGAGATGGTTTCCAACATCATGATGGACGAGCCGCTGACGCTGGAGCACGACGACAAGGCGGAAACGGCGGCGCAGGCCTTCGAGCGCTACGACCTGGTGTCGGCGCCGGTGGTGGACAAGGAGGGACGCCTGGTCGGGCGGGTGACGGTGAACGCGGTGGTCGATTTCATCCGAGAAAGTTCTGAATCCGAGCGCCTGGCCAAGGTCGGCATGCGCGAGGAAGAGGACATCTTCGCCTCGGTGTGGGATTCGGTGAAGAACCGCTGGTCGTGGCTGGCGATCAACCTGGTGACGGCCTTTGTCGCCTCGCGCGTCATCGGCGCCTTCGAAGGGTCGATCGAGAAGCTGGTGGCGCTGGCGGCGCTGATGCCGATCGTCGCCGGCATCGGCGGCAACTCCGGCAACCAGACGATTACCATGATCGTCCGCGCCATGGCGCTCGGCCAGATGCAGCCGGACAGCGCGCGGGCGCTGCTGCGCAAGGAGATCGGCGTCGCCATGGTGAACGGACTGATCTGGGGCGGCCTGCTCGGCCTGGTCGCCTGGTGGCTATACCGCAGCGCGTCGCTCGGCCTGGTCATGACCGCGGCGATGACGCTTAATCTGGTGCTGGCCGCCCTGGTCGGCGTTGCCGTGCCGCTGCTGCGGCAGCGGCTGGGCCGCGATCCGGCCATCGGATCGAGCGTGATGATTACCGCCGTGACGGACTCAGGCGGCTTCTTTATCTTCCTCGGGCTGGCGACCCTGTTCCTGCTGTAGCGGGCGGGCCAGGGTGTCGGCCGCGTGGGCCATCGCATCGACGACGGCGCGCGCCGCGAGAAACTGCGATTTCAGCGCCAGGTCGAAAAGCCCGACGCGGTCGTCGAGCAGTTCCCCGGTGAAACTCAGCGCATCGCCGGGCGGCACCTGCAGGTGCGCCTCGGCCTCGCTGGCGTCGAGGACGATTTCCATGCCGGCCTTGCGGGCGATGTGCATCATCGGCGCGTTTTCCTTCAGGCAATGGACGAACAGCGAGGTGATGCGGTGGTTGCGGCAGTACTCGCGGGCGCGGCGGAAGAGGGCCGTGCCGATGCCCTCGCCGCGGTGGCCGGGCGCCACGCTGACGCCGAACTCGGCCATCTCGCCGCGCAGGCCGAGATGGGCCACGCCGGCGAGTTCGAGGCTGTCGTCGAACACGCCAAGCACGACATCCTGGCCCAGATCGATCGAATCGACATATTTCAGCAGCGATGCTTCGCAGATGACATGCTCGAAGCGCAGCCGCAGATCTTCGGCGGTGAGCGCAAGGAAGTGGCGGCGCAGGGCGTCGCGGTTGCTTTCGGTCAGTTGCAGGACCGGCACGGTGTTCATGGGGCGATTCTCCTGGGCAGCACGGTGCGCCGCCTTGCGTCAAGGCTAACGGTATCTCTCTCGGCAGTACAACCTAAAAACTCGAGAAGGCAGCTGCCGCGGCAGCACAGGTGGCGGCGAGGTCCGCCTCGGTGTGCGCCGCCGAAACGAAGCCGGCCTCGAAGGCCGAGGGCGCGAAATACACGCCCTGTTCCAGCATGGCGTGGAAGAAGCGGTTGAAGGCTTCCTTGTCACATTCCATCACTTCGGCATAGCTGGCAGGCGGCGTTGCACGGAAATACAAGCCGAACATGCCGCCGACGGCCTGGGCGCTGAAGGCGAGGCCGCGCCTTTTCGCTTCCGTCTGCAGGCCATCCACCAGCCGCTGCGTCCTGGCGGCAAGCTGCTCGTAGAAGCCCGGCTGGGAAACCAGCCGGAGGGTGGCCAGCCCGGCTGCCACCGCCACCGGGCTGCCGGAGAGCGTGCCGGCCTGGTACACCGGGCCGAGCGGCGCGACCCTTTCCATGATGTCGCGGCGACCGCCGAAAGCGCCCACCGGCATGCCGCCGCCGATCACCTTGCCCAGCGTCGTCAGGTCGGGGCGGATGCCGTAGCGGCCCTGCGCGCCGTGCAGGCCGACGCGGAAGCCGGTCATGACCTCGTCGAAAATCAGCACGGCGCCGTGGCGGGTGCACAGGCTGCGCATGGCTTCGAGGAATTCCGGCTTTGGCGCGATGAGGTTCATGTTGCCCACCACCGGCTCGACGATGACGGCGGCGATGCGGTCGCCGGCTCGGGCGAAGGTTTCCTCGAGCTGCCGGGCGTCGTTGTAGTCGAGCACCAGCGTGTGCTTGGCGAAATCCGCCGGCACGCCGCCGGAGGAGGGGTTGCCGAATGTCAGGGCGCCGGAGCCGGCCTTCACCAGCAGGCAGTCGGCGTGGCCGTGGTAACAGCCCTCGAACTTGACGATGGCGTCGCGCCCGGTGAAGCCGCGGGCGAGGCGGATTGCGCTCATCGTCGCCTCGGTGCCGGAGGAGACGAGGCGCACCATGTCGAGACCGGGCAGCAGCCGCGTCAGCAGTTCGGCCATCTCGACCTCGCCTTCGGTCGGTGCGCCGAAGGACAGGCCGCGTGCGGCGGCGTCCTGCACGGCGCGAACCACGTCCGGATGGGCATGGCCGAGCACCAGCGGGCCCCAGGAACCGACATAGTCGATGTAGCGGCGGCCGTCGGCGTCCCAGGCGTGGGCGCCCGCGCCGTGTGTGAAGAAGCGCGGTGTGCCGCCGACCGAACGGAAGGCACGCACGGGTGAATTGACGCCGCCGGGAATGGATTGCCGGGCGCGACGGAACAGCTCTTCGTTTCGGCTCACGATAAGGTCTTCTCGCAGAACAGGTGGGTGAAAGCCGCTGCGCGCGCGGCAATGTCCGGTGCCTCGAACAGGTCGCCGATGACGGCAACGAGGTCGGCGCCGGCGGCGATCAGCTGCGGTGCGTTGGCGAGCGTGATGCCGCCGATGGCGGCGAGCGGAAGTTCCAGCTCCCGCCGTGCCTCGCGCAGCAGTTGCAGCGGTGCACGCACTGCCGCGGGTTTGGTCGATGAGGCGAAGAAGCTGCCGAAAGCGGCGTAGTCGGCGCCGGCGCGTTGCGCTTCGCGCGCCCGCTGCAGTGCGTCGTAACAGGAGACGCCGAGCAGCCGGTGGGGCCCCAGCGCCGTGCGCGCGGCGGCGAGATCGCCGTCTTCGCGCCCGAGATGGACGCCGTCGGCGCCGATCGCCACGGCCAGGCCGAGGTCGTCATTGACGATCAGGCGGGCGTCCCATTCGCGGCAGAGCGCCAGCAGGGCACCGGCCTGCTGGCGCCGGCAGGCCGTGTCCGCCGTCTTGCCGCGGTATTGCAGCAGGCGGACGCCGCCCTGCAGCGCCTGCCGTGCCCGCCGCAACAGTGCGGCAGTGTCGGACAGGTCCGGCGTGACCGCGTAAAGCCCCTTAAGCGGCGTCCCCATTATCCGCGTCGGGCTCGCGCGCCCAGAAGAATCGATCCGGCAGGTATTGCCCCATGCCGGGGCGAAAGCCGTTGGCGAGCGTTTGCCAAGTGTATTCCTCGGCGTCGCGCACCGCCTCCGCCACGTCGAGGCCGTTGGCGAGGTTGGCGGCGATTGCCGCGGCCAGGGTGCAGCCGGAGCCGTGATAGCTGCCCGGCAGGCGTTCCCAGGCGTCGGCACGCACCGTGCCGTTCTCGCTGTAGAGCGTATTGACCACCTCGCCGGTGTTCTCGTGGGTGCCGGTGACGAGAACGAACTCGGCGCCGCCGCCGACCAGGCGGCGCGCGCAGGCATCCAGCTCCGGGCTGCCGCCTTCGTCCGCATCGTCGCCATCGTCGGCTGCCAGGCGGCGCGCTTCGAGGCTGTTGGGCGTGAGCACCGTCGTCTGCGGCAGCAACAGCTCGCGCATGGCGGCGATGATTTCCTCGCCGGCGAACTGGTCGCCGCGGCCCGAGGCGAGGACCGGATCGAACACCAGCGGAATATCCGGGTAGTCGGAGACGATTTCGGCGATCGCCATGACATTCTCGACGCTGCCGATCATGCCGATCTTGAACGCCGCGACCGGCATGTCCTCCAGCAGTGCACGCGCCTGGTCGGCGACCCAGTCGGCATCGATTGCCATGACGTCTTCGACGCCGGCCGAATCCTGCACCGTGATCGCGGTGACCACCGTCAACGGGTGGCAGCCCATGCTTGAAAGGGTCATGATGTCGGCCTGCAGGCCGGCGCCGCCGGAAGGATCGGAGGCGGAAAAAACCATCACGATCGGCGGCACAAGGTCGGGGGATTCCTGATTCATTGGCGTCGATGTGCGGCCCGGGCGGGGACAAGCGCCGGGCAAGTGGGATAGACTGCGCCGATTCTAACCCAGTATCGCCCGGCCCATGAATGCCCCGCCTCACTGCGCCTGGACCTGCCTGGTCTGCGGCTTCGTCTATGACGAGGCCGCCGGCCTGCCCGAGGACGGCGTGCCGGCCGGTACCCGATGGGCGGAGTTGCCCGATGACTGGGTCTGTCCCGAGTGCGGCGCACACAAGGCGGATTTTGCGAGGGCGGACGCCTGAGGCGGCGCGCCGGTGGCGGCGTTCGAAACGCGGGTTTTTTGAGGTATAGTGGCGCCGTTGGTCCGCGGCGCGCCCGTTTGCCGTCAACATTCGCAGTCAACTACTACTATCGGACCGGCTTGAGGAGGTTGCAAAGCGTGGGGGATGCGGTCAGCTTGAACGGTGTCAAGGTGATGGTGATTGACGACAGCAACACCATTCGCCGCAGTGCCGAGATTTTCTTGGTCCAGGCCGGCTGCCAGGTGGTCCTGGCGGAGGATGGCTTCGACGCCTTGGCGAAGATCGCCGACCATCATCCGGATATCATATTCTGCGACATCATGATGCCGCGCCTCGACGGCTACCAGACCTGCGCGCTCATCAAGAAGAACCCCCGCTTCGGCGTCACGCCGGTAATCATGCTGTCATCGAAGGACGGGTTGTTCGATCGCGCGCGGGGCCGCATGGTCGGTTCCGACGAATACCTGACGAAGCCTTTCACCAAGGACAGTCTGCTCAAGGCGGTGGCGGCGCATGCGCCGCAACGCATTTCGTAATCTTTTGAGGTAACCGCAATGCCCATCCGGAAGATACTCATTGTTGACGACTCGCCCACCGAACGCCACGCGCTCAACGAAATGCTGAGCAAGAAAGGCTACGAGGTCGTTACCGCCGAGAGCGGCGAGGAAGCGATCCTCAAGTCCAAGTCGGAACGGCCGGACCTGATCCTGATGGACGTGGTGATGCCGGGAATGAACGGCTACCAGGCCACGCGCACCATCACGCGCGAAGAAGACACCAAACACATCCCGGTCATCATGTGCACCAGCAAGGGTCAGGAGACCGACAAGATATGGGGCATGCGCCAGGGCGCCAATGACTACATGGTCAAGCCGATCGACGCGGCGGCCTTGCTGCAAAAGATCGCCGCCTTCGGTTGAGGCCGGTGCGGGCCGCGTAAACGGAAATGGCGAAAAAGATCAGCCTGCGCGAGTTCCAGGAAAGCCTGGTCAAGCGCCTGACCAGTGCCAAGGCCGGCGAGGCGTCGCGCGCCCTGCTTGGCGTGCAGGCCGGCCAGGAGTACTGGCTGCTCGACCTGGGCGATTCGGGCGAGATCGTGCCGTTCGACCACCTGACGGCGGTGCCGCTGACCAAGCCCTGGTTCTGCGGTCTTGCCAATATCCGCGGAACCCTCTTCAGCGTCGCCGATTTTTCTGCCTTTCAGGGAGGCGAGGCGACGCCGCTGAACGCAGACAGCCGCCTGCTGCTGGTCGGCAGCCGCTCCGGCAGCAACAGCGCGTTGCTGGTCAGCCGCACGCTGGGCCTGCGCAACATCGAGCAGCTTGAAGCGCGTCCGGGCGGTGCCGACGCGCGACCCTGGGTCGGCGAGCAATTTGCCGACGCGCAGGGCAGGATATGGAAAAGGCTCAACTTGAAGAACCTGCTGGGTCAGGCCGAGTTTCTCGATATCGGCCTGTCGTGACTACGCCCAACCGCTGAATTACCGGAGAAGATCGCATGGCATTCAAGCTCCCCACCTTCAAGCTCCCCGCGGGAAACAAGGAACAGCCGGCTTCCGCCGGGGCCTCGCAGAGCACCATCATGGACAACCTGCAGGCGGCGGCCGTCCGTGGCGCCCGCTTCAAGGTACCCGGCATCGGGCATCAGCCGGTCGGCACGCAGCTGCAGATCCTCGGCGCCCTGTTCGTCTTCTTCATGTTCGTCGTGACGGTGGCGGCCTGGCTGGACAGCCGCACCGCGACGCACGGCGCCGTCTATACGTCTGCCGCGGGGCAGATGCGCATGCTGTCGCAGGCGATCGCCAAGTCGGCGCAGCAGGCGCTGCAGGGCAGCACCGTCGCCTTCGCCGAACTGAAGGACAGCCGCAGCAACTTTGCCCTGCTGCTGGAGCGCGTGTCGAAAGGCGGTTCCATCGACGAGATCGACGTGCCGGCGAGCCCCGACACGACGCAGCCGGCGCTGCAGGCTTTGGCGCTCGAATGGGACAAGACCGAGAAGAACACGGCGCAGGTGCTCGAGCAGGAGAAGAACCTGCTGACCCTGGGCAAGTCGGTGGCGATCATCAACACGAAGAACCCGCAACTGCTCGAACTCGCCGAGCAGGTGGCGGCGCTGAAGCTGCAGACGGGTTCGGCGCCGCGCGAGATCGCTGCCGCCAACCAGCTGGTGATGCTGACGCAGCGCCTGGCGAAGAACGCCAACGCGCTGCTGGTGACGGACGCTATCGATCCGGAGGTGGCGTTCCTGCTGGGCAAGGACACCAACACCTTCCGCGACGTCCTCGGCGCGCTGACCAAGGGTTCCGAGGCGATGCGCATCATCGCCGCGACGGATGCGGAAACCCGCGAGAAGCTGGTTGAACTGGATGGTGCCTTCAAGGAGTATCAGGAGGCGGTGGCCGGCATTCTCGGCAATATGCAGCGGCTGGTGCAGGCCAAGCAGGCGGGCAGTCGCATCTTCCGCGAGAGCGGTACCCTGCTCAAGGCGACTACCGACCTGTCCAACGCCTACGCGGCGGAAATTGCCGGGCGCGCCACCAACACCTGGGTGATTTCGATTTTTGCCCTGCTCGCCGTCGTCACGCTGGCGCTGATGGCGAAGGTCTTCAACGACGATTCGGCGATGCGGCGCGAACAGGCCGAGCGCCAGCAGCGCGAGGCGGAAGCGGCGAAGAACGCCTCGCAGGAGGCCATCCTGCGCCTGATGAACGAGATGGGCGACCTGGCCGACGGCGACCTGACGGTGCGCGCAACGGTGTCGGAAGACATCACCGGCGCCATTGCCGACTCGGTGAATTACACCATCGAGGAACTCGGCGTGCTGGTGAAGCGCATCAACGATGCCGCCACGCGCGTGACTGCGGCGTCGGAAACCGCGCAGAAAACCACGCGGGAGCTGCTCGAGGCGAGCGAGCGCCAGTCGCGCGAGATCCAGCAGGCCGGCGACAACGTGCTGAGCATGGCGAAATCGATGAACCAGGTATCGAACGAGGCCATGGAATCGGCCCAGGTCGCGCGCCAGTCGCTCGACGCCGCCGGCAAGGGTTCGCTCGCCGTGGAGAACTCGATCAAGGGCATGAACGAGATCCGCGACCAGATCCAGGAGACCTCGAAGCGAATCAAGCGGCTCGGTGAATCCTCGCAGGAGATCGGCGAGATCGTGGAACTGATCTCCGACATTACCGAACAGACGAACGTGCTGGCGCTGAACGCCGCCATCCAGGCGGCGAGCGCCGGCGAGGCGGGACGCGGATTCACCGTCGTGGCCGAGGAAGTGCAGCGCCTGGCGGAGCGTTCCGGCGAGGCGACGAAGCAGATCGCCGCCATCGTCAAGACGATTCAGACCGACACCCAAGACGCCGTTTCGGCCATGGAGACATCGACGCGCGGCGTGGTCGAGGGTGCCAAGCTGTCCGACGCCGCCGGACAGGCGCTGTCGGAGATCTCCTCGGTGTCGACGAGCCTGGCGCAACTGATTCAGTCGATCTCCTCCGCCACGCAGCAGCAAGCCGAGGTGGCGACGCGGGTCGCGCAGAACATGCAGGGCATCCTGCGCGTGACCGAGCAGACCACCGTCGGCACGAAGCAGACCGCCGTGTCGATTGGGCAGTTGGCCGACCTGGCCGTGGAACTGAAGGGCTCGGTGTCCGGCTTCAAGGTATGAAAAACGGTTCCGCGTCGAAAGCCCGCTTGATGCCCGCCCGAAACGCGCAACCGGCCACTCGAAACCCACAGCGAGAGATGCCATGAGCGCTGCAACCGACCTGGATCTCGGCCCGCTGACGTGGGTGAAGGGCGAGATCGACCTGGCGCTCGGCCGCGCCCTCGATGCGCTTGCCAAGTTCGCCGATAACCCGGCGGATTCGTCGCAGATCAAGTTTGCCCGGACCCATCTGCATCAGGCGCATGGCGCGCTGTCGATCGTCGGACTGGACGGCGTCACGCAGTTTTCCGAAGCGGCCGAGCAGCTCCTGGCGGACCTCGAAGGTGGCCAGCTTGAAGCGGCGGCGCAGCCGCTGGCGCTGGCGCAGCGTGCCCTGACGGCGATTCGCCACTACCTGGACGAGATCTCGGCCGGCGCGCCGAACCAGTCGCTCAAGCTGCTGCCGGTCTATCGCGAGTTGCAGGCGCTCCGCGGCACCGATCGCGTTGCGCCGAGCGATCTGTTTTTCCCCGATCTGTCGCAGCGGCCGCCGCGTCGCGCCGAGGATGCGCCCGCCCCCCATGCCGCCGAAACGGCACGCCGGTTGAAGGCGGAGCGCGCCCGTTTCGAGCGCGGCTTCCTCAAATGGCTGCGCAACGCGGACGACCTTTCCGGTGTCGCCGAGATGCGCGCCGCCGTCTCGGCCATCGAAGCGACGCAGGCCCTGCCTGCGGCGCGCGCCTTCTGGTGGGTGACCCTGGGCCTGCTCGACGCGCTGGCAACCCGCTCGGTGCCGGTCGATTTCCATGTCAAGAAGCTCTGCGCACGCATCGACCTGCAGATGCGCCGCCTGCTCGAAGGTTCGCGCACGGTAGCCGAACGGCTGATGCGCGATGCCTTGTACTTTGTTGCCGTCGCTCGCGGCGGCGGCGAGCAGGTGCGGCAAATCAAGGAAACCTACCGGCTGGCCGAGATGGTGCCGGTCGCCGGCCCCGATATCGAACCGCTCAGGCCGGTCTTGCGCGCAATGCGCGAAGGCCTTGCCGCCACCAAGGAGGCCTGGAACAAGTTCTGCGCCGGGACGGCCGCGGCATTGCCGCAGTTCCATGACAGCGCCGTGACCCTGGCGAGCCGCGGCGGCGGGCTGGTGGTCGATCCGCTCGCGCAGCTCGTCGCCGCCATCGCCGAAGCGGCGCAATGGCTGCGCAAGGATCCGCTGCGGCAGAACGAAATCCTCGCGATGGAGATTGCCACCGCGCTGCTGCTGGCCGAGAACGCGATCGAGAACTACCAGCAGCTCGGTACGGATTTCCCGCATCAGTGCGAGGTGGTGCGTGAGCGTCTGGCGGCACTGATGCGCGGCGAAGCGCTCGGTGCCATGGCGACCCCGCTGCTTGACGACATTTCACGCCGCGCGCAGGAACGCCTGCTGATGAGCCAGGTCGCGCGCGAGATTGTCGGCAATCTGGCGCAGGTCGAGCAGGCACTCGACGCCTTCTTCCGCGACCCCGAGAAGCGCACCGACCTGGCGGCCCTGTCCGGCCCCTTGAAGCAGATCGAGGGCGCGCTGACGATCATGGGACAGGATCGCGCGGTGGCCTTGCTGCGCGAATGCGGTGCACGGATTCAGGGTTTTTCCGACCCGCAGCTTCCGCCGAAGCAGGAAGACTTCGAGGACGTGGCGCACAAGCTGTCCGGACTGGGCTTTTTCGTCGAAGCCTTGCAGCACGGGCCGGCCGACCTGGATGCGACGCTGCAGCCGCTGCGTCCGAAGGCGGTCGAAGGCGCGGCCGCGGACGATGAGCTGGCGGCGCTTTCGGTCGAGACGGAACTGGAACAGCAGAAGGCGGAAACCCAGGCCCTCGCCGGTGCCCTGCGCGAGAAGCCGCAGGATCAGGGTGTGCGCGACGATCTGAAGCAGCACCTGGAAACCATTCGCCAGGATGCCAGCCTGGTCGCAGATGCCCGGCTGGAAGAGGAGGCGAAAGCCGCGCTGGTTGCGCTCGAGGGCGCAACCGGTGCCACGCAACCGGAGCATATCGAGATGGCGCTGGCGCGCGTGGCACCCGCCGCGCCGATCGAGATGGCGGCGCCCTCGGCGGAAACCCTGCGCCTGGCCGAGGCGCCGAGCGAGGAGATCGATGCGGAGCTGCTGGCGATCTTCCTCGAGGAGGCGCACGAAGTGCTGGCGACTGTGGCGCAGCACCTTGCGCTTTCGCGCGGCGAACCGCACAACCAGGAGTATCTGACGACCATCCGCCGCGCGTTTCACACCCTCAAGGGCAGCGGCCGCATGGTCGGCCTGGCCGAACTGGGCGAGTCGGCCTGGATGATCGAGCAGGTCATGAACAAATGGCTGCAGTCCGAGCAGGACGCGACGCCGGCTTTGCACGGGCTGGTCGAAGCGGCGCACGGCGTTTTCGGTGCGTGGGTGGTCCAGCTCGAATCCGGCGGTGCCACACACAAGGACGTGGCCGAACTGCTGGCCATGGCCGAGCGCGTCAAGGCCGGCGATACCGCCATGCCGGCGGCCGCGGATGGCGACGCGGCGCCGGTGGTGGAAGAGTTCGTGCTCGCGCCGGTCGACGAGGAGACCGGCGCTGTGTCGGATGCCGAGGCCGAAGCGGCATTGCCGCCAGAGGTGGTGCCGGTCGCCGACGTCGCGCCGGACGACAGCGTTTTCCTCGGCGATCTGGTGGTTTCGCGCTCGCTTTTCGAGATGTATGTGGGTGAGGCGCACGGTCATATTGCGGCGCTGCGGGCGGATCTGGGCGCCATGAAGATCGCGGCGCAGACGCCGCCCGAACAGATGGTGCGCGCCGCCCACACGCTGGCGGGCATTTCAGGCACGGTCGGCATCGAGTCGATCAGCCGGCTGGCGCTGGCGCTGGAGCACGCGCTGGAGCGCCTGGCGCGCAGCGGCCAGTCATGCAACAGCGGCCAGATCGGCCTGATCGGCAGCGCCGTGGCGACCCTGGAAGCCATGGTGGCCGCCGTCGCAGACCAGCGCGTGCCCCATGAAGCGGAGGGCCTGGCCGCCGAACTGGGCCAGGTGGCCCGCGGCAGCCATCCGCAGGCGGTGTCGCTCAGCATCGTGCCGCCGCTCGAAGCAGCGGTGGAAGACGTCGCCGAGGCGGCGCTGGAAATCGAGTTGCCCGAGTCGCTTCAGTCGGTCGAGGCCGTCGCGGCAGCGGAAGAGATTGAAATCGTCGAGGCGCCCGAGCCGGCGCCGGCCGCGGCTCCGACGATCGCCACCGAGGCGCCGCCGGAGCCGGTCGCAGAGGCGCAGGAGGATTCCGACCTGGCGCCCGAACGGCGCAAGTTGCGCCTGCGGGACGACCTCGACGAGCAGTTGCTGCCGATCTTCCTTGAGGAAGCCGTCGACCTGATCCGCGAAATCGGCAGCGAATTGCGCAACTGGCATTCCGACCCGGCCAGTCCGGATGCCGCCGCCGCCCTGCTGCGCCTGCTGCACACCCTCAAGGGCAGTGCCCGCATGGCCGGCGCCATGGGCATGGGCGAACTCGTGCACAGCATGGAGACGCGCATCGAGGACACCCTGGCGACCGGCGCCGTGACGCCGGCGCTTCTCGATGAGATGGACACCTCGTACGATCGCGCCAACTTCCTCCTGGAGGGCCTGCGGCGGCGCGCGGCCGGACTGGATGAAGCCTTGCCGGAGGAGGACGCATCGGCGCCGGCCGCCGGCCTGCCGACGCGCGTCGCGCCGGAAGAGCTGGAAGCGGGCGAGTCGGCTGCCGCGCGCGCCATGCTGCGGGTGCGCGCCGACCTGATCGATCATCTGGTCAACGAGGCCGGCGAGATGTCGATTGCGCGCTCGCGCATCGAGGGCGAGATGCGCACCTTGCGCCAGTCCCTGCTCGACCTGACCGAAAACGTCATTCGACTGCGCGGCCAGCTGCGCGAGATCGAGATCCAGTCCGAGTCGCAGATGCAGTCCCAGCTGGCCCAGTCGCATGAAGTCCATGCCGACTTCGACCCGCTCGAGTTCGACCGGTTCACGCGCTTCCAGGAAATCACCCGCATGATGGCGGAGAGCGTGAACGACGTCACCACCGTGCAGCACAACCTGCTGCGCAACCTCGACCATGCCGATGCCGCCATCATCAGCCAGGGGCGAATGAATCGCCAGCTGTCGCAGTCCCTCATGGGTGTGCGCATGGTGCCCTTCAACTCGCTCGCCGACCGCCTCTACCGGGTCGTGCGCCAGACGGCGAAAGAACTCGGCAAGAAGGCCAACCTCGACGTCCGCGGCGGCCAGGTCGAACTTGACCGTTCCGTACTGGACAAGATGACCGGACCGATCGAGCACCTGCTGCGCAACGCAATTACACACGGCCTGGAAGATCGCGACGGCCGGCTCGGCGCGGGCAAGGCGGAGATCGGTGAGATCCGGCTGACCTTGCGCCAGGAAGGCAACGAAGTCGCAATCGAACTTGCCGACGACGGTGCCGGCCTCGATTACGAGCGTATACGCAGCAAGGCGGTCGAGCAGGGCCTGCTCGCGGCAGACCAGTTCCCCGATTCGGCGGCACTGACGGAGTTCATTTTTCACGCCGGTTTCTCCACCGCGCGCGAACTCACCGAGCTTGCCGGCCGCGGTGTCGGCATGGATGTGGTGAAATCGGAAACCACTGATCTGGGCGGCCGCGTCGAGGCCACATCGGAGCGTGGCAAGGGCACGCGCTTCACCATCTACCTGCCACTCACCCTGGCGGTGACGCAGGCGTTGCTGGTGCGCCTCGGCGGCCGGACCTATGCCATTCCGTCGGTGATGGTCGAGCAGGTGATGGAACTCAAGATCGAGGCGCTCGACCGCATCCGCAGCGAGGGGGCGGCCGAGTGGCTCGGCAACCGCTACCCCTACTATTTTCTGCCGCGACTGCTTGGCGACTTCCAGACGATGCCGGAGCCGCAGCGGCGCTATTCCGTGCTCCTGCTGAGGGCCGGCAACCAGCGCATCTCCATCCAGGTGGACCAGCTGCGCGGCAACCAGGAAATCGTCATCAAGAACATCGGCCCGCAATTGGCGCGGGTGATCGGCATCTCCGGCGCCACCGTGCTCGGCGATGGCGAGGTGGTGCTGATCCTCAACCCGGTGGCGCTCGCCAGCCGGGAGATCAAGGCCGCCTCCGAGCCAGCGACACCGGCGGCCGTCGTGCCGGCGGCGACCGCTGCCGCCCTGCCGACCGTGATGATCGTCGACGATTCGCTCACGGTGCGCAAGATTACCGGACGCCTGCTGTCGCGCGAGGGCTATCACGTCATCACCGCCAAGGACGGCGTCGACGCCCTGGAGCAGCTCCTCGACATCGTGCCGGACGTGATGCTGGTGGATATCGAAATGCCGCGCATGGACGGCTTCGACCTGACGCGCAATGTGCGCGGCGACGAGCGCCTGAAGCATGTACCGATCATCATGATTACCTCGCGCATCGCCGAGAAGCACCGCAACTACGCGCGCGAAATCGGCGTCAATCATTACCTCGGCAAGCCGTACCAGGAAGAGGAACTGCTGGCGCTGATCGCGCAGCACGTCAGGCAGCCGGCCGCCGCGCCGGCCTGACCCGGCCGGGCCGGATGGACCGGCCGGTGCGCGCCGCGTTTGTGCGGCCGTGCCGGGACGATTACAATGCGCGCGTGGGCAGCCCGGAAGTCAATCTTACGCATCATTTCCTCATCGCCATGCCGGCCATGGTCGATCCGAATTTTGCCCGCACCCTTACCTACATCTGCGAGCACAACGAGCAGGGTGCGCTCGGCATCGTCATCAACCGTCCGCTGGACATGACCCTGGTCAGTCTTTTCGAGCGCATCGACATTCCGCTTGCCGCCGATCAGCTCGCCCGCCTGCCGGTTTATTTCGGCGGCCCGGTGCAGACTGACCGCGGTTTTGTCCTGCACCGCCCGGTCGGCGAGTGGCAGGCGACGCTTGCCGTGAAGGGCGAGCTGGGCCTGACCAGTTCGCGCGACATCCTGCAATCGGTCGGCGCCCACGGCACGCCGGACGAGTTTCTCGTGTCGCTCGGCTACGCCGGCTGGGCCGCCGGCCAGCTCGAGTATGAGCTGGCGCAGAATGCCTGGCTGACCGTTGCGGCCGACCCGGACATCATTTTCGGCCAGCCGCCGGAAGAACGGCTGCCGGCCGCGATGCAGCTGCTCGGCTTCGACCTGGCCAACCTGTCCGACGTGGCAGGCCACGCCTGATGCCGCCGGCGCGCCAGCCCGCCGCCGCGCGCGCGGAACCTTCCGAGGGGCGAAACCCGGCGGCTGACGCTGCCGCCGGGACGCTACTCGCCTTCGATTTCGGCGCCCGCCGGATCGGTGTTGCGGTGGGCGAAACCCTGCTGCGGCAGGCGCGCCCACTGACCACCGTGCATGCCGAGTCGAACCTCGATCGCTTTGCAGCGATCGCCGCGCTGATCGGCGAATGGCAGCCGGTACGCCTGGTGGTGGGCCTGCCGCTGGCAGCGGATGGCTCCGAGCAGGCGATCAGCACGCGCTGCCGCCGTTTCGCCAACCAGCTGCACGGCCGCTTCGGCCTGCCGGTGGCGCTTGCCGACGAGCGCTACACCTCGGCCGTCGCGGATGCCGAACTGCGCGAAGCCGGGCTCGGCTGGAAGGCGCGCAAGGAGAAGGTCGACGCGCTCGCCGCACAGCACATCCTGCAGGACTACCTCGATGCAACTGCCTGACGCCGAGCAGCTGTGCGCCGATCTGGCCGCCCGTTTGCGGCCGGACCTGCGGCCCGATAGCGTGCTCGTCGGCATCCACACCGGCGGCGTCTGGGTGGCGCAGCGGCTGCACGCCGTGCTTGGCCTGGACACGCCGCTGGGCAGCATCGACGTTGCCTTCTATCGCGACGACTTCAGCCGCGCCGGACTGCATCCGCAGATCCGTTCGTCGGAGATGCCGTTCGAGGTCGCGGACCGGCCGATCGTCATCGTGGACGACGTCCTCTACACCGGCCGCACGGTGCGTGCGGCGCTGAATGAAATATTCGACTACGGTCGGCCGGCGCGTGTCGACCTGGCCGTGCTGGTCGACCGCGGCGGGCGTGAGCTACCAGTGTGTCCGCGCTGGGTCGGCCAGGTGCTGGCGGTCGAGGCAGGGAAGAATCTGCAACTGGAGCGCGGCGCAGACGGCCGCCTGAGCTTGAGGCTGATCGATGCGTAATCCCCAACTCGATCGCAACGGCGCGCTGCAGCACCTGCTGACCATCGACGGCTTGCCGCGCGAAGTCCTGCTGGCCATTCTCGACACGGCCGCGCCCTTCACCGAAGTGGCCGAACGCGAAGTGAAGAAGCTGCCACTGCTTCGCGGCAAGAGTTTGTTCAACCTGTTTTTCGAGAATTCGACGCGCACCCGCACGACCTTCGAGATCGCCGCGAAACGGCTTTCCGCCGACGTCATCAACCTCAACATCGGCACCTCGTCGACCACCAAGGGCGAGACCCTGCTTGACACGGTGGACAACCTTTGCGCCATGCAGGCCGACATGTTCGTGGTGCGCCACGCCAGCAGCGGCGCGCCGTTCCTCATCGCCCAGCACCTCGACGCGATGCGCCAGGAGCACATCCACGTCATCAATGCCGGCGACGGCCGCCACGCCCACCCGACGCAGGGCCTGCTCGACATGTACACGATTCGCCACTACAAGCGGAATTTCAGCGAGCTTGTCGTGGCCATCGTCGGCGACGTGTTGCACTCGCGCGTGGCGCGCTCCCAGATCAGCGCCCTGATCACGCTTGGCGTACCTGAAGTGCGCGTCGTCGGGCCGAAGACGCTGATCCCGACCGAGGTGGAGCGGCTCGGCGTGCGGGTCTTCCACGACATGCGCGCCGGCCTCAAGGATGTCGACGTGGTGATGATGCTGAGACTGCAGAACGAGCGCATGCAGGGCGCCTTGCTGCCCTCATCCGGCGAGTTCTTCAAGTACTACGGCCTGACGCCGGACAAGCTCGCCGTCGCCCGGCCCGACGCCATCGTCATGCACCCGGGACCGATGAACCGCGGCGTCGAGATCGATTCGTCGGTGGCCGACGGACCGCACGCGGTGATCCTGCCGCAGGTCACCTTCGGCATCGCCGTGCGCATGGCGGTGATGGCGATGCTGGCGGGGGCCTGAACCATGAAGATCGAGATCCGCAACGGACGCCTGATCGACCCGGCCGCCGGCATCGACGCGCGGCGCGACCTTTTCATCGCTGCCGGCCGCGTCGCCGGCATTGGGCAGGCGCCCGATGGCTTCCACGCCAACCGGGTCATCGACGCCAGTGGTCTGGTGATCTGTCCCGGCCTGATCGACCTGGCGGCGCGCCTGCGCGAACCCGGTTTCGAGTACCGGGCGACGCTGGAGTCGGAGATGGCAGCCGCCGTCGCCGGCGGCGTCACCAGCCTCGCCTGCCCGCCCGACACCGATCCGCCGCTGGACGAGCCGGGCCTGGTGGAAATGCTCAAGCATCGTGCCCGCCACCCGAACTTCGCCCACGTCTATCCGGTCGGCGCACTCACGCTCGGCCTGGCCGGCGAGCGCCTGACGGAAATGGCCGAGCTGGTCGAAGCCGGCTGCATCGCTTTCGGCCAGGCGAATGCGCCGATCGTCGATACGCAGGTGCTGAGGCGCGCGCTACAGTATGCCGCCACCTTCGATTTCCCCGTCTGGCTGCAGGCGCAGGACCCGTTTCTCGCCCGCGGCGGCGTTGCCCATGACGGCGAAGTGGCAACGCGGCTGGGTTTGCCCGGCATTCCGGCCAGCGCCGAAACCATCGCGCTGGCGACCATTCTGCACCTGGCGCGCGACAGCGGCGTGCGCATGCACATCACGCGCCTGTCGAGCGCCGCCGCACTGGACATGATCGTTGCCGCCCGCGCCGGCGGCATCGCGGTGACTTGCGACATTTCGGTCAATCACCTGCATTTGTCCGAGAAGGACATCGGCTACTTCAATCCGCACGCCCATCTGGTGCCACCGCTGCGCGCCGAGCGTGATCGCGAAGCGTTGCGGCGCGGCCTGGCGGAGGGCAGCATCAACGCCCTGTGTTCCGACCACACGCCGGTGGACGATGATGCCAAGCAGGTTCCATTCAGCGAAGCCGAGGCCGGCGCCACCGGCCTTGAAATGCTGCTTCCGCTGACCTTGAAATGGGCGGCCGAGATGAACGTGCCGCTGCGGGCAGCGCTCGCGCGCATTACTTGCGATCCGGCCGGCATCCTCGGCATCGCGGCGGGCACGCTTTCGATCGGCGCGGCGGCCGACATCTGCATCTTCGATGCGCAAGCGAGCAACGTCGTGTCGCGCGAAAGCCTGCGCAGCCAGGGGCGCAACACCGTCTTCATCGGCATTGAACTGCCGGGCCGGGTGCATTGCACCCTGGTCGACGGCCACATCGCCTTCGAGAACGGCCGTTAGGCGGGCCCGCCGGGCAGCAGGCGCGCCAGCGCCTGCGTCGTTGCGCCGTGTACGCGCAGGCGCTTCTTCCGTGATGCGGCACCGCTGATCAGGACCACGTCGGCGCGCGGCCGGTCGAGCAGCTCCGCCACGAACCCGATCAGGCAGTCGTTGGCCTTGCCGTCGACCGGCGGCGCCGCCAGGCGGATCTTCAGCGCTTCGCCGTGGATGCCGGCGATTTCGCTGCGTCGGGCGCCCGGCTGGACGTGCAGCGACAGGACGGCATCACCGTTGGTCTCGCGCCGCAGCCAGGTGCTCACGGAACGACCTTTCCCCCCGCCCGCGGCCGGCTTTGCGCAGCGCGGGCGGGCGGCGCGCTCATGCGATGAAGGGAACGATGCTGGCGCGCAGCCAGCCGATCAGCAGCAGTGCGATCTGCAAGGCGAGCAGCAGCAGCAGCGGGGAAAGATCGACGTTGGCGATGGGCGGGACGACGCGCTGAAAGGGACGCAGGAACGGCCGCGCCAGGGCATTCAAGAGTGGCGCCATTGGCGCGTGCGGGTTGACCCATGACAATACCGCGGCGAACAACACGACGCCGATCAGCAGATATACGCTGAATCGCGCCAGTTCGATCAGGGCGATCGACAGCACGATGCCGGCGGCGGCGCCCGGATGGGCACCAAAGGAGAATCCCTTGAGCCAGAAGGCCAGGCCCAGATAGCTCGCGTGGAGGAACCAGGCGAGCAGGAAGCTGGGCAGGTCGATGCCGAACAGGCCGGGCACGATCCGCCGCGCCGGCCGGACCAGCCAGTCCGTCAGCGCTACGACGAACTGGCCGACCTGGTTGCGGAAAGAGACGCGCAACCACTGCATGTAGAAGCGCACCAGCAGCAAAAACACGAAAAAACCGAATGCGGCTTCCAGGACCAGCAACAGCAGCTGTGTCAGCATGCCGTGGCATCCTGGCCGAGTTTTTCGCCAAGCTCGCGTCCGCGTGCCTCGGCGGCCCGCACGGCGCGGCCGATTGCAGCGGCAACCGCGTCGGCCTCCAGTGATTTCAATGCAGCCTCGGTGGTGCCCCCCGGGGACGTCACCCGCGCGCGCAAGGTGCCGACATCTTCGCTGCTGCCGGCGGCCAGCGCCGCCGCACCAACGAAGGTTTCCAGCGCGAGCCGGCGCGCCGATTCGCCGTCGAAACCGAGTTCCCGCGCCGCGTTGGCGAGTGCCTCGATGAAATAAAAGACATAGGCCGGACCGCTGCCGGATATTGCGGTGACGGCATCCATCATCGGCTCGGCGGCGATCCACAGGGTTTTGCCGGCGGCGGCGAGGATCTGTTCGGTCTGGGCGCGACCGGCGGCGTCGACCGAAGGATCGGCGAACAGGCCGGTGATGCCGGCGCCGATCAGCGCCGGCGTGTTGGGCATGGCGCGCACCAGCCGCGGGTAGCCGCCGAGCCAGCGCGCGATGTCCGCCAGGCGCGTGCCGGCGGCGATGCTGATGAGAAGCTGCCGGTCGAGCTTGCCCGCCAGCGGTTTCAACGCCGCCTGCATCTGCTGCGGCTTGACCGCCAGCACCAGGGCGTCGCAGGCCAGCGCCGCCGGCTCGACGGCGGCGAAGCAACGCACGCCAAAGGCCGAGGCCAGCCGTTCGCGGCCCTCGACTTGCGGTTCGACGACGCAGATATCGGCGGCGGCGATGCCGCCACCCTGCTTCAGCAGCCCGCCCACAAGGGCGGTGGCCATGTTGCCGCCGCCAAGAAAGCTGATCTTCATGCCCGGTTCCTGTAACCGAAAATTGCCGTACCGACGCGCACCAGGGTCGCGCCTTCCATTATCGCCGCCTCCAGGTCGTGCGACATGCCCATCGACAGCGTATCGAGTTGCAGTCCCAGGCCATTCAGGCCGTCGCGCAACTCGCGCAATGCGGCAAAACGTCGTCGCGCGAGGGCCATGTCGTCGGTCGCCTCGGGAATCGCCATCAGGCCGCGCAGCTGCACGTTCGGCAGGGCCGCCACGGCGCGGGCCAGTTCCGCCGCCTGCGCGGGTGCCACCCCACCCTTGCTCGCCTCGCCGCTGACGTTAACCTGGACGCACACCTGCAGCGGAGCGCGCGTGGCGCAGCGGTCGGCCGACAGGCGCTCGGCGATGCGCAGCCGGTCGATGCTGTGCACCCAGTCGAAATGTCCGGCCACGCTGCGCGTCTTGTTGCTCTGGAGCGGGCCGATGAAGTGCCACTGCAGCGACGGATTGCCCACGACGGCCATTTTCGCCAGCCCTTCCTGCACGTAGTTTTCGCCGAAGTCGGACAGGCCGGCCCGTGCCGCCTCCGCGACCGCCGCCGGCGGAAATGTCTTGCTCACCGCCAGCAGCGCGATGCTTTCCGGGTTTCGCCCCGCCGCCTCCGCGGCCCGCGCGATGCGCGCGCGCACGGCTTGCAAGTTGGCGGAAATTATTGTCATAATGCCCTGAGAAATCGGGCAAAGTATATCATTGCTGCACGCTGCGGCCGCTGGGGCCGGCGCCACGGGACGACACGCATGGACATCACGGAACTGCTCGCTTTCTCGGTCAAGAACAAGGCCTCCGACCTGCACCTTTCGTCCGGCCTGCCGCCGATGATTCGCGTGCATGGCGACATCCGGCGCATCAACCTGCCGCCGATGGAACACAAGGACGTACACAGCATGGTGTACGACATCATGAACGACGGGCAGCGCAAGAACTACGAGGAAAACCTCGAATGCGACTTCTCCTTTGCCATCCCGAACCTTGCCCGCTTCCGCGTCAATGCCTTCGTCCAGCAGCGCGGCGCCGGCGCCGTCTTCCGGACGATTCCGTCAAAGGTGCTGACGCTCGAACAGCTCAACTGCCCGAAAATCTTCAAGGAGATTGCCGAGACGCCACGCGGCATCGTCCTGGTGACCGGGCCGACCGGCTCGGGCAAGTCGACCACTCTGGCGGCGATGGTCGACTACATCAACGACAACGACTACGGGCACATCCTGACAGTGGAAGACCCGATCGAATTCGTCCATGAATCGAAGAAATGCCTGATCAACCAGCGCGAGGTCGGACCGCACACGCTGTCGTTCAACAATGCCCTGCGGTCTGCCCTGCGCGAGGATCCGGACGTGATCCTGGTGGGCGAGATGCGCGACCTGGAAACCATCCGGCTGGCGCTTACGGCGGCCGAAACCGGCCACCTGGTGTTCGGCACCCTGCACACCAGTTCCGCTGCCAAGACGATCGACCGGATCATTGACGTGTTCCCGGCGGCGGAAAAGGAGATGGTGCGGGCGATGCTGTCCGAGTCGCTGCGCGCGGTAATCTCACAAACGCTGCTGAAGACCAAGGACGGCCAGGGCCGTGTTGCCGCCCACGAAATCATGATTGGCACGCCGGCCATCCGCAACCTGATCCGCGAGGCCAAGGTGGCGCAGATGTACTCGGCCATCCAGACCGGCCAGGCGGTCGGCATGCAGACGCTGGACCAGAACCTTGCCGACCTGGTTCGGCGCAGCGTCGTATCCGCCGCCGAGGCGCGAACCAAAGCCGCGAACAAGGACAATTTTGCCGGTTAGCGGAGCCAAGCGGCACAATTGCGTCGCAGGCTAACATTGCGCGAAGCGCGATGTTAAGCGGCAAGGCCGCGGCCGGAGACACAATTTTGCCGGTTAGCGGAGCCAAGCGGCACAATTGCGTCGCAGGCTAACATTGCGCGAAGCGCGATGTTAAGCGGCAAGGCCGCGGCCGGAGACACAATTTTGCCGGTTAGCGGAGCCAAGCGGCGCAATTGCGTCGCAGGCTAACATTTCGCGAAGCGCGATGTTAAGCGGCAAGGCCGCGGCCGGAGACACGATTTTGCCGGCAAATGCCCGGCAACAGGAGGACCCAAGATGGAACGCGACCAGGCACTCAAATTCATGTACGACCTGCTGCGCCTGATGGCGCAGAAAAGAGGCTCCGACCTCTTCATCACGGCGGGCTTCCCGCCGGCGATCAAGGTGGACGGCAAGATCACGCCGCAGTCCAACCAGATCCTGACGCAGCAACACACTGCCGAACTGGCGCGCTCGATCATGAACGACCGGCAGGCGGCGGACTTCGAGTCGTCCAAGGAGTGCAATTTCGCCATATCGCCGGCCGGCATCGGCCGCTTCCGTGTCAATGCCTTCGTCCAGCAGTCGCGCGTCGGCGTCGTGCTGCGCACCATTGCGACCTCGATCCCGACGCTGGACAGCCTGCAGCTGCCGCCGGTGCTCAAGGATATTGCCATGACCAAGCGCGGCCTGGTCATTTTCGTCGGCGGCACCGGCACCGGCAAGTCGACGTCGCTGGCCGCCATGGTCGATTACCGCAACGAGAACAGCTACGGCCACATCATCACGGTCGAGGACCCGATCGAGTATGTGCATGACCACAAGAAATGCATCATCACGCAGCGCGAGATCGGCATCGACACGGATTCCTGGGACGCGGCGCTGAAGAACACCCTGCGCCAGGCGCCCGATGTCATCCTCATGGGCGAGATCCGCGACCGCGAAACCATGGACCACGCCATCGCCTTCTCCGAGACCGGCCACCTGTGCATGGCGACCCTGCATGCCAACAGCGCCAACCAGGCACTCGACCGCATCATCAACTTCTTTCCCGAGGAACGGCGCCAGCAGCTTCTGATGGACCTGTCGCTCAACCTGCGTTCGTTCATTTCCCAGCGTCTGCTGCCGATGAAGGACGGCAAGGGCCGCGTCGCCGCCATCGAGGTGATGCTTAACTCACCGCTGATTTCCGATCTCATCTTCAAGGGCGAGGTGCATGAGATCAAGGAGATCATGAAGAAATCCCGCGAACTCGGCATGCAGACCTTCGACCAGTCGCTGTTCGATCTGTACGAAGCCGGCAAGATCAGCTACGAGGACGCGCTGCGCAACGCCGATTCGGTGAACGACCTGCGCCTGACCATCAAGCTGCAGGGCAAGGAATCGAAGGATCGCGATCTGACCGCCGGCATCCAGCACCTGGATATCGTCTGACCCACCGTCGCTCCCTGCCGCGGCAAGCGGGGGGCAAGCGCGGGCGGTTCAGCGCTTGCCGCGCATCTGCCCGCTGACCATTCTGAATTCGAAGAGCCGGCATTCCAGCGCGCCGTTGAAAAGCGGCGTGCGTTTCGACGCCTTGAGGCCGATCAGCTTGGGCAGTTGCGCGTCGGCCGAGATGAAGTAGCAGTGCCAGCCGGCAAAGCGCCGCTTCAGCGCATCGCCCAGCTGCGGGTAGAACGCCGCCAGATGCGCCTGCTCGTCCAGACGGATGCCGTAGGGCGGGTTTGCCACCAGCACGCCCTGCGGCGCCGGCGCGTCGCGCTCCAGCAGGTCCGCGCATTGCAGCGTGACTGCCTCATACAGGCCGGCGGCGGCGAGGTTCTGCCGCGCTCGTTCGACCTGGTCGGCGCTCAGGTCGCTGCCGAAGATCGCCTGCGGCGCGACCGGCCGGCGGCGCGCCTGCGCCTCGTCCTGCAGGCGCTGCCAGAGCGCTGCGTCGAAGTTTTCCAGCCTGAAAAAACCGAACTTGCGCGCCAGTCCCGGCGCCATATCGTGGGCAAACAATGCGGCTTCGAGGAGGAAGGTGCCGCTGCCGCACATCGGGTCGAGCAGTGGCGTGCCCGGCTGCCAGCCAGCGAGCGCCAGGATGCCGGCAGCAAGGTTCTCCTTGAGCGGCGCCTCGACCGAGGCGAACTTGAAGCCGCGCTTGTACAGCGGTTCGCCGGACGTGTCGAGATAGAGGGTCGCCTCGTGCTCGCTCAGGAACGCGTGGATGCGCACATCCGGCTCCGCCGTGTCGACGCTCGGCCGCGCACCGGTGTCGGCACGGAAGCGGTCGCACACCGCATCCTTGATGCGCAGCGTGATGAAGTCCAGGCTCTTCAGCGGGCTGCGGATTGCCGTCACATAGACGCGCAGCGTGCGGCGAACGCCGAAGCGTTGCGGCCAGGGTACGGCCTGGGCCAGCCGGTAGACATCGTCCTCGCCCCGGTACGGGCCGTGGGCAACGCGCCAGAGGATGCGCGTGGCAATGCGGCTCCACAGATTCGCGCGGTAGCAGGTCTCGATGCTGCCGGAAAAAGCGACGCCGCCGGCGACGATTCCGGTTCCGCTTGCACCGGCCGTCGTCAGCTCGGCGGCGAGCTGCGCTTCCAGGCCGCGCGGACAGGTGGCGAAGAACTGTTCCATCAGAATGGCTTGAACAGCGCCAGCCAGACGGCGGCAAAGAGGATCAGGACGGGGAGTTCGTTGAACCAGCGGAACCAGACGTGCGATCGGGTGTTGCGATCATGCGCAAAATCCTTGAGCAGCCTGCCGCAATAGAGATGATAGGCGCCCAGCACCAGCACTAGCGCCAGCTTGGCATGGACCCAGGCACCCCACGGCCCGTAGCCGAGCCAGAGCCACAACCCGAAAACGACGGTGAACACCGCGCCGGGTGCCATGATGCCGTAGTAGAGCTTGCGTTCCATGACCTTGAAGCGCGCTCGGCTCGGCGCGTCCTCGCTCATCGCGTGGTAGACGAACAGGCGCGGCAGGTAGAAGAGCCCGGCGAACCACGTCACCATGAACACGATATGCAGCCATTTCAGCCAGAGCATCTCAAGCGGCCTCGGCCGTGTTCGCTGCGGCGAGGCCGACGGCTACGGTGGCGTATTTCAGGCGCACGCCGAGTTCCCGTTCCATGCGGCGGTTGAGCAGCCGCCGCGACTCGCCGAGGAAGGAGAGCATGGCCGGCGTCAAGCGCGCTTCCGCCTCGCCGCGCGTGACGCGCGGCGCGCGCGCCATTCCGCTCGCATCGGCAACGAGGTCGAAATAGGCGCCCATTTTCTGGGCGGAATGATCGACCGCGTTGTAGACGCGTCCCGGGCGGCCGCGCCCGAGCGCGCGCACGCTGATTGCCGCCAGGTCGTCAGCGTGAATGTGGTTGGTGAATACGTCTTCCGCCTCGTGCAGCAGCGGATCGCGTCGACGCAGGCGCGCCAGCGGCAGGCGGTCGGCGGCATAGATGCCTGGCACGCGCAGGATGGAAACCGCGACGCCGTTGCGCCGCCCGAACCAACGCAGCTGGTGCTCGGCATCGACGCGTCGCCGTGCCCGCGGCGTCTGCGCGCGCAGCGGCCGCTCTTCGGCAACCCAGGCGCCGGCACAATCGCCATAGACGCCGCTGGTGCTGATGTAGACGATGCGCTGTGGTAGTATTTTCGCCGCCGCCAGTGTCGCCACGAGTGCACGCGTGCGGTTGTCCCGCGTGCCGCGATCAGGCGGCGGGGCAAGATGCAGGACCAGATTTGCGAGGCCCGACAGGCGCTTCAGCGTGTCCGGCCGATCCAGGTCGGCGCGAATCGGCGTTACGCCCAGGGCGCGCAATTCGTCGCGCAAGCGGTCGGATCGGACTGCCGCATAGACGCGGTAGCGTCTGACCAGGCCGGGAAGGGCGCGGCGCGCGATGTCGCCGCAACCGATGATGAGCAATCGTTGCACCCGCGTATTCTAGCCGAAGCCGATATCCGCCATGCCCCACCGCATCACTGTCGAACCGAGCGGCCATCAATTCTCGGCGGAACCGGGAAATACCGTCTTGCGCGCTGCGCTTGATGCGGGTGTGAACCTGCCTTATGGGTGCCGCAATGGTGCCTGCGGCGCCTGCAAGGGCCGCGTGCTCGCCGGGCAAGTCGACCGCGGCCCGTACATGGAAGGCGCACTGTCCGATGCGGAAGTGGCCCAGGGCTACGCGCTGTTCTGTTGCGCTCGGCCCCTCTCCGACCTGACGATCGCCTGCCGCGAAGCCGGCGGCACGCGCGAAATCCCGCTGCGAACCCTGCCCTGCCGCGTGCAGCGGCTCGAGCGCGTGGCGCCCGACGTCATGGTGATGTCGCTCACCCTGCCGGCCAGCGAGCGCCTGCAGTTCGTCGCCGGCCAGTACATCGATTTCCTGCTCAAGGATGGCTGCCGCCGCAGCTTTTCCCTGGCCAATGCGCCGCATGACGGTGCCTGCCTGCAACTGCACGTGCGGCACATCCCGGGCGGGCAGTTCACGGGACACGTGTTTGCCGGCCTGCGCGAGCGCGACATCCTGCGTTTCGATGGGCCGCATGGGGACTTCTGCCTGCAGGAATCCAGCAGCAAGCCGGCGATCCTCGTGGCCGGCGGCACCGGCTTTGCACCGCTCAAGTCGATGATCGAAGACGCGCTGCAGCGCAGGCCATGCCGCCCCATGACGCTATACTGGGGGGCGCGCGACCGCGCCGGCCTGTACCTGGGCCGGCTGGCGGAAACCTGGCGCGACCGCGGCGTCGGCTACGTTCCGGTGCTGTCGGAACCGCGCGCCGATGATCGCTGGGACGGCCGCACAGGCCTGGTACACGAAGCCGTCATGAGCGACCTGCCCGACTTGTCCGGCCACCAGGCCTATGTCTGCGGCACCCCGGCCATGGTCGAAGCCGCGCGCCGCGACTTTATTCGCCGTTGCGGGCTCAAGGAAGAGGATTTTTTTGCCGATTCGTTTTCATTCGCCGCGGAGTCCAATCCAGCATGAACGTAATTATCAGTCGCGAACCGGTGCTCAATCGCAATCGCGCGATCACGGCCAATCGCCTGGTCGCCCACACCGCCGGCGGTGCGGATGCCGGCGCCCGCGTGGCCGCTGCTCTCAACGAGATGGCGGATGTCTGGCCGGGCGCGCGCAGCGTGTTTCTCGGATTGGGCGGCGTGGCGCCGGACCTCGGCCTGCTCGAGTGGCAGATACCGCAGAACGCGATGATCGAGATTCCCGCGGCCTCACTGGCCGAGCCGGCCACGGCCGAGTTGCTGCAGCGGCTGGCGGCAGCAGGCGTGCCGGTATGCCTCGATGGCTATAGCCCGGGCATGGCCCTGCCGGCGGCGGCGCAGTTTCGTTTCGTCCTTGCCGATGCGACCGCCACGGTGCAGGGTGCGCCGGGGCTTCTGCTTGCCAAGGGCGTGGTCGACAACAGCCAGTTCGACGCCTGTCTGCAGAAGGGCTTTGGCGGCGCCACCGGCTGGTTCTTCCTGTACGGCGCCAAGCCATCGAAGAAGCTCACGCCCGGCCAGGCGCAAACCATCCGGCTGCTCAACCTGGTGCGTGCCAATGCCGACATCAAGGAAATCGAGGCGGCGCTGAAGCTCGACGTGGCGCTCTCGGTGAAGCTGCTGCGTTACATCAATTCCGCCGGTTTCGGCCTGGCGGTGGAAATCCAGTCGTTCCGCCACGCCGTGACCATGCTCGGCTACGACAAGCTGAACAAGTGGCTGTCGCTGCTGCTCGTCACGTCGAGCAAGGATCCGGCTGCGCCGGCCCTGATGCAGACGGCGATTGCGCGCGGCCGCTTCATGGAAGTGGTGGCACGCGGTTGCCTGGACAAGAGCGAACTCGACAACCTCTTCATCACCGGCGCGTTTTCGCTCCTCGATATCCTGCTCGGCGTGCTGATGGAGGTGGCGCTGGAGGAAATGCACCTGCCGGAGTCGATCAATGCCGCGCTGGTTTCCCGCGCCGGGCCCTATGCGCCGTTCCTCGAACTGGCGCTCGCCGGCGAGCGGGGCGACACGGCGGCGTTCGCGGCGAAAGCCGCGTCGCTGCAGCTCTCTGCCGCGACGATCAACCGCGCCCAGTTCGAAGCACTGAGTTTCGCCGACAGCCTTCAGGTCAGCTAGATTTCTTCGCACCGCGCACAACAGCGGCGATGGTGTTCAGGATGAAGGCGGCGAGCGCCAGCGCATTGAGTGCGCCGCCGGCGCTGCGCCAGTCCGCCAGCCCGGCCGCATCGCCCGCCAGACGCAGGGCGAGCGACAGGTGCAGCAGCGCCAGCGGCAGGTAGAAGGCCGGATGGTAGGGCACCTTCACGCGCAGTACCGCCGGAAAGATGATCGGTGCGTGGCCGAATACCATGGAGAAAACGAAGCCCAGCATCAGTGCGTGCAGTGCCGCGTCGTAGGCCGGGCTGCCCGGCGTCAGTCCCGCGGCGAGCATGACCGCCCCCGCCAACGCCAGCCAGGCATAGCCCGAGAGCAGGCAGACGGCGATGAAGCGCGTCAATCCCTTGTCCTTCACCGTGCGCCGCGCAATGTCCTGGCGCAGCAGCCACAGCGCCAGCGCCAGCAGCGCCGCGCCGAAAAGCCGCGCATCGAGCGCCATGCCGAAAGTCAGTCCCGCCAGCACGGCGATGAAAACGCGCTGTGCCGTCGGCGAGGGCGGCAGGAAGCGCGACAATTCGAGCCGCTCGCCGGCGATGGTCAGCACGAGGAAGCCGGCCCACCACGGCACCACTTCGTACACGGAAAAGCCGCCCAGCCAGAGCAGGTTGCCGATGAGCCAGCTCGCGGCGCCGGCGGCCAGCGTGAAGGTAAACAAGGCGCGCTGTCGCAGGAACACCGAGACCGAACCCGCCAGCAGTACGGCGCTGCCGAGGGCAAGCAGCGCCTGCGCGATGGCAGGCGCTGCGCCGAGGATCAGCGCCAGTCCCCCGGCGCCGCTGGCCAGCGGGCCAAGGTAGGTCCAGCGTTGTGCCAGCGCCACGGCGCGCTCCAGGCCGATCACCGTGCCGAAGAAGCCGCACACCATGAGCGGCCCGTGGAAGACCGCGAGATCGGCTGCCGCTTGCGGCACGGCCCAGCCCAGCCGCAGCAGTCCGGCGCCCACCCCGATGATGAGGCTGGCGAAGCCCAGTATCAGCAGCGGGATGCGGTAAGGCGGCCGGATGTCTGCCATGCGCTTTCAGGAAGCCTTGGTGATGCGCACTTGCCACACTTCCGGCCCGGTTTCGAGATAATCCCAGGTGAAGATCGGTCCGAGTTCGGCCTGGAACTGATAGTAAAGCGGTTTCGGGTCGTGGTCGTTGACCAGCAGGAAGGCCTCGCCCTGGGCGAGGCGGTGGAAGGCGTCGAAGATCATCGGATGGCGCTCGCGCGGCACGATGTTGCGCACGTCGACGATGGGTTCTGCTGTAGCGGTGGTCATGTCGTAGTCTCCAGTCGGATGGGTATGAATCGGCGGTCGTCATGACCAGCCGAAGTTCTGCTTGGCATGCTCCGACATCAGGGCCGGGCTCCAGGGCGGATCCCACACCAGCTGCACGTCGATTTCGGCGGCTTCCGGCGCGATGTCGCGAATTGCCTCGCGTGCATCCTCGGCAATCATGGAACCCATGGGACAGGCCGGCGTCGTCATGGTCATGTTGACCTGCACCCGGTTCGGCGCGATCTCGATGCCATAGACGAGGCCGAGGTCGACCACGTTCATGCCGACTTCCGGGTCGATCACGTTGCGCAGGGCGTCGCGAATCGCCACTTCCGTCGGCATGTCCGAAGTCTGATCTGCCATCATGGTTTCCTCATAAGAAGTACCTAAGATACATCTTCACTATACCACCCGTTTCCGGGATAATCAACATCTGGAATACATCTTTTAATTCGGCGGATTCGACACCCATGCGGCTGACCACCTTCTCCGACTACACCCTGCGCGTGCTGATGTATCTCGGCGTGCGGCAGGGCGAGCTCGCCACCATCGCCGAGATCGCTGCCGCTTATGGTATCTCGGAAAACCATCTCATGAAGGTGGTGCACTTCCTGGCACAGCAGGGCTATGTCGAGACGGTGCGCGGCAAGGGTGGTGGCCTGCGGCTGGCCATGGCGCCCGAGGATATCGGCGTCGGCGAGGTGGTGCGCGGCACCGAGGAAACGCTGGCGCTGGTCGAGTGCTTCGATGCGGAGCAGAGCCAGTGCAACATCGCGCCGGCCTGCCTGCTCAAGGGGGTGTTCAAGAAAGCGACGGCAGCCTTCTTTGCAGAGCTGGACCGCCACACGCTGGCCGACCTGTTGCGGCCGGCGCCGCGCCTGGCGCGCATTCTGCATCCGGCGAAGTAAGCGGCTTATTCCCCCAGATACGCTTCGCGCACCTTCGGGTTGGTGAGCAGCGCCTGACCGGTGTCGCTGAGCGTGATGGCGCCGCTTTCCATGACGTAGCCGCGCGAGGCCACCGAGAGCGCCAGCCGGGCGTTCTGCTCCACCAGCAGTATGGTCACGCCCTGCGCCGCGACAGACTGGATCACCTCGAACACCTTTTGCACCATGATCGGCGCCAGGCCCATCGAGGGCTCGTCGAGCAGCAGCAGTTTCGGCCGGCTCATCAGCGCGCGGCCGATGGCCAGCATCTGCTGCTCGCCGCCGGAGAGCGTGCCGGCCAGCTGCTTCGCCCGCTCCTTCAGGCGCGGCAGCATGACATAGATGCGGTCGAGGTCGGCGGCAATCTCGGCGCGGTCATCGCGGCAGTAGGCACCCATGTCGAGGTTTTCCGCGACCGTCAGCCGCGCGAAGACGCCGCGTCCTTCCGGCACCAGCGTCATGCCGGCGCCGATCAGTTCGTGCGCCGGGCGGTGCAGAAGGCTGCTGCCCTGGTAATGAATCGCCCCCTGAGCCGGCAGCAGCCGCGCCAGCGCCTTCAGCGTGGTGGTCTTGCCGGCGCCGTTGGCGCCGATCAGGCAGACCGTCTCTCCGGCCGCGACCTCGAAGCCGATGCCCCTGACGGCGGCAATGCCGCCGTAGGAGACATGGAGGTTCTTTACTTCAAGCAACAGCGCCTCCGAGGTAGGCCTCGATCACCTTCGCGTCGCGCTGCACCTCGGCCGGCACGCCTTCGGCGATTTTCTCGCCGTAGTCGAGCACGGCGACGCGGTCGCACAGCCCCATCACCAGTTTCACGTCATGCTCGATGAGCAGGATCGTCAGGCCGTCCGCGCGCAGCGCCTCGATCAGCTTCTTCAGGGCCCCGGTTTCCGTCGCGTTCATGCCGGCGGCCGGCTCGTCCAGCGCCAGCAGCTTGGGCTCGGTGGCGAGTGCCCGCGCGATTTCCAGCCGGCGCTGATCGCCGTAGGCAAGATGGCGGGCGAGGACATTGCCGTGCCGGTGGATGCCGACATACTGGAGCAACTCGTGGGCGCGCTGCGAGATGGCGGCCTCCTCCTCGCGCGTGGCGCGGTTGCGCAGCACGGCGCCGATCACGCCGGTGCCGGTGCGCAGGTGGCGGCCGACCATGACGTTCTCCAGTGCCGACATGTTGGCGAAGAGGCGAATGTTCTGGAATGTGCGCGCGATGCCCTGAGCAGCCACTTCATGCGGCGCGGAAATGTTCAGCGGCGCGCCGTCAAAGACGAACTGTCCGCTGTCCGCCGTGTACAGGCCGGTGAGGACGTTGAAGAAAGTCGTCTTGCCGGCGCCGTTGGGGCCGATCAGGCCGTAGATCTCGCCGCGGCGGATGGAAAGTGAAACATCGTGCAGCGCACGCACGCCGCCGAAGCCCTTGCCGATCGATTGCGCGTCGAGCAGGTGCGCGTTCATTTGGCTTTCTCGCCCAGAAATTCCCTTTTTCGCCGCGCTTCCGGCCACAGGCCGGCCGGCCGATACAGCATGACGGCGATCAGCGCCAGGCCGAACAGCAGCATGCGCAGCGACTCCGGATCGAGCAGCACCTTGCCGAAGGCCGCCTGCTGCATCGGCACGGCGCCGTGGCGCAGCGCCTCGGGCAGGATCGCCAGCAGCAGCCCGCCGAGGACGACGCCGGGGATGTGGCCCATGCCGCCCAGCACCACCATGCACAGCACCATGATCGACTCCATCAGTCCGAAGCTCTCCGGGCTGACGAATTCCTGGAAGCCGGCGAAGAGGCCGCCGGCGACGCCGCCGAAGGTTGCGCCCATGGCGAAGGCGAGCAGCTTGACGTTGCGCGTGTTGATGCCGCAGGCCTTGGCGGCGATCTCGTCCTCGCGGATCGCCACCCAGGCGCGGCCGATGCGCGAATCCTCCAGACGCAGCGAAACGAAAACGATCAGCAGGGTCAGCGCCAGGAACAGGTAGTAGTAGAGATAGACGGAGGGAAAGCTCACGCCGAACACCTCCAGTGTTTTCGACAGCGGCACGCCGGCGAGGCGCACCGGGTCGATCTGGCTGATGCCCTGCGGACCGTTGGTGATGTTCACCGGCGCGTTGAGGTTGTTGATGAAGATGCGCACGATCTCGCCGAAGCCGAGCGTGACGATGGCGAGGTAGTCGCCGCGCAAGCGCAGCGTCGGCGCGCCGAGCAGCACGCCGAAGAGCCCGGCCACCAGCGCGCCGAGCGGCAGCACGGCCCACACCGGCCAGTGCAGGCCGAAGTGCGGCGAGGCGAGCAAGGCGTAAAGATAGGCGCCGACCGCGTAGAAGGCGATGTAGCCGAGGTCGAGCAGGCCGGCGAAGCCGACGACGATGTTCAGCCCCAGCGCCAGCATGACGTAGAGCAGGGCGAAGTCCAGCACGCGCACCCAGGAATTGCCGAGGCCCTTGCCGATCAGGAACGGCAGCAGGGCGAGGGCCACGCCGATGAGGACCATGCCCAGCAGGGCCTTGTGCCTGGGTGTGCTCACGCGCGCTCCGCGACCTTTTCGCCCATCAGGCCGGAGGGCCTGAATACGAGCACGAGGATCAGCACGAAGAAGGCGAACACGTCCTGGTAGTGGCTGCCGAGGAAGCCGCCGGTGAGGTCGCCGATGTAGCCGGCGCCGAGCGATTCGATCAGGCCGAGCAGCACGCCGCCGAGCATGGCGCCGGGCAGATTTCCGATGCCGCCGAGCACCGCGGCGGTGAAGGCCTTCAGGCCGAGAATGAAGCCCATGTGGTAGTGGGCGATCGAGTAGTTGGCGCTGACCATCACGCCGGCCACCGCCGCGAGCGCCGAGCCGATGAGGAAGGTCGCCGAGATGATGACGTTGATGTTGACGCCCATCAGCCCGGCGATCTGCGGGTTTTCCGCCGTGGCGCGCATTGCGCGGCCGAGCCGGGTGCGATTCACCAGCAGCATCAGCCCGGCCATGATCGACAGGGCGAGCAGGATGATGACGATCTGAACGTCGGTGATGTGGGCGCCGACGATGTCGCGCCCGGTGGTCGGCAGGATGGGCGGGAAGGCGTGGTAGTTGCGGCCCCAGAAGATCATCGCCAGCTGCTGCAGCACGATGGAGACGCCGATGGCGGTGATCAGCGGCGCGAGGCGCGGTGCGTTGCGCAGCGGCCGGTAGGCGATGCGCTCGATCGTGAAGCCGAGCGCCATGCAGACCGGGACGGCCGCCAGCAGGCCGATCAGAACCACGACGATGCCCGGCAGGCCGCTGTTGGCCAGCAGCTTGATGACGGCGAGCGCGGTGAGCGCGCCGATCATCACCACCTCGCCGTGGGCGAAGTTGATCAGGCCGAGGATGCCGTAGACCATCGTGTAACCCAGCGCGACGAGGGCGTAGATGCTGCCCAGGACGAGGCCGTTGATGATCTGCTGGATGAAGGTGTCCATTCGATTCAGTCTACAAACAAACGGCACCCGAAGGTGCCGTTTGTCGGACAAAGATGCTGCTTACTTCTTCTCGGCCGGGGCGGCCGGGGCTGCAGCAGGTGAAGCAGGCGCCGCCGCAGCCGGCGTCGGAGCAGCCGTCATCCCGGACATGCCACCCATCGCGGCGGGCTGAGCCGGGGTCGGGGCTGGCGCAGCGCCGCCGATGGTTTCCAGCGTCTCCCACTTGCCGCCTTTTGCCTGATAGAGGGTGATGGCGCCGTCCTTGACGTCGCCGCGCTCGTCGAAGGTGATCTTGGCGGTGACGCCGTCGAAGCTGGTCTTCGGCAGCTCGGCCAGATACTTGGCCGGCTCGACCGAATTGGCGCGCTTCATGGCGTCGATCATGACGTTGGCGGCGTCATAGGCGTAGGGCGCGTAGAGCTGGATGTCGACGTTGAACTTGGCCTTGTACTTCTCCATGAATGCAGTGCCGCCAGGCATCTTCTCCAGTGGAACACCTGGCAGCGAGCAATAGTGGCCGTCGGCTGCATCGCCCGCTAGCTTGGGAAACTCGACTGTACAGCCGCCATCTCCCATCAGCAGCCTTGCCTTGATGCCGAGCTTCTTCATCTGCTGCGCCATCGGACCGGCCTGAGGATCCATGCCGGCGAAGAATACGATATCCGGTTTTTTCGATTTCACTTTTGTGAGGATGGCGGCGAAATCGGTGGACTTATCGGTGGTGAATTCTCGGGTGACGATGTTGGCGCCACCCGATTTCGCCGCCTTCTCGAACTGGTCGGCCAAACCCTGACCGTAGGATGTACGATCATCAATGATGGCGATGTTCTTGACTTTCAGATTATTCAAGGCGAACTGAGCCAAGGCGGGACCTTGTTTGGAGTCGTTAGCCATTACGCGGTAGGCCGTCTTGAATCCCTGGTCCGTATATTTCGGGTCAGTTGCAGAGGGGGAAATCTGTGGAATGCCGGCATCGGAATAGAGCTTGGACGCAGGAATCGTTGCACCAGAATTGAGATGGCCAACGACCCCATTTACCTTGGCATCCACAAACCGCTGCGCGATTGTTGTTGCCTGTTTCCCGTCGGCCTGGTCGTCCTCGCCGAGCAGCTCGAAGGTCACCACGGCGCCGCCGATTTCCAGTTTCTTCGCGTTGGCTTCCTCGATGGCGAGGCGCGCGCCGTTCTCGTTGTCCTTGCCGAGGTGGGCCTGCGGGCCGGTCAGCGGCGAGGAGTGGCCGATCCTTACCGTCACGGTGGGCTTGGGCGCAGGCGCGGCGGGTTGCTCGGCCTTCGGCGGCGGGGGTGGCGGCGCTTCCTTGCCGCAGCCGAACACGACGAACGCGGAAGCAACAACAAGGCTGATGGTCTTGAGGGGGAATCGCATGGTCATCGTCTCCTGGAAATGAACGGTTTCTTGTTGTGGCACACGAATGCGCGGGGATTGTGCTGCCCGCCCCGGACGATGTCAATAAAAAGGCCAGCCCGCGGGCTGGCCTTTCTTGCGGCGGGAAACCGCTTACTTGATCGCGAGAATCCAGGCGACCAGCTTCTTGATGTCGGCATCGCTGACCGCGGCGTTCGGCGGCATCGGCACGGTACCGAAAGAACCCGAACCGCCCTTCTTGACCTTCGCCTCCAGTGTGGCGGCGGCGTCCGCCTTGCCGGCGTATTTCTTCGCGACATCCTTGTAGGAGGGTCCGACGATTTTCTTGTCGATGGCGTGGCAGCTCATGCAGTTCTTCGCCTTCGCCAGGGCTTCGTCAGCGGAGGCCTGACCGGCGATCAGCAGGCCGGCAGCGGCCAGGAGCAGGGTTTTCAGCAGTTTCATTTCCTAAATTCCTCGTAGGCTTGGTTGGAAAACGTGGTTTCAGCGAAGGCCAAACTGTCAAAGCGATGCAATCGAGGCGGCCATGGCCAAAAACGCCGATACTCTAAAGCAATTCCGGTGACTTGCAAACCCGTTCCAGGCAAGCGAAATCCTTGATCGGCTCGTGGCATCTAACGCCGGAGCAAACCCACGCGTTGACGGCGTCCGACAGCGGTTTCGCCAGGACCGCGGGCAAGGCCGGGTCTTCCCGCGGCAGGGCCAGCGCCAGCATCCAGGGCCAATAGCGGGCGAACAATTTCCCTTGCCAATCCTTCAGTTGCGCCGCAGGTCCGCGCAGGATTACGACGCCGGGTGGCGTGGCGGCCTCCTCCAGCGCCATCAACAGGGTGGCAAAGCCGCCGGGCCGCTGCTCCATGTCCGGGTTGTACAGGCGCAGCGTGTGTTCGGCGGATTCGAGGTAGCGCAGGTTTCCCGTCAGGTGGCCGAGGCGCTGCAGGGCATAGGCTGCCGTGCCGGACCCCGATGGCATGGCGTTGTCGTAACCGCTCTTGATGCGGTGGATCAGCGCCTCGTGGTCGTGGCTGGTGAAATAGTAGCCGCCGGCCGGGTCCTCGAAGTTGTCGAGCAGGGCATTGCCGAGGGTCTCGGCGAAGCCGAGCAGTTCACTGTCGAATTCCGCCTGCAGCAGCTCCAGCACGGCCTTGAGCAGGTTGGCGTAGTCGTCGAGATAGGCGTTGAGATGGGCGCGGCCGTCACGGCAGGTCGCCAGCAACCGCCCGTCCTGCCAGAGCGTTGCCCGCACAAAGGCAAGCGCACGCCGGGCCGAGGCCAGCCAATCTTCCCGGCCGAAGATGCGGCCGGCGTGGGCCATGCCCTCGATCATCAGCGCATTCCAGCTGCCCAGTATCTTCTCGTCGCGGCCCGGCCGGATGCGCCGCTCGCGGGCGACAAACAGCTTGGCGCGCGCCGCGGCAAACAGCGTCTCGCATTCCTCCAGCGGCATGGGCCGCGACGCGGCAACGTCGTCGAGCGTGCGGGCGACGCGAAGGTGCCAGTGCGTCCCCTCGAAATTGGCCGGTCGGTCGAGGCCGAAACATGCGGCGGCGATGGCGTACTCCTCCGCAGTCAGCAGGCGCCGCACCGCGTCGGCCGTCCACACGTAGAACTTGCCCTCTTCGTGTTCGGAATCGGCATCCAGCGACGAGAAATAGCCGCCCGCCGCCGACTGCATTTCGCGGATGGCCCAGCCGGCCGTCTCCTCCGCCACCCGGCGGAACAGCGGGTCGCGCGTCACCAGCCAGGCGTCGGCATACAGGCGCAGGAGCGGACCATTGTCGTAGAGCATTTTCTCGAAATGCGGAATCTCCCATCGCTCATCCACGCTGTAGCGGCAGAAGCCGCCGCCAAGCTGGTCGTAGAGGCCGCCCTCGGCCATGCGCCGCAGCGTGAGCAGCGCCATTTCGCCGCAGCGGGCGTCGCCGGCCGCGGCATGCCGGCGCAACAGCAATTCCAGGTCGGCCGGGTGGGGAAACTTTGGCGCGCCACCGAAACCGCCGAATTGCGGATCGAACGATTCGGCGGCACGCTCGACCGCGCGTTTCAGGGGTGCGGCCGAGAGCGCCGCAGCGGGCGGGCGGGAGGCGCTGCCGGCGGCGAGCGCGCGCAGCAGCTCGCCATTCTGTTGCTCGATGTCGGCGCGCTTGTCGCGCCAGGCGTCGGCGACGCGCTGGCACAGCTCGGTGAAGCCGGGCAGGCCATAGCGTGGCGCCTTGGGAAAGTAGGTGCCGCCAAAGAAAGGCGCCCCGTCGGGTGTCAGGAACATCGTCAGCGGCCAGCCGCCGGCGCGGCTGGTCAGCATCTGGTGGGCGGTCTGGTAAATCTGGTCGAGGTCCGGCCGTTCCTCGCGATCCACCTTGATATTGACGAAGAGCCGGTTCATCACTGCCGCCACCTCGCCGTCTTCGAAGGACTCCTGCGCCATGACGTGGCACCAGTGGCAGGCGGAATAGCCGATGGAAAGCAGGATTGGCTTGTCCTCCTGTCGCGCCAGGGTGAGCGCTTCCTCACCCCACGGGCGCCAATCCACGGGGTTGTCAGCGTGTTGCAGGAGGTAAGGCGAGGTCTCGCCGGCGAGACGGTTGGGCATGCGTCCAGTGTAGTCTCAGGCCGGCTATAAATGGACAAAAATAGTCAACTATTCTGCCGGTCCGGCCGGCAATCGCCCGGGCGCGCCCTTGCCGGCCGCTTGGCTTGCGCGAATCCGCGAAGGTGCCGAGCAATCCGCGCCGGACAGGAGTTTCGGCCACGACCCGTTTCTCGAGTCGGATCGCGACCGGGCCAGCTTACGGACGCAACCGTCCACCCGGTGAATGGCACTGCCCTATGCCTGCGACGCCGGTGGCGCGTAGTCTTTCGCATGCGGCGTAGGCTTCCCGCGTGGCGCAGGCGTAGTGGCCTGCCTGGCCGGCAAGGGGCGCGCAGCCGGGAACTTGCGGTCCGGCCATTGGCACAATCGGCGCAGGCGCTTGCGCCGGGGCCAAAACGGGCGGCGGCGCCAGGGTCGGAGGGGCAGACATGGGCTGGGCCGGACCGGCCGGTGCGCCTTGCGTGGGGGCAGGGGGAGGCAGGGCGGCGGATGGCGTGACGGCAGGCGCCATCACGGGCAAAGGCGGCTGGCCTCGTGGAGCAGGCGGGCCGGGAACGGCCGGGCTGGCTGCCGGTGCGCCCAATACCGGTGGTGGTTCCATCGTGTTCGGGCGACCAGCGGGCAGCGAACCGGACTTGCCAGCCCGCCCGCTTTTCCCGTCGCCGCTGCCTCCTCCGCTCGGCGGCGGCGACAACACGGGAGGCAAGGGCTGGCCAGGATTAATCTTTGGATCCTTTGGCTGGTCGGACATCTTGATGACCGGGGTCTGGATCAGTTCGATCTGGCGGGAGATGCTGCAAATCTCGCCGGACCAGTCGATCTCCGTGCAGGCTTTGAAGGTCCAAAACGGATTCTTCTTGTGCGGCCCGAAATCGAGCGGAACGACGATTTCGCCCCAGTCGTTCCCCATCATGTCGATTTTCGCGTCGCCCAATTTCCCTGTGCCGGTAAAACTGAAGCCGACCTGGCCGGGCGGTTGCGGCTCGCTGGCGGGCAAGGCGGAAGTCCCGCCCGGAATCCAGACCAGGCGAAAAGTCTTGGTGGTGGATCTCATCAGGATGTCCTTGGCGACGCGCAGCCTCAATTCCTGGCCGCTTGGCTTGACGGCCAGCGCGCCGGACTGTTTGGCACTGACATCCGATGGTGGGTGGAAGAAAAAAGTGATGAGCTTTTCGGCGCTGGTTTTCAGCGGATCCACGCCCTCAAAAAAAAGCTGGTCCGTGCAGGCATCCGTCTTCTGATTCGAACCCGGGGGTTTCCACGAGTAGCACGCCTGCACGCCCCATTGCGTGCTGATGGCGAACTTGAGCGGCGCGGCGGCCATTCCGCTTGCGTTCAGGGTCAGCGCGGTCGGGCCAGGCGGAACGAGCGACTCCTTCCATCCCGTTCCAGAGACAGAGTACTTCAGGCTTATGTTCTTCGACTGTTTGGTGAAGTCGGACGAGGCCTTGACCACGATCTGGCTGCCTGTGGGCGCCCTGACTTTCCAGACTACTCCCGACTGCAATGCCTGCTGGGTTGCCTGCGTGAAAGAAATGCTGACCGGCTGCGCACCCATCGCCGGGACGGCTCCTGCCAGTGCGCACAGTACAAGGACAGCAAGGGATGAAGCCCGCACGATCCTTCGCGGCCGGCGGACTCTATCCAGGCAGCAGGTGTGAATTGCGAACATGATGGCTGTCTCCATGTGGTTGTTCTGATCGGGTGGGCAGTGTCAGTGTGCTCGTCCTGCGGCGATCTGGCATTGTCGTATGGCTGCCGCGCCGGCGGCGCGCAAGCGTTCGCAGCCTGCATGGGCTTCTCTCGTGACGCAGGCGTAGCGACCGGGACTGCCGGACATGGGTGTGCAGCCCGGCACGATAGCTGCGGGCGTTGCATGGCTGGGGTCTCCGGGTGGCGGCATCATGACCGGCGGCGGACCGATGACGGCCGGCGCGGTCGGGGCAAGCACCGGGGGCGGCGCCATGGCTGGCGGTGCCCCCATCGCTGGCGGCAGCTGTTTCGACGCGCCGCCCGGGAACGGGCCCTGATAGGCGTCACCGACGAGCGGATCGAGCGGTTTCGGCGCCTTGAGCGCCTGCTCCTTGTGGATTTCCAGCAGAAGCGTGCGACAAGGCGCATCCGCACCGTCCAGGTTGGGATCGACCGGGCAAACGGGCAAACTGATTTCCGGATGGGCGGCAAATTCGCCGCCGGGGCAGTAAATCCGGAGAGTGTCCGGCTCTCCGGTCTTGCAACTCCCGGCGCCGGCGCCCGACTTCGCCTTGACATCGCCCAATCCCGCCTGGGTGCCGATCGGGCCGAACGCGCCGTTGAGTTTGTTGCGGATGGCGGAGGCCTGGCCTTCCAGTGTGGCGAATGCGTTCAAGCCGGCCTTGTCATCCTTGCATTGAACCGTGCTGTTGGGATGGCCCACCTCAAGCTGCGCCAGCAATTCCTTGCACTTTTCGACCTTCCACGGCCGGCCGCAGAGGATGCGCTTCTCGTGCAGCGGACAGTTGCCGAGAGTGCCGTCCGTCTTCGGGCAAGGCAGGGGCTTCACCTCGTCCACGATTTTGCAGCGCTTGGTGCCGACTTGCTTCAGGATCGCGTCGGCGAGGGCGGTGTCGGCGTTCTTGGTGTCGAGCGAGCAGGGAAGCTTGCCGCCGAAGGCGTTCTTGCAGGCGTTAAACCCATCGTAAGTCGTGCAGGTGATCTTCGTGGCGATCGCGGAGTCGATCACGGAGCCACCCATCTTGCAGCCGATCGGCTCGAGTTTCTTGACGGATTCGTCCACGTCCTTTTTCGCCTTCGCGTATTCGGCCGCGAACTTGTCGGCGGGGGCCTGGCAGACGTAGGCCCAGGCGGTGGGCGAAGGCATCTGCTTGGCGGCATTCGCCTGGCATTGCTGATACAGCTTGTCGATGAGCGTCTTGAACAATCCGTTCTTGTAAGTGGGCGACTTCTTGATCGCTTCACAGCTGCCCGGGATGGGAACGGGCAGCGGAAACTTGGTCTTCATCGTGCCTTGGCAGTTTTGCGCGAAGAGTTTCTTCCTGTCGGGCGTGTTCCACCGGCCCCAGTCGACCGCAGCGAAGGTCTTGGCCGACGCCGCCACTTCCGTGTCGGCATAAATCTGCGCCGCAGTCTGCATGGCCTTGCTGAAAGTCCTTGCCTGCTTGTCGAACTTCGACGCCATGTCGCCGCAGGTCTTTTGCGCCGTGCTCTTGTACTGGTTGTGCGAGTCGAAGTAGTCGACGCAGGGGCTCTTGATGCCGCTTTCGAGGCCCCCCAGGCCGCTGCAATTCGTAGTCAGGCACAGCCAGGTGCCGTAGTGGTACCAGGGCTGCCAATACAGTGCCTCGTACTTCTCGTAGGGCATGTGGCTGTCGTCGCCGAAGAGCAGGTTTTCCACCGCATCGGCGCCCTTGACGGCCGCATCCGCCATGTCCTTGGCAAATTCCTCCGCCGCCTTGAGAATCTCGCCGAGCACGCCGCAGCCCAGGTCCTTCAACTTGCTGGCGCCCGCCGGCAGCGCGCTGCTCGGAATCAGCTCGCAGACGACGTCCGGCCCGAACTGGGAGATGAGCACCGATACCAGCCCGGGCACGTCGCTGCTTTTCAGCTTGCCCAGTACACTTTTCACGAGGCCGGCCTGGTGCTCGATGACGTAGCCGATCACCGGGCAGCCGAAGCTCTTCAGGCCGGGCGGTACGAAGACGGCGCAGACGATCGCGCGCGTGACGTACGGCCCGCCCTTGCCGATGACGAGGTCCCATTTTTCGTCCTTTGCCGCCTGGACGATGTCGATCACCAGCTTCACGTTCGCGCCGTCCGGATCGAAGGGCAGGGCCTTCTTCGCCTGCGCCAGCTGCTGCTTGCCGAGGCTGCCGGCGGCCTGTCCCGCAAGCGACTCGATGCAGGCGTCGACCTTGCCGCCATTGTCGATGAGACAGACGATGAAGGGCTTGGCCGGTACCAGTTCCGGGCTCAATTCCTGGATGACGACGTCGAGGATCGAATTGACTGTCGAGTCGATGGCGAAGGCGGGCCAGGCGAAGAATGCCAGCGATAAGGCGGCGAATGACGAACGCAGTGCGGTGGAATTCATTGGATTTCCCTGAACTGTCTTGCGCCCCTTGCAGAGCGGAACTCTCCGGTTACGGCTTTCCGCCGATCTTCGTCACCAGCTGCGTGCCGGCCTTGGCTTTGCAGGCATTCACCGGGGCATCGACCGCCGGTGCGCAACCTGGTCCTCCGGTGGACAAGTGAATGGCACAGTCCCAGGAGTCGACCTGCGCGGCGACGCTGTCCGGCACTTCGGCAGCCTGCTAGTCGTTCTTCTCTTTTCTTGTCTTGCCGCTGTTGGCATCAACGTAGTACAAGAACTTGTTGTCCGGCATCCGCCACTCGCTTCTTCCCGAATTTTGTTCGAGCCCCATGCTCATCCCATGAAGGTTGGTCATGAGGCCATCCTTGACCGCCGCGGCCATGGCTTTGTCGCTGTCCACGGAGAACTCTCCCACCGGAGCCGTCTGGAAATACCCCGAATCATCCCGGGACAGGTTGCCCTTGGCGTCGACCATGACAAGCGCCTTCTTCTTTGTCCTGGGTGAATAGAAGGTGTATGCCCAGGTGCCTGGCAGCGGCCCGGTGGCCACTGTGCCGTCCGGCTGGGCGCTCCTGGTGTCGATGTTGACGAGGACGCTATCCGGTTGCCATTTTCGTGCCTCGGCCTCCGCCAGGGGGAACAGAGCCTTGGCGGTCTTGCCGGCAGCGAAGGCGGGAAATGCAAGCGTCGCGACAAACATCATCGGGATGAGAAGGGCAGGTCTTTTCATGGGTGATTCCAGCCTCTGGCGTCGGTAGGCGAGTCAATCGGCTTCATTCCGGCAGAAAATGGTGCTGCCTGTCAGCGCGGCGGGGGGCCGGGCAGAATCGGGACCGGCGCCGGTGCCGGCACCAGGACCGGAGGCGGCGGGGCGTACGGTATGACGACGGAACGCGTCAGGGTCGCGGGCGGGCGGTTGGCGCCCGGATTCGCGTCCACGTAGCGGAACGTCAGTGTCGCCGGCGTGGCGGCATTGTTGATTTCCACGGTGCCGCTGTTGCGCAAGGGTGCGGTAGCCCCCTGGCACATCGGAAGCACCGACCGCCGGAAGCGACCTGGCGCGACGGCGGTGAGCACGACACCCTCCTGATCGCCCTGGCTGGTGGCGATTTCGATGCTCACGCTCGGCAAGCCGGCGAGATCCGGATCGACGAGTTCGACGCTCAGCGGGTAGACGCCGGCGCAAAAGGGGATGCTTGCCAGCGGGATAGTGCCGGGCATGACGCTCAGCGTTGCCAGCGTGCCGGATTCGCTGGAAAACGGGTTGTCGCCGGAGACGGCGGCCAGCCGCCAGCCGCCCTTGTCGCGATGCATGAGAAAAGTGCTCCGCCCGGTGAAAATGCCCGGCGTGAAATCGACGACGCCGAAAAAGCGCTTTTCCCAAGCCGCCTGGATCATGGCGACGTCGGGTCCCGCGGTGATCTGCGCCTCGAACAGATGCAGGCGGATCTGCTTGAGGCTGGTCGTGTCCCGCCGCATGCCGTCGATGAAGCGCTGGTAGCCGATCATGGCCGGATCGAGGCGGGCCTGGATCCGGCCGATGTCTCCCGCCTCGTATGCGCGGATGATTTCGTCGAGCGAACTGCGCGCGGCCTTCATGTCCTCGAAGCCGGCGAGTGCCGGCTTTTCCGGACCGGCCGGTGCTTCCTGTGCAAGGAGTGCAACAGTCGGCAGGCAGGTGAAAAGCAGAATCGCGACGGCACGGACAGGTTTCATGGTTGCCCCGGGAAGCAAATCCAGCTGTTGACGCCGCGGGTGACGATGCGACCGACGGCGTTTTCAGAACGCATGGCTCAACTGTACGCCGGCCGTCCTGTCGCGATAGGCGACGGCCGGTTGGCCCTGAACGCTCCGCATCGCACGCAAGTACAGACGGACGCCACTGTGCTGGCCAAATGCGCGCGCGGCGTCGATCTGATACCAGTGCTGGCGCAGGCCACCGCCTGCCGCGTCGTGTCCGCGGCTGCCGCCCAGTACGGCGCTCAGGCGACCCCAGCCGGCTCGCTCACCGGCAAGGACAAGGTTCAGGTTGCTCAGGGTCGCCATCGCGCCGCTGTTGAGATGCTGGCGCTGCAGGCTTCCGGCAACTGTCGCGTAGAGCGTACGGGAAGCCGGCGCGACATCCGTCGCGTCGCTCCAGTTGCGGCCGTAGGAGGCGGTCCAGGTATCCGTGCGGCTGTCGGCGCCGGCGGCGATGCTGTTTGATTGCGTGCTGTTCTGGTAGCCGAGCGATGCGTTCCAGAGGGCTTGCGCGTAGCTCAGGTTCAGCCCCTGATTCAGGCTGCGATTGACACCGCCGGCCGCCGTACCGCTGCTGTTCCTGCCGCGCGATTCACCGGCCGAAATACCGAGGCCGAGGCCCGGTGCGTCGGAAAAAGTGAGTTGGGCACGCAGGTTCGCGGCTTCGGTGACACCGACGAAAGGGGTGTACGGCGTGACTGGCGTGGGCGGAATGGTCGGCGGTGGCGGTGGAATCGGCGGTGCCGCCATCTGGTTTTCCGAGCGCCGCAGGTCGCCGTTCAGGCTGATCCAGGTTGCAGCCAGCCAGTTGGCGTTGGCATAGGTCTCGCGAATGCCGGCGCCGGCGAGGCCGGACAGGCTGGCGTAATAGCGCCCGAGATCGTGATGGCCGAGCCGCATGCCCAGCGTCTCGCCCTGCCAGCCGCCATCGACGATGAAGGCGCGGTCGCGATGTCCCTGCAGGTCTTTCTCGGTCCAGCGACTTAGACCGCCCTCGGCCTGGACGTAGTATTGCCCTTCGCGCCAATTCAGGCCCAGCGTCGTGCTGTGCCCGGCACTGGGCGCCAGCGCCAGCGTGCCGGGCAACAGGGAGTCGCCATCCTCGGTGTATCCCTGTGCCGTGACGTATGCCTGGACGGTCTGGCCGAACGGGGTTTCCGCTTTCACGGCATAGATGTTCTTCAGAAACATGTGGCGGCGCTCCTGGTCGGCCAGTGCCTCCCAGCTCTCGGCGACGACGCCGGCCGAGGCCGAGAACAATGTCTGACCAACATAGCGCTGCGCCAGCCCGCCGCGCAGCGCGGTGTTGGCGCCGAGGACGGAATGATTGACCGCCACGTCACCCACGGCGTATCGGTAGCCCAGGCCGCTGCGGCCGGCGCTCAGGGTGTTGACCTGCGAGTTGCCGACGAAGATGACCGAGGGATCGTCGGACTGCGTTGCGGCAAACTGCAGCCAGGACACGTCGCCCTCGATCGCCGTCGCGCGCAGGTCGCTCTGGACACCCAGGCGGTGGAACTGTCCGCTCGAATATGGCGTCAGGACGCTGCCGCCGCCGGCATTGCGCGAGTACAGGTCGACGCTGACGCCTCCGTGCCATTCGATGCGCGTGGCACCGTCTTCGGCGGGTACGAGCTGCGGCGCCGATCCACCCGAAGCCTGGGCGAACTGGGCGAGCACCGTGCTGTTGTCGGAAAGATGATTATTGTCGGCCGCTGCCGGCGCCGCCATGCCGAACAGCAGGCCAGGCAGTGCGACCCGACACATCCCGCGGCGCAAACATCTGGGCGCTCGTCGTGAAGAACGATCCACAGCCCCTCCTGATCTGCAGAAGTCCCGCGGCGAGCCGGCTGCCATCGGGGTGCCCGCGCGTCCCGGATGCGCGCGGTGTCCTAGTCTATTGGCATCATACTAGACCACGGTGCGGGCGTCGGCAAGGGCCGCATGCAGCCTGGATGCGGCTGGGATCGCCGCCGGCGCTTGCGCCCGCCGCCGGTGGTGCGTTACGCCGGATATCGAGCAGCGGCATGCGGGCCATGGATATTCACCATGGCCCGAGCAAGGAGAGGTCGATGTGTCCTGCCTTTACCGGCGGGCACCAGTAATAGCCGCCGGAAATCGGGCGGGAAAAAGTGAACAAGGCATCGACGATGCCGTCCTCCAGCCCGGCCATGCGGCGCAGGACCTGCTCGAAGGCGTCGAACGAGCGGCCGTAGGCGATGAATTCCAGCCCCTGTTCGCGTGCCGATGCCCATGGCATCGAGCGACGCAACATGAAGGCGGGCGGCTCATAGCTTTCCTGCGCGCTGCGCTTGACGTGGGCGGACGCGGGCGCGTCGTCGAGTTCCTCGTTGTCGGCGCGCCTGCGGCCGATGATGGCGTCGCGCTCGGCCGGCGCATGGGCATTGAAGTGGTCGAGGTCGTGTGTCCAGCGCTGCACCGCGACGAAGCTCGATCCGGCGAGTCCGCCGCCGGCGGCGACGAGGGCCGCACCCGCCGCCGCCTCGCCCTGCGGGTTTTCGGTGCCGTCCTCGTAGCCGGTCAGGTCGCGGCCGCCGGCGTAGAGGAAGGTGTCGACCGCATCGTCGAGCACGAACGCCGCGCCGAGCAGCGGCTTGATGCGTGCCGCGGCATCGAACAGGGCGCCCGGTTCCTCGCCGCGCAGGAGTATCCACAGCGCCGCCTGCGACGACGGTACGCTGCAGGCCGGCCCGGCCAGGGCCGGGAAGCCGCGCAGCCCCGGCACCGCCTTGCCGAGCGCGCACACCAGCGGCGCGCCGATGCCAAGCACGCCCCAGGCCGGGTCGAAATGCCGTTGCAGCTGCGCCAGCGCCGGCCGCGGATCGGCTTCGTGGGCGAGCCGGAAGCTCATTCCCCGCGCACAGGGCGGGACCGGCGCGAGGACGCCGGGTTGGGCAAGGGTCACATTCATCTCTACGCTCAGCCGGCAGGTCGGAACACCATCAGGTAGAACACGACAACCAATGCAGAAAAGGCCGGGATGCCCAGCCGGAACCAGATGCGTCCGTAGCGATGATACAACTCGGGAAGCGCCGAGTCCTCAGCGGCGGCGCGCATCGCCATGTCGCGCATGCGCAGTTGCAGCCAGACCACCGGCAGCCAGCACAACCCGGCCAGGAGGTAGAGCGCCAGCGACCAGGCGACCCAGCCGCGGGTCAGCGGGTAGCCGGCCAGGTGCGCCAGCCACAATCCCGTTACCGGCTGGACGACGATGGTCGTCGTCGTGAACAGCCAGTCGGCGAGGACCACCTTGCGCATCACGGCCGCAATGGCACGCACGTCGCCGCTGCCGTCGATGCTCCACTTGAAAAAGGCGGTGCCGAGGCCGGTGCCGAACAGCAGCGTGGCGCCGAGGATGTGCAGCCACTTCAGCCAGAGGAATTCCATCAGTTCAGCACCTGCCTGAGCTTCAGGTGGGAGAGGGCGCCGAGGTATTCCTCCAGCGTCAGCAGACCGAGGCAGGGCGTCGCGCCTTTGCGCGCGACCTCGCCGCGCGCCAGCTTGCGTGCCAGCGCGATGGCGCCGCCGCACGGGATCTGCGGGCCCTGGTCGTCGCAGGCGATCAACTGCCAATTGCGTTCGAGCGGCCTTCCGTTGCCGTCGACACCCGTCAATTTCACGCGCATGGCGCTCGATCGGGTGCCAAGCGGCTCCAGCCGGCGGCTCAGGCGCCAGAGCGGTCGCGCCAGTGGCAGCAGGCTGCGCAACCAGCCCCTGCGGACGCAACCCGCCAGGGCCCAGGTGGCAAGGTGGGCGATCGGATTGCCCGCGCCGGCATGAAAAACCACGCTTTTCACGTCGCGGAAACGCTGCGGAAACAGCGTCAGGTCGGGCACGTCGCAGCTGCCCAGCCAGCGTGCGCCGACCGGCGCCGCGTGGGACTGCCGCTGCAGGTCGAGCCAGCCGTATGCCGTCGTCCAGATGCCGTTCTCCAGACGTGCGAAGGGCTTGCCGCAATAGCCAAATACCGCGCGCAGGGTCGCCAGCCCCGGCGTTTTTGCGCCGGAGGCGATGCTATGGCGGATCTCGCGAAGTTCGGCAAACTCGGGCAGGAAATGATCCACGACGGCGGCCGACAGCGCCGGCACCGAGCTGGCGCCGCTCGTCACCAGCACGCCCGCGGCCCGCGCAGATTCGTCGAGCGCGCTGATGCCGGCGACGAAATCGCGCCCATCGGCGAGGTCGAGGTAGTTGCAGCCGGCGGCGACGCAGGCTTTCGCCACCGTGTAGTCCTGGCCCTGGAAGGGGCCGGCGGTATGGATCAGCGTGGCAACGTCGAGTGCCGTCAGGCGCGCCGCCAGGTCCGCCGCCCCTGCGTCGATGGCCAATCCGCGCGCGCCGAGCGTGGCGGCGAAGGCATCCGCCGCGCCGGCGTTGCGTCCGCCGACCAGCAGTTCGATGCGGGCGTCCTGCGCCAGGGCACGGCAGATCGGCTGGCCGAAGTTGCCGTAGCCGCCGAGGACGAGGACGCGATGGATCAACGCGTCGCGAGCTGGCTAACGTCGCGCACCGCGCCGGTGTCGGCGCTGGTGGTCATGGCGGCGTAGGCCCTGAGCGCCGCCGAGACGGCGCGCCCGCGCTTGACCGGCTTCCAGGCTTTTTCACCCCTCGCTTCCATCGCCTTGCGCCGTGTTGCGAGGACTGACTTTTCCACGGCGAGGTGGATGCGCCGCTGGGGGATGTCGATCTCGATGGTGTCGCCCTCCTCGACGAGGCCGATGGCGCCGCCGGCCGCCGCCTCGGGCGAGGCGTGGCCGATGGACAGGCCGGCGGTGCCGCCGGAGAAGCGGCCGTCGGTGAGCAGCGCGCATTCCTTGCCCAGGCCCATCGACTTGATGTACGAGGTCGGATAGAGCATCTCCTGCATGCCGGGGCCGCCCTTCGGCCCTTCGTAGCGCACGACGACGACGTCGCCGGCGACAATCTTGCCGGCGAGAATCTTCTCCACCGCCTCCTCCTGCGATTCGCAGACGCGGGCGCGGCCGGTGAACTTGAGGATGGAGTCGTCCACGCCGGCGGTCTTCACGATGCAGCCCTTCTCGGCGATGTTGCCGAACAGCACCGCCAGCCCGCCGTCCTGCGAATAGGCGTGCGCCTGGTCGCGGATGCAGCCGTTGGCGCGGTCGAGGTCGAGCTTCGGGAAGCGGCGGCTTTGCGAGAAGGCCGTCTGGGTCGGTACGCCGCCGGGCGCGGCGCGGTAGAAGTCGTGCACGGCCGGATCGGCATTGCGCTTCACGTCGCAGCAGTCGAGCGCCTCGCCCAGGGTCGGGTAGAGCACCGTCGGGCAGTCGCGGTTGAGCAGGCCGGCGCGGTCGAGCTCGCCGAGGATGGCCATGATGCCGCCGGCGCGATGCACGTCCTCCATGTGGTACATCTGCGTCGACGGCGCCACCTTGGCGAGACACGGCACGCGGCGCGACATTCTGTCGATGTCGGCCATGGTGAAGTTCACGCCGGCCTCCTGCGCCGCGGCGAGCAGATGCAGCACGGTGTTGGTCGAGCCGCCCATGGAGATGTCGAGCGCGATGGCGTTCTCGAAGGCCTTGAAGCCGGCGATGGAACGCGGCAGCACCGAGGCGTCGTTCTTCTCGTAGTAGCGCTTCGCCAGGTCGACGATCAGCCGGCCGGCCTTGACGAAGAGCTTCTCGCGGTCGGCGTGGGTGGCCAGCAGCGAGCCGTTGCCGGGCAGCGCCAGGCCCAACGCCTCGGTCAGGCAATTCATCGAGTTGGCGGTGAACATGCCGGAGCAGGAGCCGCAGGTCGGGCAGGCCGAGCGCTCCATGGCGTTCACGTCGGCGTCGCTGTTCTTCGCATCGGCCGCCTCGATCATGGCGTCGATCAGGTCGACCATGCGGTACTCGCCGTGCCACTTCACCTTGCCGGCTTCCATCGGCCCGCCGGAGACGAACACCGCCGGGATATTCAGGCGCAGCGCTGCCATCAGCATGCCGGGCGTGATCTTGTCGCAGTTGGAGATGCACACCATGGCGTCGGCGGTGTGCGCGTTGCACATGTATTCGACGGAATCGGCGATCAGCTCGCGCGAGGGCAGCGAATACAGCATGCCGCCGTGGCCCATGGCGATGCCGTCGTCGACGGCGATGGTGTTGAACTCCTTGGCGATGCCGCCGGCCGCCTCGATCTGGCGCGCGACGAGCTGGCCCATGTCCTTCAGGTGCACGTGGCCCGGCACGAACTGCGTAAAGGAGTTCACCACGGCGATGATCGGCTTGCCGAAATCGCCTTCCTTGATGCCTGTTGCGCGCCAGAGCGCTCTGGCTCCGGCCATGTTGCGGCCGTGGGTGGAGGTGCGGGAACGGTATTCGGGCATGACAGGACTCCGTTGATTCGGGCCTTTGCGGCCCAAGGTTGGGTCAATGAGGCAATTTTACTGAAGTACCGCCACGTCGCCTACCTGAAAACCCTTCCTGCGAAGGTACAATTGCCCGTCATGAGCCAACTCCTGGTCACCCACTATCTCCGCGAGATCAGAGCCAAGTCGCAGATGATCGCTGAAGCCATGCGCAGGAAATGGACCTATGCGTGATCTTGTCGGAGCCGATGCGGACAACTTTGTCGCAATGGTCTTGCCGCGCGGGGAATCCAAAAAACTGGAAACCAAGCGCGTTTCCGGAAAAATGGTGCACAAGGCGCTCGAAACCATTTGTGCCTTTGCCAATACCGATGGCGGCATGCTGGTGCTGGGCATAGAGGATCTGGACAAGGCAAAAGGAAATGCCCGCTTGTTCGGGATTGAAGAGAATCTCGATGCGGTTGACGAACTTCAGCGCAAGTTGAACACCCATTTCGTGCCCCCGCTGGGGGGAATTGTCCTGACGCGCATTGCATGCCGATTGCGTGACGGGAGCGCTGGACATCTCATTGCTTTGCGTGTGGCGAAGAGCGACAAGGTCCATTCGATACTGGATGACGGCACGTGGACCCGCCTCGAAAGAGGCAATCGTTCCATGTCGGCCACCGAGGTCGTGGAACTGTCCTTCAAACGGGGTGAGCGGAGCACCGAAGCGGATGCGCTTCCCGTGTCTGTCGATCTGCTCGACACGGCCGCATGGCGAACTTTTTCCAGCAGCCGCGGCTTCCTGTCGGGCAGCGTCGGCGATCGTCTTTATCGAATAGGACTTGCCAAGAAATCAGGCGATGACCTGTTGCCGACGCGTGCAGCCATTCTCCTGTTCGCCGACGAACCGGGCGCTTTGCTGGCGGCGCATGGTTCGCGTGCCGACATTCGGGTATTCCATTACCGCGGCAATCAAGTCGAACATGGATCGGTGCCGAATCTGAAGAAAACACCGAAGACCATTTCAGGGGCGGTCTATGAGCAAATCGAGCGCGCTCACAACTATGCCCTCGAAGAACTGGCCGAGGGCCTGACGCTTGCTTCTTCCGGTTTCAAGACTGTGCATCGTTATCCCGTGCGAGTGATCAAGGAAGCGATCACCAATGCGGTGATTCACCGCGATTACCGCTTGAACCGAGACATACATATCAGGATATTCGACAACAGAATTGAATTCGAAAGCCCGGGATTGCTTCCTGGCCGGATCACACCGACCAACATTGAGCGCGCCGGTTCTTTTGCCCGGAACCCGTTGCTTGCAACCAATCTTCGCGAGTTTCCGGTACCGCCAAATATCGATGCGGGAGAAGGGGTTCGCATGATGTTTGCAGCCATGCGGGAAAATCGCTTGTACCCGCCGCTGTATTTGGAGAATCCGGATGCCGCTCAGCCGACGGTTACTTTGATTCTCTGGAATGAAGAGCGCCCGCCGGTTTGGGAGCAGGTAAGCGACTGGATTGACCGCAATGGACCGATTGCCAACGCGGATCTGTGCAAGATCGCGGATATCGATACATTGAAGGCATCCAAGCTGCTGAAACGATGGGTTGCCCAAGGCGTGTTGGTGGCCGATGCGACTACCGGGAAGCGCAATCGGGTTTACAGGAAACCATCTTCCGGGACACCAGACGGCGAACTGCCGTTGTTATCCGAACCCATGGATAATAAAACCGAAGAGACGTAAAACTGGTTACTTATCATAGTGATAGAGGCCGCGTTATTATCCCGGCCTCCAGAAAACCCCAAAGCCCAAGCCTGTGCTGACTTATCCCCACATCGACCCCATCGCCTTTTCCCTCGGCCCGCTCTCGGTGCGCTGGTACGGGCTGATGTACCTCGCCGGCTTCGTCGCCTTCGTCGCGCTGGGCCGGCTCCGCATCGCGCGCCGGCCCGACCTCAACTGGACGGCGAAGGACATCGACGACCTGCTCTTCTACGGCGTGCTCGGCGTGGTGATCGGCGGGCGGCTCGGCCAGGTGCTGTTCTACGAGCCGGCGCACTACCTCGCCAACCCGCTGGAGATCCTCGCCGTCTGGAAGGGCGGCATGAGCTTCCACGGCGGTTTTCTCGGCGTGCTCGCCGCGATGGTTCTGTATGCGCGCAAGCGCAAGCTCGCCTGGTTCGCGGTGATGGACTTCATCGCCCCGCTGGTGCCGCCCGGGCTGGGCTTCGGCCGCCTCGGCAACTTCATCAACGGCGAGCTGTGGGGGCGCGCCGCCGATCCCTCGCTGCCGTGGGCGATGGTGTTCCCGCATGTCGACAGCATCGCGCGCCACCCCTCCCAGCTCTACCAGGCTTTCCTCGAAGGCGTGGTGCTGTTCGCCGTGCTGTGGTGGTTTTCAAGCAAGCCGCGCGCGACCGGTGCGGTGTCGGGAATGTTCCTCATCGGCTACGGCATCGTGCGCTTCATCGCCGAGTTCTTCCGCGAGCCGGACGCCGGCATCTTCGGCCTCAGCTACACGGTCAGCATGGGCCAGTGGCTGAGCCTGCCGATGATCGCTGCCGGCGTGGCGATATTGGTCTGGTCGAATAAAGCCGCGACGAAATAGCGTTACGGATTGGCGATGCGTTCGCAATCCGTCGGTTTCTGGCGCCGATGAGGCAATCGGCAATCCCGAACCAGAAAGCGGACGAGAATATTGGTACCGACCCCGAGTATCAGCGCGACAACTGCGCGACCCGAACAGGCTTGCCACCCTTCTTGTGCAACACGCCCGCCAGTTCAACGACACGCCTGGACTTCACCCGCATGACCACGGTGGCATCCGGCATCAATGTGAACGTCATCCGGTCTCCGGCCTTCATGGAAAGGCTATCCCGGATTTCCTTGGGGATCGTCGTTTGACCCTTGCTGGTCAGGGTGGCCTCGTTCGACATTGCAATCTCCTTCTGTCTTGCGATTTCCATTATTGCAAGGCGGCCAGTTGCGGGCAATATCTTGGCAATCGTTCGCCGCGTGGCGGGGAGGCATGCGCTCCCGCGGCGACTTCCTCGCCGTATTGGCGGGACTGATTTTCCATGGAGGATTCCTCTCCCCTCTCCCCGCGCGCGGGGAGGGGGCAGGGTGAGGGGTGGCGGCAGGATGGCAAGGCACTTTCGCGCCTGCATCCTTGCAAATTGAGCGATCGATGCTCAATTTGCAAGGACTTGGTCCCCGCCGGTAGAGGAGCCAAATATACGGGAACCGCCAGCAAATCTTTACAGATTGATGATCGCATCGTCAATCTGTAAAGATTTTGCCATGCTGCGCCGGCTTGCCGGCTATTTCCCCGTGGTGGCCATCACCGGGCCGCACCAGTCGGGGAAAACCACGCTCGCCCGCGCCGTGTTCGCGGACAAGCCCTACATCTCTCTGGAAGACCCGGCCGAGCGCGCCTTCGCCGCGACGGACGCGCGCGGCTGTCGGTGAAGGTGTCAGCAATGCGAAATTCCATCAACCTGCTCCAAGCTGCTTATGACACCATTTCACCTTATTTCCACTCCCGCATGGGCACGGATGGTAGGGACCAATTACTGGAAACGCATTGAACAGATGGAGATAGCATTCGGCACGCCTTCGTAGAAGGCTTTCTCTCTCGACCGCCTCTGGCCCTGACAAGACGACTTCATGCTGCCAAGCTCGTTCCCCCCGGTTCATAAGCTCGAACTCGGCATTGAATGTCGCCAGATAGGCGTCAAGCGTCGGACTGGTCCGGAGTGCTCGGCGCACGTTGTTGATCTGACGGCCTTCATATCGCCGGGACGGATCAGGTAGAAATAGGATTTTTGATGTGGCGTGGTTCTTCGGCGTTACATCCAATAGTTCGCCCGTGGGTTGTTTCCACACGGCATGAAACTCGGCCTCGACAAATAGCGCTGGCAATTCCCAAAGCGACCACCCGAATACTGTTTGGCCACCATCCTGCTGGGTCTGTTGTTCGACCAGCGGGAAACACTCGTTAGCTTGGGCGTCGACGATCGGCTGTACATTTACGTAGACCGGCAAACCATCCGACACGAGATGGCCAATCAATGCGCGCAGGCCAGCTGTGATTTCTGCAGGAGTCACTGGACGCTCGAATCGGGTCATTGGCGGCACCTGCACAGTCAAGTCACTCTGAACACCTTCATCACCTCATCCCCCAGGTGATTGATGACCTTCACCGCGATGCGCCCGGACTTCGGCTTCCTGAACGGGCGCGAGGTGTCGCTGTTGAGCGAGGCCCAGGCTTCGGCGTCGATCTCGGTTTTCAGCGTGGTCTTCAGCGCGCTGTAGGGATCGTTGGCGCCGAGGAAGTAGGCGTGGCGGACGAAGAAGCTTTCCTCGTTGTAGTCGGTGTCGATGAACCAGCAGGCGATGCCTTCGGCGCCGTCGCTGACGACTTCGCCGGTCTGCGGCTTGAACACGTCGACGCCGTTCACCTTCACGCGCAGTTGGTCGCCTTCGGGAATCAGCGTAATGTCCGGCTCGCCGAAGATCACGAACAGGTTGCCCTTGCCGGTGTTCTTGAGGTCTTCGGCCATGTGCAGGTCGGCGTTCATGCGCGCCTTGAGCACGGGCAGCTTGCCGAGTTTGGCGAACTCGGTGGTGTGCGCCTCGAAGTTGAAGGCGCAGGCGATCAGCACGTCGAAGTTGGCGTCGGCGGCTTCGCGCGCCGCCTCGACCAGATCGGCGCGCTGCACGGTGCCGAATTCGGGGCCGATGAAGATGGCGGCGCGCTTTTCCGTGCTCGCCCCCTCACCCCGGCCCTCTCCCGCGAGGGGAGAGGGAGAAAGGTAGAGCCCCTCGGCGCAGACCAGGCTGCCCGGCCAGGGCGTCAGCGCGGTGAAATTGATGCGGTCTTCCTTGTGCGCCTGCTGCACGCCGGCTGTCTTGAGGTTTTCCAGGATCATCTGCGGGAAGGACTGCTTCGCCGCATAGTCCGCGCCCGGATCGCGCAGGGCGTCGATCAACTCGTCGTTTTCATCCACGCCGAGCACGCGATGCGGCGAGAGGCTCTCGACGGTGAAGGGGCCGGCCACGCGCACCGCCTTCTTGTTTTCAAAGGGCTTGTCGTAGAGGTACTCGAACTCGGCCTTGGCGGCAATCGACGCGTCGATTGCCTTCTGCCGGGCGATGCGCGCCTGCCACCAGTCGGCGTGGAGCCGCTTCGCCTTCTCCGGCCACTTGGCGTCGGCCTCTCGCGGAATTTCCCATTCCTCCCACGGTTTTACCCCCTCTCCCCTTGCGGGAGAGGGCTGGGGAGAGGGGGAACGGCCCAGCGCCGCATTCAGTTGCTCGCGCAGCGGTTCGAGTTTCTTTTGCCATTCTTCCCAGATCACGTCGATCTCGGCGTTGTTGACGATGGATTTCAGCGTGATGTGAGGCACGCGCTCATAGACGAAGCCGTGGCGGATGTTGCCGTGGGTCGGTTGCGCGGGGTTGCCAAATCGCGGCGCCGTGCGCGTGACCTCGGCCTCCTTCATATGCCCTTCGCGAGAGTCGGCGAGCAGGTAGAACGGGTAGCGCGCGCCCATGATGCGCGCGCGAGCAAGAGCGAGTGCCACGCGCGAGGTGTCGAGGGTGATCCAGCGGCGGCCCCATTGCTCGGCGACATAGGCGGTGGTGCCGGAGCCGCAGGTGGGGTCGAGCACGAGGTCGCCGGGGTCGGTGGTCAGTTGGATGCAACGTTCGATGACCTGCGAAGATGTTTGAACCACGTATCTCTTCGGATCGGTGCGCGACTGCACGCCCCATGTGTCATCCCAGAAAGACGATATTGGGAACACGGGAAAGTCATCGATATAGCGAACATAGGCGATCGAACGACCCTCAGCGACTATGCGGTTACAACGAATCAGTCGCTGGATGCCTTCTCGGTTTGTTTTCCAAAAGCCAGAGCGCGGAAATTTATTCTCACCCTCGAACTCAACTGGAAACGCAGATGTCTCTCCGCCGCTTTGGGACACCATCGGGCTTGGTCGAAATACGCGAGCGCCGGTTGGAAGATCACCTCTGACAAGACGACTAGTTGGCCCACGTTCTCCTGAAGCGAGTTCGACGCTGTTGTATTTCGTGCCGCCTTCCTCGCCGACGGCTTTGTTTTTATAGAGCCGACGAAACTTGATGTTTTGCTTGCTCTTCGCATACCAAACCAAGTAATCATGGGTTGACGACAAGAGGTCACTTGTTTGGCTGCTCGTCGTGACAAACGGAATTAGTCCGCACTGGTTTTCATCCCCAAAAACCTCATCCATCACCGCCCGCACCCGATGCACGTTCTCATCGCCAATCTGCACGAAGATCGAACCCGAGTCCGTCAGCAGATCGCGCGCCACCATCAGCCGGTCGCGCAGGTAGGTGAGGTAGGAGTGAATGCCATCGCGCCAGGTGTCGCGGAAGGCTTTGACCTGTTCCGGCTCGCGGGTGATGTGGTCGGCCTTGCCGTCCTTGACGTCGCGGCTGGTGGTGGATCACTGGAAGTTGCTGTTGAATTTGATGCCGTAGGGCGGATCGAAGTAGATGCACTGCACGCGCCCGCGCAGGCCCTCGCGCTCGGCGAGGCTGGCCATGACCTGCAGGCTGTCGCCGAGGATCATGCGGTTGCTCCAGTTCTGGTCGTGCTGGTAGAACTCGGTCTTGTCGACGTCCTTGGGGATGCCGTTGAAGTCGGCGAAAAGGTCGGCGGTGACCTGGCCCTGCTCGTGTTCGCGCTCCCTCGATTCGCGCATCAATTCGTCGATCAGCGCCTTGGGGTGCACCTTCTCCTGGATGTAGAGCGGCGGCGCATGAACGACGAGGTCGGACCAGTCCTGCTCGTCCTTGCCGCGCCAGACCAGTTGCGGGTCGAGATCGGTATTCCTCGGGTAGCGCACCTGCTTCGGGTTCTTCTGCGCTTCGTCGAGCACCGACTGGTATTCGGCGGTGGGGATGTTTTTGCGCTTCGCGTCGTCGTGCTTGATGGCGTCGACGGATTTTTGGGGGGGTTGCTTGGCCATGGTGTCAGGTTGCCGAGGATGGGCAGGCTTAATTATGGGCGAGTATTAGTTAAGGATAAGCGTTTTCCGTTAACTAACAAACAGGTCAAGGTAAGCGTGGAACGCATACAGCCGACCCCGCATCTGGCCGGTGATCTCGGTCAGAATTCCCAAGCGGATCAAGTCCTTGAGGAGTGCCTGGGCGGTGGGGGCGGATACGCCGAGTTTTTCCTGCAGGTCGGCGGCGGCGACCACGGGGCGGCGGTATAGCAGATTCAGTGCAGCGCGGGCATTGGGCACCCGCTTGCCCAGGCTCAGGATGCGATGCTCCACGTCGGTGCGCAGCGCGAGGACCTTGCCGAAGGTGTCGCGGCCCTTGGCCGCGGTTTCGGCCACGCCTTGCAGGAAGAAACGCACCCAGTGGACCAGGTCGCCGGACAGGCGCACGCGGGTGAGGGCGTCGTAGTAGCTGCCCCGATTGCGCTCGAAGAAATCCGACAGGTAGAGCGAAGGCTTGGCCAGCACGCCGTGGCTGACCAGATACAAGGGCACCAGCAGGCGGCCGATGCGGCCATTGCCGTCGAGGAAAGGGTGGATGGTCTCGAACTGGTAATGGCTGATGGCGATGCGGATGAGGTGCGGCACGGCAATGGCCTGGTTGTGCCAGAACGCTTCCAGGTCGCCCATTTGTTCCGGCACGCCGTCGTGGTGGGGCGGGATGAAGGCGGCGTCGACCAGGCTGGAGCCGCCAATCCAGTTCTGGCTGATGCGGAACTCGCCCGGCTGCTTGTGCTCGCCGCGCGCGCCGCGCAACAGGATGGCGTGGGTCTGCCTGAGCAGCCGGTTGGACAGCGGCAGGTTGCGCAGCTCGGCGATGGCGTAGTTGACCGCGTCGATGTAGTTGCGCACCTCGCGCCAGTCATCGCGTTTTTCCGGCTTGATCTGTTCTTCCGGCAACACGGCTTCGTCGATGCCGGTTTGGGTGCCTTCGATGCGGCTGGAGGTCTGGGCTTCCTTGACTACGTGCATTTCGATGAACAGGTCGATGTCCGGCACGATCAGCGAGAACGCATTGAGCTCCCCCAGAGCGCGGTTGGCCGCTTCCAGCAGCACGTTGATCTGCGGGTCTTCCCAGTGCCAGTCGTGATTGACCGGTACCGGCTCGAAGCTCTTGTATTGCAGCCGCTGCTGCCAGCGGCCGGGTTTGAAGGATTCAAGTTTCATGTGCCGGCTCCGGCGCGCGACAGCATCTTGTTGAACTCGGCTTCGACCTTCTGCGCGAAATCTTCCTGCATCTGGAACACATCGGTGAATTCGGCGAAGGCCCAGCGACCATAGGTTCCCAGGTGGTTGACGCCGGGCACCCAGTAGGTGTCCATGGTCGATTTCTTTTCCTTGGCGTCCTCGCGCCGGTAGCCCTTGATTTCGACGACGAGGCGCAGCAGGTCGTCCGGTCCCTTGCCGTCGTCGACCAGCACGATGAAGTCGGGCAGGTATTTGCGCGTTTCGGAGCCGTAGCGGTAGGGCACCTCGAAGCCGAGGCCGTGGTTCTTCACATAGGCGCGCACCTTCGGATGCGCCTCAGCCACGCGGCAGAATTCGGCTTCCCAGTCGCTGTCGAGCACCACCCAATTGATATGGCACTTCGGCGGCGGGCCGCTGGTATTCCAGCGATCCGCCTTGGAGGTGTTGAAGCGGACGTGGCGAGTCGATCCGGCTGGGTTGTAGGAATCGAGCAGCGCGACGATGGGCCGCTTGCCCATCAAGGCACGGGTGATGCCGGCATTGATCCGCTCGCAGGCCATATCGGCCAGCATCTTGTATTTGAGTTGCGCCGGATAGGTACTGCCCTTGCAGACGAGATGCGCCTCCAGCCATTCACGGACAATACGTTTGAGCTGGCCGAACAGGTGGAGTTGCGGCTCGCCGCCTTCGTCGCGAAAGCGGGTGAGCAGCAGATGGGAGGTCAGCTCGTAGATTACCTGGGACTGGCGCACGTCCCCCGTGTGCGCCAGGTTGAGGTCGACCGGAGCTCCGATGATGCCGGAGTTGCGTGTCTCCGTGGCGCCTACCATTTCCGGGTTGATCTCCAGGGTGGAATCGTCGTTGAAGTCAGCGGACAAGCGATCTTCCGGCAATTCGGCGCGGTAGCCCTGTACGCGCGGGAAGCGGATTTCCAGCGCATCGCGTTCGGGCCGCATCGCCTTGACCTGGATGGTTTCGCGCGGTTTCTGTGGCGGAGCGATGACCGGCTTGGCGTTGAAATCGAAGGGAATGCCGAGCACGTCGGCGTATTCGACGTTGAACAGGCCTTCTTCGTTGAGGTCGTAGGACTGTCGGCGCAGCGCGCGGCCGATCACCTGCTCGCACAGCAGTTGGGTGCCGAAGGCACGAATACCCAGTACATGGGTCACGGTGTTGGCGTCCCAGCCTTCGGTGAGCATCGAAACGGAAACCACGCAGCGAATGGAATCCCCCAGACGTCCCGCCTTGCCGACGGTATTCATCGCTTCGCGGAGAAGGTCCTGGTCAGTCATGTTGTCGCCGGCATGCGGGTCGCCGGTGCGCTCGACGAGTTCGCGGCGGAATCGGGCGATTTCGTCTGCCGCCATGGTGTGGAATGCCTCATCCAGCGCCTCGCCCGATTCCAATTGCTCGCTGTCGATCAGCAGGGTACGAGGGCGGCCCAGCGGGTTGCCGTGCTCGTCGTGGTTACGGAACAGCGGCAGGCGTCCGTATTCGAGTTGCGACGTACCATCCTTGTTGCTGCGATAGAAGCCGGAAATGTAGTCATACACCAGCTTCGAGGCCGAAGTGTTGTTGCAGACGATGATGAAACACGGCGGGGCAGAAATCTTTTCCTTCGCCCAAAGCTCGAAGGTCTTTTCGTAATGGCCGTATAGCGCTTCCAGCGCGGTTTGCAATTGCGTCGGCAAGTCTAGCGGATTGAGCACGTCGGCCTTGTTACGTCCCTTCTTCGGCATCTTGGCGCGGATGTGTTCCCACAGGTTGCGGAACATGGGCATTTCATTGCCGGGGATGTTGTCGGCCACCGGTACGCGCGGCAGCTTGACGATGCCGCATTCGATTGCGTCCATCAGCGAGAAGTCGCTCATCGTCCAGGGGAACAGCGTGCCTTCGGCATAGCCGGAGCCGCGCAGGAAAAACGGTGTGGCAGAGAGATCGACGACACGCTGCAGGCCGAGTTTGCGATTGACCGCCTCGAGCCCGGTGATCCACAGCCGGGCGGCTTCGTTGTTTTTCTCGGCCTCTTTTTTCTCGTCGCCCTTCAGTTCCTCGTCGTCGGTTTCCTGCGGCTTCTCGCGGTAACAGTGGTGGGCTTCATCGTTGATGGCCAGGATGTTTTTCATGCCCATCAGATCGGGCATGACGCGCTGGAGCATCTGGCCTTCGGTCTCGGTGGTGACGATCTCGTCTCCGGTACGGCCCTTGAGCAGTTGCCGCCCACCCTTGGAAATGTCGATGCGCTCGCGCAGCTTGAAGGCGTGGTAGTTGGTGATGACGATCTTGGCGCGGCCCATGTCGTCGAGCAGGTCGCCCGGCACCAGCTCTCGCTCCTTGTAGTAGCTGTCGGGGTCAAAGGGCTGGAGCACGCGCAACCGGTCCTTGATGGTGAGACCCGGGGCACAGATCAGGAAGCCGCGCGTGAAGTGCCTGGCTGCCGGGCGTCGAACCGCGTTGATGGTCTGCCAGGCGATCAACATGGCCATCACGGTCGTCTTGCCCGCCCCCGTGGCCAGTTTGAGTGCCATACGCATCAACTCGGGGTTGGCATCCTTGTTCGCAGCCGCAAGGTGTTCGAGCAGACGCTTGCCGTGTTTGGCGTTGGGCGCAACCTCGGCCAACCAGATCGCCGTTTCGACCGCCTCGACCTGACAGAAGAAGGGCCGAACACCGCTGAATTTGTGATGGCGCCAATGCTGGAGCAGCCGCGCCGTTTCGGGCGTCACCTGCCACTGGCCCGGGTTTGGCAGCGCGCGCCAGGCGTCGACGTAATTCCGCACCTCGTTGATGATCGAGGTCGGGTCGTACTGCTGCCCTTTGCTGGATAGCCCCTCGCCTTCGTCGAAAACGAAGCCTTCCTGCTTGGTGGTCTTCTTTTGCTTCTTCGGCTTCGGGATCGGGGTGATGAACTGGGCGCGGCGGCGCGTTTCCAGAATTTGCTGCGTCGGCTGCCCGGACTCGTCCAATTCCCAGTACCGCGACGGGCGCTCATAGGGAGAATTCAGAATCGGGTGATCAAAGAACGGATTTGACATTTCGACGACTTATGCTCGTGCGCTATTGTTATTCACGGAACGGCACCTTATTGTCCAACAAAAAGACCGGCGAAGGCCATTACTTGCATTTGTAATGTTTCTTCGAGGTGCTTTGAGTGAAATCAAGATCTTCGACCGGTAAAGATTGAATACCGGCCATTTGATCCATCTTAGAGTAACGGCTGTCTCGGCCGATCCTGAGGCGGTCGGTACAACCAGTCATGCTTCCGGTCCTGGCCGTTTGCTCGTATCGCCGCCCTGCGGAGACTGACTTATTCCGGCGCTCCCGGGCAGCGATTTAGAGCGTGCCACGCAACGACTTGCTGCGGTAGCCGGCGGGAATGATCACGTCGAGGTTGTAGGGGTGGGCCTGGCAGGTCTTGCCGTCGGCGGCAGTATGTGCAAATTTTGCACATACTGAATCCGGATCGAGCTTGCCCTCCCGAAACACGTTGCGGACGTGCTTGGTGATGACCGACTGCTCGCGCCCGAACAGCGCCCTCATCTGCACCTGCGTCAGCCATACCCCATACCGTGTCGCGCTCAAGCCGCAGATTCAAACCACCTGATTGGTGACAATGCTCAGCAAACGAACCAGACTCCCACCAACGCCGTCATTCCGGGGCCGCCCACCAGAGCTTGCCCCGGACTTGATCCGGGGGCGGAACCCGGAATCCAGGACCTTTTTCCGGTTGTTCTGGATTCCGGGTCGCGCTTCGCTTGCCCGGAATGACGAAGCTGAGGTTTGTCGCTAATCACGAACCACCTTGACCTCGAACCTCTCGCCTTCTTCGTCGGTGAGATGCACCGCACAAGCGATGCACGGGTCGAAGCTGTGGATGGTGCGCAGCACTTCGAGCGGCTGCTTGG
>CAZASE010000002.1:0-98720 GCA_964487715.1 uncultured Rhodocyclaceae bacterium | reverse complement strand
CGACCGCCTGGTGCAGGCCCTCCGACCAGCGCCGGCCCGGCATCAGGCGGCCGGTAAATTCGTCGACGATGATGATCTCGCCCTCCTGCACGACGTAGTGCTGGTCGCGATGAAACAGGCTGTGGGCGCGCAGCGCGGCGTAAAGATGGTGCATGAGCAGGATGTTGGCCGGCTCGTAGAGCGTGCTGCCGGCCTGCAGCAGGCCGACGCGCGCGAGGATTTCCTCGGCGTGCTCGTGGCCGATTTCGGACAGCAGGACCGAGTGCGCCTTCTCGTCGACCCAGTAGTCCCCCTCGCCCTTTTCCTCTTGCTGGCGCGAGAGGAGCGGTGCAACCTGGTTCATCCGCACGTACAGCTCGGTGTGGTCTTCCGCCTGGCCGGAAATGATCAGCGGCGTGCGCGCCTCGTCGATGAGGATCGAATCGACCTCGTCGACAATGGCAAAATTCAGCCCGCGCTGCGCCCGCTCGCCGGCCGCGTACTTCATGTTGTCGCGCAGGTAGTCGAAGCCGAACTCGTTGTTGGTGCCGTAGGTGATGTCGGCCGCGTAGGCCGGCTTCTTCTGCTCGTCCGGCATCTGCGACAGGTTGACGCCGACGCTGAGGCCGAGGAAGCGATAGAGCTTTCCCATCCATTCCGCATCGCGCGCGGCGAGGTAATCGTTGACGGTAATGACATGCACGCCCTTGCCGGACAGCGCGTTCAGGTAAGCCGGCAGCGTCGCCGCCAGCGTCTTGCCTTCGCCGGTGCGCATTTCGGCGATCTTGCCGTAGTGGAGGACCATGCCGCCGATCAGCTGCACATCGAAATGGCGCATGCCGAGCACCCGTCGGCCGGCCTCGCGCACCACGGCGAACGCCTCAGGCAGGAGATTGTCCAGCGGGGTGCCCGTCGCAAGCTCCTGCCGAAAGGCGTCGGTCTTGCCGCGCAGCTGCTCGTCGGTCAGGGCACTGATGCCGTCCTCCAGTGCGTTGATGGCGCGCACGGTCTGGGCGTATTGGCGGATCAGCCGGTCGTTGCGGCTGCCGAAGATGCGTTTGAGGAGTGCGGTGATCATGGTGCCTGACGGCGAAAAAGGCGAATTTTATCACGCCGCCCTGCTCCGGCGGCGGCAGCGAGGCTGCGCGAGGAGCAGGCTACTTGCGCCGGACGGAGGCGAGTTTCTGCTGCTGGGCGTTTTGCAGAAAGCGCGCGGGGTTTTGCGCGGCGCCGCGGAAACGAACTTCGAAATGCAGGTGCGGACCGGTGGACCGCCCCGTACTGCCGATTTCGGCGATTTTCTGGCCGCGTTTGATCAGCGCGCCCTGCTTGACGAACAGCTTCGACGCATGCGCGTAACGCGTGACCAGGTCGTTGCCGTGGTCGATTTCGACGACGTTGCCGTACTGCGGATGGCGCTCTGACGTCACCACGATGCCGGCCGCCGCGGCGACGATCGGCGTGCCGGCCTCGGCGATGAAATCGATACCTTCGTGCATCGCCCGTTCGCCGGTAAACGGATCGGCACGCAGGCCGAAGCCGGAGGCATTCCACGGTGCTTCGACCGGCAGCGCCGTCGGCAGCAGGTTCTTCTTCACCCGCTCATCCATCATGCCGTCCTCGATCAGGCCGAGATAGTCGCCCTTCGATTCGAGCTGGCGCGACAGGTTGTCCAGCTCGCGCTGCATCTCGGGTACGGAAAGCGGCCGCCCCGGTTCAACCAGCGGACCGCCCTGTCCGGGCGTTTCCGCCGACCGGGCGTCGGGCACCCTGGCTTCCGGCAGCTTGATGCCGGAAGCCTGGCCGAGCCGCTCGCCGAGGGTGTCGAGTCGCATCAGCTGGGCCTGCAGCTGGCCGAGGCGGACAGCCATGGTATTGAGGTTTTCGCGCAGGAAATCCTGCGTCTTTTGCGTCTCCTGTGCACGGATATTCACCAGGAGGCTTTGCAGGAAAGGCAATCTGATCTCCGCCGCATGGCGCACCGTGACATAGGAAAACAGCGTGGACACGCTCAGGACGAGCAATACGAAGCCCAGCGCCGCCAGCGCCACATGGCGCAGCGTCAGCGTGATGCTCCTGGCAGTTGCCAGGCGATCCGAGACGAGAATAATATGCACGTCGTCCCTCCTAAGGTCCTCAATGTGGCAACGCGCCCGCTCGATGCCTACCTGAACGCAGCCGGCGGCTTGGCGCATGTCGCCGCGCACGCCGGAAGGCTGATCAAATTGCAGCGCGTCTTTCAGGAAATCGCGCCGCCCTTTTTGGCCAACGCCTGTCGCGTGGCCAACTGCAAGCCGGGGAAAGTTATTATCCACGCCGATTCCGGCGCGGTCGCCGCGCGACTGAGGCAGATGTTGCCAAGTCTGGCCGGCGAATTCTTGGAGAAGGGTTGCGAGGTTACCGAAATCGAGGTCAAAGTGCAACCCGGCCATGCTGCGTTGCAACATTCGCCGCCCCGGCCAGCGCGTAATGTTGGCGCCCGCGCCAAGTCCGATCTGGCAGCACTCGCCGCCGCACTTCCAGCGGATTCGCTGCTCAGGGCGTCCGTCGAACGCCTGATGCAGGAATCCGACTAAAGAACGATTACCCGTTCAAGAAACATCAGCGCCAGTACCAGCAGCGCGAAAATCAGCGCGTACTTGGCAATTTGCCAGGCAAGGCGCAGAAAGCGCCGGTCGCGGGTAAACAGGAAGGCGACAATGCCGGCGCCGACGGTGATGGCAACCAGGACCCCAAGAACCCGCAGCAGCAGCATCATGCAGGCTGCGGCTGGTCGAACAGCCGGGCGATGCCGGCCGGAATATCCTCGATTCGCTCGAAACGAGTCATTTCCCAAGCTTCGCGGTCGGCCAGCAGTGCACGCAGCAGCTTGTTGTTCAGGGCGTGGCCCGACTTGTGCGCCGAAAACGCGCCAAGCAAGGGGTGGCCGAGCAGGTACAGGTCGCCGACGGCGTCGAGCACCTTGTGCTTGACGAATTCGTTGGCGTAGCGCAGCCCGTCGGCGTTGAGTACCCGATACTCATCCATGACAATGGCGTTGTCGAAGCTGCCGCCGAGCGCCAGCCCCTGGGAACGCATGTTCTCGACGTCCTGCATGAAGCCGAACGTGCGCGCACGCGCCACCTCGCAGACGTAGGAATGCTCGCTGAAATCGACCGTTACCTGGCGATTCGACAGGTCGAAAACGGGGTGGTTGAAGACGATCGAGAAACTCAGGCGGAACCCGTCGTGCGGCACCAGGCTGGCCCACTTGTCGCCTTCCTCGACCCGCACCGGCTTTCGCACGCGGATGAAGCGCTTCGCCGCATTCTGCTGCTCGATGCCGGCCGACTGGATGAGGAAGACGAACGGTGCCGCACTGCCGTCCATGATCGGGATTTCGGCGGCATCAACGTCCACCCAGGCGTTGTCGATGCCCAAACCCGCCAGCGCGGACATCAGGTGCTCGACGGTTGCGACCTTGACGCCGTCGCGCTCCAGACAGGAAGCCAGGCGCGTATCGCCGACGGCAAACGGGTCGGCGCGCAGATCCACCGGCGGATCGAGGTCCACCCGACGAAACACGATGCCGGTATCGGGCGCCGCCGGACGCAGGGCCATGGTGACCTTGACGCCGGAATGCAGACCGACCCCGGTCGCGCGGATCAGCGATTTGAGCGTGCGCTGCTGCAGCATGGTGGGGGCGCTATGGCACGGGTGCCAGCACGGATGTAGGGCAAGGTGCGGATTTTATCATAGCGCCTCGCGCCGGCCGTCAGTCCGCCTGCTTGCGCAGGAAGGCCGGAATGTCATATTTATCAACCCCGCTGGCGGCCATCGCCTCAACCTGCGCATGGCGGCGTCCGCTGCGCATGACGGCCGGCACCTCCAGATCGCCGTAGTTGATGGTTTCGATGATCGGCAGATCGTGGGTACCGGTCTTCTGCGCCACCAGTTCGACGCGCGGCTTGATCTGGCGGGCAGCCTGGCCGGCGCCGAGGCCGGTCGCCACCACCGTCACGCGCAGGTCGTCCTGCATAGCTTCGTCGAACACGGCGCCGAATATGATGTGCGCGTCTTCGGCGGCGAACTCGCGGATGGTGTTCATTACTTCATTGACTTCGCGCATCTTCAGGTTCGCCGAAGCCGTGATGTTCACCAGGACGCCGCGCGCGCCGGAGAGATGAATGCCTTCCAGCAGCGGACTGGCGACCGCCTGTTCGGCGGCCAGCCGGGCGCGGTCCACGCCGGCAGCGAAGGCCGACCCCATCATCGCCATGCCCATCTCGCCCATCACCGTGCGGACGTCCTCGAAATCGACGTTGACCAGGCCGGGGAAGTTGATGATTTCGGCGATGCCGCCAACCGCGTTGCGCAGGACGTTGTCCGCCGCCTTGAAGCCGTCCTGCACGCTGACATCGTCGCCCAGCACTTCCATCAGGCGCTCGTTGAGAATGACGATGAGCGAATCGACATGCTGGCCGAGTTCTTCCAGGCCCTGCTGCGCCACCGACATGCGCTTGCCCTCGAAGGCAAACGGCTTGGTCACCACCGCGACCGTGAGGATGCCCAGTTCGCGCGCCACCTGCGCCACGATCGGTGCTGCGCCGGTGCCGGTACCGCCCCCCATGCCGGCCGTGATGAACACCATGTGCGCGCCGGCCAGCGCCTCGGCGACCCGCTCGCGTTCCTCAAGGGCTGCGGCGCGGCCGGCCTCCGGCTTGGCGCCGGCGCCCAGCCCGGTACTGCCGAGTTGCAGCTTGTGCGGCGCGCCGCTGCGTCCCAGCGCTTGGGCATCCGTGTTGGCGCAGATGAACTCGACGCCCTGGACGCCTTCGCGAATCATGTGATCGACGGCGTTTCCACCGGCTCCGCCGATACCGATTACCTTGATCACCGTGCTGCCCGGTTCCTTGTCTACGATCTCGAACATGCTCGCCTCCTTGTATTGAAACAACGATCAAACAACTCAAAAATTCTTCTCGAACCACGACTTCATCGCCGCCAGCACCTGCTTGAAGGTGCGCGTCTGGTGCGCCTTGATGCCGCGCTGCCGTTGCGTCGCGCCCTCGATCAGCAAACCCATCGCCGTCGCGTAGCGCGGATGCCGCACCACGTCCGACAGCCCGCCGCCGTAGCTGGGGACGCCCAGCCGGACCGGCATGTGGAAGATCTCCTCGCCGAGTTCGACCATGCCCTGCATGACCGCACTGCCGCCGGTCAGCACGACGCCGGACGACAGCAATTCCTCGTAGCCGCTGCGGCGCAGCTCTGCCTGGATCAACTCGAACAGCTCGGTTACACGCGGCTCGATGACGTCGGCCAGGGCCTGGCGCGACAGCTTGCGCGGGCCGCGTTCGCCGATGCCCGGCACCTCGACGATTTCCTCGGCATCGGCCAGCTGCTGCAGCGCGACGCCGTAGCGCACCTTGACGTCCTCCGCGTCCAGGGTCGGCGTGCGCAATGCCATGGCGATGTCGTTGGTAATCTGGTCGCCGGCGATGGGGATCACGGCGGTATGGCGGATGGCACCCTGCGTGAATACGGCGATGTCGGTCGTGCCACCGCCGATATCCACCAGGCAGACGCCGAGTTCTTTTTCGTCTTCCGTCAGGACCGCGTAGCTCGACGCCAGCGGCTGCAGCACCAGGTCGACGACTTCGAGGCCGCAGCGGCGCACGCACTTGACGATGTTCTGCGCCGCCGAGACGGCGCCGGTGACGATATGCACCTTTACTTCCAGGCGCACGCCGCTCATGCCGATCGGCTCGCGCACGCCATCCTGGCCGTCGACAATGAACTCCTGCGTGAGGATGTGCAGTATCTGCTGGTCCGACGGAATCGGCATTGCGCGCGCCGTCTCGATGACGCGGTCGACGTCGAGCGGCATGACTTCCTTGTCCTTGATCGCAACCATGCCGTTCGAGTTGAAGCTCTTGATGTGGCTGCCGGCAATGCCGGTGAAGACCTCCTTCACCTTGCAGTCGGCCATCAGCTCCACCTCCTGGACGACGCGCGAAATCGCGTTCACCGTCGACTCGATGTTCACCACCACGCCCTTTCGCAAGCCCTTCGATTCCTGGCTGCCGAGGCCGAGGATCTCCAGGCGCCCCTCCGGCGTGAGTTCCGCCACCAGCGCGACGATCTTCGAGGTGCCGATATCCAGTCCGACGATCAGGTCCTTGGTTTCCTTGCTCATTGCCCTTCCTTACCTGGCCGCCGGCCGGGCTGGCCGCACGGCGAATCCATTCGGGTAGCGCAGGTCGGCAACCTCCACCGCACTGCGCAGCTTCTCGCCAGCTTCCCGCTGCACGGCGACATACCGGAGCACACGCTCGCGCACGCCGGACTTGGCCTGGTCGCGGCCGATGTCCAGCAGAACGCCGTCGTCGAGTCGCACCTGCCACGCCTGGCGCGGGCTGAGCACCAGCGTCTGCGGCTGGCGCCCGAGCGGCGCCAGCCACTCGCCCAGCTCCCGATGGCGGCCGAGTATTTGCGGTGCCATCCCCTCCGGGCCAGAAAACACCGGCAACTCGGCGCCGCTCGCTGCGGCGAAAACCTCGCCCGCCGCGTTGACCAGGCGTGACTCGCTGGCGTCGGCCGGCTTCCAGCGCGCCACCGCGACGTGTTCCTCGAAGCGCACCTCCAGCGCATTCGGCCAGCGGCGGCGCACGCTCGCCGAGCGCACCCATGGCAGCTTCTCGCACGCGGTACGCACTGTTTCGAGGTTCACCGTGAGGAAGTTGCCGCTGACGGCACTGCGCGCCGCGTACTCCAGCTGCGATAGCGTCACCTCGCGCAGCGGCCCGGCCACCACGACTTCGCGCAACGGAAACAGCGGCAGGCGCAGCAGCGCCAGCAATGCGGCATAACCGAGCGCCAGCGAGGCAGCCAGCAAAAGCAGATCGGAGAGCATGTTCATCAATTGGGGCCGTTCCCAAAATCCGCCGTTGTCATTGCGTTTCCTAGCCAAGCTGCGCACGCTCCAGGATGCGCAGGCACAGATCCTCGAAGCCGATGCCGACCGCCCGCGCCGCCATTGGCACCAGCGAGTGGCCGGTCATGCCCGGCGAAGTGTTCACCTCGAGCAGCCACGGCTTGCCCTGCGCGTCCAGAATCAGGTCGGCGCGGCCCCAGCCGCGGCAGCCGATCTGCGCGGCGGCGTCCATCACCAGGTCCTGGACGGTCTCCTCGGCCGATTCGGGCAGTCCACTCGGACAGAAATAGCGTGTCTCGTCGCTGAAATACTTGTTCTGCCAGTCGTAGTTGCCGCCCGGCGCGACGATTCGCACCAGCGGCAGTGGCTGTTCGCCGATGAACGCGGCGGTGAGTTCCTCCCCGGCGATGTATTGCTCGGCCAGTACCAGCGGGTCGTGCAGCGCCGCTGCTTCGTAGGCGGCGCGCAGATCGCCGGCACGCTCGACCCGGGTTGCGCCGACGCTCGATCCCTCGCGCACCGGCTTGACGAAGATCGGCAGGCCCAGTTCATCGGCGACTGCATCCCAATTCGTATCGGCGCGCAGCAGGTGGAAGCGCGGCGTCGGCAGGCCGTTGGCGAGCCACACCAGCTTGGTGCGCCACTTGTCCATGGCCAGTGCCGAGGCCATTACGCCGCTGCCGGTATACGGAATGCCCATTATTTCAAGCGCACCCTGCACCGTGCCATCCTCGCCGCCGCGACCGTGGAGGGCGATGAAGACGCGCTTGAACCCCGCCGCGGCCAGGCCCCACAGCGGCTGCTCGGCCGGATCGAAGGGATGCGCGTCCACCCCGCGGGCGCGCAGCCCGGCGAGGACCGCGCGGCCCGACATGAGGGAGATCTCCCGCTCCGCCGAAGCGCCGCCCAGCAACACCGCCACCTTGCCGAAATCCGTCGTCACAGCCGTTCCCCCACGATTCGCACTTCGCGCTGCAACGTGACGCCAAAGCGCGTGTGTACTTCAGCCTGCACCTGCTCGATCAGCGTCTCGATGTCGTTTGCCGTCGCCCGACCCTGCGCATTGACAATGAAATTGGCGTGCTTCTCCGAAACCCGCGCGCCACCGATCGACAGTCCCTTCAGACCGGCTGCCTCGATCAGGCGCGCGGCGTGGTCGTTTGGCGGGTTGCGGAACACCGAACCGGCGTTGGGCAGCTGCAGGGGCTGGCTGTCGACGCGCCGCTGCAGCAGTGCACGAATGCGCGCCAGCGACGCGGCGCCATCGCCCGCCGGCAGGCGAAACCAGGCGGCGGCGAACCATTCGTCGGTGGCCTGGCGCAGGCCGACATGGCGATAACTGATTTCAAAGTCGTCGCGACCGCGCTCGCGCCGTCTGCCGCTGCGGTCGACGGTCAGCACGCGTTCCGCGATGGCCCAGGTCTCGCCGCCATAGCATCCGGCGTTCATCGCCAGCGCGCCGCCGACCGTGCCGGGAATGCCGGCGAGGAATTCGGCGCCAGCGTGGCCGTGCCGCGCGGCGAAGCGCGCCAGTTTCGGGCTGGGCACGCCGGCTTCGGCGTAGATCGTCCCATCCTCGCCGAGGACCAGGCGCGACAGCGCGCGGTGCGTGAAGATCACCGTGCCGCGAAAACCGCCATCCCGCACCAGCAGATTGCTGCCGAGCCCCACCAGCAGCAACGGTTCGTCGACGCGCGTCGACGCCATCAAATCGCACAGATCCTCGAGGTCGGCCGGAAAGCACGCGCGCGCCGCCGCCCCGCCGGCACGCCAGGTGACATGCCGCGCCATCGGTTCGTTGCAGCGCATCTCGCCGCGCAGCCTTCCGTCCAGGCGTTTCATTTCGGACATGTCCATGGTCGGCTCAGGCATTTCCCGTCAGTTTCCCCGGCACGCCGCTGATCGAACCGGCGCCCATGGTAATCACCACATCACCGTCGCGTGCCAGATCGACGATCTGCGACGGCATGGCGGCAATGTCCTCGACGAAGACCGGCTCGATCCTGCCGCCGACACGAATCGCCCGGATCAGCGCGCGGCCGTCGGCGGCGACGATCGGCACTTCGCCGGCCGGATACACTTCCGCCAGCAGCAGCGCATCGGCGGTTGACAGCACCTTGACGAAATCCTCGAAGCAGTCGCGCGTGCGCGTGAAGCGGTGCGGCTGGAAGGCCAGCACCACGCGGCGTTGCGGAAAGGCCCCGCGCGCGGCCGCCAGCGTCGCCGCCATTTCCACCGGGTGGTGACCGTAGTCATCGATCAGCGTGAAGCTGCCGCCGGCCGGCAGCGCCACCTCGCCATAGCGCTGGAAACGCCGGCCGACGCCGCGGAAATCCGCCAGGGCCTTGACGATGGCGGCATCCGCCACGCCGACCTCGTAGGCGACGGCGATTGCGGCAAGCGCGTTCTGCACGTTGTGCACGCCGGGCAGGTTGAGCACCACCTCAAGCCGGGCGGCGGCGCCGGGACGCAACACGCCGAAACTCATCTGCGTGCCGCGATGCACGACGTCGACCGCGCGCACGTGCGCGGAATCCGCCAGCCCGTAGCGAATGATCGGTTTGGTGACGCGCGGCATGATTTCGCGCACGTTGTGATCGTCCTCGCACAGGATGGCCGCGCCGTAAAACGGCAGGTGCTGCAGGAAGTCGGCGAATGCCTGCTTCAGCCGCGCGAAGTCGTGGCCATAGGTTTCCATGTGATCGGCGTCGATGTTGGTGACGACGGCGATGACCGGCTGAAGATGCAGGAACGACGCATCCGATTCATCCGCCTCGACGACGATGAATTCGCCCGCGCCGAGCCGGGCGTGCGCTCCGGCACTGTTCAGCCGCCCGCCGATAACGAAGGTCGGATCGAGGCCGCCTTCGGCGAGAATGCTTGCGACAAGGCTGGTCGTCGTCGTCTTGCCGTGCGTGCCGGCCACGGCAATCCCCTGCCGCAGGCGCATCAGTTCGGCCAGCATCAGCGCGCGCGGCACCAGCGGAATCTGCCGCTCCCGCGCGGCGATCACCTCGGGGTTGTCGTCCCTGACGGCCGTGGACACCACGACCGCATCGGCCGCCTCGAGGTTCTCCGCCCGATGGCCCTGCGTCACCCGTGCGCCGAGTTGCGCCAGCCGGCGCGTCGCCGCGTTCGCCGCGAGATCGGATCCGCTGACGGCATAGCCGAGATTGAGCATCACCTCGGCGATGCCACTCATGCCGGACCCGCCGATGCCGACGAAATGGATGTGCCGCACCTTGTGCCTCATCGCGCGAGCTCCATGCAGGTTTCGGCGACGACGCGCGTCGCGTCAGGCCTGGCCAGTCCGCGCGCGCGCGCCGCCATTGCCGCCAGCTGCTCGCGCGTGAATTCAGCCAGCAGGCCGGCCAGGCGCTCCGGCGTCAGGTGCGCCTGCGCGACGAGGATGGCCGCACCTGCATCGGCGAGGAAGCGTGCGTTGCCGGTCTGGTGGTCGTCGACCGCGTGGGGAAACGGCACCAGCACGCTGGCCACGCCCGCCGCCGCCAGTTCTGCCACACTCAACGCGCCGGCACGGCAGATCACCACATCGGCTGCGGCGTAGCGGTTCGCCATGTCGTCGATGAAGTCGATGAGCTCGGCATCGACGGAGACCGACGCATAGCTGGCGCGCAGTGCGTCGAGATGCCGTGCACCCGACTGATGCGTGACTCGCGGCCGCAGCTCGGCCGGCAACAGCGCCAGTGCCCGCGGCACCGTCTCGTTCAATGCTTGCGCGCCGAGGCTGCCCCCCACCACCAGCAGGTTGAGCCGCCCGCTGCGCGCGGCATAGCGCACGGCGGGCAGCGACAGGGCGGCGATATCCGCGCGCACCGGATTGCCGGTCCATTCACCGTGTTTCAGCACGTTCGGAAAGCCCGTCAGCACCTTGTCGGCGACGCCGGAAAGGACGCGGTTGGCCAGCCCCGCCACCGAGTTCTGTTCGTGCACCACCAGGGCCCTCCCGGTCAGTGCCGCCATCATGCCGCCGGGAAACGTCACGTAACCGCCCATGCCGAGCACCACGTCGGGCCTGACGCGGGACAGCGCGCGCAGTGCCTGCCAGAATCCGCGCAGCAGGTTCAGCGGCAGCAGCGCCTTGCGCAGCAGCCCCTTGCCGCGCAAGGCGGCGAAGCGTACCCAAGCCATCTCGTAGCCGCATGCCGGCACCAGCCGTGCCTCCATGCCGTCCGGATTGCCCATCCAGACGACGCGCCAGCCGCGCACACGCATGAGATCCGCCACCGCCAGCCCGGGAAACACGTGGCCGCCGGTGCCGCCGGCCATGATCAGGAGCGTCTTGCTCATGTCGGCTGCCCCCGCATGAGCGCCCGGTTTTCCCAGTCGACGCGCAGGAGGACCGCCAGGGCCACGCAGTTGGCGAGGATGCCCGAACCGCCGAAGCTCATCAGCGGCAACGTCAGGCCCTTGGTCGGCAACAGGCCCATGTTCACGCCCATGTTGATGAAGGCCTGCACCCCGAGCCAGATGCCGATTCCCTGCGCCGTGAGGCCGGCGTAGACGCGCTCGAGCAGCAGGGCCTGGCGGCCGATGGCGAAGGCGCGTTGCACCACCAGCGCGAAAAGCACGATCACCGCGAGCACGCCGGCCAGCCCAAGTTCTTCGGCGATCACGGCCAGCAGGAAGTCCGTGTGCGCCTCCGGCAGATAGAAGAGCTTTTCGACGCTGGCGCCGAGGCCGACGCCGAACCACTCGCCGCGGCCGAAGGCGATCAGCGCATGCGACAGCTGGTAGCCTTTGCCGAACGCATCTGACCAGGGGTCCATGAAGCCGAAAATGCGTTCGCGCCGATAGGGCGAAACCCAGATGAGTACGACGAAGGCTGCGGCGAGGAAGAGGAACAGGACGGCGAACAGGCGCGCATTGATGCCGCCAAGGAAGAGGATGCCCATGGCAATGCAGATGATCACGACAAAGGCGCCGAAATCCGGTTCGCGCAGCAGCAGGCCGCCGACCAGCGCCATCACCAGTGCCATCGGCACAAAGCCGCGGCGGAAGCTACCCATGTCCGCCAGTTTGCGCGCCGTGTAGTCGGCGGCATACAGCACCGCGAAGAGCTTCATCAGTTCGGAAGGCTGCAGGTTGACCAGGCCGAGCGAAAGCCAGCGGCGCGCACCGTTCACCTCGCGGCCGACGTGCGGGATCAGCACCAGCACCAGCAGCGTGACACCGAACAGGAACAACCATGGCGCGCCCTGCTGCCAGACGCGCAGTGGCACCTGGAAGGCCACCACCGCGGCGATCAGGCCGAGCGCCAGAAAGACGCCCTGCCGCACCAGAAAGTAGGCCGGCTGGTGGCCGGTGAAGCGGCTGCCCTCGGCCGTCGCGATCGAGGCCGAGTAGACCATCACCATGCCGAACAGGAGAAGCGCCAGCGCCGGCCACACCAGCATGGCGTCGAGCTCCTGCTGCGGCGCCGGCGCGCCCGGACGGAAGCGTCCTGCCATCGCCGCGCCGCTCACGAGGCCTCTCCCTGGCGGGCGAGGGCCAGCCGCCGCACCGCGTTGGCGAACACCTCGGCGCGGTGCTCGTAGTTGCGGAACATGTCGAAGCTGGCACAGGCCGGCGACAGCAAGACGGCGTCGCCCGGACGCGCGGCCACGGCCGCCTTGCGCACCGCCTGTTCCATGTCCTGCGCGTGCAGCGCGCTGACGCCGCAGCCGGCGACGGCGCATTCGATGCGCGTCGCGTCGCGCCCGATCAAAACGAGCGCGCGGCCATGCTGCGCCAGCGCCGGCCCGAGCGGCGTGAAGTCCTGGCCTTTGCCGTCGCCGCCGGCGATCAGCACGACCTTGCGGCCGAGGCCTTCGATGGCTGCCACGGTCGCGCCGACGTTGGTGCCCTTCGAATCGTCGTAGTAGAGGACCGCGTCGATCTCGGCGATCTTCTCGACCCGATGCGGCAGGCCGCGAAAGCGCTGCAGCACGTCCAGCGCCGGTTGCAGCGGCAGCGCCAGGGCGCGGTAGACGGCCAGCGCGGCAAGGGCGTTGGCGGCGTTGTGGCGTCCGCTCATCGCCAGTTGGTCGAGGCGCAGCAGGGCCTGTTCGCCCGCCGCCAGGCTGCCGTCAACCAGGCCGAAGTCGCTCTCGCCAGCCGGCGCGTCCAGGCCGAAGGTGCGAATCAGCCGGCCACTGCGCGCCATTGCCATGACGCGCGGGTCCTCGCGATTGAGCACCTGCACGCCAGATCCGGCGAAGATGCGCGCCTTGGCGGCGGCGTAATCCGCCAACCCGGCGTAGCGGTCGAGATGGTCTTCGCTGACATTCAACACCACGGCGGCATCGGCATCGAGGCTCTCGGTTGTCTCAAGCTGGAAACTCGAAAGCTCCAGCACCCAGATTTCCGGCAACTTGCCGACAGCGCTTCGATCCTTGTCTTGCCTGGCGTCGAGACAGGTCATCAGCGCGGACAGCGCCGCCGGACCGATGTTGCCTGCCAACGCCGTCACCCTGCCGGCGGCGCGACACATCTCGCCAAGCAGGGCCGTCGTCGTCGTCTTGCCGTTGGTTCCGGTGATCGCCACGACCCGGCAGCGCGGGCGCAACCCGATGTCGCGCAGCGCCCGGGCGAACAACTCGATTTCGCCGACCACGCTGATGCCGCGCGCGCGCGCCTCGACCACCAGCGGTTCGTCCAGCGCCAGGCCGGGCGACAGGCCAAGGATGTCGATGCCATCGAGCAGGGCCGGACGGAACGCCCCGCTGACCAGGACTGCCCGCGGCGTCGAGCGGCGCAGCTCGGCAGCGAACGGCGGCTCGCTGCGCGAATCGGCGACGCGCACGGCGGCGCCCTGCCGGTCGAGCCACTGCGCCATGGCCAGGCCCGACTCGCCCAGTCCCAGCACCAGCACCAGCACTGATTTGCCCCGGGTCGTCATCGCAGTTTCAGGGACGACAGGCCGAACAGCACCAGCATGATGGTGATGATCCAGAAGCGAACGACGACCTGGGTCTCCTTCCAGCCCTCGAGTTCGTAGTGATGGTGCAGCGGTGCCATGCGGAAGATGCGCTTGCCGCCGCTCAGCTTGAAGTACACCACCTGGACCATCACCGACAGGGTCTCGGCAACGAACAGTCCTCCCATGATGAACAGCACGATTTCCTGACGCACGATCACCGCCACGATGCCCAGCGCCGCACCGAGCGCCAGCGCACCGACGTCGCCCATGAACACCTCGGCGGGATAGGTGTTGAACCAGAGGAAGCCGAGGCCGGCGCCGCAAAGCGCGCCGCAGAAAACCGCCAGCTCGCCGGCGCCCGCGATGTACGGCATGGCGAGATACTTGGAGAAACCCGCGTGACCGGCAACGTAGGCAAAGATCGCCAGGGCGCCAGCCACCATCACGGTCGGCATGATCGCCAGGCCGTCGAGGCCGTCCGTCAGGTTGACGCTGTGGCTGCTGCCGACGATGACGAAATAGGTAAGGATGACAAAGCCGGCGATGCCCAACGGATAGGCAACGGTCTTGAAGAACGGCACGATCAGTTCGGTCTGTGCCGGCACCGTGGCGGTGGCCGCCAGGTACAGGGCCGCCGCTAGGGCGATGAGCGAGGTCCAGAAGTACTTCCAGCGCGATGCCAGGCCGTTCGGGTCGCGGTAGACGACCTTGCGCCAGTCGTCGACCCAGCCGACGGCGCCGAAGCCCAGCGTCACCAGCAGCACAACCCAGACATAGCGGTTGCTCAAGTCGCCCCACAGCAGCGTCGTCACGCCGATGGCGATGAGGATCAGCGCGCCGCCCATCGTCGGCGTGCCGGCCTTGGTCAGGTGCGAGCGCGGGCCGTCGTCGCGCACCGCCTGGCCTATCTTCTTCGCGACCAGCCAGCGAATCACCGCCGGCCCGAAGACGAAGGAGATCACCAGCGCCGTCATCGCCGCCAGCACGGTGCGCAGCGTGATGTAGTTGAAGACGTTGAAGGCGCGGATGTCGCGCGCCAGCCATTGCGCCAGTTCAAGCAGCATGGCGCACCTCCGCAGCGGCCGCGTGGAGACTGCGGAAGGCATGGCTTGGGATCTTCTGGGTTGCGCCAAGCAGCCACCGCAGGGCCTCGGCATCAATGCCGGCTTGTCTCTCCACCGTCTTCTTCCCCATGCCTTCCGCACTCGCCACGCTCAGTGCTCCTTTACCGTGCCGCCCGCCGCCAGCGCGCCGGCAACGCGTTCCATGCGCATGAAGCGCGATCCCTTCACCAGCACGGCGCAATCCGCATCCAGCTGCGGGCGCAGGGCCGAAACGAGCTCTTCCACCGACGCAAAATGCCGGCCGCCGGCGCCGAAATTGCGTACCGCCAGCTCGCTCTGCACGCCCAGGCCGAACAACAGGTCCACCCCCTGGCTCTTGGCATAGCCGCCGACCTCGTCGTGGAATTGCCCGGTCTGCTCGCCGATCTCGCCCATGTCGCCAAGCACGAGAATCTTGCGGCCGGCGGTCGACGCAAGTACGTCGATCGCAGCCCGCACCGAATCCGGGTTGGCGTTGTAGGTATCGTCGATCAGCAGCGCGCCGCCCTCGGCCGGACCGACCTGCAACCGCCCGCTGACGCCGGCGAAGGCCGCCAGGCCCTCGGCCACCGCCGCCAACGAAGCACCGGCCGCCAACGTGGCGGCGGCGGCGGCCAGCGCGTTGCGCACGTTGTGCATGCCGGGAACGCGCAGCGTCACTTCGATGGTGCCGTGCCCGGTGGTGAGCTCGATCACGCTGCCGAGCGCCAGCAGGCGGCACGTCGCGCTGACATCGGCCGGGTTGTCGATGCCGAAACTCAGCACGCGATGGCCGCCGCTGTGCTCGCGCCAGTAGGCGCAGAAGGCGTCGTCGGCATTGAGCACGGCGGTACCGCCCGCACGCAGCCCTTCGAATATCTCGCCCTTGGCGTGCGCCACGTCGCTGACGCTGCCGAGCCCGGCGAGATGCGCGCGCTGCGCGTTGGTGACGACGGCCACCGTCGGCTGCGCGAGTCGCGTCAGAGCGGCAATTTCACCCGGGTGGTTCATGCCCATTTCGAGCACCGCGGCACGGTGCGTGCGATGCAATCGCAGCAGCATCAGCGGCAGCCCGATCTCGTTGTTCAGGTTTCCGACGGTCGCCAGCACGGCCAGATCGGTGTCAAGGCCGTCGGCGCGCGCCTGCGCGCGCAGAATCGCCGCGGCCATCTCCTTGACCGTGGTCTTGCCATTGCTGCCGGTGACGCCGATCAAGGGCAGCACGAACTGGTTGCGCCACCAGGCGGCAATGCCGCCGAGGGCGCGGCGGGTATCGGAAACCGCCAGCGTCGGCTGCGCCACCGGGTGGTTGGCCAGCCAGTCAGCGCCAACCATCACGGCGGCGGCGCCTCGCTCGAGCGCCGCCGGCACAAAGTCATGGCCGTCGAAGCGCTCGCCCTTCAGCGCCACATACAAGGCGCCGCTGCCGAGGCTGCGCGTGTCCGTCGACACGCCCTCGATACGCGGGTTGCCATGCAAAGCCGTGCCGCCGGTGGCGATGGCCGCCTCGATGAGAGTCATCATGCCGCGCCGCCCGGCCAATCGTGCAGCGCCGCGGCAACCCGCTCGACGTCGGAAAAGGGCAGGCACACGCCAGCGACTTCCTGGTAGGTCTCGTGTCCCTTGCCGGCAATCAGCACGACATCGTGGGCGGCGGCGGCGGCAACGGCAGCGCCGATCGCCATGCCGCGATCGGTGACGATGCGCGCCGTCGGGGCTGCACGCGCGATGTCGGCGAGGATTGCCTGCGGGTCCTCATCGCGCGGATTGTCGCTGGTCAGCAGCACGGCATCGGCAAGGCGGGCGGCCACCGCGCCCATCAGCGGCCGCTTGCCGGGGTCGCGCTGGCCGCCACAACCGAAGACGCACACGAGCCTGCCACCCCGCACCCGTGCAGTCTGCCGCAGGACGGACAACGCCTTGTCGAGGGCATCGGGCGTGTGGGCGTAGTCCACCACCACCAGGGGCTGCAGTTCGCCGCCGAGCGCCTGCATGCGGCCAGGCGGCGGTGCCAGTCGCGGCAGCACCGCCGTTGCCTGCTCCAGCGTCGCCCCGGACTCGATCAGGATGCCCACAACCGCCAGCAGATTCGAAACATTGAACTCGCCGAGCAGTGCCACCTGCACGCGAACGCGGCCCTGCGGCGCAACGAGGGTGAAATCCAGGCCCTGCGGGGTCGCCGTTATCGCCTCGGCAACGAGCAATGCGTCCACATCGACCTGGCCTGCCGTTGCGCCATCCAGCGTGTAGCCAATGCGGCGGGCGCCGCCGCGCCGCATGTCGCGCGCAATGCTTGCGCCGAGCGGGTCATCCAGGTTCAGCACGGCGGCCCGGAGTGCTTCGGCATGAAACAGCTGCACCTTGGCCGCCGCGTAGGCCTGCATGGTGCCGTGATATTCAAGGTGGTCGCGGCTCAGGTTGGTGAATGCCGCGATGTCGAAATGCACGCCGTTGACGCGTCCCTGATGCAAGCCGATCGACGAAACTTCCATTGCCACCGCCTCGGCGCCCTGATCGACGAACCCGGCGCAGTCCCGCTGCAGGGTGATCGCGTCCGGTGTGGTGTTGAGGCCTTTGGCAAGACGGCCGGGGAAGCCGCTGCCGAGTGTACCGACGACCGCGCATGGCCGGCCGAGCGCACCCAGCGCCTCGGCCACCCACTGGCTGACCGAGGTCTTGCCATTGGTACCGGTTACGCCGATGGTCAGCAACCGTTCGGTCGGCCGGCCGTACACCAGATGGGCCAGATGGCCGGCGAGGACCGGCAGTTCCGCCACCGGCAGATTGGGCAGGGTACAGCCGGCATCCCAGGCGAAGTCGGCCTCGTCCCACAGGACGGCCGCCGCCCGCCGCGCCGCCGCATCGCCGATGAAACGGCGACCGTCGGCGCGCGCGCCGGGAAAGGCGAGGAACACATCCCCTGCCTGGACCGCGCGCGAATCGGCGCACAGATGGCGGGCCTGGACACCGCGTTGCGCCAGCCGGTCGAGCACCTCCATCGCGCGGGCGGTACCCGGATTCACAGCCGCTCCCGCCCGGCCGGCGCGGCGACCGGGCTGCCGTCGCGCGCCACCTGCAGGGGACGCAGCGGCGCATCCGGCGCAACGCCGAGGGTCCGCAGGCTTCCCGCCATCACCTGCGCAAAGACCGGCGCCGCCACCTCGCCGCCGTAATAGCGGCCGGCCGAGGGTTCATCGATCATCACCGCCACCACCAGGCGCGGGTCAGACACCGGCGCGAAACCGACGAAGGCCGAAACGTATCGATCCGCATAGCTGCCGCCCTCAAGCTTGTGTGCCGTGCCGGTCTTGCCGGCGACGCGGTAGCCGGGAATCTGCGCCTTCGGCGCCGTGCCGCCGGGTTGCACGGCCATCTCCAGCATGACGCGGACGTCGCGCGCCGTCTGGGCGGAAAAGACGGATTTGCCCGCGAGCGGCGGCGTGTCCTGCCGGGTCAGAGACAGCGGAATCAGGTCGCCGTCGCGGGCAAATACCAGATAGGCGCGCGCCAGTTGCATCAGCGTCACCGAAATGCCGTGGCCGTAAGACATGGTGGCCTGCTCGATCGGGCGCCAGGTCTTGTGCGGCCGCAGCCGGCCGCCCACCTCGCCGGGGAAACCGAGCTTGATCGGCTGGCCGAACCCCAGCGCGTCGAACATCTGCCACATTTCCTCCGGGGCAAAGGTGCCGGCGATCTTGGCGGCGCCGACGTTGCTCGACTTCTGGATGATCTGGGCGACGGTGAGCATGCCGTGGGGGTGGGCGTCGGAGATGGTCGCGTTGCCGATGGTCAGGCGGCCCGGCGCGGTCTGTATCTGCGAGTCGAAACGGTAGTGCCCCTTCTCCAGCGCCAGCGCAACGGTGAACGGCTTCATCGTCGAGCCCGGCTCGAACACGTCCGTCAATGCGCGGTTGCGCAACTGCGCGCCGGTCAGCTTGGTCCGGTTGTTGGGGTTATAGGCCGGCAGGTTGGCCAGCGCGAGGATCTCGCCGGTCTTGGCGTCGAGCACCACGACACCGCCGGCCTTGGCCTTATGCTCGATCAGCGTTTGTTTCAGATTGGTGTAGGCCAGGTACTGGATCTTTGCGTCGAGGGCGAGCGTGACTTCGCGGCCGTCCCGCGGCGGCTTGATGCTCTCGACGTCCTCCACGATCTGGCCGAGCCGATCCTTGATGACGCGGCGGCTGCCCGGTTTGCCGGCAAGCGCCGACTCCATCGCGAGTTCGATGCCCTCCTGGCCCTTGTCCTCGACGCCGGTGAAACCGAGGACGTGCGCCGCCACCTCGCCGGTCGGGTAGAAGCGCCGGTATTCGCGCTGCTGGTGGATACCGGGCAGGTTGAGCGCGGCAATCCGCTCGGACGCATCCGGCGGAATCTGCCGCTTGAGGTAGACGAACTCGCGCTCCGCCGCCAGCTTGCGATTGAGTTCCCGTACATCCACGTCGAGCAGTTGCGCCAGTTCGCGCCCCTGCGCGGGCGTCAGCCGGGCGTCCTCGGGAATCGCCCAGACCGACTTCACCGGCGTAGACACCGCCAGCACGTCGCCTTGGCGGTCGGAAATGCGCCCGCGGGTCGCCGACAGTTCGATCACACGCGAGTAGCGGGACTCGCCCTTTTGCTGGAGGAAATCATTGCGCACCACCTGCAGATAGGCCGAGCGTCCGGCGAGCAGGGCAAACGCGCCGAGCAGCAGGAACACCACGACGCGCGCGCGCCAGGCAGGCAGCAGTTGCGACAGGAGCGGGCTGTTGGCGAATTTCACCGCGCCGCCTCCCGCCCGTCTGCCGCCGCACCATCCACGGCAATGACCTGGCCTGCCACCGGCGGCCTCATGTGCAGGCGCTCGCGCGCGATCTTCTCGATGCGCGCATGCGCCGCCCAGGTGCTCTGTTCAAGCTGCAGCTGGCCCCACTCGATTTCCAGCTGGCGCATGCGGTCCTGCTCTCGCTCCATCTCCTGAAACAGCTTGCGCGCCTTGTGCTGCGACGCGACCGAAGCCAGCGCGCTGGCCAGGACAAGGAAGATCAGGGCGGCATTCAGTCGGAGCACCGGCTCATATCCTTTCGGCCGCGCGCAACACCGCGCTGCGTGCCCGCGGATTGGCGGCAACCTCGATCGCGGCCGGCCGCAGCGGCTTGCCGATCAGCCGCAAGCGCGGTTGCGGCAATTCGCTGGCGCGCAGGGGCAGCCGCGACGGCAATTGCGGCGGGCGCGACTCGTCCCGCAGGAAACGTTTGGCGATGCGGTCTTCGAGGGAATGAAAACTGATGACAACGAGGCGGCCACCCGGTTTGAGGGCCGCCACCGCTTGCGGCAGCACTAGCGACAATTCCTCAAGCTCCTGATTGACGTGAATCCGTAGAGCCTGAAAGCTGCGCGTCGCCGGATGCTGGCCCTGCTCGCGCGTGCGGACGGCCGATGCCACGATCTCGGCAAGTTGTCGTGTGGTTGCGATAGCCCCCCCGCTCCGAGAAGCAACAATCGCCGCTGCAACCGCATTAGCAAACCGTTCTTCGCCATAGTTTCTTATCACCTCCGCGATTTGCTGACGGCTTGCCTGCGCCAGCCATTCTGCCGCGGTCACGCCGCGGCTCGTATCCATGCGCATGTCGAGCGGTGCGTCGGCGCGAAAGCTGAAACCGCGCTCCGCTTCGTCCAATTGCGGCGATGACACGCCCAGGTCCAGCAACACTCCATCCACTGCGTCGAGCCGCTGCGCCGCCAGCTCGGCGGCCAACCCGCTGAATGCCGCGTGCCGCAGCGTCAGGCGCGGATCGGCGAGCGCCCCACCGGCTGCGATCGCCGCCGGGTCGCGGTCAAGGGCCAGCAGCCGGCCGGTCGCGCCGAGGCGGGCGAGAATGCCCCGGCTGTGGCCGCCGCGGCCAAAGGTCGCATCGACGTAGCTGCCGTCGGCCCGGATCGCCAGCGCCTCGACCGCCTCTTCCAGCAGCACCGTCCTGTGCTGCGCGACACCGCTCACAGCGTCAGCGTCTCCAGGCCCGGCGGCAGGAGCTTGTCGCCCAGCGCGAAAATTGCGTCCTGCTGCTTTTGCCACCCCTCGTCCGACCAGAGCTCAAAATGATTTCCCTGGCCGATCAGCCAGACCTGCTTCTCCAGACCGGCGTACTGGCGCAATTCGGGGGCAATCAGCAGGCGGCCGGCACTATCCATCTCCTCCTCGCGGGCGAAGCCGACGAGCAGGCGTTTGAGGTAGGCGGATTGCTGCTCGAGGCTGGGCGCCGCCAAGACCTTGTCACGGATCGGTTGCCAGGCCGGCAGGGGATAGAGCAGAAGACAGCGGTGCGGATGCGCAGTGAGCACTAACGTTCCATTGGCCGGCGCCGCCAGGCTGTCGCGATGCCGCGACGGCACCGCCAGGCGTCCTTTCGCGTCGAGATTCAGCGCAGCCGCACCCTGGAACATTCAACCCCCTCTATGCGCCGGGAACCCGATAAGGCTAGTTCCCACTTTTTTCCACTATTTCCCACTTTAGTTCAAACGAGACGGCGGGTCAAGCAGAGTGTTGCGGTTTTTTCCATTCGCAACAACGACTTAAGAGGGTGTCTTGAGACGAAAACGAGAAAACAATTATCCTTTAAAAACAATGGCAATAGAATGCACATTGAATGTTGAACATGAGGAGTAACCGACAACGTCGCGGTCTCGCGAGGGGGGGGAGTGGAAGTCCGCCGATAAGCCGGGTTCTGTAAGGCAGCCGAAGCTGCCCGGCAGCCATTCCTCTGGGCGCCGCGTTACCGCGGCGCTCTAGCAGCCTACCCGGAAGCGGCGCGAGCAGCGCCATCGCTTCCCTATTTGGCCTTGCCCCGGATGGGGTTTAGCGTGCCAGCCGTGTTACCACGGACTGCGGTGGGCTCTTACCCCGCCTTTTCACCCTTGCCGGTCCTTGCGGACTTGGGCGGTTATTTTCTGTGCCACTTTCCATCGCCTCACGGCGCCCGGCCGTTAGCCGGCATCCTGCTCTGCGGGGCCCGGACTTTCCTCCATGCGCACTAGGCGCACAGCGGCTGCCTGGCGGACTTCCAAGGCCATTATATCTCGGCTACATTGTTTATTTTCAATGCCTTACAAAATATTTTCAGGCCCACCTTGATCTGCCGGCGGGCTCAACCGAAAATATGCGTGGAACGGAATGCGGCTTTCTTAGCAGGAGCCATCTCGAACCTCCGCTTCCATTGCAGGCCCCGCTTCGGCGGGGCCTCTTTTTTTGCTCAGACGTGCAGCAGCGCCATTACACCGACGGCGCAGCCGACAACGGCAACACCGACGGCCGTCCACTGCATCCACACCCGGCGCGACAGGAGCGTGATGGCGGCGAGCGAAATGGCGACCTGCAAGGCGGTCATCGCCTGCGCCCAGCGGTGATGCTCGTGCATGGCGCGCTCGCTCTGCTTTTCGGCGGCGTCGGAGGCGGCTTCCAGCGCTTCGGCCTTTCCCTTGATCTCGCCCTTCTCGGCCTTGTAGCGCTCGACTTCGGTGCGATAGCGCTCGCGCGCCTCGCCGGCCGAGAGGGTGATCGCCAGCTCGGCCATGTTCTGCTTGGCGCTCTTGGCCTGGTAGTAGTTCCATTGGTTGGATGCTTCGGTTTTCCTGATCGCCGCCTCGTTCTTGTAGATGAGGGCGTCGTTCTGTGTCTTGCCACCCTGGTAGCTGAACAGTGCGCCGATGGTCGCAAGCACCGCCGTCATGGCGGCAATGCGCGAAGCGAAGGCGTCCCCCGCATCATGGCCGGCATGTTCGACCGCATGATCGTGGGGCCCGTGAACGTGAAATGAATGTCCGGACATTGCGCTGGTCTCGAATGGTTTGTCGGAAAGTCACATGCGCCAAGCGGCGCGCCGCGAGTTTAGCCGAAACGCGGCAGCCATGCCGGCGCCCGTTCGCACGAGCCGGGCAACTCACGCGTCCGGCAACAGCCGCGGGCCCTAAAACACGAAACGGACAATCTCGATCCGCCGGCCGTCCGGCAGAGTCATGAGGCCGGCGACAGGACTTGAGAAGATGATGGAAACCGCCCCCGCGTCAGCGTTGATCTGGGCGGGTGGCTGATACGGGCCGCCGAGGGTCTGCCCGTTTGCGTACTCCGTCCAGCTGCCCTGATAGCTCCGGTCGACGAGACTGCCGCTGGATAGGTACCAGATCGGGCTGCCATCGGCGGCATACATGTAGCCGGAAAGAAACACGGTGCTGCCCTGCACTTCGAGCGAGAATCCGCGGCCGCTTTCCGCCGGATGCCACCACCAGCCGCGCTGCGGCTGGAAGGCCGGTGGCGCGCTGTCGTCAGCGAAGACGAAACGCTCGATCGGCGTCGTCCCTCCGGCCCAGGCGAGCACCCCGTGGGTGGCATCGGAGAAGCTCAGGTTAATGCTTCCGCCGGCGCCGACTGAAACGACCGGCGGCTGGTAAGCGCCCGCAAGCGTCTGCCCGCCGCCATAGGCGTCGAGGGTTCCAGCAAACGCGCCGGCGCCATAGCCCAGCGATGACGCATACCAGGTTGCGCGTCCATTGACGGCATAGAGATAACTGGCGAAGAAGATCCGGCCTGCCGCGTTCGTTTCGAGAAAGAAGCCGCGCCCGTCTTCGGCCGGATTCCACCACCAGCCGGATTGCTGCAGGAGCGCAACCGCCCCGCCGTGCAGTCGAGTCAGGGCGACGTGGGGTTGGTAGGTATTCCCGACGAGAATGTCCCCGGAGCCCGCGAGGACCAAGCGATCACCCGCATCGATTGCGATCGCTTTGGCAACGAAGGCAATGCCGTCCGCTTCGCTCAGGAATTTCATGCCGCCGCTGCCGAAGGTGACCATCAGGCTGCCGGCAGGATCGAGTTGGAGCACCACTGAACGGCTCTCGCCCCCGCCGGCAACGATGATGTTCCCGCGCCGATCCAGCGCGATTCCGTTTGCGGCGAGGTGCGACCCGACGTCAATGACCCGCTTGCCATCGACGCCGAAACCCGCAACCGGATTGCCGTCGACATCGGCCTTGACCACAACGAATTTTCTGAAGTCCCCGGTAGTCCCGGCGGCAATGATGTTCCCCGTCTCGTCCAACGCCAAGGCGCCAGCGAAGCCGTCAAATTGGCTGGAAGCGTCAAGATCGATGAGCTTTCGCCCACCGGCACCGAAGCCCGCCGCGCCGTTGCCATCGGCATCCAGTTTGAACAACGCGAACTGAGGCCTGCCGATAAAGCCAGACCCCGGCCTCGTTACACGCCCCGCCAGATAGCTGTTTCCTCTCGCATCGATGATGAGCGCATTGACGCCGGTGGGACCACCGATGCCGCCGCCTATGGTTGCCTTGCCGGCAACACCGAAGCCCGTTACCGGACTGCCGTTGCCGTCAAGCTTGAACACAACCGAGTTGCTGTTCTCATTACCCGCCACGTAGATATTTCCATGTGCGTCGAGCGCAATCGCGCTGGCATCTGCACTTGTAGGTGACAAACCGTCGGGAAGGGGAAGGACAACCTTCCCTCCAACACCGAAAGTCGGCACCGGGTTGCCGCTGCCGTCGAGTTTGACTATGCCGAACTGCGACGGATAGATGCCACCGGGCAAGCCGGCGCTGCCGGCGACATACACGTTCCCGGAGCTGTCGAGCGCGAGGGCGCCGGCACGGTCGTGTCCGGTCCCGCTCAGGTCGAATATTTGCATTCCCTCCGCGCCGAATCCGTTTGCACGATTGCCGTTGGCATCGAGCTTGAGAACGGCAAGACGGCAATAATGCGCGGTACAGACGGTAGCGGCAGTGTATGAGTTGCCGCCCGGGTCCAGCGCCAGCCCGACCGCCCAACCGACTTCCGCTTCCTCGACCACCCGCCAACCGCGCACGCCGAACGTTGCATCAATGTCCCCGGGGGCCGCGAAGAGCTGTGGCGCAAAGCCGGCGGCAAAAAGCGCCAACGCCGCGCCGCGAAGCCACCCGAAAAGACGAAACCGCATCCCCCGCAGCATATTTTCCATGCGAGTCCCCACCTGAATCGAGTTGCACCCGTCTGCCCTGCCCCGGCGCCAAACCCGCCCGCCACGCGCATTGCATATTGTGCCACGACCATGCCCCGTGCGCGGCGCCGAGGATTTCGCCGCGCCCGGCCGGCGCCCGGTTGCGGTGCACCGCGGCGCCTTGCATAATCGTCCACCCCGTCCTGCGCGCCCCCGATGGCAACCCAAAAACGCTCCCGCACGCTGACCGACGACGTAAGGCCGCGCGAAGCGTGGGCCTGGGCGATGTACGACTTCGCCAACTCGGGCTACACCACGGTGGTGATCACCGCCGTCTTCAACGCCTACTTCGTCGCCGTGGTGGCGGAACGCGCGCCGTGGGCGACACTCGCCTGGACGGCGACGCTGGCGGTTTCCTACGCCCTGATCGTGCTCACCGCACCGCTCGTCGGCGCCTGGGCCGATGCGCGCGCCGCCAAGAAGCGGCTGCTCGCCTTCACCACGGCGGGCTGCGTGATCTTCACCGCGGCGCTCTACTTCACCGGCCCCGGCACGCTGGCGGTTGCCGTCGCCTGCGTCATCGCCTCCAACTATTTCTTCGGCACCGGCGAGAACCTGATCGCCGCTTTCCTTCCCGAGCTGGCGAGCAGCCGCGCCATGGGGCGCGTCTCCGGCTGGGGCTGGAGCCTGGGCTATCTCGGCGGCCTGCTCTCGCTTGGTGCCTGCCTCGCCTGGCTCGGCCAGGCCAAATCGGCCGGCCGCGCCACGGCGGAAGCCGTGCCGGAAACGATGCTCATCACCGCCGCCCTGTTCGCCGTGGCCAGCCTTCCGACCTTCGCTTTTCTGCGCGAGCGCGCCCGGCCGCAGGCGACGGCGGGAAGCATTTTCCATACCGCATGGTCGCGGCTGGCGGGCACGCTGCATCACGCACGCCGCTTTCGCGACCTGTCGCGCTTCCTGGTGTGCACGCTGTTCTACCAGGCCGGCATCGCGGCGGTGATCACGCTGGCCGCGATCTACGCGCAGGAGGCGATGCATTTCTCAACGCAGGAGACACTGGTGCTGATCCTGGTGGTAAACCTCACTGCCGCCGTCGGCGCCTTCTGCTTCGGCTACGTGCAGGATCGCATCGGCCACGTGCGCGCAATCGCGGCGACGCTGGCGGGCTGGATCGTCATGGTGGCGCTGGCCTATCTGGCCGAAGGTGCGGCGCTGTTCTGGGTGGCGGCGAACATTGCCGGCCTGTGCATGGGCGCCTCGCAGTCGGCCGGACGCGCCATGGTGGGTTTCCTCGCGCCGCCGTCGCGGCTGGCGGAATTCTTCGGCCTGTGGGGCTTCGCGGTGAAGCTGGCGTCGATCTTCGGCCCGCTCACCTATGGCCTGGTCAACTGGCTGTCGGGCGGCGATCACCGCCTGGCGATACTTTTCACCGGCGCCTATTTCGTCGTTGGCCTGCTGCTGGTCGCCGGCGTCGACGTCGTGCGCGGCCGGCGCGCCGCCCTGCGCGCGGAGCGGGAGGAAAAGCTTACTGCGGCGGCGCAGCCGGTGGCGGGTTGAGCGGCGCCGCTGCCGGCCGGGAAACCGGCGCGGCCGCGAATTTCAGCCGTTCGCCTTCGAGGCGGAAGGTGCCGACGCGCGCGCCGGGTTTCTGCGGCGGCGTCCTGAAGCGCTGCATCTCGCAGGTCTTCGTGCTGACGGCATGGTACTGGGCGCCCTGCTTGAGCAGCAGGATCGGTTCGGCGAACTCGCCCTCGTCCGGGCGCCACACCTCGACACCGACTTCCGCCAGCGCCATCGGATCGAGCCGGCTGCGGCGCAGGCAGTCCGGCTGCCGCGACATCAGGACTTCAACGTCCACCGTCTTGCGCCAGAAGTAGGGCTGGCGCAGCTGCACCGTGAGGGCATGCTCCGGTCCGGCCAGTTGCAGCGTGGCGCTGTCTTCAACACAGCCGGCGAGCAGCGGGAGGGCGATCGCGAATGGCCAGGCGCGCATGTTCACTCCTTCAGTTTCCATTGCAGGGCTTCGCCGGCGCGCAGCGGCACCAGCAGCTCATCGCCGAGGGGCAGATGCTGCGGCACGCGCCAGGGCCGTTTTTCCAGGGTGGTCGTCGCGCTATTGCGCGGCAACCTGTAGAAATCGGCGCCATGGAAGCTGGCGAAGGCCTCGAGGCGATTGAGCGCGCCGGCCGCCTCGAAGACTTCCGCGTACAGTTCGAGCGCAGTCAGCGCGGTGTAGCAGCCGGCGCAGCCGCAGCCGGATTCCTTGGCGTGGCGTGCGTGCGGCGCCGAATCGCTGCCGAGGAAGAACTTCGCGTTGCCGGACGTAGCCGCGGCCAGCAGCGCCTGGCGGTGGCTCTCGCGCTTCAGCACCGGCAGGCAATAGTGGTGCGGACGAATGCCGCCGGCCAGCAGGGCATTGCGGTTCAGCAGCAGGTGGTGCGCCGTGATCGTCGCCGCGACGTTCGGCCCCATCGACTCGACGAACTGCACGCCCTCCCGCGTGGTGATGTGCTCCAGCACGACGCGCAGGGCGGGAAAGCGCCGCAGCAGCGGCGCCAGGACGCGTTCGATGAAGATGCGTTCGCGGTCGAAAATGTCGACCTCCGCATCGGTGACCTCGCCATGCACCAGCAGCGGCAGACCGGCTTCCTCCATGCGCGCCAGCACGGCGAAGCATTTCTCGATGGCGGTCACGCCGGCATCCGAGTTGGTGGTGGCGCCCGCCGGGTAATACTTCACGCCATGCACGATGCCGGACGCCCTGGCGTCGTCGACTTCCTGCACCGGCGTGTTGTCCGTCAGGTACAGCGTCATCAACGGGGCAAAGCCCAGCCCCTCCGGCAGGGCGGCGAGAATGCGCTGGCGGTAGGCGGCCGCCTGCGCCGTCGTGGCCACCGGCGGTTTCAGGTTGGGCATGACCATGGCGCGGGCAAACTGCCGCGCCGTGTGCGGCACCACGGCCGCCAGCGCCGTATCGTCGCGCAGGTGCAGGTGCCAGTCGTCGGGGCGGATCAGCGTGATCGTCTGCATGCGGCGAAATTATACCTTCCTCATTTCCCGTCGCGCCGCGCCAGGGCCAGGTCGTAGAGCGCGTTCCTCGGCATGCCGGTGATCTCCGCCGCCAGCTTTACCGCCTGCTTGAGCGGCAACTCGGCCAGCAGCAAGTCGAGCACGCGCGCGGCCTCGACGGCGATGCCCTCAAGCGGCGGCGGCGCGGCGACGGCCAGCACGAACTCGCCGCGGCGGCGGTTCTCGTCCGCCGCCAGCCAGGCCGGCGCCTCGGCGAGCGGCAGCCTGACGATCGACTCGAACAGCTTGGTCAGCTCGCGGGCGATGACCAGGCTGCGCTGCGGCTGCAGTTCCGCCGCCAGATCGGCGACGGTTTCCTCGATGCGATGCGGCGCCTCGTAGAAGACCAGCGCGCAGGGCAGCCCCTTCAGGGCGGCAACGGCCTTGCGCCGCGCCGCCTGCTTCGTCGGCAGGAAGCCGTAAAAAAGAAAATGCGGATCGGTGAGGCCGGAGGCCGAGAGCGCGGCGATGGCCGCATTCGGGCCGGGTACGGGGAACACCTCGAAGCCGGCTTCGCGCACCGCCGCCACGGCGCGCGCGCCCGGGTCGGAGACCGCCGGCGTACCGGCGTCCGACACCAGCGCCACGGTGCGTCCTTCGCGCAACAGGCCGAGCAGCCGCGCGGCCGCGGCGGCCTCGTTGTGCTCGTGCAGTGAAAAGGTCTCGGCGCGGATGCCGAAATGATCGAGCAGCTTGCGCGTGTGCCGCGTATCCTCGCAGGCGACGGCGTCGGCGCCGCGCAGCACCGCCAGCGCCCGGCTGCTGATGTCGCCGAGATTTCCCAGCGGCGTGGCGACCACATATAATGCCGCCGTCTTGACTACCGCTTCCGTCCCCTGATGCTTCATCGCGCTGCCATGGTTGATCCGCTCGCCCGCATTGTCGGGCGCCGCGCCGCCGGGCGCAAGCCATGAGCACGGCCGGCGCCGCCGCCGAGGCACGGGCGGCGGATTTCCTCGAACGGCAGGGACTCACAGTGATCGCGAGAAACCATCGCTGCCGCGGCGGCGAAATCGATCTCGTTTGCCGTGATGGCGCAACGCTGGTTTTCGTCGAAGTGCGCCTGCGCACGAACCGCCACTTCGGCGGCGCCGCGGCGAGCATCACGCCGGCCAAGCAGCGACGCCTGGTGCTTGCCGCCAATCACTATCTGGCCGGCAAACCGCTGCCCGCCTGTCGCTTCGACGCGGTGCTGCTGGACGGCGCGGCCATCGACTGGATTCGCAATGCCTTCGAGGCCAGCTAAGCGCACGGCAGCTGACGACGCGTCCCTTTCGCCGCAGCGCGGGCGCTCGCGACAGGAACTTGCCCATCGTGGCCTCTTCCTTGCGCTGGCACTCTTCCTGGTCCTGCCGGCGCGCGCCGAATCGATCAAGGTGCTGGTGCAAAGCTCGCCGCTGGCCGGCTTCCAGTTCTATGCCGGCAAAGCGCTTTGGGACGAGATGCAGGCCGGCGACGCGCTGGTGCTCGCGCGCGAAGCGGACAACCGCCACGACAGCAACGCCGTGCGCGTGGAATGGCGCGGCCGCCGTCTCGGCTACCTGCCGCGCGCGGAAAACCGCGCCGTCGCCGCGGAAATCGACGGTGGCGGCCGCGTCGAGGCGCGCATCGCGCGCCTGCACCGCCATCGCGATCCGTGGAAACGCATCCTGGTCGACGTGTATGTCGTCCTGTGACGACGCCGTCGGTGCGCGGCCTGCATGTTAAAATTCGCGGCGAACGCGCCAGACCGCACAGCCCAATGACCAATCTCGTCGCCCGCATCTCCCAGCATTTCAACGACAGCGCACAGGCCAAGCTCGCCGCCATGGAAGCGCTCGCCGGCCCGATCGCCCTGGCGGTGGAAGCGATGGTTGCAACCCTGCTCGGCGGCAACAAGATCATGGCCTGCGGCAATGGCGGTTCGGCCGCCGACTCGCAGCATTTCGCCGCCGAACTGCTCAACCGCTTCGAGAAGGAGCGCCCGCCGCTGGCGGCCGTCGCACTGACCACCGACACCTCGACGCTGACCTCGATCGCCAACGACTACGCCTTCGACCAGGTTTTCGCCAAGCAGGTGCGTGCGCTGGGCCAGGCCGGCGACGTGCTGCTGGCGATCTCGACCAGCGGCAACTCGCCGAATGTCATCGAGGCAATCCGCGCCGCGCACGAACACGACGTGCGCGTGGTGGCCCTGACCGGCAAGGATGGCGGCAAGATGGCGGCGCTGCTGCGCGAGACGGACGTGAGCATCTGCGTGCCCTCGCCGCGCACCGCCCGCATACAGGAAATCCATCTGCTGACGCTGCATTGCCTGTGCGATGGCATCGATTGCATGTTGCTAGGAGACGAAACATGAATTTGCGCACCCCCGTCCTTTTCGCCGCCCTTGCCGCGCTGACCGCGCCGGCACTGCAGGGCTGCTTTCCGGCCGTCGCCACCGGCGTCGGCGCCGGCGCGCTGATGATCGCCGACCGGCGTACCGCGGAAACCTACCTGGCCGACGAGGCCATCGAGATCCGCGGCCTCAACCGCATCAACGACAAGCATGGTGATAAGGCGCACATCAACATCACCAGTTACAACATGAAGGTGCTGCTCACCGGCGAGGCGCCGGACGCCACCGCCAGGGCCGACATCGAGAAGGCCGTCGCCGGCGTGCCGAACGTCAAGGCGGTCACCAACGAAATCCAGGTGGCCGGCGCCAGCAGCTTTGGCGCGCGCAGCAACGACTCGTACGTCACCGCCAAGGTGAAGGGCCGCTTCATCGAGGCCAACAAGTTTTCGCCCAACCATGTCAAAGTCATCACCGAGGCGAACGTCGTCTTCCTCCTGGGCCTGGTGACGCGCGCCGAAGGCGATGCCGCAACCGAGATCGCCCGCACGACCGCGGGCGTGCAGAAGGTCGTGCGCGTTTTCGATTTCATCGGTGACGACGAGGCGCGCCGGCTCGACAACCGTCCGGCGGAGGACGCCAAGGCGCCGGCCGCCAAGTAGCGCCGCGCCGATGCCTTCCGCTCCCCCCGTTTTCGAAGCCAAGCTGTGCCCGCCCGGCAGGCTCGCCGGACGCGTCGCCGCCCTGCCTCGCCCGCTGGTGTTCACCAACGGCTGCTTCGACATCCTGCATCGCGGCCACGTCAGCTACCTGGCGCAGGCACGCGCCCTTGGCGCCAGCCTCGTCGTCGGCGTCAATTCGGATGCCTCGGTGAAGCGCCTCGGCAAGGGCGACGACCGTCCGGTCAACGGCGTGGCCGATCGCATGGCTGTGCTGGCGGCACTGGAGAGCGTGTCGCTGGTCGTCGCCTTCGATGAGGACACGCCGCTGGAACTCATCCGGCTGGTGCGCCCGGACGTGCTGGCAAAAGGAGGCGACTGGGCGCCGCAAAACATCGTCGGCGCCGACGAGGTGTTGGCGCGCGGCGGCCGGGTCCATTCGATTCCGTTCCGCCACGAGCGCTCGACGACAGCGCTGCTGGAGAAGATTCGCCGGCTGTAGCTACAGTTCGACCTGCGTCCCCAGCTCGACCACGCGATTCGACGGGATCTTGAAGAAGGTGGTGGCGCTGCCGGCGTTGCGGAACATGGCGACGAACAGCTTCTCGCGCCAGTAGGCCATCTCGGACTTCACCTGCAGGCGCGCGATCACCGTCTCGCGGCCGAGGAAGAACGACGTCTCCATCATTTCGAAACGCAAGCCCGCCTCGCCGCATTGGCCGAGCGCCGCCGGGATGTCCGGCTCGTCCTTGAATCCGTATTGGACGATCACCTGCCAGAACTGTGCGTCGATGCGGTGCACCTCGGTACGGTCCAGTTCCGGAACATAAGGCACGTCGTGCACCTGCACCGTGAGCAGCACGACGCGTTCGTGCAGGACCTTGTTGTGCATAAGGTTGTGCAGCAGGGCGTGCGGCACGCCAGCGGGGTTGGAGGTCATGAAGACCGCCGTGCCCGGCACAACCGGCGGCGGGGCGAACTTCAGGCTGCCGATGAAGCCGTGCAGGTCGAAGGCGTCGGCCTGCATGCGCTCGAACAGCAGCTGCCGACCGCGCTTCCAGGTTGTCATGAGGGTGAACACGACCACGCCGACCGCCAGGGGAAACCAGCCGCCGTCGGGAATCTTTTCGACGTTGGCGACAAGGAACACCAATTCCCCGGCGAGGAACCAGGCGAACAGCGCCGCCGCCCGCGGCCAGCCCCAGCCCCAACCCTTCGCCGCCACCACCATGGCCAGCAGCGAGGTGATGACCATGTCGCCGGTCACCGCCAGTCCGTAGGCCGCTGCCATGTTGCTGGACGAGCGGAAACCGAGCACCAGCACCATCACGGCCAGCATCAGACCCCAGTTCACGCCCGGCAGGTAGATTTGCCCCTGCTCCTTGTCCGAGGTGTGCTGCACCTCGACGCGCGGCACGAAGCCCAGCTGCATGGCCTGGCGGGTGATGGAAAACGCGCCGGTAATCACCGCCTGCGAGGCAATCACGGTCGCCAGGGTGGACAGCGCGATCAACGGGTAGAGCGCCCAGTTCGGCGCCGACAGGTAAAACGGATTGCTGATGGCCTGCGGGTCGCGCAGCAGCAGCGCCCCCTGGCCAAAGTAGTTCAGCAGCAGCGCCGGCAGGACGAAACTGAACCAGGCCAGCTGGATCGGCTTGCGGCCAAAATGGCCCATGTCGGCGTAAAGCGCCTCGGCGCCGGTAACGGAGAGCACCACCGCCCCCATGGCAATCAGGGCGATGCCCGGGTTGTGCGCGAGGAAGCCGAGGCCGTAGAGCGGATTGATGGCTCTAAGCACCGCAGGGCTCTGCACCAGATTGTAGACGCCGAGCACGGCCAGCGAGCCGAACCACGCCAGCATCACCGGCCCGAACAAGGCGCCGACGCGGGCGGTCCCCTTCTTTTGCACGAAGAAAAGCAGGAACAGCACCAGCAGCGCCACCGGAATGATGAACGGCTTGAGCGCCGGCGTCGCCACCTCCAGGCCTTCGACGGCGGAGAGCACGGAGATGGCCGGCGTTACCATGCCGTCGCCGAAGAACATCGCCGCGCCGAGGATGCCGATCATCATGATCCAGCGCTCCTGGCGCGGATTGCCTTTCGCGTCCGCCAGCGCCAGGGCGATCAGCGCCATGATGCCGCCCTCGCCGCGGTTGTCGGCGCGCATGATGAAGGTGACGTACTTGACCGCCACGACGACGATCAAGGCCCACAGGATGAGCGACAGGATGCCGACCACGTTGTCCGGCGAATAGGGTACCGGGTGGGTACCGGCGAAGGCTTCCTTGAGGGCGTACAGCGGGCTGGTGCCGATGTCGCCGTAGACGACGCCGAGCGCGGCGAGGGCCAGCGCGGGTGTGCCGCTCTTGTGGGGGGAATCGGCTTGCGGCATTGCGGTCAGGGCAAGGCGGATGGTGCCATTTTCGGCTCGCCGCCTTGCGTAACGCTTACGGTACGAGCTTAGAACGGGATGTCGTCGTCCATGTCACCGAAGTTCGACGGCGCTTTCTTGCCGCCGCTTGCCGCGCCAGCCACCGGCGCCGATGCCGCCTCGCGTTCGCGCGGCGGCGCCTCGCCGGAACCTTGGCGGCTGCCGAGCATCTTCATCTCGTCTGCGCGGATTTCCGTGGTGTAACGATCCTGCCCGTCCTTGTCCTGCCACTTGCGCGTGCGCAGACTGCCTTCGATGTAGACCTGGCTGCCCTTCTTGAGGTACTGGCCGGCGATCTCCGCCAGCCTGCCGAAGAAGGACACGCGATGCCATTCCGTCGCTTCCTTCTTCTCGCCGGTGGTCTTGTCCTTCCACGTGTCGGTCGTCGCGATGCGGATGTTGCAAATAGCGTCGCCGCTCGGCGCGTAGCGACTCTCCGGGTCCGCGCCCAGGTTGCCGACCAGAATCACTTTGTTGACCGATGCCATTTATGCTTCCCCTCCGAGTAAGCGGCGCACGCGCCGTTCGTCCCAATGCTCCAGATTGACCTTCAAATAGGCGATCCGCCTTCCCGGCTCGACCACCGCCTCGCGCACGCCGGGCAGACCCGCCAGCTGTTCGCGCAGCGACACGATGTCCACACCCGGCTGGACGAAGAATTCGCGCAGCGCCACCACGGGCGGCGCCTGCATCGTAACCGCGATCACCAACCAGATCAATGCCAGCACGATACCGACGCCGAACACGCCGGCGGCGCCGTAATGCTGCGCGAGCACGCCGCCCGCGGCACCGCCGAGAAAGAGCCCGAGCGACTGCGTCGTGTTGTAGATCCCCAGCGCCGTACCCTTGGCGCGCGGCGGGGCGATGCGCGAGACGAGCGAAGGCAGGCTCGCCTCGAGGATATTGAAAACGACGAAGAACACCACCAGGTTCGCCACCAGCGAACGGAACATGCCGGCGCCGAACAGGAACCCCCCTTGGGCGAGCAGCAGGACCAGCACCGAAGCGATGAAAACCGGCTTCATGCGTGCACGCCGCTCGGCATAGAAGATCGGTGGCAGCATCAGGACGAAGCTCGCCAGCACCACCGGCAGGTAGACCTTCCAGTGCTCGGCCACCGGCAGGCCGCCGGTGGCGACGATCGCGCCCGGAACCACGACAAACATCGCCATCTGGATGAAATGCAGCGTCAGGATGCCGAAATTCAGCCGCAGCAACTGCGCGTCGAGCAGCACATCCATGAATCCCGCCGGCGCAGGCCCGTCATGTTCGGGCGGCGGCGGGTCCGGCACGATCCGCGTCACCAGCAGGATCGCCACCAGGGCAAGCATGCCGGTCAGGGCAAAGATCCCGGCCAGGCCAATCACGGCGTTGAGCGCCGGCGCGGCGACCAGCGAGACGGCAAACATCAATCCGATGCTGGAACCGATCAGCGCCATCACCTTGGTGCGGTGCTGCTCGCGCGTGAGGTCGGCCGCCAACGCGGTGACCGCTGCGGAAATCGCCCCTGCACCCTGCAGGGCGCGACCGATGATGGTCCACCAGATGTCCGGCGCGGCGGCGGCAACGAAGCTGCCGGCCGCGAACAACAGGAGCCCGATGACAATCACTTTCTTGCGGCCATAGCGATCCGAGGCCATGCCGAAAGGCAATTGCAGCGCCGCCTGCGTCAGTCCGTAGATTCCCAGCGCGATGCCGATCAGGGTCAGATTGTCGCCACCCGGCAGTTGGCGCGCCGTGACGGCAAACACCGGCAGGACGAGGAACAGCCCGAGCATGCGCAGCGCAAAAATCGACGCCAGTGAAAGGCCGGCGCGAAGTTCCAGCCGGGTCATGCGGTCGGACGCTGGGGAAGACATGAAATGAGGCTTGGCTTGAGACTGCGGATTTGCGTATATTAGCAGATTGCCCTTTTGACCCTGTGCCTCCATGGACAAGACCAAGCAACGCGGCGTTCCGGTTCGGACCGATGCGCGCCTCGACGAGGGCGGCGCCGAAGCCAGGATACGCATTCGGGGTGCACGTACGCACAACCTGAAGAACCTCAACCTCGACCTGCCGCGCAACCGCCTGACGGTCATCACCGGACTGTCCGGCTCGGGCAAGTCCTCGCTCGCCTTCGACACCCTCTACGCCGAGGGCCAGCGCCGCTACGTCGAGTCGCTTTCGGCCTACGCGCGGCAGTTCCTGCAGCTCATGGAAAAACCGGATGTCGACCTGATCGAAGGGCTGTCGCCGGCCATCGCCATCGAGCAGAAAGCTACCAGCCACAACCCGCGCTCCACCGTCGGCACCGTCACCGAGATCCACGACTACCTGCGCCTGCTCTTCGCGCGCGCCGGCACGCCGCATTGCCCGGAGCATGGCCAGCCGCTCGATGCGCAAAGCGTCGCGCAAATGGTGGATCACGTGCTGGCGTTGCCCGAGGACACCCGGCTGATGATCCTCGCGCCGGTGGTAGCCGGACGCAAGGGCGAGCAGCTGGATCTGTTTGCGGAGTTGCGCGCGCAGGGCTTCGTGCGGCTGCGCGTGGACGGCAAGGTGCATGACATCGACGCCCTGCCGAAACTGGCGAAGAACAGCAAACACTCGGTCGACGTCGTGGTGGACCGCCTCAAGGCCCGCGTCGACGCGCGCCAGCGCCTGGCAGAATCGTTCGAGACGGCGCTGCGCCACGCCGACGGCCGCGCGCTGGCCGTCGAAATGGATTCCGGCGCCGAGCACCTGTTCTCGGCGCGCTTCGCCTGCCCGGCCTGCAATTATGCGCTGCAGGAACTTGAGCCGCGCCTGTTCTCCTTTAACAACCCAATGGGCGCCTGCCCGAAGTGCGACGGGCTCGGCCAAATCACCTTTTTCGACCCGGCGCGGGTCGTGGCCTATCCGCATCTGTCGCTCGCCGCCGGTGCAATCCGCGGCTGGGACAAGCGCAACCAGTTCTATTTCCAGTTGCTGTCGAGCCTCGCCCGGCACTACGATTTCGACATCGAAGCGGCCTACGAGGACCTGGCGGCGCCGGTGCAGCAGGTTCTGCTCAACGGCTCGGGCCACGAAAATATCGCCTTCCGCTACCTTTCCGAGAACGGCCGCAGCACGGTGCGCGAACATGCCTTCGAGGGCATCGTGAACAACCTGGAGCGCCGCTACAAGGAAACCGACTCCATCGCCGTGCGCGAAGAGCTGGCCAAGTACCTGAACAATCGGCCGTGCCCCGAATGCGAGGGCACCCGCCTGCGCCGCGAGGCGCGCCACGTGTTGATCGGCGCGCGCAACCTGCCGCAACTGAGCGCCCTGCCCCTGGTCGCCGCGCGGGACTATTTCAACCTGCTGGCACTGACCGGACACAAGGCGCAGGTGGCCGAGAAGATCGTCAAGGAAATCACCGCGCGCCTGACTTTCCTCATCAATGTCGGCCTCGACTACCTGTCGCTCGACCGCTCGGCGGAAACGCTCTCGGGCGGCGAGGCACAGCGCATCCGCCTGGCCAGCCAGATCGGTTCGGGCTTGACCGGCGTGATGTACGTGCTCGACGAACCCTCGATCGGACTGCACCAGCGCGACAACGCGCGCCTGCTTGCCACGCTGGCCGAACTGCGCGACCAGGGCAACACGGTCATCGTGGTCGAGCACGACGAGGAAGCCATCGCCTCGGCGGACCATGTCGTGGACATGGGGCCGGGCGCGGGCGAACATGGCGGCCGCATCGTCGCCGAGGGCACGCCGCAGCAGATCGCCGCCCAGCCCGACTCGCTCACCGGGGCCTACCTGTCCGGCCGGCGCAGCATCGCCCTGCCGCAAAAGCGCCAGCCGCCCGACCCGGCACGCCTGCTGCGCATCGTCGACGCCGCCGGCAACAACCTGAAGCAGGTTGCGCTCGACCTGCCGGTCGGCCTGTTTACCTGTGTCACCGGCGTTTCCGGCTCGGGCAAGTCGACGCTCATCAACGACACGCTCTACGCCGCGGCGGCGCGCCACCTCTACGGCTCGTCGGCCGAGCCGGCGCCGCACGAGGCGATCGAGGGCCTGGAATTTTTCGACAAGGTGATCAGCGTTGATCAGGCGCCGATCGGCCGCACGCCGCGCTCCAACCCGGCTACCTATACCGGCCTGCTGACGCCGATCCGCGAACTGTTCGCCGGCGTGCCCGAGGCCCGCAGCCGCGGCTACGGTCCGGGCCGCTTCTCTTTCAACGTCAAGGGCGGCCGTTGCGAGGCCTGCCAGGGCGACGGCCTGATCAAGGTGGAAATGCATTTCCTGCCCGATATCTTCGTACCGTGCGACGTTTGCCACGGCAGGCGCTACAACCGCGAAACGCTGGAAATCCGCTACAAGGGCAAGACCATCCACGAAATCCTGCAGATGACGGTCGAACAGGCTCATGCCTTCTTCGCGCCGGTGCCGGTGGTGGCGCGCAAGCTGGAGACGCTGCTCGACGTCGGCCTCGGCTACATCCAGCTCGGCCAGTCGGCGACGACGCTGTCCGGCGGCGAGGCGCAGCGCGTCAAGCTGGCGCTGGAACTGTCCAAGCGCGACACCGGCCGCACGCTCTACATCCTCGACGAACCGACCACGGGCCTGCATTTCCAGGACATCGAGATGCTGCTCAAGGTCCTCGTGCGGTTGCGTGACCACGGCAACACCATCGTCGTCATCGAGCACAACCTCGACGTGATCAAGACGGCCGACTGGATCGTCGATCTCGGGCCGGAGGGCGGCGACGGCGGTGGCCGCATCATCGCCCAGGGCACCCCAGAGGCCGTCGCCCTGCAATCCGGCAGCCATACCGGCCGTTACCTGCAGCCGCTGCTGGCGCGGCAAGCGCGGCGCCGCCCGCCGGCCCGCGCCACATCGCGCGCACGGGCAAACGCCACCTGAACGGCATGTCGCGGGCGGCCCGATCCACGCACGCAACCAACCGGACGCCCTGCTGCCCGAGGCAGCGCGGCAGCCGGCAGCCCCGTTCCAACGCCTTGCGAGACCCGATGAACCCGAAACGCAGCGAGCGACAGGACTGGCGCGCGACACTCGGCCGCCTGGACGCCGTCCACAGGCCGTGAGTGTCTCGCACATCCGGCTGCTCGCCGCCTGTCTCGCGCTGTGCGCCGGCTGCGCGCCCGACAAGGCCGAACCGCTGCCACCCGGCACGGCGGTGCTGGTTCTCGGCGACAGTCTCAGCGCCGGCTATGGCCTGACACCGGCGCAAGCCTGGCCGGCACACCTGGCGGAACGCACCGGCTGGCGGGTCATCAACGCTGGCGTCAGCGGCGACAAGAGCCGCGATGCGCTGGCGCGCCTGCCGGCCTTGCTGGATGCCCATGCGCCGCGCCTCGTGCTGGTGGAGCTGGGCGGCAATGACATGCTGCATCGCCTGCCGGAAGCGCAGACCCGCGCCGATCTGGCGCGCATCCTCGATCAGATACGTGCGCGCGGCAGCCTTGCCGTGCTTCTGGCGACGCCGCGACCAAGCCTCGCCGGCGCAGTGTTCCAGAGCCTTTCCGCGGCGCCGTTCTATGCCGAGCTGGCGAAGGAGGCACGGGTGCCGCTAATCGAGGACGCCTTGGCCAGGGTGCTCTCCGATCCGGCGCTCAAGCTGGATGCGCTGCATCCGAATGCCGATGGCCAGGCCCTGCTCGCCGGCATGGTCCAGCAGGATCTGCGCCGGCTCGGCTTCGCCCGATGACGCCGGCACTCCCCGGGCGGCGGGCTTTTCAGCTATATTTGCCGTTCGAACCATTCTTCCGAAGGAGTCAGCCATGCGCACAAACGGCCTTCTGAAATCACTCGTCCTGCTGCCGCTCACCGCCCTCGCCCTGGCGGCGCCGATGCATGCGGCGGCGGCCTGCCCGGAATGCGGAAAGGTGGCCAGCGTCAATTACTACGAGACCGAGGGCAATGCCTCCGGCGTCGGCGCGGTCGCTGGCGGCGTCGGCGGCGCGCTGGTCGGCAGCCAGCTCGGCAAGGGGCGCGGCAACACCGCGATGACCGTCGTCGGTGCGGCCGGCGGCGCCTACGCCGGCCACCAGGTCGAGAAGAGCATGAACAAGAAGAAAGGCTGGAGGGTCGTCGTGAACATGGAAGACGGCGCGCAAAAGTCCTTCAATTACGGCGCACAGCCGGCCTTCAGGGCCGGCGACAAGGTCAAGGTCCGCGACGGCAAGCTGCTGCTGGTCGCCGACTGAAGCGAGCGGCCTTCACGGAATCACCACCGCCTCGGCCGCCACGCCGAGGCGCAGCAGGCGCGCCGTCATCTCCTGCAGGTGCGCCGCGTCCTGTGTCGAGCAGAAGCGGTGCAGCGGCGCCCGCGCCGGCGCAATGAGTCCGTTCTCCGCCAGCTTGCGCTGCAGTTGCCGCGCGACGGCCTCGCCCGTATCGATCACCCGCAGCGTCTTGCCCGCCCCATGCGCGATCCGCTCCATGGCCGGCGCCAGAAACGGATAGTGCGTGCAGCCCAGAACCAGCGTGTCGGCGCCGGCTTCGAGCATCGGCACGAGATAGCCGCGCAACAGCGCATCCACCCGCGGCGTGTCGGTCTCGCCCGCCTCCACCAGCGCGACCAGCCCGTGTCCGGCCCGGCAGACGAAAGTCGTTCCGGGCTGCAGCGACTGCAGCAGCCGTTCGAACCGCGCGCTGGCGAGCGTGTTGCCAGTGGCCAGCACGCCGACCACCTTGCTCCGGCTGAGGCTGGCTGCCGGCTTCAGCCCGGGCTCGACGCCGATCACCGCCAGTTGCGGGTAGCGCGCGCGCATCGCGCCGATCGCGCAGGCGGTCGCCGTGTTGCACGCCACCACCAGCGCCTTCGCGCCCTCGCGCACCAGCCAGTCGGCAATCGACAGGCTGCGCGCGACGACGAAGGGGACCGGCTTCTCGCCGTAGGGTGCGTGCAGCGAATCGGCGATGTACAGGAGCGACTCGTCCGGCAACAGCGCGGCGACGTCGCGCACGACGGAAAGGCCGCCGAGGCCGGAGTCGAAAATGCCGATGCTTGCTGCGGACATGGCGGTCCATCCCGTCAATGGTGATGCGGAGTCTACTATCGAATGCAGCGCCCCTGCGGCCGGCGCCTCACCGGGACGGCGCATCACGGGCGATAATGCGGTCCGGTTCCGCGGGAGCAATGCCATGCACATCTGGGTCGATGCCGACGCCTGCCCGTCGGTGATCAAGGAAATCCTCTACCGCGCGGCGGAGCGCGCGCAACTGCCATTGACGCTGATTGCCAACCGGATGCTGCGCGTGCCGCGATCGCCGTGGGTCCGCGCGCTGCAGGTGCCGGCCGGGTTCGACGTGGCCGACGCGCGCATCGTGCAGGAAGCGGTTGCCGGCGACCTGGTGATCACGGCAGACGTGCCGCTCGCCGCCCAGGTCGTGGCGAAGGGCGCCTTTGCACTCGATCCGCGCGGCGACTTCCTTGACGCCGGCAACATCCAGGAACGTCTCGCCATGCGCAATTTCATGGACGGCTTGCGCAGCAGCGGAGTCGACACAGGCGGCCCGGCAAGCCTGTCGGCTGCCGACCGGCAGGCCTTCGCCAACCGCCTCGACGCCCTTCTGGCGCGCGCCGCGCGGCGTTGAGCCCGGCGCGACACCTGGTTCGGCAGCGGAGGGTCCTTCGGCAGCAGTATCGATACCGGATGGCGAGCGTGCGGCGCAAGCTCTTTTCCGCGGACTGATCCTCGGGCAGCGGCATGACCACCTTTCGGGTACCAGCAGGCGGTCGATGTACAGGCGCTTTGCGCCGGCCGGATCCGTGGCTTCGAACCCGACCACCGGCGTCCCGTCGCGTACTTCACACAGGGGGCAGGCGTACGGACCATTGCCGCCCTTCGCGGATTTCCCTGAAACCCCGCCACTGCTGGCGCTTCGCGGACGTGAAAAAGCCCGGAGCATGTCCGGGCTTTGGAATGGTGTTGGCGGGAAGTTTGCTGCCGTACAACTCGCTTTTGGAGCCAACGAGCAATGGCGCGGCTTGCTGCGGCAACGTGCTCACGAGCCCTCGATCACCCGCGCGACGTCGCCGTGACACTCGGTACATTTGCCGGCCAGCAGCAAGCTGCCGCTCTTGATGGTCCCGGTGAAATTGGTGATCGTCACTTCGTGGCGGCATTGCCCGCACCAGACGTTCGCCAGCAGGCGCTGGCGGATCGCTGCGGGGATGAACTCCCAGCGCTGGCGGGCGAGGCGGGTGAAGTTGGGAAGCGACTCAACGGCCATGGGTCATTCCTCCGATTTTCAACCTGTGCTGCCACCGGCATGCGCATCCAGCCAGCATTGCCCAAGACGGGTCAGGCGGTTTTGTTTTCGAGATCGTCATCGCCAATTACTCCTGTTCTACGACCTTTGCCGACAGGAACAGCAACAGCGGATGATCCGGTGCGGCCTCGAAACCGAAACGACGGTAGTACGATGCCGCCAGTTCATCGAGCGCATCGACGAAAAGGCCAATCCCTCCCGCCTCGGCATTGATACGCCGCGCCCGCGTCAGGGCATCGACCAGTAAGAGCTCCCCCAGCCCCTTGCCCTGGTACTGCCGGTCGACCGCCAGCCGGCCGAGTCGCACGCCAGGAATGCGGCGCGGCAGTTTCTTGCGCCAGGCATCCGGCAGATGCCGGTTTTCGAGTTCGGCCAAGGCCAGCGCGTAGTAGGCGCAAATGCGAGCCGGTTCGTCCTTGCGGGTGGCGACGAAGGTTTTCGACAGTCCCTTGTCCTGATGCTGGCGCGCGACCTGCCGCAGCCAGTCGTTCAGTTCCTGGCGGCCACAGTCGAAACCCTGCCGGTCATGGCTCCCAGCTAAGGGCAGTACCTGCATCGTCTCGCTTGGCTTTCTGATAACGCTTCATGGCAGCCCTCAACTTGGCGTTCGGCTTGGGCGGGTTCTCCATCAAGTCGAGCAGCCAGTTCCAGTCGCGCGGGCTGAGACGGATGACCTCTTCGCGCTCGATGACTTCCTGCGCCTCTTTCAACGCCGCCTGCACCAGAAACTGATTGACCGTCGCACCGCTCAGTTCGGCGGCGCGGCAAAGCGTCTCGTACACCTCGCGCGGAACCCGAGCGCCGATACGGTCTTGCTTAGCAACCGCGGTACCCATATCAACCTCCAGCAATCATTTGAGCGTTCAGTGTATCACTGTCGCCATTTTGGCGCCACGTTGACAATTCAGCATAGAACACCCCGGGTTCCTGGTTGGTCCTTCGGCAGCCGTTTCGCATATCGTCGGTCATCAGGGGAAAGACGCCGACCGTGCGTTTCCCGGCAAGGTGCTCGTAGATCACCTGATCCGACAACGATTTCATTTGGCGATGGTTGCAATCCGCCCACTTGATACGCGGCTTCTCGCAAATGCCGTAACGCCGATCATTGGCACAGACAGGGGAACAGCCTGACTTTCCGGTTGATGAATTTGTTGACCACGATCACCAGATCGAGCTCGCGTTTCTTCAGGCGCTGCGAAAAATCCTTGTAGTAGTCCTGGAACTTGTCGGCGGACGTGTCGAAACCGGCGCCGAACATGGCGTTGTAGTCGCGGATGGCCGACACCTTGTTGTCCTTGATGCGCGGCGAAGCCTTGATCGTGTTGGTGCGCCGCAGTGGGTTGGCGATCAGCTCCGTTTCCGAAGTAAAGGGCAGATACTCATGGGCCTGTACTTGTAACTGCTTGATGAAGGCCTTTTCCAGTTCGGCCTCGGAATGATAGGCGGCCCCCGAACACCCAGGAATTCGGGCAGAAATTCGGCAACGACGATGCTCCCGTTGGATAGCGCAATCGGTTCGTAACGATGGGCTTTCAGGTCTTCGCTCATGCCGCAGCCGCCCAATGCGCCACCGGCTGCATCAGAAAATCCTCCAGCGCGATGCCGTCGCCGCCCACCAGCAGGCTGCGTTGCGGCTTGAAAACCTGCGCGAATGCCGCCGTTCCCGGGTGGGCCTGGGGCGCGCGGCCGCTTTTCACTTCGATGGCGGTCAGCCTGCGCCCGGCCCGCACGATGAAATCCACCTCGTGATTGCGTTCGCGCCAGTAGTACAGCGTGCACTCGCCGCGCATCGAGGCATTGGCCAGGTGCGCCCCCACGGTGGATTCCACCAGCCGGCCCCAGAACTCGCGGTCTGCCCGCGCCTCGGTCAAGCTGTAGCCGCTGGCCGTCGTCATCAACGCGGTATTGAGCACCTGCAACTTGGGGCTGGAGCCCCGGCTACGCGCCACATCCCCCGCATACTTTGGCAAGCCGCAGACCATGCCCGCACCGGCCAGCAACTCCAGATAATGCGCCAGCGTGGTGGTGTTGCCCGCATCCTGCAACTGGCCCAGCATCTTGGTATAGGACAGTACTTGGCCGGAGTAACGGCAGGCCAGCTCGAATAGCCGCCGCAGCAGGACGGGTTTGTCCACGCGCGTAAGCAACAGCACGTCGCGCGAGATCGAGGTCTCGATCAGACTGTCCAGGACATAGCGCGCCCAACGCTCGGGTTCGGCAATCAGCGGCGCCGCACCGGGGTAGCCGCCGTAGAACACATACTCGTCCAGCGACCAGCCAAAGGCCGCGCGCATTTCCGCCAATGACCAGTGCGACACGGCAATGGTCTCGAAACGCCCGGCCAGGCTTTCGGTCAGCCCCTGGGCGATCAGCAGCGGCGCGGCACCGAGCAACACCACCTTGAGCCGGCGCCTGGCGCGGGTGTCCTCGTCCCAAAGGCGTTTCACCGTCTCCGACCAGCCCGTGATTTTCTGGATTTCGTCCAGCACCAACACCGCCCCCGCCGGGCCGGCGATGGACAGGCGCGCCGCCTCCCACTGCTGCGCGATCCAGTCCGCGCCGCGCAGCGTGGGCTCATCGGCGCTGGCATAACGCACCGGCACGGCCAGTGTCTGCGTGGCCTGCTGTACCAGGGTGGACTTGCCCACCTGGCGCGATCCGGCTACCACCTGGATGAAGCGGCGCGGCTCACCCAGGCGGGCCGTCAATACGGCTACCTGCGGGCGCTGGAAAGGCGGTTTCTTTTTACTCGGCATATTGAGTATTTTTACTCAATGAATTGAGAATGGCAAGGCAGGCTGTTTCCCGAAAGGTGAGCAGACGGCCGCGATAGTGTTCGTATTGCTGCCGGTGAGCCTTGCGCTCAGCAGACAGGCCGAAGGAAATGTCGTTCACCAGGGCATCGAAGCGGTCGAGGATGGCGACAATGCGGGCTTGTTCTTCAAGAGGCGGGACGGGAACGCGTATCTTGGAGAAGCCGTCCATCAGCAGAGTGTTGACCCTGGTGCGGGCCACGTACTTTGCCTTCTATCCGGTTCTTGTCCATCGGCTCGCAGCTTCGCTCCACGCTTCCTCCCCACACGCGGTCGCCCTCATGCAGTTGCGCTTCGCTTCGTTCGCTGTGATCAACTTACGGTGGGACTATCACCCACAAGAGTGCGCCCGTGCCGGCGCACCACATGAAAAAGCCCGGAGCATGTCCGGGCTTTGGTGTTCTGGTGGAGAAGAGGAGGATCGAACTCCCGACCTTCGCATTGCGAACGCGACGCTCTCCCAGCTGAGCTACTTCCCCGAGGAGGCGCGGATTATAGCCGGTTTTGGCGGGCGGCCGCCACCCCTGCCTGCCCGGTGAGCCGGGGACGGCTCAGGTCTCGTCGTCCTCGCCGGAACCGAAAGCGGCGCGCCGCAGGCGATCATTGACCGCCTGCCATGCCTCGCCGGCCGGCGGCTGCTGGACGAGGAGGCGGGCGCAGCCGAGGGCGTCCAGTTCGCGCAGGCTGGCGTACAGGCCGTGGGCGAAGCCGGCCGGCTCGGCGGGCGACCTCTTCCACGTGACGAGGTCGTGGCTGATGGCCTGCGCCGTCGGTGCCAGCACCGCCACCCTCTCGCCGGCCACCAAGGCGCTTCTCAGGGCAAACAGCAGGCCGTCGGAGGAGACCAGTTGCAGCGGCGTGCGCGGCGCGTAATGGGCCTCCAGCGAACCCGACACGCGCGGCGCATCGGCCGTCGGCGCGGCGGTCTCGGGCATCCGGCCGAGCAGCCGCCCGATCTCCGCCAGGCCGATGGCGCCGGGACGCAGCAACGCGGGTACGCCGCGCGAGAGATCGAGGATGGTCGACTCGATGCCGACCGGACAAGGCCCGCCGTCGAGCACCAGCGGCACCCGCTCGCCGAGTTCCTCGCGCACATGGGCGGCAGTCGTCGGGCTGATGCGGCCGAAGCGGTTGGCCGAGGGTGCGGCCACACCGCCGCCATTCGCGCCCTCGAAGGCCCGCAGCAGCGCCAGCGCCAGCGGATGGCTCGGCACACGCAGGCCGACCGTCTCCTGACCGCCGGTAACGAGGTCGGGCACATGCGGACGGCGCTTGAGGATCAGGGTCAGCGGGCCGGGCCAGAAAGCAGCGGCCAGGTCTTCCGCGTCGCGCGGAATGTCGATCGCCCAGCGCGACAGACAATCGGCAGATGGCAGGTGAACGATCAGCGGGTGATTGGCCGGGCGGCCCTTGGCGGCGAAGATTTTCGCCACGGCGGCCGGATTGGCCGCGTCGGCGCCAAGGCCGTAAACGGTTTCAGTCGGAAAGGCGACCAGATCGCCGCCGCGCAGCAGCGCGACGGCCTGCTCGATCTCCGGCCGCATGGCGCAGCGTCAGACGGCGGGCAGCGACTTCACCAGCACCTTCTCGGTCTGGCGAACGCGGAATTCGCTGAGTTGCTTCGCCAGTTCGGCATCCGAAAGCGCCAGCATGGCAACGGCAAACAGCGCGGCGTTGGTGGCGCCGGCCTCGCCGATGGCGAAGGTGGCGACGGGAATACCGCCGGGCATCTGCACCATCGCCAGCAGCGAATCCAGGCCTTGCAGGTGCTTGGAAGGCATCGGCACGGCGAGCACCGGCAACTCGGTCTTGGCAGCCAGCACGCCGGCCAGGTGGGCCGCGCCGCCGGCTGCGCCGATCAGCACCTTGAGGCCGCGCTCGGCCGCCATGCTGGCGTAATCGAGCGCCGCGTCGGGCGTGCGGTGCGCGGAGAGCACCTTGGCCTCGTGCGGAACGCCGAAACTCTTCAGCGTCTCGGCGCAGGTTTTCATGATTGGCCAGTCGCTGTCCGAGCCCATGACGATGCCGACCAACGGATGCTTGAGCATGGTCTGTCCTTTCCTATTTTCCGGCGGCTCGCTCGGCGCCCTCGATGGTGTTGGCGAGCAGCATGGTGATGGTCATCGGGCCAACGCCGCCGGGCACCGGCGTGATGAGCGAGGCCACCTCCTTCGCCGACTCGAAATCCACGTCGCCACACAGTTTGCCCGCATCGGGTCCCTCCTGCAGGCGGTTGATGCCGACGTCGATGACGACGGCGCCGGGCTTGATCATGTCGCCCGAGATCATCTTCGGTTTGCCCACCGCCGCCACCAGGACGTCGGCGCGGCGCGTGTGGAAGGCCAGGTCCCTGGTCTGCGAATGGCAGACGGTGACGGTGGCGCTGGCGCCGATCAGCAGCAGCGTCATCGGCTTTCCGACTATGTTGCTGCGGCCGACCACCACCGCCTCCTTGCCCTTCAGCGAAATGCCTTCCGACTTGAGCATCTCCATGACGCCGTATGGCGTGCACGAAATGAAGCGCGGATGGCCCTGGGCAAGCAGACCAACGTTCTCGGCGTGGAAGCCGTCGACATCCTTCTCCGCCGCGACGGCCTCCAGCACCGCGTCCTCGTCGAATTGCGGCGGCAGCGGCAATTGCACCAGAATGCCGTGGATCTTCGGATCGGCATTCAGCGCGGCTATCTTCTGCAGAACCTTTTCCGGCGGCGTATCGGCGGGGAATTCGTACCTTTCCGAATGCACGCCGACCGCCTCGCAGGACTTGATCTTGTTGCGCACGTAAACCTGGGAGGCAGGATTCTCGCCGACGAGAATCACCGCAAGGCCGGGCCGGTGGCCTTGCAGGGCAAGGTCGGCCGCGCGCTGCCGGAGAGATTCGCGAAGTTTCGCGGAGAGGGCGTTGCCGTCGAGGATCTTGGCGGTCATGGCAGTCAGCAAAGGAAGGCGGAGCCCGGAGGCTCCGCAGGGCCGATCATTTTACCCGCCTCGCCATCCCCGCGGAAGCGGGGATCCACGCGGCCCGTGGTTTTCCGCTTGCGCAGGAAACGACCACCCCGCGATCAGGCCGGCGCGGCGGCCTGTGCGGCGGCGGCCCGCCCGGCGGCGAAGGCCTTGCGGTTCATCCCGACCACCTGCTCGCCCTTGCGAGCGAAGCGTTTGACGATGCAGTCGAGCAGCACCTCGGCGGAGAACGGCAACTGGTCGGCGATGGCACCGAGCATGACGGTGTTGCCGAGGCGCAGGTCGCCGAGTTGTTGCGCCAGCGTCGCTGCATCGAATGACACGGTGCGCACGCCACGCTTGCGCATTTCGCCGATCGGATCGTCCGGGTACTTGAACAACCCCAGCTCGACCACCGGCGGCACCAGCCGGGCATCGTTCACCAGCGCCATCGCACCCGGTTTGAGGTAGTGCGCCCAGCGCAGCGCCTCGGCGGCCTCGAAGCCGAGCAGCACGTCGGCGGTACCCGGGGCGATCTGCGGACTGAGCACGCGCGCGCCGAAACGCAGGTGCGAGGTGACAACGCCGCCGCGCTGCGACATGCCGGCGACCTCGGTCTTCTTCACATCGTGCCCTTCCGCGATGGCGGCCTCGGAAAGAATCTCGGTCGCCGTCATGACGCCCTGGCCGCCGATGCCGCAGACCAGGATATTGGTCGTTACGTAGCTCATGGCTTCACCTTAGACGGGCTGGATGGCGACGACCGACTTCGGCGGCGCGTAATGCACGATCGCCTCCGGCGCGCACGGCTGCACGCAAAGGCCGCAGCCGGTGCAGGCAATATTGTCGATGCGCGTGAAGGCCAGTTCGACTTCCTTGCCCGACGGCTTCACCACCTTGTCGCGCCGCGTGACATGAATCGCCGGACAGCCGACCTCGACGCAATTGCCGCAGCCGGTGCACTTGTCCTCCTCTACGACATAGGGCCGGAACGGCTTGAATTCCTCGATCAGCACGCAGGGCCGATTGGTGATGATGACGGAGACGTCATCGATCTTCGTCTCGTCGCGCACGGTCTTGAAGAGCACCGGCAGCTGGTAAGGGTCGACGACGTGGATGCGTTCCTTCTTCACGCCGAGCGCCTCGACCAGCTTCGTGAAGTCGATGCGCGGCGCGCCCTGGCCGTGGATGTCGCGGCCGTTGGCCGGCGTGTTCTGGCCGCCGGTCATGCCCACCGTGCCGTTGTCGAGCAGCAGGATGGTGACGTTGCCGCGGTTCCAGGTGATGTCGAGCAGCCCCTGCATGCCCATGTGCATGAAGGTCGAGTCGCCGATGACGGCGACGATGCGCTTGTTCCTGTCCGCCTCGCCGCGGCCCTTGTCCATGCCCAGCGCAACGCCCATCGAGGCGCCCATGCAGATGGTCGAATCGAGCGAGTTCCACGGATGGCCGGCTCCGAGCGTATAGCAGCCGATGTCACCGGCGATGGTCAGGTTCCGCAACTGCGACAGCGTGTAGTAGATGCCCATGTGCGGGCAGGAGGCGCACAGGGTCGGCGGACGCGGGAAGAGCGGCGGCAAGGCCGGCACCGCCTCGGGCGCGGGCGCCGCTTCCTTGCGCAGCAGGCGCTCGACGGCGGGTGCAAGCACCTCGGGTGCGAGTTCGCCGATGCGTGGCAGAAAATCCTTGCCATGTACGGCGAAACCGGCGGCCTTCAGTTCTGTTTCGAGGAGCGGCTCGACCTCCTCCACCACGACGAGCGTGTCGGCCAGCCCGGCCAGCGCGGCGACTTTTTCCAGTGGCCACGGATAGGACAGGCCGAGCTTGAGCACCGGGGCAGCGGGGAACGCCTCGCGCACGTGCATGTAGGCCGGACCGCTGGCGATAAACGCGACGCGGCGGTCGTTGCCCGGCTCAATCACATTGAGCGGGGTCCGGTCGGCCAGGCGCTTGAGCTCCTGCTCGCGCGCCAGCATCAGCGGGATGCGGCGCTTGGCGTGGCCGGGCACCATGACCCAGCGCTCGGCGTTCTTGCTGAAGCCCCTGATTTTGTGCTCAAACCGCTCGCCGACCGTCACCAGCCCCTTGACGTGGCAGATGCGCGAGGTGAGCCGCAGGATGACCGGCACCTGGTACTCCTCCGACAGATCGAAGGCGTAGCGCGCCATGTCGTAGGCCTCCTGCGAATCGGCCGGCTCAAGAATCGGCAGATGGGCGAAGCGGCCCCAGAAACGCGAATCCTGCTCGTTCTGAGAAGAGGACATGCCTACATCGTCGGCCACGGCAATCACCAGGCCGCCCTCGACGCCGGTCAGCGTCAGCGTCATCAGCGGATCTGCGGCGACGTTCAGGCCGACGTGCTTCATCGCACAGAAGGCGCGCGAACCCATCATCGAGGCGCCGATGGCCACCTCCAGCGACACTTTCTCGTTCACCGACCATTCGGTGTAAAGATCGGGATAGGTGGAGAGGCCCTCCAGCATCTCGGTCGCCGGCGTGCCGGGATAACCGGCCGCGACTTTCGTCCCGGCCTCCCACACTGCCCGCGATACTGCTTCGTTGCCCGACATCAAGAGCCGGCTTGCCGCCGGCGCCGGCACTACTGCTGCCATGCTGACCTCGCCTCGCAAAAAACCACAGGGAAGGGACGCACGCTACTTTGAGCCGGCCGGCCGGCCATTGATACAGATCAAACGGCCCTTGCGCAGCGCGAGAATCAGTTCGCGCCGCGCCCGCGATGCGAGGCTTCGCGCCTGCCGGCGTCGCGGCGGCGCGCGTCAGCCCCGAAACCGGGTTTCCCGGCCGGATGCGGACGGCGCGCGGACGGCTTGCCGACCGGCGCACGCGGCTCCAGGCCGGGCACGGTATGCACCGGAATGGCCTGGCGCGTGTATCGCTCGATCGCCTTGACCTGGCCGATCTCGCCGCGTGCCACCAGGCTGATTGCAATGCCCGACTTGCCGGCGCGGCCGGTACGGCCGATGCGATGCACGTAGTCCTCGCCCGATCGCGGCAGATCGAAGTTGATGACATGGCTGATGCCCTGCACGTCGATGCCGCGCGCCGCCACGTCGGTGGCAACGAGCACCCGCAGGCGCCCGCGCCGCAACTCGGTCAGCGTATGGTTGCGCTGGCTCTGGCGCATGTCGCCATGCAGGGCGGCGGCGGAAAAGCCGGTCAGGTCGAGCTCCGCGGCCAGCGAATCGGCATCCCGCTTGGTGGCGGTGAACACGATGGCCTGCTGCAGAGCGACGTCGCGCAGGATGCTGTCAAGCAACCGGTTCTTGTGCGTCAGGCCGTCGGCGAACAGCAGGCGCTGCTCGATCTTCGATTCCTTCGCGCTGGGCGCCGCGATATTGATCAACTGCGGATCGTTCAGCATGCCGCGCGCCAGCCGCGCAATGCCGCCATCCAGCGTAGCCGAGAACAACAGGGTCTGGCGCGCCTTCGGCAGCTTGGCAACGATGGCCTCGATGTCGTCGATGAAGCCCATGTCGAGCATGCGATCCGCCTCGTCCAGCACCAGCGTCTCCAGCCGCGAGAAGTCGATGCGGCCGGATTGCACCTGGTCGATCAGGCGGCCCGGCGTCGCCACCAGGATGTCGTAACGGCTCGACAGCATGCGGTTCTGCACCGGATAGGCGACGCCGCCAACGATGCTCACCACGCGCGCATGGCGCAGGTGGCGACCGTACTTCTGCGCTGCATCGGCGACCTGGCGGGCCAGTTCGCGCGTCGGCGTGAGCACCAGCACCCGCGGCCCGCGCGCTTCGTTGCGCGCCGGCAGGGCAAGGCGATGGAGATTGGGCAGCATGAACGCCGCCGTCTTGCCCGAACCGGTGCGCGACGACACCATCAGGTCGCGGCCGGCAAGAATGGCCGGCACTGCTTCGCGTTGCACCGGCGTGGGCGCGTCATAGCCGGCATCGGCGAGGGCGCGCAAAATCGGGTCGTTCAGACCGAGGGACTGAAAAGTCATGATCATCCTTCAAAAAAGGCAGCAAGGCGCCCGGCCGCAGCAGGGCGCATGGGTATCGGCACCAACCGAGCAAGCCGTTTCTTGAAGAAGCGAGAGGGAGGTCAGGGACGATGGCGCCGGCGGCCTTATGCAATCAACATCAGCACGCACGCCGGCGAAGGGCGGACTATACGCGGACGCGTCGCCGATGGCAAGGCCGGATGCAGCGATGGCACGGCCATTCAGGGCCGCGCAACGGACTTTCGCAAGAAGTCCTCGAAGCGCTCAACCACGGCGGGCCAGCCGCGAACCCCCATGTCGAGTTGTGCCCGGAGTCCGATGGACCGACGCAAACCGGGCTCGCGCGCCAAATCGAGCGCCGCGTCGATGAATGCGGCGTCGTCGCCGGGAGGCGCGCAACGTCCGCTGAATCCGTCGGCGACAATTTCGGCCGCCGCGGCGCTACGGAATGCAACGACCGCCAGGCCGCTTGCCATCGCTTCGGCAACGACGTTACCGTAGGTCTCCGTCAAGCTGCCGAAGAGGAACAGGTCGGCGGAGGCGTAGTGTGCCGCCAGATCGGTGCCAGTGCGCACGCCGGCAAAATGATCGTTCGGCCGCTCGCGCTTCAGGCGCGCCGCCGCCGGACCGTCGCCAACCCAGACCAAGCGTGCCTTCGGGCAGACCTCGCGAATCGCATCGAAGGCGCGCGAAGTCAGGGCGAGATTCTTTTCCGGCGCCAACCGGCCGACATAGAGACAGGCCAGATTGCCCTCGCCGAGGCCCCAGGACTCGCGCAGGACCGCATCGCGATGGCGTGGATGGAAATGATGCGTATCGACGCCGCGCCCGACCACGCACACGCCTGGAATGCCCTCGCCGGCCAAGCCGGCCGCCAGCGCGACGGTGGGCGCTGCCGTGGCGTCGGTACGACGGTGCAGGCTGCGCTGGTACGCCGCCACGAACGGCCGCAGCCAGCCAAGACCGTAATGTACGGCGTAGCGATCGAAGTTCGTATGGAATCCGGAGGTGACGGGCAGGCCCAGTCGCCGCGCCACAGCCACCGCCGACCAGCCAAGCGGCCCCTCGGTCACGACGTGCACCACATCCGGCCGTCGCACACGCCAGGCGGGGGCGAGCACACCGCCGGCCGGCAGGCCAAAACGCAGCCCCGCATAGCCCGGCAAAGGCAGGCCCGGCAGCAGCAGGTCCCCGTCGCCTCCGTTGTCCTCCGCCGACTGGCGCGGTCGCACCACCCTGACGCGGTGGCCGCGGGCGCGCAAGCCGTCGACCAGGCGACCCACCGTTATGGCCACGCCGTTAACTTCCGGCGGGTGCGTTTCGGTGACCAGCACAACATCCAAGGCGGTCATAGCAACACGCTCACCCACACAGCGGCAACATTGAGCAGCGCGACCAACACCGCCGCACTGCCAATGTCCTTTGCGCGTTTGGCCAGGCGGTGATCCTCAAGTCCGATTCGGTCCACGGCCGCCTCCAGCGCCGAATTGAGCAACTCGACCGCCAGCACCAACAGCACGCTGGCGATCATCAGCGCACGACCGACGCCATCGACGGGCAGCAGGCATGCGAGCGGCAGCATGATGGCCGCCAGCCATACCTCCTGGCGGAAGGCGTCCTCGCAGCGGTAGGCCGCCTCCAGGCCGGCGAGGGAATAACGGAAGGCATTCCAGACCCGCGTCAGACCGGTCTTGCCCTTGTAGGGACTTTCCGCCGGCTTCGATTCAGGCATAGCTGCGGTAGAGCGTTGCCAGGCGGCTTGCCATCGCATGGTCGGACCAGTTCCGCGCATGCGCACGCGCCTCCCCGCCGAGGCGCGCACGCAGGGCGGCGTCCGAGACGATCTCGACAACCGCATCGGCAAAATCCCGCGGCGTCTCGGGCGGCACGCGGCAGCCCTGGCCCGGCGCCAGGATGTCGACCGTGCCCATGTGCGCCAGGGCCACCACCGGCAGGCCCACCGCCATCGCTTCCAGCAGCACCAGGCCCTGCGTTTCCGTGCGCGAGGCGAAGACGAAGACGTCGGCCGCCGCGTAACAATCGGGCAGATCGCGGTGGCGGTCGAGGTAGCCGGCAAACCGCACCGATTCGCCCAACCCGTGGCCGGCCGCCTTGGCGCGCAGCGCAGGCAGGGCCGGCCCCTCGCCAGCGACGAGCAACAGCAAGTCGGGGCATTTGCGCAGCGCCGCCACCATCATCTCGAACAGGAAGCCGATGTTCTTCTCGTGCCCCACGCGACCGACGAAAAGGGCGAGCGGTCGGCCAGCGTCAATGCCGTGTGCGGCGCGAAAGCGGTCGCGGTGCCCGCCGGAAAATCGCCCGAGCGGAATGCCGGTGGGCAATACGTGAATCGGCCGCTTGACCCCGTATTCGTTCAGGCGCGTCCGCATCGCCAGCGAGGGCACGACGATGCCGTCGAGCGCGTTGCATTGACGGCGCGAAAAGTGCCGCGCCAGGGCCCGCAGCGCCGCCGCCGGCAGGATCGGCGCGTAATGCTTGAGATATTCCTCGAATAGGGTGTGGTAGGTGGCCAGTACCGGCACGCCCTCGCGCCGCCCGGCACGCAATCCCGTGTAGTGCGCCGCGAAAGGTGTCTGAATGTGGATCAGGTCACAATCGGCGGCATGCTTGCGCACGGTGTCGCGCATGGCCCGCCAGGCCACCATTCGATCCTCCGGGTCGCGCGGTACGGGTCGACCCGCGACGCGGGCCACGCCGGCCTGCTCCGGCTCGTCGCCGTAGCGCGGCACGACGACGCGCACCTCGACATCGTGGTCGGCGAGCGCGTGACGGAAGGTTTCGATCGAGGTGGACACGCCGTTGATGCGCGGGAAGTAGACGTCGGACACCATCAAGACGCGCATCACGCGGCAATTCCGGTCCTGGCCGACGGCACTGCAGGCGCCGGAACGTGCGATTGGACGACTTCCAGCCGGCCATCCAGATGTTCGACGATGGCGGTACAGGAGTCCACCCAGTCGCCGCAGTTGAGGTAGGCAAGGCCACCGACCTCCTTGACGACGGCGCAGTGGATGTGGCCACAGACGATGCCGTCGAATCCGCGCGACGCGGCGTGACGCACGGCACTTTCCTCGAAATCGAAGATGAAGTTGAGCGCCTTCTTGACGCGGCGCTTGGCATAGCCGGCAAGAGACCAGTAGCCGACCAGTCCCAGCGTGCGGCGCAGCCGCGAGATCCAGCCGTTGGCGCGCACCAGCAGGTTGTAGGAGACGTCGCCCAGCAGTGCAACCCAGCGGTGGTGGCGCGTCACCTGGTCGAAGGCATCCCCGTGCATGAGCAGGAAGCGGCGGCCGTCGGCGGTGGTGTACGCCGCCTCGTCAAGAATGCGAATGTCGCCAAAGGCGGTATTGACGTAGTCGCGCAGCGCCTCGTCGTGGTTGCCTGGGATGAACACCACGCGTTCGCCGTGCCTGGCGCGGCGCAACACCTTTTGCACCACGGTGTTCTGCGCCGCATCCCAGTAGATGCCGCGCTTCATGGCCCAGAAGTCGACGACGTCGCCGATCAGGTAAAGCTCCTCGGCGGGATGCTCGCGCAGAAAGGCGAGAAGCCGTTCAGCCTGGCAGGCGCGCGTACCCAGATGGATGTCGGAAAGAAAGACCGTACGGACCTTCGGCATGCACGCATTCTGGTGACGGCATGTGTCGACCGCATGACGCCTTGATGACCAAAAGGTTACAACGCGACATCGCCCGGACGTCATCACGCCGTAATCTTGCCGGAAGAGACTGTCGCGTCCGCACCACGGCATTCGCAAGACATGAAAAACGCCACCGGCCTGCTTGGCAAATACCGCGACATGGTCATTGCCATCGCCCTGTTCCTCGTGCTCGATCTGGGCGTGCTTCTTTTCAACTTCTACGCCTCCGGCCGCATCGAGGCCGACACCTCCAAGATCAACTCCAGCGGCGAACTGCGGATGTACTCGCAGCAGTTGGCGAAGGCCCTGCTCACGCTGGCGCACGAAACGCGCGACGGCATGCCGATCCAGACCAGCCAGGCACAGATATCGGAGTCGCACGCCAACTTCAGCAAGGCCCTCGCCGACCTGGCGCGCCGCAACGGCCGCGACGATGCCGTGGCCCGGTGGCTGTCCCGCCAGGCAATGGAGGACGAAGCGGACCTGCTGCGCCGCATCGAAAACTACTGGGGGCCGCTCGACGCCGCCGTAACTCCCTTGCTCACCGCGAACCCGCCCGAGGGCATCGATATCGAGATTGCCGTGAACAAGGTCGTCGCGCGGAACATCAAGCTGATGCAGCTGGCCGACGACCTGACGCGCCACCTGGAATCCGAGGCCGTCGCGGCGGCCGGGCGACTGCGTGCAATCCAGTTCGCCGCCATCCTGCTGGCCCTGGCGAATTTCGCCTTCATCGTTTTCAAGTTCGTGCACGCCCTGCGCCGCAGCGATCGCGCCGCCGAAGCGGCCCGCGAGGAGACCGACGAAATCCTCGCCACCTTGCGCGAGGGCCTGTTCCTGCTCCACGACGACGGCAACATCGGCAGCCAGCGGTCGCTCTCGCTCGACGACCTGTTCGGACGGCCGGTACGCACCGGTGAGCGCTTTGCCGACATCCTGGCCGCATTGATCGAGCCGGAAGCGGCTGCGGCCGCCACCGATTACCTCGGACTGCTGTTCGAGAACCGCATCAAGGCCCGCCTGCTTGCCCAGCTGAATCCGCTTTCCGAAGTGGCGATCCGCGGCGATGCCGAGGGCAGCCGCCGGATCCGGCATCTCAGCTTCAACTTCGACCAGGTACGCGGCGGCAACCGGGTCGTGGCGCTGCTTGTCACCGTGCACGATGTCAGCGAGCAGGTGCGGCTGCGCGGCGAGCTGGCCGGCGCCGAGGAGCAGCTGCGCCGGGACGTCGACCTGCTGCTTTCCGTGCTCGACCGCGACCCGGCCCTGGTCGGGGCTTTCCTCGCCGGCGCCGAACAGAAGACCGATTTGATGAATGCCGACCTGCAGCAGGTCGAGCCCGAGGCGCGCGCCTACGCCGGTCTGGTCGATCGCCTGTTCCGCCACGTCCATGCCATCAAGGGCGAGGCGGCCACCCTTGAGTTCGCCACCGTCGCGCGCGAAGCGCATGCCTTCGAGGAGCGCCTTGCGCCCCTGCGAGGGCGCGGCAACATCGCCGGCGCGGAACTGATACCGCTCGCCGTAGGGGTGAATGGCCTGCGCGAGCAGCTCGCGCGCCTGCGCGCGGTCTTCGACAAGGCACGCAACTACGCAGGATCGGCCGAAACGGTGCAATCGCTCGAACCGTTGCTGCGCCAGTTCGAGCGCCTGACGCACCGCGTGGCGCTCGACCTCAACAAGCAGGTGCGCTTCGAAGGGGTCGCCGCCCACCTGCCCGAACTGCCGGAGGCCCTATCGCAGCTCATGCGCGAAGCCGTCCCGCAGCTGCTGAGAAACGCCGTCGCACACGGCATCGAGAGCGCCGACGAGCGGTTGCGCACCGGCAAGGCGGCCGAAGGTCGAGTGCGCGTGGAGGTCGAACGGCAGGAGGATGGGACCCTGTCCGTTTCGGTTTGGGACGACGGGCGCGGCATCTGCACCCAGGCGCTGCGGAACCAGTTGATCGCCTGCGGCCGCAAGACCCAGGAAGAAACCGCCCGCATGAGCGAGCGCGAGGTCATTGCCATGCTGTTCGAGCCCGGCTTCAGCACCGCCGCGACGGCCAATCCGCACGCCGGACGCGGAGTCGGCCTCGACATGCTGCGGGAAATCGTCACCCGACTTGGCGCGCGCCTGAGAATCGCAACCGTGCCGAATGGCTACACGCGTTTCACGCTCCTGGTGAAGACATGAACCGGCTCTTGATCGTGGACGACTCCCTGGTGACCCGAGGCAGGATCGCCCGCGTTTGCGCCAACGGAGAGATCGGCAGCATCGAGATCGTCGGGCTGGCTGCCAACGGCCGCGAGGCCGTAGAACTGGCGCGCCGCCGGACGCCCGACTGCGTCACCATGGATCTCACCATGCCGGAAATGGACGGCGAGGCGTGCATCGCCGAACTCGCCGGCCTGCTGCCCGGGGCGCGCATCCTGGTCGTCTCGGCGCTCTCCGACAAGGCCACTGCGCTGCGCGCCATCAAAATGGGCGCGCACGGCTTTGTGCACAAGCCGTTCAGCGATGCACAGCTGCTAGCCTCGCTCAGGGAACTGATGAAATGACCCGCCGTGCCCTTCGCCCTGCCGACATCGAGGTGTTCTCCGAAGCCATCAGCCATTTCTTTGCCATGGCCACCAGCGATCCTGCCCATGTGCGCTCGGCCTACGTCATCGAGAACGGCGAACCGATCCTTTGGAACGACTACAACGGCGTCATCGACGTCGCAGGCGGCTTTGCCGGCTGCATCGCCTTCTCTGCGCCGCGCACCCTGCTCAGTCACGTCCTGCTGAAGATGGGCGAGCAGGAGTTTACCGAGGACAAGCACCATGACATCGTTGGGGAGATCGCCAACATCCTCTCAGGCCGCGCGCGCCGCCATTTCGGCGAAAGTCTGCGCATTTCGACACCGGCGGCCTTCAGCGGGAGGAACAACGCGGTGGCGCCGCGTGCGCGCAGCGCCCCCTACGCCATCCCCTTCCGCTGGCGCGGCTACGATGCCGACCTCGTCGTTCATCTCGACGTGCTGGCCTGAATTCATCATGGAAAAAGCCCATATCATCGACGCGCTGGGCGAGGGCACGCTGCTGCTGCCGGCGCTGCTCAACGGCGCGCTCGCCGCCAACGACCGCGCCAAGTACTACTTCACCCTGCTGCAGACAGCACAGGGACATGCCGAGCAGCCGGACGCGCCCGCCGCGGAGCTGCGCGCCGAGCGCCAGGCCGCCGGCATCGCCGAGGAATCCTACGACGCCATCGTCGCCGAAAGCCGCCGCGGCGAAGGCGGCTACTACCGCATCCCGCGCGTACAGGCCGTCTGTACCGCCCTCTACCAGGATCTGCAGCGCATGCTGGAGCCGATCCAGGCGGCGGGCCGCCCGGAGTCGGGTGGCTTCGCCGCACGCCTGAAACTGCTCACCGCCAGGCCCTGGTGCCAAGCCGACGACCTGGTCACCGGCGACCAGATTGCCGCCATGGCGTCGGTCGAGCGTAAGCGCGCCGACAGCCTGCACCTGCTGGTGATGGACATGCACAAGGCGCTCAACGCGCTGCAGGCGAAGGTGGCGACAGAGTCGGTCGACGGTGCCCAGGCCTACGACATCGCGCCGGCCGACCGCGCCCTCATCGGTGCCTTCATGCGCGGGGTCAACCAGACGCTGCCGCTGAAGTTCGACCATCCCGGCCTGGGCACCACGGCGACGCGCGCCGGCGAGACCCTGGTACTGCAGAACGACATCGGCACCACCGACGCCCACGTGCTGGTGGTGCATGCCGAAGGACTGCGCGTCCGGCTCACCTACACCGACGTGCACATGCAGCGCCTGCTGTTCTTCCAAAGCCTGTTCGAGGGCTGGCGCGTCGGCTGGGAGGACACACGCTCGCGCGCCGACCACGCCATGGAGGATGGCGTCTACCACCTCTGCATCGGAACCTATGCGGCGCGCAATGAAACGGAACTGGAAGACTACCTCGCGTTCCTGGGCTCGCGCCTGGTCTTCCTCATCGACTGGAACCGGGCGCGCAAGCGCCTGCGCCAACTGCTGCCGAAAAAAGAATCCCTGTCGCTGCTGAAATGGGCAGCCGACCACGGCCACGGCCACATGGCCTTCCTGCGCGCCGGTGGCGAGCAGATGGTGTTCGAGGCGCTCGCCTTTGCCGCGCGCGCGCCGCTGCCGCCGGGCGTGCGCCTCGACAACATGCTCGGGCGGGAACAGGCCGAGGAGTACATGAAGTTCGTCCTGCGCGTCTGCAGCGAGGGGCTGCTCGCTGGTCGGCCGGAGGGCCTGATGCAGGACGAGGTCCGCGCCGAGCTGGCGAACTATTTCCACTGCACGCAGCAAAGCCTGGTGGACATCGCCGCCGAGCAAGCCGCCTTCGCCATCGAAATCGCCTCCGGCGTGCGCGACTGCCTGCTGGAAGCGCGCAGCGAGGGCGCACCGGCGCGCTTCGTACGCAACGCCGAGCGGGCAAGGAATTGGGAGCACCGGGCCGATGAGCTGGTCAATCGCGCGCGCGCCACGGCCGGCCAGTCCGGCCGCAGCGAGTTCTTCCGCGGCCAGATCGAGAGCGCCGATGATGTGGTCGACGAACTGGAGGAAGCCGCTTTCCATCTCACGCTGCTGCCTCATGACGGCGGCGACGGCGCGCTGTACGACCCGCTGAACGCCCTGGCCCGCCTGCTGGTCGATGGCTCGCAGGAATATCTGCGCGCGCTGGAGACACTGCGCACCCTGCGCCGCGGCGGCCCGCGCGAGGACATGCAGGATTTCCTCGAAGCCATCCACCGCATCATGGTGGTCGAGCGGCAAAGCGACGGCGCCCAGCGCGCGGTCAAACTGGCGCTGGCACGCGAGACCGCGGATTTCCGCCAGCTCTATGCCTTCGCCGAGTGCGCGCGCAACCTGGAAGCGGCGGCCGACGCCCTGATGCACGCCGGCCTGCGCCTGCGCGACCATGTACTCGCCGACGCGGTCGCGGATTAGGAGCCGCCCAGTGAAATACACCGACAAGCAGGTCTTCGAAATTGGCCTTCCCGGCGCGCACGCGACCGGCAGCACGGACGAGATGGGCTTCAAGGCCTGCAACCTGGCACGCATGGCACGCCTCGGCCTGAAGGTGCCAGAAGCCTTCGTGCTCGGCACGGCAATCTGCCGCGACTTCCTCAAGCACCCGGCCCGATCGCGCGCCGCCTTGCGCGACCTGCTGGTGGAGATGCTGCGCCGGCTGGAAGGCGCCTCGCGCCTCACCTTCGGAGGCGCGAGGCGCCCACTGCTGGTCTCGGTGCGCTCCGGCGCGGCGGTGTCGATGCCCGGCATGATGGATACCTTGCTCAATATCGGCCTGTGCGACGCCACCGTGCATGGCTTTATCCGCCTCACCGGCAACCCCCGCCTCGCCTGGGATTCCTACCGACGCCTGGTGCAGCAGTTTGCCGAAGTGGCGCACGCGGCGGACGCCGCGCCGTTCCGCGCGCTGCTCGAGATGACCGTGCGCGAGTCCGGCACCGACACGGCGCGCGACCTCGACTTCCGCCAACTGGCGCAGGTGACGCGGGATTCCCTCGGCCTCTTCCGCGAGATCGTCGGACAGCCGTTTCCGCAGGATCCGATGGAGCAGGTCGAGGCCGCCGTCGCTGCAGTGTTCGCATCCTGGCACAGCGAGCGCGCCGTCGAGTATCGACGCCTGAACGACGTACCCGGCGATCTCGGCACCGCCGTCACGGTGCAGCGCATGGTTTTCGGCAATGCCGGCGGCACTTCCGGCGCGGGCGTGGCCTTCACCCGCGATCCTGCCGGCGGCGAGAATCGCCTCTACGTCGATTTCCTGTTCAACAGCCAGGGCGAGGACGTCGTTTCGGGCCGCATCCGGGCCGACGACGCCGCGCGCCTGCGGGCGGCGCTGCCCGAGGCGTGGTCGCGGCTGGATGCGCTGCGCGCCACGCTGGAGGGCGAGTTCCGCGATGCCCAGGAGTTCGAATTCACCGTGCAGGACGGCGAACTGTTCCTGTTGCAGGCGCGCGGAGCCAAGCGCACGCCGTGGGCTGCGCTCGCCATCGCGGCGGACCAGGTCGGCGAGGGCCTGATCGGACCGCCGGAGGCCCTCGCCCGACTCAATGGCCTCGACCTGACCCGGATCGAGCACCGGCGCCTGGCTGCAAGCGAGGACCATGCGGTGCTGGCGCGCGGCGTGCCGGCAGGCATCGGACTTGCCGGCGGCGCCATCGCCCTCGACGTCGCCACCGTCCAGCGTCTGGCCGGCGAAGGCCGGCCGACACTCCTTGTGTGCGAAGACGCGCTCACCGATGACATCGCCGGCTTGTCCCTGTGCGAGGGCCTGCTGACCGCACGGGGCAGCCGCACGGCGCACGCCATCGTGGTGGCGCGCCAGCTCGGCAAGCCGTGCCTGGTGGGCTGCGCATCGCTCACCATCGACCCGGCCACCCGTAGCGTGTCGTTCGGCAGCCACCGGCTGCGCGAAGGCGAGCCGCTGTGGATCGACGCCGAAAACGGCCTGGTCCTCGCGCGCCAGCCGGCCCTCGTGATCGAGCGGCCGGTGGCGGCGCTGGCCGCCGTCGCCGCATGGCGCGACGCCGCCGCTGACGCCGGGCTGCTCCAGCCGGGCGATCCGCTCCGACCGCAGGTCGTCGTCCCGCCGGCATGAACCCTGCCGAATTCGACCTGATCGCGCCGCAGACCCCGGCGCGGCGGCACGTCTCCCTCGGCCCGATCCTTGCCGCGGAACTGGAGCGCATCGTCTCCGAAGGCCTGCTGCATACCGTCTTCCAGCCCATCCTCGGCTTTCAAACGCGCAGCTATCTCGGCTTCGAGGCGCTGATCCGCGGCCCGGCCGGTTCGCCGCTGGAGTCCCCCTCGGCGCTGTTCGAGGCGGCAGGACTGTACGGCCAGACGATCGAGCTCGAACGCGCCTGCCGCGAGCATTCGCTGCGCGCCTTCGCCGGCTCGGGCCTCACCGGCAAGCTGTTCCTCAACGTCAGCCCGCAGTGTCTCAGCGACCCGGCGCTGCTCAACGGCGAGACGCTGCAACTGCTGCGCAGCCTCGGCCTCGCGCCCGGCAGCATCGTCATCGAGATCACGGAAAACCAGAAGATCGCCGACTTCGATGCGGCACGCCGCCTGCTCGACCATTACCGCGGCCTCGGTTTCGAGATCGCCATCGACGACCTCGGAGAAGGTTTCTCCAACCTGCGCCTCTGGACCGAGTTGCATCCGCAGTACGTCAAGATCGACCGGCACTTCATCCATGGCATCGGCGAGAACGCCTTGAAGTTCCAGCTGGTGCGCGCCATCCGCGGCATGGCCGATGCCTGCTCCGTGCACATCATTGCAGAGGGCATCGAGCGCGAAGCCGAGTTTGCCATGGTGCGCGACCTCGGCATCGCCTACGGCCAGGGCTATTTCATCGCCCGTCCGCGGACGGCACCCGATGCGTGCCCCTCGCTCCAGATCGGCCAGGCCCTCGGCAAGGGGCGCATCAGCATCTTTCCCGGCCTGCAGCCGCAGCGCAACCAGGCCACGGCACGTACCGTGTTGCGCCAGGTCGAGCCGGTCGTTCCCGAGATGCCCAACCATACCGTCTTCGACCGCTTCGAAAGCCGGCCCGACGAGCATGCCATCCCCGTCGTCAAGGACGGCATGCCGCTCGGGCTGATCAGCCGCCACAGCCTGATCGACCGCTTCGCCCGCCCCTACAGGCGCGAGCTCTACGGCCGCCGCGCCTGCAGCCAGTTCATGGACGCCGCCCCCCTGGTGGTCGATCACGCCATCAGCATCCAGGACCTGGGGCGGCTGATCAGCCGCGCGGCGCGGCACCACATGGCCGACGGCTTCATCGTCACCGAGAACGGCCGCTACGTCGGCGTCGGCCACAGCCACGACCTGATGGCGCTGATCACCGAGATGCAGATCCGCGCCGCGCGCTACGCCAACCCGCTGACCCAGCTGCCCGGCAACGTCCCGCTCGACGAGCACATTGCCCGCCTGATCGATGGCGGCGTGCGTTTTGCCGCCGCCTACTGCGACCTCGACCACTTCAAGCCATTCAACGACGTCTATGGCTACCGCTGCGGCGACGACATGATCCGCGTACTCGCCGACACCCTGATCGAGCACAGCGACGACGGCCTCGACTTCGTCGGCCACATCGGCGGCGACGATTTCCTCGTGCTGTTCCAGAGTGCCGACTGGCAGCTGCGCTGCGAGCGGGCGCTGGCGCACTTCGACGCCCACGCGCGCCAACTCTGCACCGCCGAGGATCTCGCCCGCGGCGGCATCGTCACCGAGGACCGCCGCGGCCTGCGCGTCCTGCACGGCCTGCCCTCCCTCTCGATCGGCGCGGTGCCGGTCGAGCCGGGCAGCTTCCACAGCCATCACGAAATCGCCACGGCGGCGGCGGAAGCGAAGAAGCAGGCCAAGAAAGTCGTCGGCAGCGCGCTCTTCGTCGAACGCCGCCAGCACGCCGCGGCGGCCGCAACAAACTGACTCCGGTCACAAACCGGTCACCCGGCCTTCACGCCGCTGCAACAGGGCGTGGCTAGAGTGTGCCTGCACCCATCAGACTGGAGACAAGCATGCTGCAATTGGCAGACCACACCGCCGCCCCGCAAAAACGTCATCTGCACGTCGGACTGGCGCAAAGCGAAACGGAAATCCGCGCTGCGAAAAAGCTGCGCTATCGCGTCTTCGCCGAGGAGCTCGGCGCACGCCTCGACTGCCGCGAGCCTGGCGTCGACCATGACCTGTTCGACCCGTTCTGCGAGCACCTGATCGTGCGCGACGAGGAGGCGGAGCGCATCGTCGGCACCTACCGGATCCTCTCGCCGCAGGCGGCCAGGCGGGTCGGCGGCTACTATTCCGAGAACGAGTTCGACCTGACACGCCTGCAGCTGCTGCGTGAAGGCATGGTCGAGATCGGCCGTTCCTGCATCGACCCCGACTACCGTACCGGCGCCACCATCGCCCTGCTCTGGTCGGGCCTCGCCCGCTACATGGTGGCGGGCAACTACCGCCACCTGGTCGGCTGCGCCAGCATCGGCATGGCCGACGGCGGCCACGCCGCGGCGAACCTCTACAGGGGCCTCGGCGCGCATCTCGCCCCGATCGAGTACCGTGTCTTTCCGCGCCATCCGCTGCCGATCGAGCGGCTCTTCGATGGCCGGCCGGCCGAACTGCCGCCGCTCATCAAGGGCTACCTGCGCGCCGGTGCCTGGATCGGCGGCGAGCCGGCCTGGGATCCCGACTTCAACACCGCAGACCTGCTGATCATGATGCCAATGGCGCGCATCGGCCAGCGCTACGCGCGCCATTTCGTCGATCGGAAAGCGGCATGATCGCGGCCTGGCGCCTCATCCGCGTCGGGCTGCATCTCGGCTGCGGGCTGGCCACCGCCGCGGTGGTCTACCCCGTCGTTGGCCATCCGGCGCAGCTGCGCCTCAAGCAGCGCTGGTCGCGCCAGCTTCTCGGCATCCTCGGCGTGCGGCTGCACGGCAATGCGGCGCTACCGCCGGGCCCGGCCCTGCTGGTGGCCAACCATATTTCATGGCTCGACATCTTCGTCATCAACGCGGTGGCACCGGCCGTCTTCGTCTGCAAGGCCGATGTGCGCGATTGGCCGCTCATCGGCTGGCTGTGCGCGCGCACCGAGACGGTGTTCATGTCGCGCGGCAGCCGCAGCGCGGCAAGACAGGCCAGCGAGATCGTCGCCCAGTGCCTGCGCCAGGGACGGCAGGTAGCGCTTTTTCCCGAAGGCACAACCAGCGACGGCAGCGGCCTGTTGCCGTTCCGCACTGCCCTGATGCAGGGCGCCATCGACGCCGACCGCCGCGTGCAACCGCTCGCCTTGCGTTACCTCGACGGCAATGGGCAGGCCTCGTCGGCGCCCACCTACTGCGGCGACACCACACTCCTGCAATCGCTGCGTCGCATTGCCGCGGCACCCAGTCTGAAAGCCCGCCTGGAAGTCCTGCCGTCGCTCGACAGCCGCGGAACCGGGCGGCGCGCGCTGGCCAGCCAGGCAGCAACGGCGATCGGACAGGCGCTGGGGCACCCGTTGCGAGACGGGGGTGCCGGGCGGGCGACCCGCAGCGGCGCGGTCAGCCTTGCGGCGAGGTGACGCGCCAGGCCGGAAACACCGCGCTGAAAGTGCTGCCGACGCCGGGAATGGAACTGATTTCCAGGCTCGCCTGATGCCGCAGCAGGACATGCTTGACAATGGACAGCCCCAAGCCGGTGCCGCCCGACTCGCGCGAACGGCCGCGGTCGACGCGGTAGAAGCGTTCCGTCAGGCGCGGGATGTGCTCCTCGGGGATGCCGATGCCGCTGTCCTCGACGCTGAAGGCGCCCTTGCCGTCGCGCATCTCCCAGTGCAGCAGGATGCGTCCGCCGGCGGGCGTGTAGCGCACGGCGTTGGTGACGAGGTTGGAGAAGGCGCTGCGCAGCTCTTCCCGGCTGCCCTTGAGGAAGGCCGGGACCACCTCGCAGGTGATGGAATGGCGGCCGCCCGAGAGCCGCCGCCCCTCGGCCGAGACGTCGTAAATCAGGTCGCGCACGTCGAATTCCTCCTCGCGCGGCATCTGCGCCTCATCCTCGAGCCGCGACAGGATGAGCAGGTCGTCAACCAGCCGCAGCATGCGGCCCGCCTGCTCGTCCATCATCACCAGCTGCTGCTTCATCTCGACGGCATCGGGCATCGGGTCCTCGACCATGTGTTCGATGAAGCCCGCGATCACCGTCAGCGGCGTGCGAAGTTCGTGCGAGACGTTGGCGACGAAATCGCGGCGCACCATCTCCGCCCGCTCAATCTGCGTTACGTCAAAACTGATCAACAGCTTGCGGTCCTGGCCGAAGCGGATCGCTTCCATCGACAGGACGCGGCCCTTCCTCTCGGGCGGTCGGTACAGGAGCGACGCGCCTGCCATGGCGCTGGCGAGGAATTCGACGAAACCCGGCAGGCGAATCAGGTTGGTGACGAGCAGGCCGACGTCGCGCTCGCCGCGCAAGCCGAGGTGCTGTTCGGCGACGCGGTTGCACCAGACGATGTGGTCCTCGGCGTCGAGGAAGACAAGGCCGTCCGGCGAGGCTTCCGCCGCCTGGCTGAACACCTCGAGGTCGGCCTCGATGCGCGCGCGCGCCCTGCGCTCGCGCCGCAGCATGCGGTAGAGGTCGACGAAGATGTTGCCCCAGGCACCCCAGGCGTCGGGAATATCGCGCTGCTCGGGCGCCTTCAGCCAGCGCTGCAGGCGGGCCAGGTGCGCAGTATGCGCGAGAAGCATCAGAAGCAGGATGGCGCAGGCCACCAGCGCGCCCGCCGCGGCGCCGAAAAAGGCACCGACGACGAGACTGCCGAGGGCCGCCGCGACAAGGCGGGCCAGCAGGACAAACCAGACCGAGGGCATCGTCCCGGCTCAGGCCGCCCGCGGCATGGCGAGCTTGTAGCCGGCGCCGCGCACCGTCTCGATCAGCTGTTCGCCCTGCGCACCGAGCGCCTGGCGCAGGCGGCGGATATGCACATCCACGGTGCGTTCCTCGATAAAAACATGGTCGCCCCAGACCTGGTCGAGCACCTGGGGGCGGCTGAAGACGCGACCCGGGTGGGCCATGAAGAAGCGCAGCAGCCTGAACTCGGTAGGCGCCAATTCGACGGGCTGTCCTTCGAGCCTGACTTCGTGGGAGATGGGGTCGAGGTGCAGCGGACCGAAGACCAGCATGGTTTCGGCCACATGCGGCGCACGGCGACGCAGCAACGCCTGGATGCGCGCCAGCAGCTCGCGCGGGCTGAAGGGCTTGACGAGATAGTCGTCGGCGCCCTGATCCAGCCCGGCGACGCGGTCTGACTCCTCGCCGCGCGCCGTGACCATGATCAGCGGCAGCTTCTCGGTGCGTGCGGAGGCGCGCAGCTGGCGCGCCAGTGCCAGGCCGGACATCTTCGGCAGCATCCAGTCGATGAGCACGGCGTCGGGAAGCTCCGCCTTCAGCGCCACCAGCGCCTCCTCCGCGCTCATCGCGGTGGCGGCCTTCATGCCCGCCTTCTCCAGCGTGAAGCGGATCAGCTCCTGGATCGCCGGGTCGTCCTCGACAACGAGTACTCGCGTCGCCATGACGCTTATGGGGTCCCGTCCGGCTCGACGCGCTCTTCGCGCGCAGTGTGGCGCACATCGGTGCCATGCACGATGTAGATCACCTGCTCGGCGATGTTCTTGGCATGGTCGCCGATTCGCTCAATGGCCTTGGCAATCCAGACGATGTCGAGCACCGTCGAGATGGTGCGCGGATCCTCCATGACGAAGGTGACAAGCTGGCGCACGATGCCGCGGAACTCGTCGTCGATGGTAACGTCCTCGGCGATGATGTGCTCGGCCTCCTTGGCATCCAGCCGCGCCATCGCGTCGAGCACGCGGCGCAGCATCGCCACCGCCAGCTGGCCGGCGTGGCGCACGTCGGCGGAGCGCGGGATCTGCAGGCGGCCGCGGTCGTAAATGTTCTTGGCCATGCGCGCGATCTTCTCCGCCTCGTCGCCGGTACGTTCCAGGTCGGTGACGATCTTGCTTACCGCCATGATCAGGCGCAGGTCGCTCGCGGCAGGCTGGCGGCGGGCGATGACGTGCGAGCAGGCATCGTCGATCTCGATCTCGTAGCTGTTCACGCGGCGGTCGGTGTCGGTCACCTGCGCGATCAGGTCGTAGTTGCCGGTGCCGAAGCATTCGATGGCGGCAAGAATCTGCGCCTCGACCAGGCCGCCCATCTGAAGCACGCGCGAGCGGATGTCCTCCAGATCGGAGTCGTATTGCTTCGAGAGGTGTTCGCTGTGGGACATGCTGTTCTCCTTAGCCGAAGCGGCCGGTAATGTAGGCCTCGGTCTGCTCGTGTTTCGGCTTGATGAATATATCATCGGTCCAGCCGAACTCGATCAGCTCGCCGATATACATGTAGGCGGTGAAATCGGACACCCGCGCCGCCTGCTGCATGTTGTGGGTGACGATGAGGATGGTCACCTTGCTCTTCAGCTCGGCGATCAGTTCCTCGATGCTGGCCGTGGCGATCGGGTCGAGCGCCGAAGTCGGTTCGTCGAAGAGCAGGATTTCCGGTTCCGTCGCCAGGGCGCGGGCGATGCACATGCGCTGCTGCTGGCCGCCGGAGAGGTTGAAGGCCTGCTCGTGCAGACGATCCTTCGCCTCGTTCCACAGCGCGGCGCTGCGCAGGGCCTCCTCGACCTTCTCTTCGAGAATGGCGCGCTTGTTGATGCCGCGCACACGCAGGCCATAGGCGACGTTCTCGAAAATCGACTTGGGGAACGGATTCGGCTTCTGAAAGACCATCGACAGGCGCATGCGCACCTCGATGGGATCGACCGCGCGGTCGAGCAGGTTGACGTTGTCCGGGTGCAGGCGGATCTCGCCCGCGTAGCGGTTGCCCGGGTAGAGGTCGTGCATGCGGTTGAAGCAGCGCAGGAAGGTCGATTTGCCGCAGCCCGAGGGCCCGATCAGCGCGGTGACGCGCTTGTCGTAGATCGGCATGTCGATTCCCTTGAGGGCGTGGAATTCGCCGTAATGAAAATTCAGGTTCGCCGCGTGCGCCTTGAGCGGCAGCGAATCCAGGGCGGGTTTCGGTTCAGGCATGAATATTCCTTTTGACGATCTTCGTCATTCCCGCGAAAGCGGGAATCCATGGTTGGTGCTGGCTCCCCGCTTCCGCGGTGACGACGGCGTTATGTTCAAGTTGCTCACCACTTGATGTTGCGGCGGATGCGGTAGCGCAGCCAGATCGCCAGGCCGTTCATCGCCAGGGTCATGAAAACGAGGATGAAGCCGGCCGCGGCCGCATTGGCCTGGAAAGCCGGATCCGGACGCGACGTCCAGTTGAAAATCTGGATCGGCATCACCGTGAAGGGCGACATCAGCCATTCGAAGGAAAGAAACGGGGGTTCGGCCGTCACCGGCGACGGCGGCAGGAAGGCGATGAAGGTCAGTGCGCCGACCGTGATGATCGGCGCCGTCTCGCCGATGGCGCGCGCCATGCCGATGATGATGCCGGTCATGATGCCGCCCATCGAGTAGGGCAGGATATGCCCTTGCACCACCTGCCATTTGGTGGCGCCGAGCGCGTACGCCGCCTCGCGGATGGCGCCGGGAATGGCGCGGATGGCCTCGCGCGTGGCGACGATCACCACCGGCAGAATGAGCAGGGCCAGGGTCAGTCCGGCGGTGGCGACGCTCTGCCCGAGGCCGAACTGGTAGACGAACAGGCCGAGCGCCAGCAGGCCATACACGATCGAGGGCACGCCGGCCAGGTTGCTGATGTTGATCTCGATGACGTCGGTCATCCAGTTGCTCGGTGCGTATTCCTCCAGGTAGATGCCGGCCGCCACGCCAAGCGGTACGGCCACCGCGGCGGTGACGATCATCACCATCGTCGTGCCGATCCAGGCCGAAAGGATGCCGGCCTGGCCAGCGTGGCGCGAGGGGAAATTCGTGAAGAATTCCGGCTTCAGGCGCGCATAGCCATCGATCAGCATGTCGACGAACAGTGTGGCGAAGGTCATCAGTCCGATCGCCATGCACAGGATGCCGATGACGCCGAAGACGATGTCCCAGCGCTTGTGGTTGGCGATCAGCGCACGGATCTCGGTGGCGCTCTGGAGTGCCATCAGCAGTGCCCGCCCGGCCGCGCCCAGACGGGCTGGCCAAGCCGCCCTGAAGAAGTACTCCCGGGGTGCCCGAAGGGCACTGAGCGCCCTCGCGGGGGGCAGCGAATGAAGTGAGCGTGGGGGTCCATCAATATGTCTCCCGGTATTTCTTCCGCAGCCAATAACCGAGGACGTTGAACACCAAAGTCATCAGCATCAGCATCAGGCCGGCAGCGAAGATGGTCTGGTAGCCGACGCTACCGTGCGGAAGGTCGCCGAGCGCCACTTGCACGATGAAGGCGGTGATGGTGGCGGCCGGCTCCATCGGGTTCCAGGTCAGGTTGGGCTGCATGCCAGCGGCGACGGCGAGGATCATGGTCTCGCCCACCGCGCGCGAGATGCCGAGGATGTAGGCGGCCATGATGCCGGAGAAGGCCGCCGGCACCACCACCTTGACGGCAGTCTGCAGGCGCGTGGCGCCCATGGCATACGAGCCCTCGCGCAGGTTCATCGGCACAGCGCGCATGGCGTCCTCGGCGATGGAACTAACCGTTGGGATGATCATGATGCCCATGACGATGCCGGCCGACAGCAGGTTGAAGCCGGGCAATTCGGGCAGAAACTTCTGCAGCAGCGGCGTGACGAACATCAGGGCGAAATAACCGTACACGATGGTCGGCACGCCGGAAAGCAGTTCCAGCATCGGCTTGACGGTCTCGCGCAGGCGCGGTCCGGAGAACTCGGACAGGAAGACGGCAATCACGGTGCCAAGCGGGATGGCTACCAGCAGCGCAACGCCCGAGCTGACCAGGGTGCCCGACATCAGCACCATGATGCCGAAGTGGGCATCGTCGAAGAGCGGCGTCCACTGCGTGTCGGTCAGGAAATCCCAGAGCGGCACGTGCTGGAAGAACACCACCGACTCCGACACCAGAATATAGACGATGCCCAACGTGGTGAATACCGATACTAGCGCGGCCAGGAAAAGGATCGACTCGATGATCTTTTCCTTGACGTGGCGCGAGGCACGGTGGGCCAGACGGCCTTCGGCGGGGGGCATGGCCTGGGTGACAATCGTGACGGCGGTGCCGCTCATGATAAAGGACTCGGTGGAACTTGAACAAGAACAGGCCGGCCCATGTTTCATGGCCGGTCCGCGATGCGTGGATCGCTCAGTGCTTGCCTTCGCGCACCAGCAGTTCGTCGACCTTGACGCCCACTTCGGCCTTGCCGCCGAAGCCGGTGCCGAGCTTCTTGGCCTTGAAGTTCTTCATGGCCTGGTCGTAGTGCACCTTGGCGAGGGGCACGTAGCCGACTTCCTTGGTCAGCTTCGCCGCGTGCGTCAGATAGAACTCGACGAACTCACGCACTTCCGGACGCTCCATCGCCTTGCTGCTGACATAGATGAAGATCGGACGGGCCAGCGGCTGGTAGGTGCCGTCCATGACGGTCTCCAGAGAAGGCGACACCGCCTTGGTCGAGCCCTTGTTCACGATGGGCACGGCCTTCAGTTTGTCCTTGTTCTCGGCATAGTAGGCCATGCCGAAATAGCCGATGGCATTGACGTCGCGCGCGACGCCCTGCACCAGCACGTTGTCGTCCTCGGAGGCGGTATAGTCGCCACGGCTCGCCTTCTCCTTGCCGTTGATGGCGTCGGTGAAGTAGTCGAAGGTGCCCGAGTCGGCGCCGGGTCCGAACAGCTTCAGCGGCGCATCCGGCCAGGCCGGGTTCACCTGGTTCCAGCGGGTGACTTTCGCCTGGGCGCCCGGCTCCCATATCGTCTTCAGATCCTCGACCTTGAACTCCTTGATCCAGGTGTTCTTCGGGTTGATGACGATGGTCAGCGCATCGAAGGCCACGGGCAGTTCGACGTACTTGATGCCGGCCTGGGCGCAGACGTCCATTTCCTTTTGCAGGATCGGGCGCGAGGCGTCGGAAATGTCCGTCTCGCCGCGGCAGAATTTCTTGAAGCCGCCGCCGGTGCCGGAAATGCCGACGGTGACCTTGATGGCGTTCTTCTTGGCTTTCTGGAATTCCTCGGCGACCGCCTCGGTGATCGGATACACCGTGGACGAGCCGTCGATCTTGACGACGTTCGATTGGGCCTGGACCGCGCCTGCGGCCGCCAGGCCGAGGATCAGCGCGGGCACCGCGCGCCTGATGTGAATCTCTGCCATGTCTTCGCTCCTTGTCTGTGAATGCGGAGCGAAGTTTATTAAGTCAATGTGACAGGATTGTTACGGCCGGGATGGACGTCCCGCCGTGCTGTGGGGACTGACACTTGCTGAATGGACTGTTTATCGGCCGAATCGATCGGTGGTCAATCATGCCGAGAGCGGTTGGTTTCGACCCGTTGCCGTCATTCCCGCGACCGCGGGAATCCAGCGGCAGTTGAACAAGGACACTGGATTCCGGGTTCCGCTGCGCGGCCCCGGAATGACGGCAACTGGCCGAATGCGGGTGTTGAATCCGTTCGAACCGAACGTCCGCTTCGGCTGAACAGCTTCCGACCCTGCCAGCACAGTCAGCCCCTGCAACACGGCCCTTCAGTCGGCAGCCCTCACACTCTTCGCCGCCGCTTCGCCCGCAACGGCCGGGCGCGGAAGACGCGGTGCTTGGCGAGTTCGGTGCACAGGACGTAGCCGGCGACGACGAGGAGCATGGACGCCATGAGCGGCCAGGGCAGCGGCACGAAACCGAAGACGGCGATGGCGCGGCCGATGTAGGGGAGGCCGATCGCCAGCGCGCCGACGGCCAGCGACGACCACAGCAGGAGCCGGCCCGGTGCGCTGCGGAAGGCGGGCCCCTGCGTGCGCAGCACGAAGACGACGGCGAGCTCGGTGAGCAGCGAGACGACGAACCAGGCCGTCTGGAAGATCGCCTCGTCCGACTGGAACACCTGGAACAGCAGATAGAACGTCAGCAGGTCGAAGCAGGTGCTGATCAGCCCGAACAGCACCATGAAGCGCCGCACGTCGGCGACGTTCCAGCGCTGCACATGCGCAATCCTGTCGGCGTCGACCGTGTCGGTGGAGATGGCGATCGAGGGAATGTCCGAGAGGAAGTTGTTGAGGAGGATTTGCTTGGCGGCGAGCGGCAGGAAGGGCAGCAGCGGCGTCACCAGCGCCATGCTGAGCATGTTGCCGAAGTTGGCGCTGGTGGTGATGGAGATGTACTTCAGCGTGTTGGCGAAGGTGTGGCGACCCTCCTCGACGCCGCCGCGCAGCACGTCGAGGTCGGGCCGCAGCAGGACGACGTCGGCGCTCTCGCGCGCGACGTCGACGGCCTGGTCGACGGAGATGCCCACGTCGGCGGCGTGCAGGGCCGGGGCGTCGTTGATGCCGTCGCCGAGATAGCCGACGGCGTGGCCGGTGCGCTGCAGGGCGCGCACGATGCGCTCCTTCTGCTGCGGGTCGACCTCGACGAAGAGATCGGTCCTGCCGGCCAGGTGCCAGAGGGCCTCGTCCCTGAGCTTGGCGATCTGCTCGCCGGTGAGGATGGCGCGGGCATTCAGGCCGACGGCGGCGGCGACGTGGGCGGTGACGTAGCGGTTGTCGCCGCTGATGACCTTGATGCGGATGCCGAGGCCGGCGAGGTGGCGGATCGCCGTGGCGGCCTCGGGCTTGGGCGGGTCGACGAAGAGCAGGAAGCCGGCGAAGGCCATGCCCTGCTCGTCGTCGTGGCCGTAGCGCGCCTTCGGGGCAACGCGCCGCGTCGCCACCGCGAGCACGCGGAAGCCCTCGGTGCCCTTCTGCCGGAACCAGGCGTCGAGACGCTCGCGCGCGGCGGCGTCGAGCGGCGCCTCGGCGCCCTCCCCACCCTTCAGCAGCACGGTGGTGCAAATCGCCAGCACGTTCGAGAAGGCGCCCTTGGTGACGATGCGGTGGTCGCCGGCGTCGTCGGGCCCGGCGACGACGATGGTGAGGCGCTTGCGCATGAAGTCGTAGGGAATCTCGTCGATCTTGGTAAAGCCTTCGGTGGCGAGGCCCGCCGCCGCGCCGGCCTTGACGACGGCTTCGTCGAGCGGGTTGTCGATGCCGGTCTCCAGCGCGGCGTTGAGCCAGGCGAGCCGCATCACCTGCGCGGCGGCCGCGCCGTCGGCGTCGACGGCGGCTTCGAGCGACATCGCGCCTTCGGTCAGCGTGCCGGTCTTGTCGGTGCACAGGATGTCCATGCTGCCGAGGTTCTCGATGGCCTCGAGGCGGCGGATGATGACGCCCTTCTTCGCCATGGCGCGCGCGCCGTGCGACAGCGTGACGCTGACGATGGCGGGCAAGAGCTCCGGCGAGAGGCCGACGGCGAGCGCCACGGCGAAGAGCAGCGATTCGAACACCGGCCGGCCGAGCAGCTGGTTGACGGTGAGGACGAACAGCACCATCAGCACCATGACGCGGACCAGCAGGGCGCCGAACTGGCGCACGCCGCGCTGGAACTCGGTTTCCTCGGGGCGCACGTTGAGCTGGTCGGCGATGGCGCCGTAAAGCGTCTCGCGGCCGGTGCGCACCACCAGCACCGCGGCGGTGCCGCTGCGCACCGAGGTGCCGAGGAACACGGAGTTGCTGCGGCCGGCGAGCGGCGCCTCGGCCGGCAGGACGCCGGGCTGCTTCTCGACGGGGAAGGATTCCCCGGTCAGGCTGGCCTCGCTCACCAGGAAGTCGGTGGCGGACAAGACGAGTCCGTCGGCGGGAACGAGGTTGCCGGCGGAGAGCGCGATAACGTCGCCGGGGACGATGTCGCTGGCCGGCAGCGTCTGGCTGCGGCCGTCGCGCAGCACCCGCGCAGTCAGCGCGAGGCGGCGGCGCAGCTCCGCCACGGCCGTGGAGGCGCGGTATTCCTGGAAGAAGCCGAGCAGCGCGCTGCCGAGGACGATGACGAGGATGATCGCGGCGTCGACCCAGTCGCGCAGGACGAGGGAGACGGCGGCGCCGAACACCAGCACGAGGACCAGCGGGCTTTCGAACTGGCGCAACAGCAGGCGGAAGGGCGTGAGCCGAAGCTGGTCGACGACGGCATTCGGGCCATGGCGGCGCAGGCGCTCGGCGGCCTCCTGCGCGGCGAGCCCCTCCGCGCTCGCGTCGAGCTCCGCCAGCAGCGCGTCCGCGCTGCGGCTCCAGTACGCTTCGGTCGGTTCGCTGGCTGGCATGGTCCCGGTCGCCTTTCCGCCGGTATTCTGACCGGTTCCGGGAAGCCGTGGGAAAAGTCAGTCCCGGCGGAACGGCGGCATTCAACCCACCAGGATGATGTGCACCCGATACGGCCCGTGCGCGCCCATGGTGACGGTCTGTTCGATGTCGGCGGTGCGCGAGGGGCCGGAGACGAAATTCACCGCCCGCGGCAGGCGGCCGCGCTCGGCGCGCGCGAGCGCCCAGGCGTCCTCCATGAAGGGCACGATGCGCGCCGTCTCGACGATGGCAATGTGGGTTTCCGGCAGCAGGCTTGCGGCCGCCGGGGTGTCGGGGCCGGAGAGCAGCATCAGCGTGCCGGTTTCGGCGACGGCGCAGAAGCAGCCGGTGACGCCGACGAGGTCGTCGCCGCGCGCCGGGCGGTCTTCCATGCCGAGACCGGCGCCGATCCAGTCGAGCTTGCGCAGGCTGGGCCAGCAGACGCCCCCCGTCGGCAGGCTGTTCACGACCAGGTAGCGGGCGACGGCGCCCGGCACGGCGGCGAGGCTGGCGACCTTTTCCACCGTGCTGGCGAGCGCCTCGGCGCGGGTGCGGAAACGCAGCTCCGGCTCCCAGTCGCGCGGCGGCTGCAGGCCGGCGGGGTGGGCGGCGATGTGCGACTCGATATGCGCCGTGTCGGCGGGACTGACTTTTCTATTGAGGGCGGCGCGCACGCGGCCGAGGATGGCGTCGCGGGCATTCATGCTTCCACCCTCTCCCCGCCCCTCTCCCGCCAGCGGGAGAGGGGGAAAAGCGGTTGCGGTTTCATCGTTTGCTCCTACGATAGAGTTCACGGAAGGTTTGGCCTTCGGGCGCGGGGAAGTCGCGGCCGTCGCTCCAGCCCGCGGCGAGCGGCAGGCGGTGGATCAGCTTTTCGCTGCCGCCCAGCCATTTCATCATCCGTGCGGCGAGGCGCGTGCCGAAGGCGTAGAGCGCCGGCTGCTGCGCCGCCCAGCCCCACAGGGCGAGGCCGAGGCGTTCCGGCCAGGGCTTCAGGCCGCGTGCCATCTGCTCCTCGCGCAGCTTGCGCATGAGGTCGGGCAGCGGGATCTTCACTGGGCAGACGACGCCGCACTGGTTGCACATCGTCGCCGCGTTGGGCAGAGCGATGGCGTTCTCCAGTCCGACGTAGGACGGCGTCAGGATGTTGCCCATAGGGCCGGGGTAGACCCAGCCCCAGGCGTGGCCGCCGACGGCCTGGTACACCGGGCAGTGGTTCATGCAGGCGCCGCAGCGGATGCAGCGCAGCATCTCGCGCATCTCGCCGGCCAGCAGCTTCGAACGGCCGTTGTCAACGAGCACGATGTGGAACTGCTGCGGGCCGTCGCTCTCATCGATGTGTCTCGGGCCGGTGTGAACCGAGACGTAGTTGGTGATGGCCTGGCCGGTGGCCGAGCGCGGCAGCAGGCGCAGCAGGGTCGAGGCGTCCTCCAGCGTCGGCACCACCTTCTCGATGCCGGTGAGGGCGACGTGCAGGCGCGGCAGCGTGGTGCACAGCCGGCCGTTGCCCTCGTTGGTGACGATCAAGGTCGAGCCGGTCTCGGCGATGAGGAAATTGGCGCCGGAGACGCCCATGTCCGCCGACAGGAATTTCGGCCGCAGGATCTCGCGCGCCTCGCGCGTGAGCGCCGCCGGATCGGTCTTGCGCGGCGTGCCATGCTTTTCGTGAAAGAGGTCGGCGACGTCCTCGGCGGTCTTGTGGATCACCGGCATGACGATGTGCGAGGGCGGCTCGGCGTCGTTGATCTGCAGGATGTATTCGCCGAGGTCGGTTTCGATGGGCTCGATGCCGGCTTCGATCAGCGCGTCGTTGAGGCCGACCTCCTCGCTCACCATGGATTTCGACTTGGCAACGGTCTTCACGCCGTTCCCGCGCGCGATGTCGACGACGATGCGGCAGGCTTCCGTCGCGTTCTCCGCCCAGTGCACCACGGCGCCGCGCGCGGTGGCCTCGCGTTCGAAGCGCTCGAGATAGAGGTCGAGGTCGGCCAGCGCGCGGTCGCGGATTTCCTTGCCGGCCTCGCGCAGCGCCTCGAAGTCGCCGAACTCGGCCACTGCGTTGGCGCGGTTCACCACCGCCTTGACCTTGATCAGGCCGAGGCCGCGCTGCAGCTTCTCGTCATGCAGGTTGGCGGCGGCGCGCGGCTTGAATTCGTTGGAACGGAGTCGCATGGCGCGTTACCCGCGATTCGTCGTCCCCGCGAAAGCGGGGACCCAGGGATTCCCGCTTTCGCGGGAATGACGGACCACGGCGCGCGGCGCCATCAGTCGCCCCGCCCCGCCAGCACTTCGGCGATGTGCAGCACCCGGGTCTTCAGGTCGCCGCGGCGGCGCAGACGCCCTTCGATGTTGAGCAGGCAGCCAAGGTCGCCGCCGACGATGGCGTCCGCACCGGTGGCGCAGGCGTGGCCGCACTTGTTGTCGGCGAGTTGCGTCGACACCTCGCCGAACTTCAGCGAAAAGGTACCGCCAAAGCCGCAGCAGGTCTCGGCCTCGTTCATTTCCCTGAGCGTCACGCCCGGCAGCTTGGCGAGCAATGCGCGCGGTTGCGCCTTGACGCCCAGTTCGCGCAGGCCGGAACAGGAATCGTGGTAGGTGACGCTGCCCTTGAAGTCGCCGGGCACGCTGTCGAGCTTGAGCACATTGACCAGGAAGTCGGTGAGCTCGTACGTGCGCGCGGCGAGGCCTTCGATGCGCTTCAGCGTGGCGGGATCGTCGCGGAACAGCTCCGGATAGTGGGCGCGGATCATGCCGCCGCAGGAGCCGGAGGGAGCGACGACGTAGTCGAAGCCCTCGAATTCATCGAGGGCCTTGCGCGCCAGGGCGATGGCGTTCTTGCGGTCGCCCGAGTTGTAGGCCGGTTGGCCGCAGCAAGTCTGCGCCTCCGGCACTTCGACCGTGCAGCCGCCGTGTTCCAGCAGGCGGATCGCCGCGAAGGCGACGTCGGGCTTCATGAGATCGGCAAGACAGGTTACGAACAGGGCGACGCGCACTCGACACTCCTACGGGGGTTACACCCTCGCCCGCCGGCGGGAGAGGGGATAAACGGCAAACTTACCGCTTGCACGACAAGGAAGCCATTGGGGTTTACCGCGCCGTCCAGCCCAGATCCATGGTCAGCGCCGCGCCGGTGATTGCGCCGGCGGCCGGCGTGCACAGGTAGGCGACGAAGTCCGCCACCTCGGCCGGCTCGATCAACCGCTTGATGGCGGCCGGCTCCAGCATGATCTTCTCGATCACCTCGGCCTCGGGGATGCCGCGCGTCTTCGCCTGGTCGGCGACCTGGTTGTCCACCAGCGGCGTGCGCACATAGGCCGGGCAGATGGCGTTGGCGGTGATGCCGCAGGCGCCGCCTTCCAGCGCCGCGGTCTTCGTCAGTCCGACCAGGCCATGCTTGGCGGCGATGTAGCCGGCCTTGTGCGGCGAGGCGATGAGTCCGTGGATGGACGAAATGTTTACGATGCGTCCCCATTTCTGCGCCTTCATCGAAGGCCAGCAGTAGCGCGTCAGCAGGAAGGGCGCGGTGAGCATCACGGCCTGCATCTTCTCCCACATGTCCTCGGGAAAATCCTCGATGGGCGAGACGTGCTGAAAGCCGGCATTGTTCACCAGGATGTGCACGGTGCCGTATTTCGCCAGGGCGGCGTCGACCAGGGCCTTGCAGTCGGCACGGCTGGCGGCGTCGCCCTTGACGAAGATGCCGCCGAGCGCCGCAGCCACCGCGGCACCGGCGTCGTTGATGTCGGCCACCGCCACCTGAGCGCCGTCGGCGGCGAGCCGCTCGGCGACCGCCCTACCCAAACCGCTCGCCGCGCCGGTGACGATGGCCGTTTTCCCTTGCAGACTTCCCTGCTTCACTGTCGTTGCTCCTTGTGTTTCATGGGTTGTGTGGCATCACGGCCTGTACCAGCTCGGCCAGCGAACGAACGCACATCTTGTCCATGATGCGCGCGCGGTGCACTTCCACCGTCTTGATGCTGATGTTCAGCACGTCGGCGATCTGCTTGTTCAATTTGCCGGCAACGATGAGGGTCATCACCTCGCGCTCGCGCTCGGTCAGGCCTTGCAGGCGCTGCGCCACCAGGCGCGCCCGGCGTCGCTGCTCGCGCGTGTTCCGGTCGAGCAGCAGGCATTGCTCGATCAGCCGCAGCATATCCTTGTCGCCGAACGGCTTCTCGATGAAATCCACGGCGCCCTTCTTGAGTGCGGAGACGGCCATCGGCACATCGCCGTGGCCGGTGATGAAGATCACCGGCAATGTGCAGTTGCGGGCGTTCAGCCGTTCGTACAGTTCCAGACCGCTCATGCCGGGCATGCGCACGTCGAGCACGATGCAGCCGGCCATGTCGTCGTGACAGGCGGCCAGAAAATCCTCGGCCGAAGCATGGGCGGTCACGGCGAAGCCCTGCGACTCGAGCAGCCAGAGCAGCGAGTCGCGCATGGCTTCGTCGTCATCGACGATGTAGACGCGCTGGTCGGTCATGGTTCGGTTCCCGTGGCCCTGGGCCCTCTTCCGCACGCGGGAGAGGGGAATGTTGTTGGGCGCTGCCTTTCGGCGCTCATGGTACGGGCAGTGTAAACCGAAACACGCTGCCGCCTCCCGGATTGGGCTGTGCCCAGAGGCGGCCATCGTGGTACTCGACGATGGAACGGCAGATGTTCAGTCCCATGCCCATGCCTTCGGCCTTGGTGGTGAAGAAAGGCACGAACAGCCGCTCGGCCTGCTCGTCCGTGATGCCGTGGCCGCGGTCGGCCACCGCCACCTCGACCGTGCGCTCGCCATCGCGGCGGGCCGTCACGCCCAGATGCCGCCGGCTGGCTTCGGTCTGCTGCATCGACTCGATGCCGTTCTTCACCAGGTTAAGCACCACCTGCTCGATCATGATGCGGTCGGCGAATACCAGCGGCAGATCGGCGGGAATGTCCACGCGCAGGTTCACCGCCGCCTTGCGCGCCTCGATATCGGCAAAGCCGATGGCGTCCTCGACGATCTCCGCCAGCACGACGGCGGCGCGCACCGGCTCGCTCTTCTTCACGAACTCGCGCGTGCGGCGGATGATCTTGCCGGCGCGTTCGGCCTGTACGCTGGCCTTTTCCATGGCGGCGAGGATGTCTTCCTGGCGGTAGTCGCCCGACTTCAGGCGATTCACGCTGCCCATGCAGTAGTTGGCAATGGCGGAGAGCGGCTGGTTCAGCTCGTGTGCCAGCGAGGATGCCATCTCGCCCAGGGTGATCAGGCGCGAGGTCTGCTCGAGGCGTTCCTGGTGCTGCAGCGCCGCCTCTTCCATGCGCTTGCGGTCGGTGACGTCGGTGGCGATTTCCATGCGCACGACCCGGCCGTCCACCCAGCGGATGGCGCGGTCGCGCAGGTGGAACAGCCGGCCGGAAAGCCGATGCGAAATCTCGCCGTCGTACAGCTCGCGCGGCACGTCGTCGAGCCCGAGCCGGCGCGGCTCGGCCTGGAAGTCGCCGCGCTCGGCATGGCAGGCGTTGGTCACCTGCCAGCAGTTCCGGCCCACCGCATCGTAGCCATAGAGATCCTTGAAGGCGCGATTGGCGTAGAGTATTTCGTCGCTTGCCACGTCCGCCACGTACACCGCGGTGTCGAGGCCGTCGAGCACGGCGACGAAGCGCTCGTGCGCCGCTTCGAGTTCGGCACGCACGCGTTTCGGCTCGGTGATGTCGTTCATCGATGCCATCCAGCCGATCTGCCGGCTTTCACTGTCGATCAGCGGCGAGATGTACATGCGCACGTCGAAACGGTGGCCATCGCGGCGCATGATGCGCATTTCGTAACCGCCCGCCGGCGCCTGGCCGGCCAGCGTCTGCTCGAGGTCGCGCCGCAGTTGCCCGGCGGCTTCCGGCGGCCAGTACGGAAACGGCGGGCGGATGCCGAGCAGATCCTGCTCGCTCCAGCCGATCATGCGGCAAAACGCCGGGTTGACGAAGATGATGCGGCCTTCCAGGTCGATGGCGCGGATGCCGGTGACGAGCGACTCGCCCATGGCGCGCCGGAAGGCGTAGGCGCTCTTCAGCTTCTCCTCGTCCTCGCGCCGGTCGGTGATGTCGTGGGCGACGGCGTAGAGCAGCTTTTCTTCGAGCACCGGATTGACCGCCCACAGCAGCCAGCGATAGCGGCCATCGGCGGCGCGCCAGCGGCCCTCGAAACCTGCCGGCTGCCCTGCGGCGAGTCGCCGCAACGCATCCACCGTCGCCGGCAGGTCGGCCGGGTGCACGTAGTCGAGCAGCGGCCGGCCGGTGATCTGCTCGGCGGAATAGCCGAGCACGCGGCCGAAAGCCGGATTGACGCGGCGGAACGCGCCATCCATGCCGGCGATGCAGAGCATGTCGAGCGACAGATTGAACAGCTGGTCGCGCTCCTTCTCGACGCGGACGCGACGCTGGAAATGGCTGCGCAGGACCCACAAGCTCCACACCACTACCAGGGTCAGGCCGAGGATGAGAAACAACGGCACCACGCGCGCCACGCCCGGATCGGTGCGGAAGGCCTTGGCGCGCAGCGCCAGGCCGTTGCCGGGCGGATCGAAGTCGATCGAATAGCCGAGCGCATCGTCGGCCGGCTGCACCGTCGTATTGGTCGCCAGCACCTGGCCGGCGGCATCGACAATGGCAAGGCTGTACTTCTCGCCGAACCAGCTCGGCACCAGATGCCGCACCATGCCTTCGATCGTGTAAACGCCGACCAGCGCGCCCAGGTAGGTGCGGCCGAACTGCACGGGAACATAAACTTCCAGCAGGGCGGCACCGCGGTGGTTGACGTAGGCGTCGCCATAGGTCGGCAACCCGGAGGTGAGGGCATGGCCGAAGCTTGCCGGCTGGGCGCCGGCAAGGCGCTCGCCGGCAATCCAGTCGGTGGTTTCGAAGGGCGCCGTCCAGCGTATGATCTGGCCCGAATCCACCCAGACGATGTTGGCCAGCTCCGGCGTGTTGGCGAGGTATTGCGTGGCGCGCACCTGGAAGGCGCCGCGGTCGAGCTTGCCTTCGGCCATTTCGCGCGCCATCTGGGCGAGATAGTCCTGCGTGCCCTGCATGTGCAGGCGCATTGTCTGTTCGGCCCACTGCACGTCACGTCCGAGCGTGTCGTTGAGCAGGTCGGTCTCGCGTTTCTGCAGGCCCCAGACCAACGCCAGCATCGCCACGGCAAAAACGCCGACGGCGAGATAGGGCGCAGTCCAGAACCAGTTGCGCCGGCTGACGGTGGTGTCGCTGCTCATGGTCGAGACAAGAATGGCACCGGTGATTTTCGCACGCCCTTGGGGTTAACCCCGATTTGCCCTCGCCGAGCGCGTCGTTACCCTGTGTTTCCAGTTCTTGGAGGGCAGGATGAGACTGCTGCGTCTGAGCGCGCTGGCCGCATGGGCGGCCTGCTGCATCGCCGTTCAGGCCGCCGAACCGATCCGCATCGGCGTTTCGGGGCCGTTCACCGGCGGCTCCAGCCCGATGGGCTTGTCCATGCGCGACGGCATCCGCGTCGCGGCGGCGGAGATCAACGCGGCCGGCGGCCTGCTCGGCCGGCCGCTGCTGCTGATCGAGCGCGATGACGAGGCGCGCAACGAGCGCGGCGCGAAGATCGCGCAGGAACTCATCGGCAAGGAGAAGATCGTCGCCGGCGTCGGCATCGTCAACACCGGCGTGGCACTGGCCAGCCAGCGCTTCTATCAGGAGGCGCGCATTCCGATGCTCACGGCGGTGGCGACCGGCTCGATCATCACGCGCCAGTTCCTGCCGCCGCAGCACCCGGAGAACTTCATCTTCCGCGTTTCCGCCAGCGATACCATCCAGGCCGCGATGATCGTCGAGGAGGCGGTCGAACGCCGAAGATTCAAGAAGGTCGCCATTCTTGCCGACTCGACCAACTACGGCCAGCTCGGCCGCGAGGACCTCGAACGCGCCCTGGAAAGGAAGGGCGTGCGGCCGCTGGCGGTGGAGCGCTTCAACATCCGCGACATCGACATGACGCGCCAGCTGCTGAAGGCGCGCGAGGCCGGTGCCGAAGTGCTGCTTACCTACGGCATCGGGCCGGAACTGGCGCAAATCGCCAATGGCGCAGCCAAGCTCGGCTGGCCGGTGCCGATCATCGGCAGCTGGCCGCTGTCGATGTCGAACTTCATCGACAATGCCGGCCCCAACGGCGAGGGCGCGCGCATGCCGCAGACTTTCATCCAGGAGCCGACGACGCCGACGCGCCGCGCCTTCATCGAGGCCTACCAGAAGCTCTCGCGCACCGAGCGCATGCCCTCGCCCTCGGCCGCGGCACAGGGCTACGACGCCATGCTGCTGCTCGCCGCGGCGATCCGCCAGGCCGGCACCACGCACGGCTCGCGCGTGCGCGAGGCGCTGGAAGGGCTCAAGGAAAGGATCGAAGGTGTCGTGATGGTGTACGACCGTCCTTTCTCGCGCGCTGACCACGAGGCATTCGACAGCCCGAACCAGGCAGTCATGGGCGAGGTGCGCGGCGGACGTGTCGTGCGCGCCCACGAAGACGGCAAGAAGAAGGCGGCGAAGTAAGGCTTCAGCCGCTTCACAGGCGCCCGTCCCACAAGGACGGATTTGCAATCCATCAAGGAGTGTCCATGAGGCTCAAACACCCTGTTCTCGCCCTTGCAGCAGGTGCAATGCTTTTCGGTATTTCGCCCGCGCGTGCGGACGGCGAGCCCATCCGCATCGGTCTCACCTGCCCTTTTACCGGCGGCTCCGCGCCGATGGGCGAGTCCCTGCGCAACGCGGCGCGCCTGGCCGTCGAGGAGATCAACTGGAAAGGCGGTGTGCTCGGCCGGCCGATCGAGCTGGTCGAACGCGACGACGAGGGCAATCCGGACAAGGGCCGCGCCTTCGCCGACGAGCTCATCAACAAGGTCAAGGTCGTCGCTACCATCGGCAGCTGCAACACCGGCGTGGTGCTGAAGAACATGGATCTGTACCAGAAGGCGCGGATTCCGCTGCTGGTGCCGGTTGCGACCGGCGTGGCCATCACCACGACTTTTGCCAGAGAGCCCGAGCACTACATTTTCCGCACCTCGGCGAACGACGACATCCAGGCGCAGCTCGTCGCCCGCGAAGCGATTGCCCGGCGCCGCTTCAGCAAGGTCGCCGTGCTGCACGACACCACCGCCTACGGCATGCAGGGCCGCGACTTCCTTCTTGCCGCGCTGACCAAGCTGGGCGTCAAGCCGGTCGCCGTCGAGGGCTTCCCGCTCGGCGTGCAGGACGTTTCGGCCGCATTGTCGATCGCACAGAAGGCCGGCGCGCAGGCAATCCTCACCTACACCGTCGGTCCCGAGCTGGCGGTTGTCGCCAACAGCCGCGCGAAACTCAACTGGAAGGCGCCGATTGTCGGCAGCTGGCCCCTGTCGTGGACCAACTTCCTCAATTCGGCGAAGCTCAACGCGGAAGGCGCCCGCATGCCGCAGACCTTCATCGAAGAGCCGACCAGCTCGCGCCGCACCGAATTCATCCTCACCTATCTGAGCAAATACAACCTGAAACGCATGTCTTCAGCTGTTTCCGCGGCGCAGGGCTACGATGCCATGCTGATTCTTGCCGCCGCCATCCGGCAGGCCAACACCACCGACGGCGCGAAAGTCCGCGCTGCGCTGGAGAACCTGCGGGGACGCATCCCCGGCGTCGTGTCCACCTACGAGCAGCCGTTCACGAAGGACGACCACGAGGCCGTCACCGGCAACATGGTGGTGATGGGTGAAGTGCGGCAGGGGATCATCACTTTCGCCTACAAGGAAGACGAGAAAGCGGCGATCGTCGGCCGCAAACTCAAGCAGTAGATCGGCCGCCGACCCCGCGCCCGGTCGGGGTGCGAGTTCGGTCCGGTAACCGTCAACGCTGCGGCTGGAGTCCGACATGACGAGTTCGCCGTTCTGCTGCACGACGTCGGCACGCGCGAAAATGCCGAACGCGTTGCCGCAAAGGTCCGCGACGACCTGTCGCGGCCGTTTTCCCTGGCCGATATCGCCGAACCGGTCCGCATCGGTGCCAGCCTCGGCATCAGTATTTTTCCTCTGGACGCCAGCGACAGTGACGCACTGGTGCGGCAGGCTGATCGGGCGATGTATGCGGTCAAGCGTGGCCGGCGCGGGCAGTAAGCCGCGCCCCTGACGGGTTTCACGGCAGCTTCCCTCTGCTTGATGAGGAGCCGGCGGGCGAGCGGAGGTTGTGGATTTCCGATATTGCACTATCCGGTTCGTTGTTTTACTATACGAAACGCTTTCCCTGGCACATCACCCCGTACTAGAGTGGAAGCAAAGGCCCGCCGAGGCGGGAAAGAGGACGCGAACAACGCGCCCATTGCGACAACTGACGAGGAGACAAGACCATGTCAGCAATGCCGAACAGCCTCCTGCCGTCCGACCCGGACGCGCAGGAAACCCAGGAATGGCTCGACGCGCTCGAAGCCGTCATCGCGCAGGAGGGGCCGGAGCGCGCCCACTACCTGATCGAGCGCCTGGTCGAACTGGCGCGCCGCACCGGCATCAACCTGCCCTACAAGGCGACCACCGCCTACATCAATACGATTCCGCCCGGCAAGGAAACGCCCTCGCCCGGCAACCACGAGCTGGAGCAGAAGATCCGCAACTACGTGCGCTGGAACGCGCTGGCGATGGTGCTGCGCGCCAACCAGGGCGACTCCAACCTCGGCGGCCACATCGCCAGCTTCGCCTCCGCCGCCACGCTCTACGACGTCGGCTACAACCACTTCTGGCACGCGCACTCGGAAAATCACGGCGGCGACATGGTGTTCGTGCAGGGCCACTCGGGGCCGGGCGTCTATGCGCGCGCCTTCATGCTCGGCCGACTGACTCCGGCGCAGATGGACAACTTCCGCCGCGAGGTGGACGGCAAGGGCCTCTCCAGCTACCCGCACCCGTGGCTGATGCCGGACTTCTGGCAGTTTCCGACGGTGTCGATGGGCCTCGGGCCGCTGCAGGCGATCTACCAGGCGCGCTTCATGAAGTACCTGAACGATCGCGGCATCATCCAGGCCGGCAGCCGCAAGGTGTGGGCCTTCATGGGCGACGGCGAGATGGACGAGCCGGAGTCGATGGGCGCCATCGGCCTGGGCGGCCGCGAGAGCCTCGACAACCTGGTCTTCGTCATCAACTGCAACCTGCAGCGCCTCGACGGGCCGGTGCGCGGCAACGGCAAGATCATCCAGGAGCTGGAGGCCGATTTCCGCGGCGCCGGCTGGAATGTCATCAAGGTGATCTGGGGCGGCTACTGGGATCAGCTCCTGGCGCAGGACAAGCAGGGCCTGCTGCAGAAGCGCATGGAGGAATGCGTCGACGGCGACTACCAGACCTTCAAGTCGAAGGACGGCGCCTACGTGCGCGAGCACTTCTTCAACACGCCGGAGCTGAAGGCGATGGTCGCCAGCTGGTCCGACGACGACATCTGGCGCCTGAACCGCGGCGGCCACGATCCGCACAAGGTATATGCCGCCTACGCCGCCGCCGTCGCCCACAGCGGACAGCCGACGGTGATCCTGACCAAGTCCATCAAGGGCTACGGCATGGGCGAGGCGGGCGAGGCGCAGAACATCACCCACCAGCAGAAGAAGATGGGCACCACCTCGCTCAAGGCCTTCCGCGACCGCTTCGGCCTGCCGCTCACGGACGAGCAGGTGGAAAAGCTCGAATACATCAACCCCGGCCCCGATTCTCCCGAGATCGCCTACATGCGCGAGCGGCGCATGGCGCTGGGCGGCTTCCTGCCGCAGCGCCGGCGGCAGGCCGCGCCGCTGGAGGTGCCGGCGCTGTCCGCCTTCGAGGCGCAACTGAAGGCCTCGGGCGAGGGCCGCGAGTTCTCGACGACGATGGCCTTCGTGCGCATCCTCGGCACCCTGGTGAAGGACAAGAAGCTCGGCCGGCATGTCGTACCGATCGTGGCGGACGAATCGCGCACCTTCGGCATGGAGGGCATGTTCCGCAGCCTCGGCATCTGGTCCTCCGTTGGCCAGAACTACACGCCGCAGGACGCCGACCAGCTGATGTTCTACAAGGAATCCAAGGACGGCCAGATCCTGCAGGAGGGCATCACCGAGTCCGGCGCGATGGCCTCGTGGATCGCTGCCGCCACGTCCTACAGCACGCACGGCGTGCAGATGATCCCCTTCTTCATCTACTACTCGATGTTCGGCTTCCAGCGCTTCGGCGACCTGGCCTGGGCCGCCGGCGACCAGCGCGCGCGCGGCTTCCTGCTCGGCGGCACGTCGGGGCGCACGACGCTCAACGGCGAGGGCCTGCAGCACGAGGACGGCCATTCGCACATCCAGTCGGCGCTCGTCCCCAACTGCATTTCCTACGATCCGAGCTTCGGCTACGAAGTGGCGGTGATCGTGCAGGACGGCCTGCGCCGCATGGTGCAGGAGCAGGAGGACGTCTTCTACTACCTCACCCTGCTCAACGAGAACTACGCGCACCCGGCCCTGCCGGAGGGCGCCGAGAAGGACATCCTCAAGGGCATGTACCTCTTGCGCAAGGGGCCGGCCGGCAATGGCCCGCGCGTGCAGCTGCTCGGCTCCGGCGCCATCCTGCGCGAGGCGATCGCCGCCGCGGAACTGCTGAAGAAAGACTGGGGCGTCGAGGCCGACCTGTGGAGCTGCCCGAGCTTCACCGAGCTGGCGCGCGACGGCCAGGCCGTGGCGCGCTGGAACCTGCTGCACCCGGCCGACAAGCCGAAGCTTTCCCACGTCGAACAGTGCCTGAAGGACACGCGCGGCCCGGTCATCGCCTCGACCGACTACGTGCGCGCCTTCGCCGAGCAGATCCGCCCGTATGTGCCGCGCCGCTACGCGGTGCTCGGCACCGACGGCTTCGGCCGCTCGGATACGCGCGAGAAGCTGCGCAGCTTCTTCGAGGTGGATCGCCACTACGTCGCCGTCGCCGCGCTGAAGGCGCTGGCCGACGAGGGCCAGTTCGACAAGGCGAAGGTGAAGGAGGCCCTCGCGAAATACGGCCTCGACCCGAACAAGCCCAACCCGACCACCGTCTGAGGAAAGCCGCCATGCCGCTCATCGAAGTGAAAGTGCCCGACATCGGCGACTTCAAGGACGTGCCGGTGATCGGCATAGAAGTCAGTCCCGGCGACACGGTGAAGGCGGAAGACCCGCTCGTCACCCTGGAGTCCGACAAGGCCACCATGGAAGTACCCGCGCCCGCCGCGGGGGTGGTGAAGGAAATCAAACTCAAGATCGGCGACAAGGTCGCCGAGGGCACGCTGGTGCTGCTGCTGGAAACCGGCGAAACCGCGCCCTCACCCCAACCCTCTCCCGCCAGCGGGAGAGGGGGCGAATCTTCCCCCTCTCCCCCGCGGGGAGAGGGCCGGGGAGAGGGGGCGCCAGCGCCCAGAACTCCTGAGCCCATCGCTCCCCCGGCCGCCGCCGCGCCCGCCGCCGCCGGCGGCGAGAATAAACATCGCGCCCACGCCAGCCCCTCGGTGCGCCGCTTCGCGCGCGAGCTCGGCGTCGACGTGGCACTGGTGAAGGGCAGCGGACCGAAGGGCCGCATCCTGCAACAGGACGTGCAGTCCTACGTGAAGGGCGCACTGGCCCAGCCGCGCGGGGCGGCACCCGCTGCCGGCGGTGGAACCGGACTCGACCTGTTGCCCTGGCCGCAGGTGGATTTCGCCAAGTTCGGCCCCGTCGAGCCGAAACCGCTGTCGCGCATCAAGAAGATCTCCGGCGCCAACCTCGCGCGCAACTGGGTGATGATCCCGCACGTGACGCAGTTCGACGAGGCCGACATCACCGAGCTCGAGGCGCTGCGCGTGCAGCTCAACAAGGAAAATGAGAAGTCGGGAATCAAGCTGACCATGCTCGCCTTCCTCATCAAAGCGGCGGTCGCCGCGCTGAAGAAATTCCCCGACTTCAACGCCTCGCTCGACGGCGAGAAGCTGGTCTACAAACATTACTTCCACATCGGCTTCGCCGCCGACACGCCGAACGGTCTGGTGGTGCCGGTGATCCGCGACGCCGACAAAAAAGGCGTGCTGGAGATCGCGAAGGAAATGGGCGCCCTCTCGGCCAGGGCGCGTGAAGGCAAGCTCGGTCCGGCAGAGATGCAGGGCGGCTGTTTCTCGATTTCCAGCCTCGGCGGCATCGGCGGCACGGCGTTCACGCCGATCATCAACGCGCCGGAAGTGGCCATCCTCGGCGTCTCGAAGTCGCAGACGAAACCGGTGTGGGACGGCAAGGCCTTCCAGCCGTGCCTGATGGTCCCGCTCTCGCTGTCCTACGACCACCGCGTCATCGACGGCGCCTCGGCGGCGCGCTTCACGGCGTATCTCGCGCAGGTGCTGGCCGACATGCGCAGGGTGCTGCTATGACCACCATCGTCGCGGTCAAGAAGAATGGCATGGCGGCCATCGCGGCCGACTCGCTCACCACATTCGGCGATACGCGGCTGGGCCGCCAGTACAAGGGCGAGCACGACAAGATCCTCGAGATCAACGGCTCCTGGATCGGCCTGTGCGGCAGCAGCGCCCACCATCTGGTGATCAGCGCCCTGTTGCCGAAGCTGGAGGACGCCCGCCTCGGCAGCCGCATGGAGGTATACGAGACCTTCCGCCGCCTGCACCCGATCCTCAAGGAGCAGGGCTACCTCAATCCGAAGGAGGACGAGGACGATCCCTACGAGTCCTCGCAGATCACCGCGCTGATCGTGAACAGCACCGGCATCTACGGCGTGTATTCCTATCGCGAGGTGTTCGACTACGACCGCTTCTGGGGCATCGGCTCCGGGCGCAACTTCGCCCTGGGCGCCATGTTCGCCGCCTACGACCGCTGCAGGACGGCGGCGGACGTGGCGAAGATCGGCGTGGAAGCCGGCGCCGAGTTCGACACCGCCACACAGGGTCCCATCGTCCTGCACACAGTGAAGCTTTCAAGGAAACGCAAATGAGCCTCCTCGAAGTGAAGGTTCCCGACATCGGCGACTTCAAGGACGTGCCGGTGATCGGCATAGAAGTCAGTCCCGGCGACACGGTGAAGGCGGAAGACCCGCTCGTCACCCTGGAGTCCGACAAAGCCACCATGGAAGTGCCCTCGCCCGCCGCGGGGGTAGTGAAGGAAATCAGACTCAAGATCGGCGACAAGGTCGCCGAGGGGACGCTGGTGCTGCTGCTGGAGACCTCCGAAGCCGGCGCATCCGCGCCTGCCCCTGCGCCCGCACCCGCCGCTCCGCCTGCCGCCGCCCCGGCGCCGCAGGCCGCCCGCCATGCCGGCGGCGCGGATATCGAAACCGACATGCTCGTCCTTGGCGCCGGTCCCGGCGGCTACTCCGCCGCCTTCCGCTCGGCCGACCTCGGCCTGAAGACCGTGCTGGTGGAGCGCTACGCCACGCTGGGCGGCGTCTGCCTCAACGTCGGCTGCATCCCCTCCAAGGCGCTGCTGCACGTCGCCGCCGTGATCGCGGAGGCCGCCCACATGGGCGACCATGGCATCGGCTTCGGCAAACCGCAGGTCGATCTCGACAAGTTGCGCACGCATAAATCGAAAGTCGTCGCCAAACTCACCGGCGGCCTCGCCGGCATGGCCAAGGCGCGCAAGGTGGAGGTGGTGCGCGGCTACGGCCACTTCCTCGACGCCAACCATCTCGAGGTGGAACTGACCCAGGGCGAAGCGCAGGAGAAATCCGGCGGCAAGAAGGTCATCCGCTTCCAGAAGTGCGTCATCGCCGCCGGCTCGAGCGCCGTGCGCCTGCCCTTCATCCCCGACGATCCGCGCATCGTCGACTCCACCGGCGCGCTCGAGCTGCGCTTCGTGCCGAAGCGGATGCTGGTGATCGGCGGCGGCATCATCGGCCTGGAGATGGCGACGGTGTACTCGGCGCTCGGTGCGAAGGTGGACGTCGTCGAGATGCTCGACGGCCTCATGCAGGGCCCCGACCGCGACCTCGTCAAGGTTTGGGAGAAGCAGAACGCCGGCCGCTTCGACCAGGTGATGCTGAAGACGAAGACCGTCAAGGTGGAAACCTTGAAGGAAGGCTTGAAGGTCTGGTTCGAAGGAACAGATGGGCAAACGCAGGCGCCGGCCGAACCGCAGCTGTACGACATGATCCTGCAATCCGCCGGCCGCAGCCCGAACGGCAGGAAGATCGGCGCCGACAAGGCCGGCGTGGCGGTGGACGCGCGCGGCTTCATCGCCGTCGACCGGCAGATGCGCACGAACGTGCCGCACATCTTCGCCATCGGCGACCTGGTCGGCCAGCCGATGCTGGCGCACAAGGCGGTGCACGAAGCCCACGTCGCGGCGGAAGCGGCGGCCGGGCACAAGGCCTTCTTCGATGCCCGCGTGATCCCCGGCGTCGCCTACACCGATCCCGAGGTGGCCTGGGTCGGCCTCACCGAGGACGCGGCGAGGAAGCAGGGCGTCAAGATCGGCATCGGCAAGTTCCCCTGGGCCGCCTCCGGCCGCGCCATCGCCAACGGCGCCGACTACGGCTTCACCAAGCTGATCTTCGATGAAGAGACGCATCGCATCGTCGGCGGCGGCATCGTCGGCCCCAACGCCGGCGACATGATCGGCGAGATCGCGCTGGCCATCGAGATGGGCGCGGACGCCGTGGATATCGGCAAGACCATTCACCCGCATCCGACCTTGGGCGAATCCATCGGCATGGCGGCGGAAGTCTACGAAGGCACCTGCACCGATCTGCCGCCGGCGAAGAAGAAGTAGAACCTATATCGCCCGCACCGGCAGGCCGGGATAGTTGGCGGCGTAATGCAGCAAGGCGGCGTCAGCGGTCGCCAGCTGCATGCCCTCGCATTGCGCGGTTGCCAGCAGGAGGCGGTCGAAGGGGTCTTTATGTCCGGCCGGCAGCTCGGCCGTTGCCAAGGCATGGCTCTCGGCGATGGCCAGGATCGCCACGCCCGCCGCCGCCAGTTCGTCGCGGAAATCACGCGGCGCGACGGGCAGCTTCCCCAACGCATGCTTGATCGCCACCTCCCAGATGCTGGCCACCGAAATCGCGCTGGCACCCTCGGTCAGCACCTTGCGCGTCGCGCGGTTCAGGCGCGGACTGGCGATCAGCCACCACAGCGCCACCTGGGTGTCGAGCAGCAGCCTCACGGCCTGCCCATCATCAACTCGGCCACTTTCTCATCGACCGCAGGGGTGAAGGCCGCATCGATGTCCTTTGTCTTCGCCTTGAGCCTGCCCCATGCGGCGGGCAGGCGCTGTTCCGACAGCGGCACCAGACGCACGACGGCCTTGCCGTGACTGGCGATGACGACTTCCTCGCCTTCCAGCGCGGCCTTCACCAGGCGTGAAAGCTGGCTTTTCGCTTCGAGCATGTTGACCTTCATGGTTCACCTCCTTGCACGAGGCTAGCATAGTTAGCTAACTTGGCCAAGTGCGGCATCATCGCGGCTCCTGATTAGCGACAAACCTCAGCTTCGTCATTCGGGGCAAGCGAAGCGCGACCCGGAATCCAGAACAACCGGAAAAAAGGTCCTGGATTCCGGGTTCCGCCCCCGGATCAAGCCCGGGGCAAGCTCTGGTGGGCGGCCCCGGAATGACGGCGTTGGTAGGGGTCTGGTTCGTTTGCTGAGCATTGTCACCAATCAGGTCGCGGCTTATTAGGCGAAAAGCCATTCCGTGCGCAGGCCCTGACGTTTGGCGCTATGATGCGAGCCGATTTCATTGCAGATCGAACCCGCCATGACCCAGGACGAACTCAAGCAGGCGGTGGCGAAGGCCGCCATCGACTACGTGGTGCCCGGCGCCATCATCGGCGTCGGCACCGGCTCGACGGCCAACTGTTTCATCGACGAGTTGGGAAAAATCAGGGACCGCATCCCCGGCGCCGTCGCCAGCTCGGAAGCCACGGCGAAGCGGCTGGCCGGCCACGGCATCAAGGTGCTCGACCTCAACGACGTCAGCGACATCCCGGTGTACGTGGACGGCGCCGACGAGATCGACGCGAGCCTCGCCATGATCAAGGGTGGCGGCGGCGCGCTGACGCGCGAGAAGATCGTCGCCGCCGTGGCGCGGAAGTTCGTCTGCATCGCCGATGCCTCCAAGCTGGTGCAGACGATGGGCAGGTTCCCCCTGCCCGTCGAAGTCATCCCGATGGCCCGCGCCCACGTCGCGCGCGAGCTGGCGAAACTCGGCGGCGAACCGGTGCTGCGCGCCGGCTTCACCACCGACAACGGCAACCTCATCCTCGACGTGAAGGGCCTCAGCATCACCGAGCCGAAGGCGCTGGAAACCCGCATCAACGCCATCGTCGGCGTCGTCACCAACGGTCTGTTTGCCCTGCGCGGAGCGGATGTCGCGCTGCTGGCGGGCAATGACGGCGTAAAGACGCTACGCCGTTAATTGAAGATCAGGGCTTGGGCGGCACGAAGCCCTGCACCTCGTCGGCGCCACCGCCGAAGAAATGCTTTTCCATCTGCTCGGCCAGGTATTTCCGCGCCTTTGCATCGGCCAGATTGAGGCGGTTCTCGTTGATCAGCATCGTCTGGAAGCGAATCCATTGCTGCCAGCCTTCCTTGGAGACGTTCTCGAAAATGCGCTTGCCCAGTTCGCCCGGCACCGGCGGGAAATCCATGCCCTCCGCCTCACGGCCCAACTTGACGCATTTCACCATGCGGCCCATCTCGATTCCTTTCGTGACTTGATGCGCCCGCGATGCGGGCGGCGACCGGTGATTTTACCGCGATTCAGTGCAGCTTCACCCCGTTGAAGATCGCCCAACGGTTCTTTCCGCTCATCTTCGCCTGGTACATTGCACTGTCGGCGCGCGCGACGATTTCCTCGCCGTTGGCGGCGTGGGTCGGGTAAAGGGCGATTCCCAGGCTGGCCGTCAGGCGAACCTCGTGCCCGGCGAAATGAAATCGCATCTCCGCGATGGTGCGGCCGACGCGCGCGGCGAGGCCAATCATCTCTTCTTCGCTGGTGTCCGGCGCGAGGATGGCGAATTCGTCGCCACCGACGCGAAAGAAGATTTCGTTGCGGCGCACCGTCGCGCCGACGTCCTCGGCCAGGCGCGTCAGCACCTGGTCGCCCGCCTGGTGGCCGAACTCGTCGTTGATCGGCTTGAAGCCGTCCAGATCGACGGCGAGCAGGCCGGCCTGGGCCTTGCGTCGCGAGGCATCGGCGATGATCCGGTCCAGCTCCTCGTGGAAGCGCCGGCGGTTGTACAGGTTGGTCAGCGGGTCGCGTTCGGCGAGCTGGATGAGTTCCGCTTCAAGCTGCTTTTGCCGCGTCACGTCCTCGTAGATCCATACGCGACCGATGAAGCGCTTCGGCTGGACGCCGGGAACCAGCGCCGAAACCTCGGCGAAGGCACGCCCGTCGCGCATGAGGAATTCGTAGGGCTCGCTCAGGCCGCGCTGGCCGGTGACCTCGGCGATGTGGCTGCGGAACGCCGCATCGTCCTGGCGCAGCGCCGCCGTGCGCTCGAGCAGGGCCGCATCGCGCATGCCTGCCATGTTCTCTTCCTCACCAATGCCCCACATGGCTCGGCAGCGCTTGTTGGCGTAAACCACGCGGTTGCCGCTATCGACGAACAGCACGCCGACCTTCATGACATTGAGCAGCGCTTCAAGGCGCGAGCGCTCCTCGTTGCTGTTGGTCAGATAGTATTCTTTCAGCGCCTGCGCGCGGCGCAATTCGACAACGGTGTCGAGCAGCTTCAACTCGGCTTCCTTGCGCGCCTGGATGTCGTCGCCGGACACGCGCAAACCGACATAGCCGCCTTCCGCGTCGTAAATCGGCTGCCAGTTGATGACGACCCAGACGACGGAACCGTCCTTGCGCCGCAGTCGCACCTCGAAATTGTCGCCGGCGCTGCCGCGCAGGGCCTTGACGGCGATCTCGAGTGCGTGGCGGCGGTCCTTTTCGAAAACCAGCATGTCGACCAGGCTGGCCGACAGCAGGCATTCGAGCGGCGTGTAACCGGTGATCCGCTCGACCGAGCGATTGATCCAGATCAGCCGCCCCTGCTGGTTGAACCATCCCTCGACGCCATAGGTGTAATCGGCAATGGCGTGAAAGCGCGCCTCGCTCTTCTTCAGCGCGTCGACGCGCTCGTCCAGCGCCTGTGCCATGCGGTTGAAGGCCCGCGTCAGCGTGCCGATCTCGTCTTGATTGACCACCGGCAGGCGCACCGTCGCCTCGCCGTTTTCCAGCGCAGCGACGCCGCGCTGCAAGGTGCGCAGCCCGCGCGTCAGCCAGTAGCCGATCAGCGACAGCAGGATCACCGTCATGACGAAGGCGGCCCAGCCGATCGCCACGCTCTGCCACAGCAGGTCGTAGCTGGCCTCGCGCAGGAAATCGGTACGGATGCCGAAATAGGCTTTGCCGACCGGGCGGCCGCCGATCGACAGCGGCGCCATTCCGTCGAAGCGCGTGGCTTCGCGCGGCAGGGTAGAGAAATCCGTCTGGCGCGGCGGCAGCGGCACACCGGCAGCCCAGCCCTCGGCGACCAGCACGCGCTGTTCGTCATCGGCCAGCACCAGGTAAACCATGCCGCGATCCTCGCGCAGGCGGCGCGCCAGCTGCGCCAGCCGCACCGGATCGCGCTGGGCCAGGGATTCGGCGAAGGCCGCGTTCAGCAGCACCTGCAATTCCGCCAGGTGCTGATTCTCGCGCGCGGCCAACGTCGCGTCCATCAGCCGGATGCTGTTGGCGATGAGCAAGGCCAGCATCAGCACGAGGACGAAGCTGGCTGCCGCCACCAGGCGGAAGCGGAGCGAGCGCGAAAAGCCCTTGAGCGCCTCAAGCATGGCGCAGCATCGCCTACAAGGCCTTGCCCAGCACCTTGGAGCGGCGCTTCCAGTTGTACAGCTCGCGCTTTTCCTTCGGCAGGACATCCACCGGCGCCTCGGCAAAGCCGCGCTCGATGAACCAGTGGGCCGTACGCGTGGTCAGCACGAACAGCCGGCGCAGGCCCGCCCGCTTGGCCCGTGCCTCCATGTAGCGCAGCAGCTGCTCGCCGAGGCCGGCGCGCCGGTACTCCGGACTGACCGCCAGACAGGCCAGTTCCGCCGCCTTTTCGCGGCTGAACGGATATAGCGCAGCGCAGCCGAGGATCACGCCGTCGTGCTCCAGCACCGAAAAGCGGCCGATCTCCATCTCGAGCAATTCGCGCCCGCGCCGCACCAGCGTGCCGTCCGCCTCCAGCGGCGCGATCAGCCCGACGATCGCCGCGACGTCGTCAATGCCCGCCTCGCGCAGACGCGCCAGGGCGTCGCGCGTGACCATGGTGCCGACGCCTTCGTGGGTGAACATCTCCAGCAGCATGGCGCCGTCGTCGGCCTGGGCGACGAAATGCACGCGGCCGACGCCGGCGCGGCAGGCGCGCACCGCGCACGGCAGATGGCGACGGATGTCGTCCGGCAGGTCGCGCCGCTTCTGCAGCAGCGTCTCGCCCTCATCGGCGGTCAGTGCGTGCAGCAGGCGGCCGCGCCGGTCGAGGATGCCCCCGGTGGCGCCGAGGAAGATCAGCTTGTCGGCACGCAGCGCCACCGCCACCGCCTCGGCCACCTCCTCCATCGCCAGGTTGAAGATCTCGCCCGTCGGCGATACCCCGAGCGGAGAAATCAGGACGACATTCTGCTGGTCCAGGTCGGCGTGGATTTCCTCGGCGATCACCTTGCGCACGGCGCCGGTGTATAGGTAGTCGACGCCCTCGACCACGCCGAGCGGCTTGGCGGTGATGAAATTGCCGCCGGTCACGCGCATGTAGGCGCCGGCCATCGGCGTGTTCGCCAGGCCCTGCGAGAGCAGCGCCTCGATCTCGATGCGCAGCGCGCCGCTCGCGCGCTTGACGCATTCCAGCGCCGCGGCATCGGTGACGCGCAAATTGCGGTGGTAGGCGGCGCGCAGCTTGTTCCGCCTGAGCTCCGCCTCGATCTGCGGTCGCGCGCCGTGCACCAGGACAAGACGGATGCCGAGCGCGGCCAGCAAATTGCAGTCGTGCGCCAGCGCCTGCGCGCCGTCGCCGCCGGCGATCTCGCCACCGAAGGCGATGACAAAAGTGCGCCCGCGAAAGGCATGGATGTAAGGTGCCGCCTGGCGGAACCAGGAGACGAATTGCCGGATTGAATCGGAAGCGCTCATTTCTGCAAGTTCAGATGAATTGTTGAACAAAACACGCAAGCCAATGTTTTTCTTGAATGTTAGACCATCGGCCGGTGCCGCATGCGGGAATTTGTCACGTCCCGCACCGCCGATGCGGGCGATTGCTACCGTTCGTCAGTCGAGCGCGCGCTCGATGCGCTGGCACAAGGTCCGCAGCACTTTTATGCGTGCGTAATATTTGTCGTTTGCCTCCACCAGCGTCCATGGCGCGATTTCAGTGCTGGTGCGGTCGATCATGTCGCACACGGCATGTTCGTAGGCATCCCATTTCTTGCGGTTGCGCCAGTCGTCTTCGGTGATCTTGAAACGCTTGAAGCGCGTCTTCTCGCGCTCCTTGAAACGCCGCAGCTGCTCGTCCGCGGTGATGGTCAGCCAGAACTTCACGACGACGGCGCCGCTGCCCACCAGCTGGTCCTCGAAATCGTTGATTTCCGCGTAAGCGCGCATCCAGTCGGCCTCGTGGCAGTAGCCTTCGACGCGCTCAACCAGCACGCGGCCATACCAGGATCGATCGAAGATGGCGACGCGGCCAATGCGCGGCACCTGGCGCCAGAAGCGCCACAGGTAGGGCTGGGCGCGCTCCTCCTCGGTCGGCGCGGCGATCGGCACCGTCTGATACTGGCGCGCGTCGAGCGCGCCGGTGATGCGGCGGATGCTGCCGCCCTTGCCGGCGGCGTCGGAGCCCTCGAATACCGCAATGAGCGAGCGGCTGCGGAATTTCGCGTCGCGCGTGAGCAGATTGAGCCGGCCCTGGTACTTTTCCAGCGACCGGTCGAAACGCTTTCGCGACAGCGCTAGGCTCATGTCGAGGGTGTTGATGACGTCGCGCCGGTCCGTCGCCGGCGGCAGCGGCGCGGCCGCGGTGCGCGCCTTCCAGCCGCGCGCCTTCTCGATCGCCAGTCGCTTTTGCAATGCTTCGAGCAGGATGCGGCCGACGGTGAGCGAGCGGTAGCGCTCGTCCGCGCCCTCGACGACGATCCACGGCGCGTGGCCGGTGCTGGTCTGCCGCAGCACGTGCTCCGAAACCTTGCGGAACCGGTCGTACATCTCGAAATGCGCCCAGTCGGTCGGCGTCACGCGCCAGCGCGTGTCCTTGTCGGCCGCCAGCGCCTTGAGGCGCCTTCTCTGTGCATCGCGCGACAGGTGCATCCAGAACTTGACCACCAGCACGCCCTCGTCCGCGAGCATCTTCTCGAAGCGGTTGATCTGCTCGACCGACTGGTCGAGGTCGGCGTTCTTGCTGCGCTTCAGTGCGCGGCTGACGATCGGTTCGGTGTACCAGTTGCCGAACAGGATGCCGATCTTGCCCTTTGGCGGCAGGGCGCGCCAGAAGCGCCACATCATCGGCCGCTCGCGCTCCTCGTCCGACGGCGGCGGAAAGGCGTGCGTCTGGATGTGGCGCGGATCCATCCAGGCGTTGAGCAGGTTGACGGTCTCGCCCTTGCCGGCGCCGTTGACCCCGTTCACCAGAATGACGACGGCGAATTTCTTCGCCTCGCCCATGTCGAACTGCGCGTCCAGCAGGTCGGCGCGCAGGCCCGGCACCGCCTTCTCGTAGCTCGCCTTGTCGATCGTGTGTCCCAGTTCCGCCGATTCGAACATTCCCGTCCTCCCCCGTCGCTTCAACCATGCAAGGCCATCAGCGCCGCCAGGGCCGCCAGCCCGGCGGTTTCGGTGCGCAGGATGCGCGGACCCAGCGACGCCTCGACAAATCCGCAGGCGCCTGCCGCCGCCGCCTCGTCGCCGGTCAATCCGCCCTCCGGGCCGACCAGCAGGACGACGCCGCCCGGCAACGGCAGGTCGCGCAGCGCCGTCCCGCCGGTCGCCGACAGCAGCAGCCGCTTCTCGCCCGCCGCC
>CAZASE010000001.1:0-135689 GCA_964487715.1 uncultured Rhodocyclaceae bacterium | reverse complement strand
CATCGCCGCCGCGGCGGGCTGGCGCACGGCGGCGCTCGGCGCGGCCGCCGTCGGCGCGCTGGCCTGGGCGGTGATCTGGCTGCGGCGCGCGGCAACGACGGACTTGCCGGCAATCGCCACGGCCGGAAGAACGGAATCGCCGCCGGCGGGGTCCGCGTTCGGCTTTCTCGGCGTCGCGACGGTCTGGATGTGCTTTGGCTTCTTCCTGCTCGTCACCACGGCCTTTGGCGGGTTGCAGAACTTCGCCACGCCGGTCATGCAGCAGTTGTACGGGTTGCCGGTCGCCGGCGCGGCGGCAACCCTGACGGCGTTCCTGCTCGGCGGTGCCGCGGGGATCATCGCGGGCGGCGTGCTGGCCAGCCGCGGTGCGGCGCAGGAGCGGCTGATTGCCGCGGCATTGCTGGCGGCGGCGATGGTGGCGCTGCTGATTGCCAGCGCTGTGCTGCCGGCCTGGAGCATCCCCGCCGCCATGGCTGCGATGGGTTTTTGCGGCGGCATTGCCGGCCCGTCGCGCGACCTGCTGGTGCGCCGCGCCGCGACGGCGCGTTTCGGCCAGCGGGCCTTCGGCCGCGTCTATGGCTTCGTCTATTCTGGACTGGACATCGGCCTGGCGATCTCTCCGCTGGTGTTCGGGCCGCTGATGGACAACGGCCGCTTTGCCGCGGTTCTGGTCGGCGTGGCGCTGCTGCAGGCGGCGTCGGTGTTGGCGGTGCTGCGGGTCGGCGGTTCGCGCGGTACGAGCTAGACTTCCACCTGGCGGGCCTGCACGGCGCGGTTGCGCCCTTCGCGCTTGGCGGCATAGAGCGCGGCATCGGCGGCCGCGACCAGGCTTTTCAGCTGCAATGTTCGGTCCGGCACCAGGGTGGCGACGCCCAGGCTGGCCGAGACGCGGCCGACGCCGTCGTTTTGCGGATGCGGCAGGTCGAGCGCCAGGATGGCGGTGCGGATGCGCTCGGCGACCAGCAAGGCGCCGCTCTCGGTGGTGCTGGGCAGGATGGCGGCGAATTCTTCGCCGCCGTAGCGCGCGATGGTGTCGGCCGAACGCAGGCAGCATCCGCTCATGGCGCGGGCGACGGCCTTGAGGCAGACATCGCCGCCCTGGTGGCCGAAGGCGTCGTTGTAGTGCTTGAAATGGTCGACGTCGATCATGACCAGCGACAGCGGTTTGACATCGCGGGTGCCGCGCAGCCACTCGGCTTCTAGCGTCTCGTCAAAGCTGCGCCGGTTGGCGACGCCGGTGAGGCCGTCGCGCGTGGCGAGCCGCTGCAGCTCGCTTTGTGCCTCCTTCTGCACCGTCATGTCGCGCAGGGTTTCCACCACCGCGATCAGCTTGCCGGCATCGTCATAGATGGGGCCGACGTCGATGGCCAGGTAGAGCCGGCTGCCAACCTGCGGCATGACGCACCAGTTTTCCGCGCGCCGGCCGTTGGCGAGCACGGCATCCTCGCCGGCGTGGTCGTGGTCGGCATAGAGCGCGTCGATCTCCGCCGTGCGGCCCTGGGCGATCAGGTCGGCGAGGCAGGGGCGCGGCTCATTGTAGAAACCGCGCCAATGTTCACGGGTGCCGATCACCTCGCTGGCCTTGATGCCGGTCAGCCGTTCGCAGGCGCGGTTCCAGATGATGACGCGGCATTCGGCATCGAGCACGAAGGTCGGTACGACCAGATGCTCCATCAGCCGGACGGAGAAGTCGAGTGTGCTTTCTTCCCTTATTCCTGCGCGATTTGTTGGGCGCATTGTCACCGGGAGTCTCCTCGCAAGGTGCCATGTCTCGAATTACGGCCATGCGGTCGAAGACTTGAGTCCGCAAGAGGGGATACTACCGCGAACCTGATTGCCCTTGAGACTCAGCCATGCTTGCGCCTGCTCCTTGACGCCATGGCACGGCAACCGGATCGTCATTCCGGCGAACGCCGGAATCCAGGGCGGCGTTCCGGAAACGCAAGCCGTATCCTGGATACCGGCGTTCGCCGGTATGACGAGTCTGGAGTCGACGGGATGTCGTGCTGAGTTTCGTTGGTAATCAAGACCGCGAAAGCGGTAGGCGGGTCAGAACGGCAGGCGGCGCTTGGGGGGCGGGACGGGAGCTTTGGTTCGTTCGGCCCTGACCGGCTTGCGCACCAGGTTTTTTTGCTCGGTGGCGAAGCGTACCTTGCCATGCAGGACACAGCCGCGCATGCCGGGATCGCAGGCGGCGCCCTGCACCAGCTGGCAGACGCCGTTCAGGTCGTGCGGACAGCTCCAGGCACTCATTTGCCCACCTCGGCATGGCGAAAGCAGTCGACGAGGTGATCATTGACCATGCCGGTTGCCTGCATGTGGGCGTAGCAGATCGTGGAGCCGACGAACTTGAAGCCGCGCGCCTTGAGATCGCGGCTGAGGGCGTCGGACTCCTTCGTGGTGGCCGGAATGTCCTTGAGGTTCCGGCGCCGATTGACGACGGGCCGGCCGTCGACGAAGCGCCAGATGTAGGCGTCGAAGCTGCCGAAGGCCTGCTGTACTTCGAGGAAGCGCTGGGCGTTGCCGATCGCGGCGGCGATTTTCAGGCGGTTGCGCACGATGCCCGGGTCGGCCAGCAGGCGCGCCGTGTCGCGCATGCCGAAGCGCGCCACCTTTTCCGCGTCGAAGCCGGCGAAGGCGCGCCGGTACGCCTCCCGCTTCCTCAGGATGGTGATCCACGACAGGCCGGCCTGGGCGCCCTCGAGGACGAGGAATTCGAACAGCAGGCGGTCATCGTGCACCGGCACGCCCCATTCGGTGTCGTGGTAGGCGATATACACCTCGTTCCCGGCACACCAGGGGCAGCGCGATTTCGTCTTCATGGCAGGGTGAAATAGAAAGTGGCGCCCTGGCCGGGCGTGCTCTCGGCCCAGACGCGTCCGCCGTGGCGGCGCACGATGCGGTGCACGATGGCCAGGCCGATGCCGGTGCCGGCGAAGCGCTTGGCGTCGTGCAGCCGCTGGAACGGCTGGAACAGTTTGCCGGCATAGGCCATCTCGAAGCCGGCGCCGTTGTCGCGGACATGGAACACGGTTTCGCCGCCGCTGCGCCTGGCGCCGACTTCGATGCGAGCCAATTCCTGTTCGGCGGTGAATTTCCATGCATTGCTGAGCAGGTTGCCGAGCAGCGCGCGAATCAGCACCGGATCGGCCTGCGCGGTGAGATCGTCGTCGATCTTCCAGGCGACGGCGCGCTGCGGCGCTTCGTCGCGCAGCGGCGCCGCCAGCTCCCGGGTCAGTGCGCCGAGGTCGATGGTGACGCGCTTGAGTTCCTTGCGGCTGACGCGTGCCAGTTCGATCAGGTCGTCGATCAGGTCGCCCATGCGTTCGCTCGCCGACTGGATGCGCCGCAGGTAATGCAGCGCGTTGTCGTCTAGGCGGTGCGCATATTCCTCGGCCAGCAGGTGGCTGAAACCGTGCAGGGCGCGCAGCGGTGCGCGCAGATCGTGCGAGACGGAATAGCTGAAGGACTCGAGTTCCTGGTTCGAGGCTTCGAGTTCGGCGGTGCGCTCGCGCACGCGGCGCTCGAGCGAATCGTTCAGGTCGCGGATCACCTGTTCGGTATGCCGGCGCTCGGAAATGTCGAGGCCGAGCCCGATGATGGTCTGCTGCCCGTCCACCTCGATGCGCAGGCCGGTGATGACGTAGGGCACGCGCGTGCCGCCCATGGTCACCAGTGCGGCTTCGGTATTGGCCGATCCGGTGGCGAAGGCCTGGCGCGTCGCCCGGCGGATCTGCGGCCGGTCGAGCTCGTCGTAGAGCTCGATGGTGCTCAGCCGCGCCAGCTCCTCGGCGCTGCAGCCGAGGACCTTCTCCAGATTCCGGTTCCACAACAGGAAACGCCCGGTCTTGTCGAAGAGGAAGAAGATGCCGGGGATGGATTCGATCAGCTGCTGGCGGAAATCGCGCTCGCGCCGGACGAGGTCCTGTGCATGCTCCTGCTCGGTGATGTCGGTGTAGGTGGTGACGAAGCCGCCGCCCGGCATTGGCTTGCCGCGCACCTCGATGATGCGGCCGTTGGGCCGCGTGCGCTTGAAGCGGTGCGGCTCGAACTGCCGTGCCCGCTCGACCATCGCGCGCACCTTTTCCTCGACGTCGCCGGGCCCGTATTCGCCGCGCTCGGCGTTGTAGCGCACGAAATCGGCGAAGTCGCGGCCGGCGCGCCCCATTTCCTGCGGGAAGTCGAGCAGTTCGCAGAAGCGCCGGTTGAGCGCGTTCATGTGCAGGTCGGCGTCGACCACGCTGATGCCCTGATCCATGGCTTCGAGGGTGGCCTGGAGAATGGTGCCTTGCCGCGCCAGCTCCTGTTCGGCACGCTTGCGCTCGGACAGGTCGAAGCCGACGCCGATCAGGCCGGGGCGGCCATCCTCCAGCGTGATGCGCTCGCCGGTGAAATGGTAGGGCCGCTTGCTGCCATCCTTCGAGCGAAACAGGGCTTCGGCGGCGGCCGAGCCGGTGGCAAAGGCGGCACCGATGCGCGCCTCGATGCGGCGCCGGTCTTCCCCCTCGAAGAAATCCAGCGGGTGGGCGGCGGCCATCTCTTCGCTGGTGTAGCCGGCGACCACCTCGAAGTTGCGGTTCCATTGCAGGAAATGCCCGTCCAGGTCGAACAGATAGAAGACGCCGGGAATCGAGTCGATCAGGTGCTGGCGGAAGTCGCGCTCCTGGCGCACCAGTTGGGCGGTGTGCTCCTGCTCGGTGATGTCGGTGTAGGAGGTGACGAAGCCGCCGCCCGGCAGGGGTGTGCCGTGTACTTCGACGATGGTGCCGTCCGGCCGCGTGCGCTTGAAGCGGTGCTGCTGGCCGCGCCGCGCCAGTTCCATGCGCTCGCGCACCTGCGCTTCGACATCGCCCGGCCCGTATTCGCCGCGCCGCGCGTTGTAGCGGAAGAACTCCTCGATCGGCGCGCCGTGGCGCGCCATGTCCTCGGGAAAGCCGAGCAGTTCGCAATAGCGGCGGTTCATCGCCGTCAGGTACAGGTTGGCGTCGGTGACGCTGACGCCCTGTTCGAGATGCTCCAGCGTGGTCCGCAGCACCTCGGATTGCCGCTGCAGGGCCGCCTCCGCGTCCTTGCGCGCCGTGATGTCGTCGAACATGACGAAGACCTTGTCTGCCACCGGGACGCCGAAGATCTCGACGGTCTTGATGCTGCCGTCCTTGCAGGCGATCCGGTACTCGCGCGGCGGAATTTCGTGGTTTCCGGCGATCGCCGCGCCGACCAGCTCCATCCACTGGGCGACCACCTGGGCGCGGTAGTCCGCATCGGGATAGGCGAGGCGCCACCAGTGTTCCATGTCCGGGATGTCCGCCGGCAGGTAACCGAAGGTCTCGACCGCCTTGCGATTGGTGAAATCGATGCGGCCGTCCATGCCGACAACGGCCATCGAAATCGGGCTTTGCTCGATGATGCGGCGGAAATGCGCCTGGTTGTCATGCAAGGCGGCCTCTGCGCGCTTGCGCTCGGTGATGTCGCGCGCGACGATCAGAACGGCGGGCTGGCCGTCGAAATCGACGATCGCGCCGGTGGATTCCACCGCGACGCGGCGGCCATCGAGCGTGAGGTAGCAGAGCTCCAACGCCGCCGCGAACGCGCTCGAATGGTCAAGCAGCGCGGCGATGCGCTCGCGCACGCGCGGCAGGTCCTCGGCCGCGACAAGCTGTTCGACGCGATAGCCGATCAGCTGGCCGGGCGAGGTGGCGCCGAACATCCGCGCAGCGGCCGGGTTGGCCAGCAGGATCACGCCGTCGCGATGGGCGAGGACGGCATCGGGCGACATCTCCACCAGGGTGCGGTGGCGCTGCTCGGAGCGGCGCAGCGCCTCCTGCGCGCGTTCCTGCGCCGTCACGTCGGTATAGGTGGTGACCATGCCGCCGCCGGGCAGCGGCGTGCCGACGATTTCCAGCACGGTGCCGTCGGGCCGGGTGCGCTTGATGCGGTGCGGTTCGAAGCGCGCCGCCAGGTCCATGCGCGCCCGCACCAGGGACTCGACTTCGCCGGCGCCGTACTCGCCGCGTTCGGCGTTGTAGCGGACGAAGTCGATGAAGCGCGCATGCGGTCCGGCAAGCGATTCGGGAAATTCCAGCAGTTCGAGGAAGCGCCGGTTGTGGCCGATCAGCGACAGATTGCGATCGACCACGCTGATGCCCTGTGCCATGTTGTCGAAGGTGGCGCGCAGCACGGCGGTGCGTTCCTCGACCAGCCGCAGCGCGCGCTGGCGTGCCGTCGCCATCGCCAGAAAGAGCGTGGCGAGCAGCAGGCTGATGGCGGCGCCGCCGGCGAATACCGTGGCGGCGTGACGCTGGCCCGGCTGGGCATCGATCCAGGCAGCATCGGCGCTGTGGCGCAGCTGCCAGGCGCGCCCGCCGAATTCGATCGCCGTATGCCGCGTCAGCCGGGCCGTGTCGGCGCCAGTACCGGTGTCGGCGATCAGCGCGCCTGCCTCGCCGCCGGGCCCGCCGTCCTCGATGACGAAGCGCTCGCCCGGCGTCAGCAAACTGCCGAAGTACTCGCCGAAAGAGGTATGTGTTTCCACCGTCAGCACGACGAAGCCCTGCAGGGCGGCGCGCCGCTGTTCGGCCGTCTCGACCGGCAGGTCACGGCGATAGACGGGTGCGCGCAGGACGATGCGCGGCGGTCCGTTCGGGGCCTGCGCCACATTGAAGGGCGCGGAAACATGGAAGCGTCCGCTCTCGCTGGCGCGACGAATCGCCTCGGCATTGCCGGCCTGCGTGGCGGCATCGACGCCGAACGCGGCGGCATTCGGCGCCATCGGTTCGATGTAGTCGATGACCAGGTATTCCGCCCGTTCGCCCGGCGGGCGGATGCGGAAGTCGGGATAGCCATCTGGATTCAGACTGCGATCCTGGCGCACCCGGGCAACGAACGCCGCGCGTTCCGCCGCCATGACGCGGCGCTGGTAGGAGAGGGCTTGCAGGCCGGGCAGCCGCTGGCCCAGATCGAGGGTCCGGCTGTAACGGTGGAAGGCCGCGCGATCGAGCTCGGGTGAGGCGACGAACAGGCCCTGCAGGCCGAGAATCAGGTTGTTGAAATCGTCCAGGCGGCGGCCGAGGTGGGACCGCAGAATTGCTGCGCGCGTCTCGAAGCGCTCCTCCGTTTCCTGCGCGACGTGGCCGGCAACGATGCGTGCGGCCAGCAGCGTGACGCCGAGGTTGAGGACCAGGACGATCGCCGCGCCGGCGAGCGGACTCAGGCGGAACGCGCGGCGCGATTCCATCGGGTGCCGGCAGGGCGGTTTGGTCGGCGCGGCAGCGGGTGGCGCGGTGGTTTCATTGTCCCAGCTTATAATCTGCTCCGTGAGCTTGCAAGACGATCGTGTCGCGCCGCCCGGGGGATCCGCGCCAGCGCAGCTTGCCGACGCTTCGCCGTGGGTGCGCCGCTTCGCGCCGCTGATCGCCGCCGGCGGCACGGTCCTCGACCTCGCCTGTGGTTACGGCCGCCACGCGCGGTTTCTTGAGGCCGCCGGCTGGCCGGTGGAGGCGGTGGATCGCGATCCGCAGGCGCTTGCGGCGCTGGCCGGGCGGCCCGGCATCCGGCCGCTGGCGGCCGATCTGGAAGGCGGCGCCTGGCCGTTTGCCGACCGCCGCTTCGCCGGCATCGTCGTCGTCAATTACCTGCACCGGCCGCTGTTCCCCCACCTGGTCGCGGCGCTCGACGCCGGCGGCGTGCTGATCTACGAGACATTCATGCTTGGCAACGGGCGTTTCGGGCGGCCGTCGAATCCGGATTTCCTGCTGCGGCCGGGCGAATTGCTCGATGTTTTTGCCGGCGCGCTGACGCCGGTGGCGTTCGAGCAGGGGCAGCTGGCGCTGCCGCAGCCGGTGGTGGTGCAGCGGCTGTGCGCCATCAAGGATGGCGACGCGGCGTCGCTTCGTCTGCCAGCAGGCGGCTAGCGAGCTGGCGCAGGCTGGACGGTGAAAGGTCCGCGGTCGCCAGCACGGCGGCCTGCGCGAAGCGCGCGTAGTTCCTGCCCTGCGAGCGACGGTAGAGCGGGTCGTAGTGGTGCTCCAGCAGTTCGCCGACCAGGGCCGGCCAGTCGCACGCATCGACCAGGCCCTGCCAGCGCCGCAGGGTTTCGCCGCTCTGCAGCCCCTGCAGGCAGGCGAGCTTCTGTTTCAGAAGCGGCGGATCGGCGAGGAAGTAGTCGTAGTCGCGCATGAGGAAGTCGACGCGCGCCGTCAGGCCCGCCTCGATGCGCAGGCAGGGGCTGGCGCGCATGCTGTCGAGCAGCGCGTCAGGCAGTTGCAGCGCGCCGATCTTGCGGCTCTCCGCCTCGATGTACACCGGCCGCGCCGGGTCGAGGCGTCGCAGGGCGTCGAGCAGGCGACTCTCGAACATCTTCTGCGAAGGCTGCGCTTCGTCCGGCAGGCCGCCCAGCACCGAGCCTTTGTGTGCCGCCAGCGCTTCGAGGTCGAGCGCCTGTGCATGCTGTTCGACGAGGGCTTCGAGCAGGCGGCTCTTGCCGCTGCCGGTGGCGCCGGCGATGACGCGGTAGGCGAAGCGGCGCGGCAATTCCGCCAGCGCGACCACCACATCGCGGCGGTACGACTTGTAGCCGCCGTCGAGCGCGCAGGCATGCCAGCCGATCTGGCGCAGCACGTGGGTCATGGCGCCGCTGCGCTTGCCGCCGCGCCAGCAGTAGATGAGGGGTTTCCACTCGCGCGGGCGGTCGAGGAAGCGCGTCTCGATGTGTTCGGCGATGTGGCGGGCGACCAGGGCGGCGCCGAGCTTCTTGGCGGCGAAGGCCGACTCCAGCTTGTAGAGCGTGCCGACGCGGGCCCGCTCGGCGTCGTCGAGCACCGGGCAATTGGCCGCGCCGGGGATGTGGTCTTCGGCGAACTCGGCCGGCGAGCGCACGTCGATGACCTCGTCGAAGTCGGTGAGTTGTGCTACCGTTGCGACTGCCTTTTGCATGACTTGAACATTCCCACGGCGAGCATGGCGACACGGCGTTGAGCAGGGATTCTGCCGCGTCGCCGTACTCGCCGCGGTCACAATCATGGACATCAAACTCACCCAATTTTCCCACGGCGGCGGTTGCGGTTGCAAAATCGCACCGGCCGTCCTGCGCGAACTGTTGGCCGATTCCCCGCTGCGCAGCATGCCGAAGGAGCTCATCGTCGGCACGGAAACCAGCGACGATGCGGCGGTATACCAGCTCAACGACGAGCAGGCGATCGTCGCCACCACCGATTTTTTCACGCCGATCGTCGACGATCCCTTCGACTTCGGCCGCATTGCCGCGACCAACGCGCTCTCCGACGTGTACGCCATGGGCGGCCGGCCGATCATGGCACTGGCGGTAGTCGGCATGCCGCTCGACAAGCTGCCGGTCGAGGTGATCCGCCGCATTCTCGCCGGCGGCGAATCGGTCTGCGCGCAGGCCGGCATTCCCGTTGCCGGCGGTCATTCCATCGACGTGCTCGAACCGATCTACGGCCTGGTGGCGCTCGGCCTGGTGCATCCGCGCTGCGTCAAGCGCAACAGCGGTGCGCAGGCGGGCGACCTGCTGATCCTCGGCAAGCCGCTCGGCATCGGCATTCTTTCCGCGGCGCTGAAGAAGGGATTGCTGACGCCGCAAGGCTACGCGACGATGCTGCACCACACGACCCAGTTGAACACGCCGGGGACGCGTCTGGCGCGGATGGATGGCGTGCATGCGCTGACGGATGTCACGGGTTTCGGCCTCGCCGGCCATCTGCTGGAGATTTGCCGCGGTTCGGGCCTGGCGGCGACGCTGCGTTTCTCCGAACTGCCGCTGATCGCGGCGGCGATCGATTTTGTCCGCCAGGGCATCGCGACCGGGGCGTCGACACGCAACTGGAGCGGCTATGGCGAGGCGGTGGAGCTGCCGGCGGCGGCCGAGGAGTGGCAGCGGAAACTGCTGAGCGACCCGCAGACCAGTGGCGGGCTGCTGGTTGCCTGCGCGCCGGACAGCGCGCGTGCGGTGCTCGACGAGCTGGTGGCCGGCGGGCTGGCCGAGGCGTGCATCGTCGGCGAGCTGAGCGCGGGGCCGGCGCGCCTCAGGGTTGTTTGAGCAGCGGGCCGAGCGTCTTCCAGACGTTCTCCAGCAGCAGCGGCTGGGCCGCCGCGGTCGGATGAATGCCGTCCGCCTGGAACAGTTCCGGGCGCTCGGCGATCCCATCGAGCAGGAACGGCACCAGCGCGGCGCGGTGCGTCCGTGCCAGTTCGGCATAGATCCGTTCGAAGCCGCGGGTGTAGTCGGCGCCATAGTTGGGCGGCAGCTTCATGCCGACCAGCACGGCGCGCGCCTTGCGCTGCCGCACCGCCTTGAGTATCGCGCCGAGATTGTCGTGCAGCGTCGCCAGCGGCAGGCCGCGCAGGCCGTCGTTGCCGCCCAGCGCAACGATCACCAGCACCGGCCGCGACTGTTCCAGCGCGGCGCCGATGCGGCTGCGTCCGCCGGCGCTGGTGTCGCCGCTGATGCTTGCGTTGACGACGCTATAATCGAGGCGTTGTTCGGCCAGGCGCCGGGCCAGCAGCACCGGCCAGGCCTGGTCTTGTCCGAGGCCGTAACCGGCCGACAGGCTGTCGCCGACAACCAGCAGGGTTCCCGCCGCATCGGCGGTGAAGGAAAGCAGAAGGAAGAATCCCGCACAGATGAGTTTCAGCATGGATGCATCGATTCCCGTTGTCGAAGCGGCGGCCCTGGGCAAGGAAGTCGCCAGCGGCGAGGGCCGCCTGGTGATTCTGCACGAGATTTCCTTCCGGGTCATGGCGGGCGAGGCGGTCGCCGTCGTCGGCGCTTCCGGTTCGGGCAAGTCGACCCTGCTGGGCCTGCTCGCCGGCCTCGACGTGCCGACGCGCGGCCGCGTGCTGCTCGACGGGCACGACCTGTTTGCGCTGGACGAGGACGCCCGTGCCGGCCTGCGCGGCGCCCGGCTCGGTTTCGTCTTCCAGTCGTTCCAGCTGTTGCCGGCCCTGAGCGCGCTGGAGAATGTCATGCTGCCGCTTGAACTGGCCGGGCGCCCGGCGGCGCGGCGCGACGCCGAGCTGATGCTGCAGAGGGTCGGCCTGTCGCAGCGGCTGCAGCATTATCCGAAGCACCTGTCGGGCGGCGAACAGCAACGCGTTGCCATCGCGCGCGCTTTCGCGCCGCGGCCGGGGCTGCTGCTGGCCGACGAGCCGACCGGCAATCTCGATGCCGCAACCGGCGCGGCGATCATCGAGCTGATGTTCTCGATCAACGCGGAACTGGGTACGACGCTGGTGCTGGTGACCCACGACGAGGCGATCGCGCGCCGCTGCAGCCGTGTCCTCAAGCTGCAGGGCGGCGCCATGCTCAGCTGATCGCCCGCGCGGCGGCGACGCCGCTGCGCACGGCGGCTTCGAGCGTCGCCGGGTAGTCGCCGGCAACGTAGTCGCCGGCCAGGAGGAAGTGGGCCAGCGGCGTTTCCGTCGCCGGCCGCACCACGCCCGGCCGGCAGGCGAAGGTGGCGCGTTTCTCGACGATGACGCGCCACCACATCGGGCCCGGCAGCGGGCCGATGGCGCCTTCAATTTCGCGGTGGATGCGCGCGACCAGTTCTTCGCGCGGCAGATCAAGATGGGGCCCGCGCGCGCTGATGACCGCGGCGAGAAGACGATCGCCGCGCTGGAAGGCGAAGTGCGCGATGCCGCCGCCGAGGCCGATCATCGGTTCCGGCAGGCGCACCGGCGTCGGATAGGCGAGGTAGGCGGTGAGGATCGGCTCGTATTCCAGCCGCGCAACCGTATCGAGGGTCGCGGCGATGCGCGGCAGTCCGGCGGCCAGACGCGCCAGATGATAGGGCGCGACGGCGGCGATGACATGCGTGTAGTTGCGCCCGGAAGGATCGCCGGCGAGGTTGAAGCCGTAGGGATGCCAGCCGATGGCCTGAATCGCCGTGCCGCGCAACAGCGTGCCGCCCTGCGCCCGGATGAAACGTTCTGCCGGTTCGGGAAACAGGTCGGAGAAATCGCCGCGGGCGAGCAGCAGGTCGCTGGCGGCGCGCGCGCCGGCGAGGCTGTCGCGCAGCACGTTGAGGAAGATCTGCGCCGAGGCTTCCGCCGGCGGCGTGTTGAGCGCCGACAGGCAGAGCGGCTCCCAGAGGAAGCGGCGCACGGCGTAGGGCTGCCCGTGCCGGCGCAGCAGGGTATCGACGTCGATGTCTGCCGCGAGCCGGAAGCCGTCGGCCTGCATCCGCCGCATGAAGCGGACGGCGGCAACGCGCGCGGCGAACGGCAGGCCGCGCGCGCCGATCAGGCCGGCAGCGAGGTGCAGCGGCGCCGGCAGGCGCGGCACGCGCAAGGCCATGCGGCCCGGGTAGACCAGCGTCAACGGCCGGCGCAGCAGCCGCAGCGCCGGATCGGCGCCGACCAGGCGCATCAGCCGCAGCAGCTCGCTGTAGGCGCCGACGAGGATGTGCTGGCCGTTGTCCAGCGGCAGACCCGCTATCTCCACCCGGCGCGCGCGCCCGCCGAGGGTGCGCGAGGTTTCGAACACCGTCAGGGGGACGTTGCGGGCGGCGAGTTCGGCGGCAGCGGCCAGCCCCGCGTATCCGGCACCAATCACCGCGACGTGCATGCTCTCAGCCCCTCGTCCAGGTGCGCCAGGCAATCCACAGCTTGCGCAACGGCGTCAGCGTGGTGCGCCGGTCGAGCACCGGGTAGCCGGCGCGGCGGATTTCATCGAGGAGCGCGCGGTAGATTGCCGCCATCACCAGCCCGGGCCGTTGCGCGCGGCGGTCCGCCGCCGGCAGCTGGGCCAGCGCCCGCTCGTAGTATTGCACCGCCCGCTCGGCCTGGTAGTCCATCAGCTGGCGGAAGGATTCCGAATGGCGCGCACCGGCGAGATCGTCCGCGCTGACGCCGAAGCGCGCCATTTCGTCGTCCGGCAGGTAGACGCGGCCGCGGCGTGCGTCCTCGCCAACGTCGCGGATGATGTTGGTGAGCTGGAAGGCGAGCCCGAGGTCATGGGCGTACTTCAGCGTGCGGCGATCGCTGTAGCCGAAGATTTCCGCGGCGAGCAGGCCGACGACGCTGGCGACACGATAGCAGTAGAGATGCAGGGCCTTGAAGTCGGCATAATGGTTGTGCGCCAGATCCATCTCCATGCCGTCGATGATCTCGACCAGCTGTTCCTGCGGCAGGTCGAAGCGGCGCACTGCCTGCAACAGGGCGGTGCTCACCGGGTGGCTCGGCCGACCGGCGTACAGGGCGGCGATCTCGCCGCGCCACCAGGTCAGCTTGGCGCGCGCCAGCGCCGCGTCGCGGCATTCATCCACGACGTCGTCGACCTCGCGGCAAAACGCATACAGCGCGGTGATCGCCTGGCGCCGTGGCGGTTCGAGAAACAGGAAGCTGTAGTAGAAGCTCGAGCCGCTGGCGGCGGCCTTCTGCTGGCAGTATTCGTCGGCGGTCATGCTGCCGCTCATGTCGCGACGGCGCGCAGCAGCAACCGCGGCCAGTCGAGGGCCTTGAGCGTTGGCCGCCGCCGGAAGACATCGCCGCGCACGCGCTGCAGCTTGTCGGAAATGCGCAGCCCGCCGGCGATGATCAGGCGCAGTTCGAGGCCGATGCGCCCCGGCAATGCGCGCCCAAGCGGCCGGCCTGCGTGCATCAGGGCGCGGGCGCGCTCGACCTGGAAATCCATCATCGCCGCCCAGGCCGCATCCCAGCGGCCGGCGGCGATCTGCGCCTCGTCGATGCCGAAGCGCGCCAGTTCGGCCTGCGGCAGGTAGATGCGTCCCTTGCGCCAGTCTACGGCGATGTCCTGCCAGTGGTTGATCAGCTGCAGCGCCGTGCAGATGGCATCCGACCACGCCAGCTGCTCGGGCGCTTCGGCGCGGTAGAGGCGCAGGAGCAGGCGGCCGACCGGGTTGGCCGAGCGGCGGCAGTAGTCTTCCAGTTCGCTGAAATCGCGATAGCGCGTCTTCACGACGTCCTGGCTGAAGGCATCGAGCAGGTCGCGGAAGGGCGCGATCGGCAGCCCGTGCGCCGCGATGGCGCGGCGCAGGCGCGCGAACAGGGGATCCTGCGTCGGCTCGGCCGCCTCGATGGCGGCCAGCTCGCGGCGGTAGCGGTCGAGGCCGGCCAGCCGCGCCGCGGCGGCAAGATCGCCCTCGTCGGCGATGTCGTCGGCGCTGCGGGCAAACGCATAGATCGCACCGATGGGTTCGCGCAGGCGGGCCGGCAAGAGCGCGGAGGCAACCGGAAAATTCTCGTAGTGGTCGACGGGCATGGCGAAAGAAAATAGCGTCTCAAGACCGGCGCGCCTCTGTTTTTCGGGCGCCGCGGCCGCGGCCAAACTGCCGATCCGGCAAACACTTGCGGTCGCCGGCGAGATGGCCAGTATAGGCGTTAATCGGGTAAAATGGCGGCAAGCGAAGGTGGCGGAATTGGCAGACGCACTGGATTTAGGTTCCAGCGCCGCGAGGCGTGCGGGTTCAAGTCCCGCCCTTCGCACCAGGCGGCGCCACCGCGTTCCCCCAATCTACTGATTCGATCTAGGATTTTTTCATGCAGACCAACCAGGAATCGCCCGGCGCCCTCCAGTGCCCGAATGCTCTTGAACGCCGCCTCGACATGGCGGTGACGCTGGCCGACATCGACAAGGACGTCGAACAGCGGCTGAAGAAGATGGCGCGCAGCGTGAAGATGCCCGGCTTCCGCCCTGGCAAGGTGCCGTTCAAGATCGTCGTCCAGCAGTACGGCTACCAGGCCCGCTCCGAAGCCATCGGCGCCGCCGTCGAGCGGGCGTTCGGCACCGCCGTGCGCGAGCAGAACATGCGCGTGGCGGGCCAGCCGCGCATCGAGCCGAAGAGTGCCGCCGAACAGGGCGTGCTGGAGTTCTCCGCCGTGTTCGAGGTTTATCCGGAGGTCCGCCTCGGCGACATTTCCGGGCAAACGATCGAGCGTGCATCGTTCCAGGTGACCGACGCCGAACTCGACAAGACCATCGAAGTGCTGCGCAAGCAGCGCACCACCTACGTGCCGGCCGAGCGCAGCGCCGCGAGCGGCGATCGCGTGACCATCGATTTCACCGGTCGCCTCGACGGCGAGGTGTTCAAGGGCGGGCAGGCCAGCGATTACCCGGTCGTGCTCGGCGAGGGCCGCATGCTGCCTGACTTCGAGCAGGGCGTCATCGGGCTCGAAAAAGGCGCCAGCAAGACCTTCGACGTGACCTTTCCCGAGGACTACCAGGTCAAGGACCTGGCCGGCAAACAGGTGAGCTTCGAGGTGACGGTGAAGCAGGTCGAGGCGCCGCAGCTGCCTGCGCTCGACGCCGACTTTGCCCGCGCGCTCGGCGTTGCCGACGGCGACATGGCGAAGCTGCGGGCGGAAGTGATGAGCAACCTGGAGCGCGAAGTGAAGAAGCGCTTGCAGGCGCGCACCAAGGAGCAGGCGATGGAGGCCTTGCTTGCGGCCAATCCGCTCGATGTGCCGAATGCGCTGGTCGAGCAGGAGTCGCGCGCCATGGCGAATGCCGCGCTGCAAGACCTGGCGGGCCGCGGCGTCGATGTGAAAAACATGCCGGTCGAACCGGGCTGGTTCACCGAGCAGGCGCTGCGGCGCGTCAAGCTCGGCCTGATCATCGCCGAGGTCGTGAGGGAAAAGGGCCTGCAAGCCGCCGCCGAGCAGGTGCGGGCGCAGGTCGACGAGATGGCCGAAAGCTACGAGGATCCGGCCGAATTGGTGCGCTGGTACTATGCACAGCCGGAGCGCCTGGCGCAGGTCGAGGCCCTGGTGATCGAACAGAATGTGGTGCAGTGGGTGGTGGACCACGCGCAGGTCAGCGACAAGCTGTCGTCCTTTGACGAACTGATGGGACCTGCGGCATGATTGCCGTGCGGGCCCGCCGCGCAGCGGCGGCGAAACGCCTTGCTCCCGCCGGGAGCGAGGGTGGCGGAGAAGGAAACGGCGCGAAATGAACTACGCAAACGGCAATTCCCGGAACGAGCGCTGGGATCCGCAGGGTCTCGGCCTGATTCCGATGGTGATAGAGCAAAGCGGGCGCGGCGAGCGTGCCTACGACATCTATTCCCGCCTGCTCAAGGAGCGCGTGGTTTTCCTGGTCGGACCGGTGAACGATGCGACGGCCAACGTGATCGTCGCGCAGCTGCTTTTCCTCGAATCGGAGAACCCGGACAAGGATATCTACTTCTACATCAATTCGCCCGGCGGCTCGGTGTCGGCCGGCCTTGCCATCTACGACACCATGCAGTTCATCAAGCCGGACGTGTCCACACTGTGCATCGGCCAGGCCGCGAGCATGGGGGCCTTCCTGCTGACGGCCGGGGCCAAGGGCAAGCGCTTCTGCCTGCCCAACTCGCGCGTGATGATTCACCAGCCGATGGGCGGCTTTCAGGGGCAAGCCTCCGACATCGAGATCCACGCCAAGGAAATACTCTACCTGCGCGCGCGGCTGAACGAGATCATGGCCAAGCATACCGGCCAGTCGATCGAGCGCATCGAGCGCGATACCGACCGGGACAATTTCCTTTCCGGCGCGGAGTCCGTGGAATACGGCCTGGTCGACAAGGTATTGACGAACCGCGCGGAGACTGCGGCGTAAGGACACGGAGACAGCGATGACGGAAAAGAAATCCAGCGGCGAGAAACTGCTTTACTGCTCCTTCTGCGGCAAGAGCCAGCATGAAGTACGCAAGCTCATCGCCGGCCCGTCCGTCTTCATCTGCGACGAGTGCATCGAACTGTGCAACGACATCATCCGCGACGAGATTGCCGCCGACCACGGCGGCAAGGGCGACAAGGGCGACCTGCCGACGCCGAAGGAAATCTGCACCATCCTCGACCAGTACGTGATCGGCCAGGACCCGGCCAAGCGCATCCTTTCCGTCGCCGTCTACAATCACTACAAGCGCCTCAAGCACATGGCGAAGAGCGACGAGGTCGAGCTGGCGAAGAGCAATATCCTGCTCATCGGCCCGACCGGCTCGGGCAAGACGCTGCTGGCGCAGACGCTGGCGCGCCTGCTGAATGTCCCCTTTGTCATGGCCGACGCGACGACGCTGACCGAGGCCGGCTACGTCGGCGAGGATGTCGAGAACATCATCCAGAAACTCCTGCAGAAATGCGACTACGAGGTCGAGAAGGCGCAGCAGGGCATCGTGTACATCGACGAGATCGACAAGATTTCGCGCAAGTCGGACAACCCTTCCATCACCCGGGATGTTTCGGGTGAGGGCGTGCAACAGGCGCTGCTGAAGCTCATCGAGGGCACGGTTGCCTCGGTGCCGCCGCAGGGCGGCCGCAAGCATCCGAATCAGGATTTCGTCCAGGTCGACACCACCAACATCCTGTTTGTCTGCGGCGGCGCTTTCGACGGGCTCGAAAAGGTCATCCGCAACCGCACCGAGCAGGCCGGCATCGGTTTTGGCGCTGAAGTGCGCAGCAAGGACGATCGAAAGGCGGTCGGCGAGGTGCTGCGGACGGTTGAGCCCGAGGACCTGATCAAGTTTGGCCTGATCCCGGAGTTTGTCGGACGCCTGCCGGTGCTGGCAACGCTGCATGAACTGGACGAAACGGCATTGATCGAGATCCTGATCGAACCGAAGAATGCGTTGATCAAGCAGTACCAGAAGCTCTTCGCCATGGAGGGTGCCGAGCTTGAAGTGCGCCCGCAGGCGCTGCAGGCCATTGCGCGCCGCGCGCTCAAGCGCAAGACCGGTGCGCGCGGCCTGCGCTCCATCCTCGAATCCGTCCTGCTCGACACCATGTATGAACTTCCAAACATGGAAAATGTCGCAAAGGTGGTGATCGACGAGGGCATGATCGACGCGGCCGGCAAGCCGATCCTGATCTACGCCGATCAGCCCAAGGTGGCCGGCTCCAACTGATTGATTCTTCCGGCCTTCCGCCGGAAGCCTCAACTTCTTGAAGAATCTGTCGTTGCCCCCATCATGGGGATGACCCCTGTCAACAATCAAAAGGAACATATCCATGTCAACCGCGTTCGATCTACCGGCGGAGCGAATCGAGCTGCCGCTGCTTCCCCTGCGGGATGTGGTGGTGTTTCCCCACATGGTGATCCCGCTGTTCGTCGGGCGCCCCAAATCGATCAAGGCGCTGGAAACCGCCATGGAGGCGGGCAAGGGCATCCTGCTCGTGGCGCAGAAATCGGCGGCCAAGGACGAGCCGGGCACGGAGGACATGTACGCCATCGGCTGCGTGGCGAATATCCTGCAGATGCTCAAGCTGCCCGACGGCACCGTGAAGGTGCTGGTGGAAGGTACCCAGCGTGCCCATATCGAGTCGATTACCGACGAGCGTGCCCTGTTTGTCGCCAGCGTGGTGCCGGTGGCGGCCGATGAGCGCGGCACGCACGAGGTCGAGGCCATGCGTCGCGCGATCGTCGCGCAATTCGACCAGTACGTTAAGCTGAACAAGAAGATTCCGCCGGAAATCCTCACGTCGCTGAGCGGCATCGAGGATGCCGGCCGCCTCGCCGATACCATCGCCGCGCACCTGCCGCTCAAGCTGGAGCAGAAGCAGGAGGTGCTGGAGATCTTTGGCATTGGCGAGCGGCTCGAGAAGCTGCTCAGCCAGCTGGAAAGCGAGCTGGACATCCTGCAGGTGGAGAAGCGCATCCGCGGCCGCGTCAAGCGGCAGATGGAGAAGAGCCAGCGCGAGTATTACCTGAACGAGCAGGTCAAGGCCATCCAGAAGGAACTCGGCGAGGGCGAGGAAGGCGCCGATCTCGACGAGATGGACAAGAAGATCAAGGGCGCCGGCATGAGCAAGGAGGCGCAGAACAAGGCGCTCTCCGAGCTGAAGAAGCTCAAGCTGATGTCACCGATGTCGGCCGAGGCGACGGTGGTGCGCAACTATATCGAGACGCTGACGGCGCTGCCCTGGAAGAAGAAGAACCGCATCAGCAAGGATCTGGCCGTCGCCGAAAAAGTCCTCGAAAAGGACCATTACGGGCTGGAGAAGGTCAAGGAGCGCATCCTCGAGTACCTCGCCGTGCAGCAGCGCGTGGACAAGCTGAAGGCACCGATTCTTTGCCTGGTCGGGCCGCCGGGCGTGGGCAAGACCTCGCTCGGCCAGTCGATCGCGCGCGCCACCAACCGCAAGTTCGTGCGCATGTCTGTCGGCGGCGTGCGCGACGAAGCGGAAATCCGCGGTCATCGCCGCACCTACATTGGGTCGATGCCCGGCAAGATCCTGCAGAACATGACCAAGGTCGGCGTGAAGAACCCGCTTTTCCTGCTCGACGAGGTCGACAAGATGGGGCAGGATTTCCGCGGCGACCCGTCTTCGGCGCTGCTCGAAGTGCTTGATCCGGAGCAGAACTCCACCTTCGTCGACCACTACGTCGAGGTCGAATACGACCTGTCCGACGTGATGTTCGTCGCCACGGCAAACACGCTGAACATTCCCGCTCCGCTGCTCGACCGCATGGAGGTGATCCGCCTTTCCGGCTATACGGAAGACGAGAAGGTGAATATCGCGCAGCGCTATCTGTTGCCGAAGCAGCTGAAAAACAACGGACTCAAGAAGGAAGAGATTTCCGTCACCGAAGATGCGCTGCGCGACATCGTGCGCTACTACACGCGAGAGGCGGGCGTGCGCAGCATGGAGCGCGAGATATCGAAGATCGGCCGCAAGGTGGTCAAATCGCTCGTGCTGAAGAAGCGCCACAGCAAGGTCGTCGTTAACGCCAGGAATCTCGACAAGTTCCTCGGCGTGCGGAAGTATTCCTTCGGCATGGCCGAGAAAGAGAACCAGGTGGGTCAGGTGACCGGACTGGCGTGGACCGAGGTGGGCGGCGAATTGCTGACCATCGAGGCGGTCGTCCTGCCGGGCAAGGGCAAGACAATGACCACCGGCAAGCTTGGCGAGGTCATGCAGGAATCGATCCAGGCCGCGCTGTCGGTGGTGCGCAAGCGCAGCCGTGCGCTGGGCATCTCCGAGGATTTCTACCAGCGCAGCGACATCCACATCCACCTGCCGGAAGGCGCCACGCCGAAAGACGGGCCGAGCGCCGGTATTGCGATCGCCACGGCGCTGGTTTCGGTGTTGTCGAATAATCCGGTGCGTGCGGATGTGGCGATGACCGGCGAAATCACGCTGCGCGGCGAGGTGCTGCCGATCGGCGGCCTGAAGGAGAAGCTGCTGGCGGCGGTGCGCGGCGGCATTGCCGTGGCGCTGATTCCGGAAGAGAACGTCAAGGATCTGGTGGATATCCCGGAGAACATCAAGAACACGATCGAAATCGTGCCGGTGAAGTGGATCGACCAGGTGCTCGAACTGGCGCTCGAGCGCAAGCCCGAGCCGCTGCCGGAGGCGGCCGCGGCGGCGTCGCCGCCGCCGGGCGATGTGCCGGCCGTGTCGGGCGTCGTTACGCACTGAGTCGCCGTGCCTTTTTCGCGGCTGTCGCCTGCCGGCGACGGCCGCGTACTCTGCATCGATTTCCAGCAATGGATGCTTTTCCGTCGCTGCGGCCGTAAATGGCTTGACACGGGGATTTGCGCCTTGCTATAAAACGCGTCCGGACACGCTTCTTCCATTTTGCCCAACGAACACCAACACCCAGAGGGGGTACACGTGAATAAATCGGAACTGATCGACCAGATCGCCAAGTCGGCGGATATTTCCAAGGCAGCGGCCGGACGCGCGCTCGACGCTACCGTCGGCGCCATCAAGATCTCGCTGAAAAAGGGCGGCATGGTCACCCTGGTGGGCTTCGGCACCTTCTACATCGGCAAGCGCGCGGCGCGCAGCGGGCGCAATCCGCGCACCGGCGCCACCATCAAGATCAAGGCGGCGCGCGTGCCGAAGTTCCGCGCTGGCAAAGCGCTAAAGGATGCGGTAAACTAACGGGCTTTCGTCGGCCGACATTTGTCGGTTGCGCGGGAGCATGCGGGTGCTTAGCTCAGCCGGTAGAGCGTCGCCCTTACAAGGCGAATGTCGGCGGTTCGATCCCGTCAGCACCCACCAGTCAGGATTTTCGGCAACGAGTTCTGTCCGGTTTGCAGTTTTCTGGAGTGGTAGTTCAGTTGGTTAGAATACCGGCCTGTCACGCCGGGGGTCGCGGGTTCGAGCCCCGTCCACTCCGCCAATACACGAAAAAGGGCGAACGCGAGTTCGCCTTTTTTCATATTCACCCATCCTGGTGACTGACAATGTTTGACGCCGTCCGCAACAACAAGAGGATAGTCCAGGCCTTCCTTGCGCTGATCACGCTGCCGTTTGCGTTCTGGGGTGTGGAGTCCTACATGCGCGCGGGTGGCGGCCAGGGAGATGTCGCCACGGTTGGCGACTCGACCATCACGCGGCAGGAACTCGGCCAGACCCTGCGCGAACAGCAGGAGCGTGTGCGCGGCATGGCCGGCCGGGATTTCAACCCTGCCATGTTCGACACGCCGGAAGCGCGCCAGGCGGTGCTTGACTCGCTGGTGACCCAGCGCGTGCTGTTGCTGCAGTCGTCGCGTGCCCATCTGGCGGTGAGCGATGCGCAGCTGCGCGAAGTGATCTCCACCATTCCGGCGCTGCAGGAGAACGGCAAGTTCTCGATGCAGCGCTACGAGCAGGCACTGCGTGCGCAGGACCTGACGCGCGCCGCCTTCGAGCGCCGGCTGCGGCAGGACATGACGCTGCAGCAGATGGTGCGGTCGGTGTCCGATACTGCGATCGTCTCGCAGGCGGCGGCGGCCCGCGTCATCGCCGTGCAGCTGGAGCAGCGCGAGGTGGCCGACGCGGCGATCCGCCCGGAACAGTTTGCCGCGCAGGTCAAGGTTTCCGCCGAGGCGCTGAAGGATTTTTACGAGAAGAACCGCAAGCAGTTCGAGACGCCGGAGCGGCTGCGCGCCGAGTTCGTCGTTCTGAGCCGCGACAGTCTGGCGGCGCAGATGGCGGTGGGCGACGAGGAAGTCCGTGCCGCATACGCCGCCAACCCCGCGCGCTACAAGCAGGCGGAGGAACGCCGCGCCAGCCATGTGCTGTTCCAGGTGGCGAAGGATGCGCCGGAGGCGGCACAGAAACTGGCTCGCGAGAAGGCGGACGGCGTGCTGCGGCAACTCAGGAAGAACCCGGGCGATTTTGCCCGGCTGGCGAAGGAACTCTCGCAGGATCCTGGCTCGGCGGCCAACGGCGGCGATCTTGGATTTTTCGGTCGCGGCGCCATGGTGAAGCCGTTTGACGAGGCGGTATTCGCACTCAAGGAAAATCAGCTGAGCGAGGTTGTGCGTTCGGATTTTGGTTTTCACATCATCAAAGTGACGGGTATCCGGCCCGAGAGGACGCGCGGCCTCGACGATGTGAGGGCCGAGATCGTCGCCGAGCTCAAGACGCAGGCGGCGGCGAAGAAATACGCTGAGGTCGCCGAGGCTTTTTCCAATATGGTCTACGAGCAGGCCGACAGCCTCAATCCGGCGGCGGAGAAGTACCGTCTGACGATCCAGCAAAGCGGCTTCTTCAGCCGTGGCGATCGCGCTGCGGCGGGGCCGCTCGGCAACCCGAAGCTGCTGGCGGCGCTATTCTCCGACGATGCCATCAAGAACCGGCGCAACAGCGAAGCCGTCGAGGTGTCGGCCAACACGCTGGTCGCGGCGCGCGTGCTGGAGCACAAGCCGGCCGAATTGCGGCCGCTGGAGTCGGTCAAGGGCGAAATCGAGAAGCAGTTGCTGGCCGAAGGCGCGGCGCGCCTGGCGCAGCAGGACGGCGAGGCGAAGCTGGCACGCCTGCTCAAGGGCGAGGATGCCGGGCTGAGCTGGGGCAAACCGCAGCTGGTGGCGCGCCAGGGCATGCGCGGCCTGCCGCCGGAAGGCGTGCGGGCAATCTTCGCGGCGCCGGCGAGCCGCCTGCCGGCCTATGCCGGAACGCAGATTCCGGGCGGGCCGTACGTGCTGTTTCGCATCAGCCAGGTGCGACCCGGGGTCGCCGCCGCGGACGACCCGAAGGTCAAGGCGCAACTCGCCCAGCTGTCGCAACTGTCGGGCAATGAGGATTTCAACGCCTACATGGCGGCACTGCGCGAGCGTTTTCCGGTCAAGGTCAACAAGACATTGCTGGAAGCCAAGGAGCGCTAGGCGGCGCGGCCGAAACAGGACAACGGGCTGCCGCGGCAGCCCGTTGCGTTTTCGGCTAGGGCAGCGGTTCGGCGTTGCCCAGGGCGGTGGTGTTGAGGCCGCCGTCGACGTAAAGGATTTCGCCGGTAATGGCGCTGGCGAGGTCGGAGAGCATGAATGCGGCGGCATTGCCGACTTCATCGATCGTGACGTTGCGCCGCAGCGGCGCATGGTGTGCATTGCAGGCAAGCAGCTTGCCGAAATTGCCGATGCCGGAGGCGGCCAGCGTCTTGATCGGACCGGCAGAGATGGCATTGGCACGGATGCCCTGCGGGCCGAGGCAGAACGCGAGGTAGCGCGTCGCGGCTTCGAGGCTCGCCTTGGCCAGGCCCATGGTGTTGTAGTTGGGCAGGGTGCGTTCGGCGCCCAGGTAGGTGAGGCACAGCAGCGCCGGGTGGTCGCCTTTCAGCAGCAGCGGCCGCGCTGCCTTGGCCAACGCCGGATAACTATAGGACGAGACGTCGTGGGCGATGCGAAAGGCGTCGCGCGTGATGCCGTCAAGAAAGTCGCCTTCAATGGCTTCGCTCGGCGCGAAGGCGATCGAATGCACCAGGCCGTCCAGGCCGTCCCAATGCTTGCCAAGCTCGGCGAAAAGTGTCTCGATCTGCGCGTCTTCTGCCACATCGCAGGGAAAGACCAGCGCACTGCCGAACTCCTCGGCAAACCTGGTGATGCGTTCCTTGAAGCGTTCGTTCTGATAGGTGAAAGCCAGCGCGGCGCCTTCGCGGTGGCAGGCCTTGGCAATGCCGTAGGCGATCGAACGATTCGACAGCAGTCCGGTGAGGAGAATTCTTTTTCCGGCTAGAAACGCCATTGTCCGCCCTTAGAAAAACGCGATGGCCGGATTATAGCGGAATCGGCCCGACGCCTAGCCCGGCGGAATGTCACGGCTCGGGCAGCGCTGCTGCCAGCAACTCGCGCGTGTACGCCTGGGTCGGGCGGTTGAGCACGTCCTCGGTGTCTCCGCTCTCGACAATGCGGCCGTCCTTCATGACGATGACGCGATGCGCGACGGCGCGGATCACCGCCAGGTCGTGCGTGATGAACAGGTAGCTCATGCCGTGGCGCCGCTGCAGGTGCGTCAACAGGCCAAGTACCTGCTGCTGCACGGTGGCGTCGAGGGCACTGGTCGGTTCGTCAAGCAGGAGCAGGTCGGGCCGCAGGATGACGGTGCGGGCGACGGCGATGCGCTGGCGCTGGCCGCCGGAGAATTCGTGCGGGTAACGGCCGAGCATGGACGGATCGAGCCCGACTTCGTCGAGGATGTCGAGGATGCGCTGGCGGCGTTCGGCCGGCGTGAGCTGCGGGAAGTGCAGGTCGAGGCCCTCGCCGAGCAGCTGGTCCACGGTACGCCGCGGCGACAGCGAGGAAAACGGATCCTGGAATACGACCTGCATGCGTTTTCGCAATGGGCGCAGCGCGGATTGCCGCCGCCCATCCAGCTGCTCTCCGTCAAGGCGGATGCGGCCGCTGCTCGCCTGCAAGCGCAACAGTGACAGGCCAAGCGTTGTCTTGCCCGAGCCGGATTCGCCGACGATGCCGAGGGTTTCGCCGCGCCTCAGATGCACGTCGGCGTCGTCCACCGCGACGAAGGGTTCGCGCCGGAACCAGCCGCGCTTGATGGCAAAGGTGCAGCGGACACCGCTGGCGTCGAGCAACGCAGGCGCTTCTGCCGGTACCGGCAGGACGGCGCGCGCCGGCCGGCTGTTGAGGAGCTGGCGCGTATAGGCGTGCTGCGGTGCCTCGAACAGGGCGGCGGTTGTGCCGGTTTCGACGATCTTGCCGGCGCGCATGACGCCGACCCGGCTGGCGAAGCGTCGGACCAGGTTCAGATCGTGCGTGATCAGCAGCACTGCCATGCCGAGCGCTTCCTGCAGATCGGCCAGGAGGCTGAGAATCTGCGCCTGGATGGTCACGTCGAGGGCGGTCGTCGGCTCGTCGGCGATGAGCAGCCGCGGCCGGCACGCCAGCGCCATGGCGATCATGGCGCGCTGGCGCTGCCCGCCGGAGAGCTGGTGCGGATAGCTGGCGAAACGCCGTTCCGCTTCGGGAACGCCGGTGCGCCGCAACAGCTCGATGGCGCGCCGGGCGGCCTCGGCATAGGGTAGCCCTTCGTGCAGCTGCAGGGTTTCGACGATCTGGTTGCCGATCGTGTACAGGGGATTGAGCGCCGTCATCGGCTCCTGGAAGATCATTGCCACATCGCCGCCGCGAAAGGCGCGCAGGCGCCGCTCGTCGAGCGCCAGCAGATCGGTTTCCTGCCCCGTGTCGTCGCGCCACAGGATGCGGCCCTGGTAGCCGGCGTTCTGGTTGAGCTGCAGGACCGACAGCGCCGTCACGGTCTTGCCGGAGCCGGATTCCCCGACCAGGGCGAAGCGCTCGCCGGGTGCGATGTCGAGGGAAACACCATCAACCACGCGGGCCGCGCCGAAATCGACGGAAAGACCATGCAGCGAGAGCAGCGGGGCCGGCATGTTCATCCCTTGCGGGTATCCAGCGCTGCGCGCAGGCCTTCGCCGATGAAGATGAGCAGCATCAGCGTGCTTACGAGCACGATGAAGGTGGTCAGGGAAATCCACCAGGCGTCGAGATTGTTCTTGCCCTGGGCAAGCAGCTCGCCCAGGCTTGGCGTCGTCGGCGGCACGCCGAGGCCGAGAAAATCCAGGCTGGTGAGCGCCAGGATGGCGCCGCTCATGCGAAAGGGCAGGAAGGCGATGACCGGCGTCAGGCTGTTGGGCAGGATATGGCGCCACATGATCTGCGGGCTGGAAAGGCCGAGTGCGCGGGCGGCCATGACGTACTCCAGGTTGCGGTTGCGCAGGAACTCGGCGCGGACGTAATCCGACAGGCCCATCCAGCCGAACAGCGACAACAGCAGCAGCACGATGCCGATGCCCGGTTCGAAGATCGAGGCGAAGATGATCAACAGGTACAACTCCGGCAGTGAGCCCCATATCTCGATGAAGCGCTGGAAGCCGAGGTCGGTGCGGCCGCCGAGATAGCCCTGCAGCGCACCCGTCAGCACGCCGACGGCCATGCCGATCCCCGTCAGCGCGAGCCCGAACAACAGCGAAATGCGGAAGCCGTAAATCAGGCGGGCAAGCACGTCGCGGCCGCGGTCGTCCGTGCCGAGCCAGTTCTCCGCCGACGGCGCCGCCGGATTGGGGCTCGGTGCGAAGTAGTTGAGCGTGTCGAAGCGGTAACGGTTGGGCGGGTAGAGCGCCCAGTTGCCGTCCTTGCCCAGGCGTTCGGCGATGAACGGGTCGAGATAGTCGGTCGGCGTGACGAAGTCGCCGCCGAAGGTGTTTTCCGGGTAGGTGGCGAGCAGCGGTACATAGAATTCTCCGGCATAGCGCACCAGAATCGGCTTGTCGTTGGAGAGCAGTTCGGCGCACAGGCTGAGGCCGAACAGCACGGCGAGGATGCAGAGGCTGCGGAAGCCGCGCCGATCCGCCCGGAAGCGCAGCCAGGCGCGTCGGCCGGGCGACAGCGAGCGGGCGGTGGCCGTCACCGCTGCCGTGGCCGCGCGTTCCGTCTCGTTCATTGTCCCACCTCGCCGAACTGGATGCGCGGATCGACGAGCACATAGCAGAGGTCGGCAATCAGCTTGGTGAGCAGGCCGATGAGGGTGAACAGATAGAGCGTGCCCATCACCACGGGATAGTCGCGCTTCATGACGGCTTCGTAGGAGAGCAGACCGAGGCCATCGAGCGAGAAGAGGGTTTCGATCAGCAGGCTGCCGGCAAAGAAGGCGCCGATGAAGGCGGAGGGGAAGCCGGTGACGAGCGGAATCAGCGCGTTGCGGAATACATGCTTGTAGAGTATGCGGTGTTCCGACAAGCCCTTGGCGCGTGCCGTCATGACGTATTGCTTGCGGATTTCTTCGAGGAAGGTGTTTTTCGTCAGCATCGTGGTGACGGCGAAACTGCCGATCACCGAGGCCGCCACCGGCAGGGCGATGTGCCAGAGGTAATCGAGGATGCGTCCGCCGAGGGACAATTGCTCCCAGTTGTCCGACGTGAGGCCGCGCAAGGGAAACAGCGCCCAGAAACTGCCGCCGCCGAACAGCACCAGCAGGGCCACGCCCAGCACGAAGCCGGGAACGGCGTAGCCGGCGAGGATGAGGGTGCTGGTCGCCAGGTCGAAACGGCTGCCGTGGCGTACCGCCTTGGCAATGCCCAGCGGGATCGATACCAGGTAGCTGATGAAAAACGTCCACAAGCCAAGGCTGATCGAAACGGGCAGCTTGGACTTGACCAGACTCCAGACGTCCTGGCTGTAGAAGTAGCTGGTGCCGAGATCGAAGCGGATGAAGCGCTGGAGCATCTCCCAGAAGCGTTCGGGCGCCGGTTTGTCGAAACCGTAAAGCGCCCTGATTTCCGCGATGCGTGCCGGGTCGACGCCGCGGCTGCCGCGGTACCAGTCGCCGGAGGCTGCGGCAGCCTCGCCGCCGGCATCGCGCCCCTTGAGTTGCTGAACCATCTGTTCCACCGGGCCGCCGGGGACGAACTGGATGACGGCGAAGGTCAGCAGCAGAATGCCAACGAGCGTCGGGATCATCAGCAGCAGGCGTTTGAGGACGTAGGCGAGCATCAGCGCCCGGCCTCCAGGGCGGGGTCGATCCACCAGGCCTTGAGCATCCATTCCTCCGAGGTGTAGTAGAGCGGCAAAGTGGTCGGCATGCCGAAGCGGTTCTTGTAGCCGATGCGATGCGTCGTGTTGTGGAAATGCGGCACCAGATAGTAGCCGGCGCGCAGCACGCGGTCGAGCGCCCGCGCGGCCGCGACTTGCTCGGTGCGCGATTCGGCTGAAACGATGGCCTCGATCAGGGCGTCCACGGCGGGGTGCTTGATGCCGATCGTGTTGTCGGAGCCGGGCTCGTCGGCTGCCTGCGCGCCGAAACGGCCCCACAACTCGTTGCCGGGACTCTGGCTCGACGGAAAGACGACGGTGGTCATGTCGTAGTCAAAACTGTCCATGCGCTGCTGGTACAGGGCCATGTCGACGACGCGGTAGCGCATGTCGATGCCGAGCTTGGCCAGGGCCCGGGCGTAGGGTGCCAGGATGCGCTCGAACACCCGTGTGTAGGTGATGCATTCGAACGCGAACGGCTGGCCCTGCGCGTTGCGCAGCGCGCCGTCGCGGTAGGACCAGCCGGCCTGTTCGAGCAGGCTACGTGCCTGCCGCAGGTTTTCGCGCAGCGAGCCGGGCGGCGTCGTGGCCGGCGGTAGCGGCGGCGCGTCGAAGGTCCGCGGATCGAGTCGGGCGCGCAGCGGCTCGAGGTATTTCAGTTCCCGTGCGTCGGGCTTGCCCGTCGCGGCCATTTCGCTGTTGGTGAAATAGCTCGGACTGCGGCGGTATTGGCCGTAGAAAAGCTGGCGATTCATCCACTCGAAATCGAAGGCCAGGCCGAGTGCCTGCCGCACGCGCGGGTCGTGGAACAGCGGGCGGCGCAGGTTCATGACGAAGCCTTGCATGCCGGCCGGATTGGCGTGCGGAAGCTCGCGCGTGACCAGTTCGCCGCGCTCGAACTTCGGACCCTTGTAGCCGCGCGCCCAGTTCTTCGAGGAATTTTCGCGGACGAAGTCGAACTCGCCGGCCTTGAAGGCTTCGAGGCGGATCAGCTCGTCGCGGTAGTAGCGATAGCTGACACGTGCGAAGTTGAACTGGCCGCGGCGGACCGGCAGGGCGGCGGCCCAGTAATCCGGCCGCTTGCGGTAGGTGATGCTCTTGCCCGCGTCCATGCGCTCGATGGCGTATGGCCCGCTGGCAATCGGTGCTTCGAGGCCAAACTTGTCAAACGGCTTGCCGGCGCCCCATTTGGCGGAAAATACCGGCAGGGCGCCGAGAATGATGTGCAGTTCCGGATTGCGGCGCTTGAATTCGAAGCGCACGTTGCGTGCGTCCAGCACGACCACGCGCTTTACGTCGCCCCAATAGTTGCGATAGAGCGGGTTGGCCTGCTTGCCGGTCAGAGCGTCCCATGAATGGCGCACGTCGGCAGCGGTCACCGGATCGCCGTTGGCGAAGCGCGCCGCGGCGTTCAGGCGAAAGGTGATGGAGAGCCCGTCGGCGGCGAGCGCCATGTCTTCGGCGAGAAGGCCATAATTGGCCGAGGGCTCGTCCAGACTGCTGACGGCCAGCGTTTCGAAGACTAGGTCGCCGAGGCCGGCCGCCGCCAGTCCCTTGAGCGAGTAGGGATTGAGATTGTCATAGGAACCGATCTCGGCCAGCATGATTTCGCCGCCACGCGGAGCCTGCGGGTTGACGTAGGCGAAATGGGTGAAGCCGGGCCGGTATTTCGGTTCCGCGCGCAGCGCCAGGGCGGGGGCCGCCGTTGCCGAAGTGGCTGCCGCCGCGAGTGCCAGCAGTGCGGCGCAGCGGGCCAAACAACGCGGCGGCAACGCAGGCATCATCGGGCGGAAGGTTCAGGGACGGGGCCGCGGGCGTTTGGCGGCCGTCCTGGCGCCGGCCGGCTTGACTTTCTTGGCCGCCGCCTTCTTGCCGGAACGGGGCGACGACAGCACCTTCCCCCTGGGCGGCTTCTTCACCGTCGGCTTGACCATCGGCAGATTGACCGCCAGCAGATTGGCCGATGTGGTTTCGGCGCTCTTCGCCGGCACCAGAATCGTGTGCCCGGCGCCGACCTTGAGCTTGCTGCCAATCCCGTTCACCTGGCGCAGTCTCGCAGCGGCGATGCCGAAGCGCGCGGCAACGGCATCGAGCTTCTCGCCCTTCTTGAGCGTGTAGGCGCGCCAGTTCACCAGCGGCCGGTCGTGGTTCTCGAGATTGGCCTGGAATACCTCGACCTTGTCGGCCGGCAAGACGATCGATGTGTTGCCGCCAGCCGGCATCACCGGGCGGTTATGCGCGGGGTTGAGCGTGAGGAATTCCTCGACGGTCATTTCGGCCAGCTTCGCGGCGACCGAAACGTCCATCTCGGCCGGTTTGCCCACCGTGACGAAATACGGCCGGTTGGGGATCGGATCCAGGCTGGCACCGAACAATTGTGGTTGGGCGATGATGTTTTTCAGCGCCTGCAGCTTCGGCACGTAGTGGCGCGTTTCGGCCGGCATGGTCAGGCTCAGGTAGTCGGTCGGCAGGCCCTTCGCCTGGTTCTTGCTGATGGCGCGCGCCACCGCGTTCTCACCCCAGTTGTAGGAGGCCAGTGCCAGATGCCAGTCGCCGTGCATCTCGTAGATCGACTGCAGGTAGTCGAGCGCCGCGCTGGTCGACGCGATGATGTCGCGGCGCTGGTCCAGCCACCAGTTCTGCTCGAGTCGATAGGTCTTGCCGGTGGAGGGAATGAACTGCCACAGGCCCGAGGCATGGGCGTGAGAGTAGGCCATCGGATTGTACGCGCTCTCGACGATCGGCAGCAGGGCGATTTCCGTCGGCATGCCGCGCTTCTCCAATTCCTCGACGATATGGTGCATGTAGCGCCGGCTGCGCTCGACGACGCGCTTGAGGTACTCGGGCCGGGCCAGATACCATGCCTGCTGCTGCGTGACCGTGTCGCTGGTCAGGTTCGGCATGCCGAAGCCGTTGCGGATGCGTTCCCACAGGTCGTCCGGCGGCGCGGTCAGGTCGATCGTGGCGATCCGCGGCAGGGCATCGCGGATTTCCAGGGTTGGGGTGGGCAGTTCCGCCGCCACTGGCGGCGCGGCGATGGTTTCAGCGGGTGTTTCGGTCGTGCTCGGCGTGTCGGCGGCGTTCTCGCCTTCGGTCGCTGCGGCCGCCGGGCGCGCGCCGGGCGCGAGCAGTGCCAGGCAGACCAGCAGTCGCCACAATACCGCGGGGGAAATCGTCATGAGGCTGGGTGCGTGAAAACCGTGATGTTACCGGGCGCTGTCGGCGCGCGTCAATTTGCCCCGCTGCGGGCATTCCCGGCGGATAATCGGCGCTGGCTGCGAACCAGAACAAGCGGAAGAACCGGTTTCCCCTCATGAAGGCACTCGTTGTCGAAGATACCGCGACGAGCATGGCGCTGGTCTGCCACCTGCTCGAACAACTCGGCATTGCCTCGCTGCAGGCGCGAAATGGCGCGGATGGGCTCGCCGTCTTTGAGCTGGAACGCCCGGACCTTATTCTGCTCGACATCGTCCTGCCCGGCATCGACGGCTACGAAGTGGCGCGGCGCATCCGTGCCCTGGAACAGCCGGGTGAATGGACCCCGATCATCTTCCTTTCCGCGATGACCAAGGACGAGGACCTCGCGCGCGGCATCGAGGCAGGCGGCGACGACTATCTTTTCAAGCCGGTCAGCGAGGCCGTGTTCGGCGCCAAGCTGCGCGCCATGCAGCGCATCGTGCAGATGCGCTATTCATTGCTGGTGCTGACGCGGAAGCTCGATGCGGCCAACCGCGAACTGACGCGGCTGTCGGCGGTCGACGGCCTCACCGGCATCGCCAACCGGCGCCAGTTCGACGAGGCACTGTCGCGCGAATGGCGACGCTGCCTGCGCGCGCGGGAACCGCTTGCGCTGCTCATGTGCGATGTCGATTCGTTCAAGCGGTACAACGACCGCTACGGACACCCGGCCGGTGACGAGTGCCTGAAACGTGTGGCGGCGGCCCTGCACGGCAAGCTGCGGCGCCCCGCTGACCTGGCGGCACGCTACGGCGGCGAGGAGTTCGCCGCGATCCTCCCCGATACCGGCGTCGAGGGCGCGTGCCTGGTGGCGGAGAGCATGCGCGCCGCGGTCGAGTCACTCGGCTTGCCCCATGAAGCATCGATGGCCGCAATTGTGACCATCAGCATCGGCGTGGCGGCGCTGGTACCGCAGCAGATGGAGTCGATGAAGGAGATCGTCGATGCTGCCGACGCGGCGCTGTACGCCGCCAAGCGGCGCGGCCGCAACTGCGTCGTGCCCGCCGGAACCAGCGCGCCGGGCGAATGAATGATGGGGGAGAAGACAATGCGGATACTCATTGCCGACGACAATGCAGTGATGCGCGCGGTCCTGCGCGCCCTGCTGCGCGACGAGGGTTATGACGTGATCGGCGAAGCCGCCGACGGTGCGGCGGCGGTCGACATGGCGAAACGCCTGGCGCCGGACATTGTCTGCCTGGACATTGTGATGCCGAAAACCGACGGACTGCAGGCGTTGCAGGAGATCAGGGCGGCGCTGCCGGCGGCTGTCGTGCTGATGATCAGCGGCAACGCCGATCGCGAATCCGTCGCGGCGGCCGTCGCCGGCGGTGCCGTCGGTTACATCCTCAAGCCATTCAATGCGGCGCGCGTCATCGATACCATGAAGAAGGCGGTCGTCCGGGCGCGCGGCGGCGGTTAGCCGAAGGTGTTCTTCCACTCGCGCAGAGCGGCGAAAACCTCGGCATCACCGGACGGACGGGCTGCGCTGTGGCGGGCGGCGGAAGCGGCAACCTCGGCTTCGGCGACGCGCAGGAAGGGATTCGTCGCCTGTTCCTCGGCAATGGTGGAGGGGACGGTCGCCTGCCCGGCGGCGCGCAGCTGCGTGACCCGCGCCGCCCGCTCCCGCAGCGCGGCGTTGCCCGGTTCGACCGCCAGGGCGAAGCGCAGGTTCGACTGTGTGTATTCGTGGGCGCAGTACACGCGTGTGTCGCCCGGCAGGGCGCCGAGTTTCTGCAGCGAGTTCCACATCTGCGCCGCGCTGCCCTCGAACAAGCGGCCGCAGCCGCCGCCGAACAGGGTGTCGCCGCAAAACAGCGCGCCATGACCGAAGTAGGCGACGTGGCCGCGGGTGTGGCCGGGGACTTCGATGACGCGGAATCGCAAGCCGAGTTCGGCCAGGCAGACCGTATCGCCCTCGCGCTGCGGCGCCGTCACGCCGGCGATGGCTTCGCCGGCCGGCCCGAAGACGGGAACCGGATGCGCGGCGAGCAGGGCGGCGACGCCGCCGGTGTGGTCGCCATGGTGGTGCGTGAGCAGGATGGCCGCCAGGCTGAGGCTGTCGCGGGCGAGGACCTCGCGCACCGGCGCGGCGTCGCCGGGGTCTACCACGGCAGCGTGCTTTCCGGCGCGCAGCAGCCAGATATAATTGTCGTCGAACGCGCGCAGCGCAAGTATGTCCATGCCGCGATTGTCTGATTTCGGAGCGAAATGTCAATTCCCGGTTTCGACGCATGGCTGGAAACACCGCAAGGGCGCTATGTCCTCGACTGGGAGCGCGAGCGATTCGACCAGCTGGTGGCCGACATTTTCGGCTTCAACGCCCTGCAGGTCGGGCTGCCGCAATGCGATTTCCTGCGCGCCAACCGAATGCCGCTGCGCTTCGCTTACGATCCGGTCGGTGCCGTGGCGGTGCGCGGCGACTGGCACCACCTGCCGTTTTCCGGCAATAGCGTGGACCTCGTCGTGCTGCCGCACGTGCTTGAGTTCGCCGTCCAGCCGCATCAGGTCCTGCGCGAGGTGGAGCGGGTGCTCGTACCGGAAGGGCAGGTGCTGATCGCCGGCTTCAATCCGTTCAGCCTGTGGGGAATCAAGCGCCGCCTGGCCGGTCGTGAGCCGGTGTTTCCGTGGAACGGCCAGTATCTCGGCGTGCGCCGCCTGAAGGACTGGCTGACCCTGCTCGGGTTCGAGACGCAGGCAGGATGCTTCGGCCGCTATTCGCCGGCGGTGACACAAGAGCATTGGCTGCGTCGCTGGCACTTCCTCGAACTGGCCGGGGACCGCTGGTGGCCGATCGGCGGCGCGGTATATGTCCTGCAGGGCATCAAGCGCCAGCATGGGCTGCGCCTGCTGACGCCGGCATGGCACGACCGCAAGGCGCGGGCGAAGGCGCTGGCACCGGCGATCCGGCGTTTTCCCGGCATGCAGCGGAAGAAGCCATGACGCAACCGAAATGCGCCGGCCAGGCGGTTGATATCTTTACCGACGGAGCTTGCAGCGGCAATCCGGGCCCGGGCGGCTGGGGTGTCGTGCTGCGCCTCGGTGGCCACGAAAAGGAGCTGTGCGGGGGCGAGGATGCCACGACCAACAATCGCATGGAGCTGACCGCGGTGATTCGCGCCCTCGAGGCCTTGCGCCGGCCGGTTCAAGCGCGCGTGCACACCGATTCCCAGTATGTACAAAAAGGCATCAGCGAGTGGATTCATGGCTGGAAGAAACGCGGCTGGCGCACGGCAGGCCGGGAACCCGTGAAGAACGCCGACTTGTGGCGCGAGCTGGATCGGCTCGCCGCGCCGCACCGGATCGAATGGCTGTGGGTGAAGGGTCATGCCGGGCATGCGGAGAACGAGCGAGCCGACGCCCTGGCGCGGCGCGGCATGGAAACCCGGGGAGACCGGCGGGAATGAGACAGGTTGTGCTGGATACGGAAACCACCGGCCTTGACTTCCGCCTGGGTGATCGCCTGGTCGAGGTCGGCTGCGTCGAGCTTGCCAGCCGCAAGCTCACCGGGAAGCGCTTTCACCGTTACATCAATCCGGAGCGCGACATCGAGGCCGGCGCGTTGGCGGTGCATGGCCTGTCGCGGGAGTTCCTGCAGGACAAGCCGCGCTTTGCCGAGATCGCGGCCGATTTCATCGAGTTCGTACGCGGTGCGGAACTGGTGATCCACAACGCGGCCTTCGACCTCGGCTTCCTCAACAGCGAACTTGCCCTGTGCGACTTGCCGGCCATCGAGCATGTTTGCGCCGGGGTGGTGGATAGCCTCAAGTTGGCCCGCGAGCTGCATCCGGGGCGGCGCAATTCCCTCGACGCTCTGTGCGATCGGCATGGCGTCGACAACGCCGGTCGGACGCTGCACGGTGCCTTGCTCGACGCGGAATTGCTGGCCGAGGTCTACCTGGCGATGACTCGCGGCCAGGAAAGCCTGGTAATGGAACTCGAAAGCGCACCGCTCGCCGCCCCACCGGACATTGCGGCGCCGGCACGGCCGCCGTTGTGCGTGCTGCGTGCGAGCCCGCAGGAACGGCTGCAGCATGAGCGCGTGCTGGCTGAAATCGCCAAGGAGAGCAAGGGTTGCTGTGTGTGGCTGGCTGGCACGGGCGACGGCGAGGGGCGCCCGGCCCCGCCGGAAGCGACGAAATAGGATTCCGGCACCTGGCGATTGCGGGAACGGCTGGCGGGCGGCTCATCGTATCCACTGCGGCGCGCGCGAATTGCAAGAATCGCTTTGAAAAGGCAGTCGTTTCCACTACAATGCGCTCCTTCAGTTCCGGCACGACGCCCGCTTCGGCGGACATTGGCCCGCACTGAATTTTTTCAGGCGCGTAGCTCAGCTGGTTAGAGCACCACCTTGACATGGTGGGGGTCGTAGGTTCGAGTCCTATCGCGCCTACCAATTCGGAAGACAGAAGTCAGAGGACAGAAGTCAGCGAGGCTTCAGTTTTCTGGCTTTTGTCATTTTTGGGCGAATCATGCCAAACATTGCATTGCCGGACGGCTCGATACGCGAATACCCGCAAGCGGTGACCGTTGCGGAGGTGGCCGCATCCATTGGCGCCGGGCTGGCGAAGGCGGCGCTGGCCGGCAAGGTCGACGGCCGGCTGGTCGATGTCAGTTTTCGCATCGAGCGCGACAGCGTCCTGTCGATCATCACCGACAAGGACGCCGAGGGTGTCGAGATACTGCGCCATTCGACGGCGCACCTGCTGGCCTACGCCGTGAAGACGCTGTTCCCGGAGGCACAGGTCACCATCGGCCCCGTCATCGAGAACGGCTTCTTCTACGACTTCTCCTACAAGCGGCCGTTTACGCCGGAGGATCTGGCCAGCATCGAAACACGCATGGCCGAACTGGCGAAGCAGGACCATCCGGTCGTGCGCGAGGTTTGGCCGCGTGACAAGGCGGTCGAGTTCTTCCAGTCCATCGGCGAACACTACAAGGCGGAGATCATCGCGTCGATTCCGGCCGACCAGGACGTTTCGCTATACCGCGAGGGCGATTTCGTCGATCTCTGCCGCGGCCCCCACGTGCCTTCCACCGGCAAGCTAAAAGTCTTCAAGCTGATGAAAGTCGCTGGCGCCTACTGGCGCGGTGATTCCCGCAACGAGATGCTCCAGCGCATCTACGGGACCGCCTGGGCAAAAAAGGAGGAACTGGCCGGCTACCTGCACATGCTGGAAGAGGCGGAGAAGCGCGATCACCGCAAGCTCGGCCGCCAGCTCGATCTGTTTCACCTGCAGGACGAGGCGCCCGGCATGGTGTTCTGGCATCCCAAGGGCTGGATCATCTGGCAGGAAGTCGAGCAGTACATGCGCACCATTTACAGGGAGAACGGTTACCAGGAGGTGCGCTGTCCGCAGATCCTCGATCGCTCGCTGTGGGAAAAATCCGGGCACTGGGAGCACTTCCAGCAGACCATGTTTGCCACGTCGTCGGAGAATCGCGAATACGCCGTAAAGCCGATGAATTGCCCCGGACATGTCCAGATTTTCAACCTGGGCATTCGTTCATACCGCGACCTTCCCCTGCGGTACGGCGAATTCGGCTCCTGCCATCGCAACGAGCCGTCGGGCGCCCTGCACGGCGTGATGCGCGTGCGCGGCTTCACGCAGGACGACGGCCACATCTTTTGCAGCGAAGCACAGGTCGAGTCCGAGGTGATCGCCTTCAACCGTCTGGTGCAGCGGGTGTACCGCGATTTCGGCTTTGCCGACGTCGCCATCAAGATCGCCCTGAGACCGGAAGGACGCGTCGGCTCGGACGAGATCTGGGACAAGGCCGAAGAAGCGCTGCGCGCAGGCTTGCGTGCATCGAACCTGGCCTGGCAGGAATTGCCCGGCGAGGGCGCGTTTTATGGCCCGAAGATCGAATTCCACATCAAGGATGCCATCGGGCGTTCCTGGCAATGCGGCACCATCCAGGTCGACTTCTCAATGCCCGGGCGGCTCGGTGCGGAGTACGTCGGCGAGGATAATTCGCGGCATACGCCGGTCATGCTGCACCGGGCGATACTCGGTTCGCTGGAGCGCTTTATCGGCATCCTCATCGAAAACCATGTCGGCGCGCTGCCGTTGTGGCTCACCCCGGTGCAGGCGGCGGTGATGAATATCTCGGAGGCCCAGCAAGACTACGCTGAAGCTGTTGCGGAAAAGCTACGCAATGCCGGTCTGCGGGCCATCGCGGATTTGCGCAACGAGAAAATTAGCTATAAAATACGCGAACATAGCTTGCAGAAGCTGCCTTATCACGTCGTCGTCGGCGACAAGGAGAAGGCGGCGGGGTTGGTCGCCGTGCGTGCCCGGGGTGGACAGGACCTCGGGCAAATGTCCCTCGAGACGTTTGTCGAACGCCTGACGCGAGAACGTGATGCGCGGGCAGGGGCGGCCTGATTTTCATTTTTTGGAGACTTGAACCATCGCACAGCCACAGCAGAAGTCGCAGCGCCTGAATGAGGAAATCAACGCCCCGGAAATCCGGCTCATCGGCGTCGATGGCGAGCAGGTAGGCATCGTGTCCGTCCAGGCGGCACTGAAGATGGCCGAGGATGTGGGAGTGGATCTGGTTGAAATTGCGCCGCTCGCCACACCGCCGGTTTGCCGGATCATGGATTTCGGCAAGTTCAAGTATCAGGAAGCCAAGAAGGCGCACGAGGCCAAGCTCAAGCAGAAGCAGATCCAGATCAAGGAAGTGAAGTTCCGTCCCGGGACCGACGAGGGCGATTACCAGATCAAGCTGCGAAATCTGGTGCGGTTTCTCGAGGAGGGCGACAAGACGAAAGTGACGCTGCGCTTTCGCGGGCGCGAGATGGCGCATCAGGAGTTCGGAATCCGCCTCCTGGAACGCGTCAAGGCCGACCTTGATGCGGTGGGCGTGGTTGAGCAGTTTCCCAAAATGGAAGGTCGCCAGTTGATCATGGTGCTGGCACCGAAAAAGAAAAATTGATGGTCGCGCCCCGCCGGGCGCAAGGCGGATGGAACCGGCCAACGGGTTCTTGCACAAGTGGTTGCAGGTTGTCGAAGCGCTCCCATATCGGGAGTCACCTGGCACCATGTTAAAAAAGGAGTTCTTCGATGCCGAAGATGAAGACCAAAAAGGGCGCTGCAAAGCGCTTCAAGGTGCGGCCGGGGGGCAGTGTCAAGCGCTCCCAGGCGTTCAAGCGCCACATCCTGACCAAGAAAACCACCAAGGCCAAGCGCCAGTTGCGCGGCACGACCGGCGTCCACGACGCGGACACGGCGGCCATCAAGGCCATGCTGCCCTACGCGTAAGGAGATCCGAACATGCCAAGAGTCAAACGCGGAGTAACGGCGCGCGCGCGCCACAAGAAGGTTCTCGATCAGGCCAAAGGCTATCGTGGCCGTCGCAAGAGTGTCTATCGCATCGCCAAGCAGGCGGTGATGAAGGCCGGGCAGTATGCCTACCGTGATCGCCGCCAGCGCAAGCGCCAGTTCCGCTCGCTCTGGATCATCCGCATCAATGCCGCCGCGCGCGAAGTGGGACTGACCTACAGCACCATGATGAACGGACTGAAGAAGGCTGCCATCGAGATCGATCGCAAGGTGCTGGCGGACCTGGCGGTGTTCGACAAGCCGGCGTTCGCGCAGATCGCGAACCAGGCCAAGGCCAGCCTGTCCGCCTGAGCGAGGTCGGCGCGGAAAAAGGAGGCACGAGGCCTCCTTTTTTTGCGTTTCCCATGAGCGATATTGAGCAACTGGTTGCGCAGGCGACGGCAGAATTCGCCGGTATCGGCGATGCTGCCGCACTCGAGCAGGCCAAGGCGCGGTTTCTCGGCAAGAGCGGCTCGATTACCGAACTGCTGAAGGGCCTGGGCAAGCTTGCGCCGGATGCGCGCAAGCAAGCGGGTTCCGCCATCAACAGTGCAAAGGAGCGCATCGAGGCGGCGCTTGGCGCGCGGCGCGAGGCGATCCGCCGTGCCGCGCTGGAAATGCAGCTGAAGGCCGAGGCACTGGACATCACACTGCCCGGCCGGGGCTCGCCCGCCAGCGGTTTGCACCCGGTGACGCGCACGCTGGAGCGCATCGAGGCGCTGTTCCGTTCCATCGGCTTCGACGTCGCCGACGGCCCGGAGATCGAGGACGATTTCCACAATTTCACCGCCCTGAACACGCCGACGAACCACCCGGCGCGCTCGATGCACGATACGTTCTACATCGAGAACGCGCCGGGCCTGCTGCTGCGCACGCACACCAGCCCGATCCAGGTGCGCTACATGGAAACGCACAAGCCGCCCATCCGCATCATCGCGCCGGGCCGCGTGTACCGGGTCGATTCGGATGCCACGCACTCGCCGATGTTCCACCAGGTCGAGGGTCTGTGGATCGACGAGGACATCAGCTTCGCCGACCTGAAGGGCGTATTCACGGACTTCCTGCGCAACTTCTTCGAGAAGCCCGACTTGCGCACACGTTTCAGGCCGTCGTTCTTCCCCTTCACAGAGCCGTCGGCAGAAATCGACATGAGTTGCGTTTTCTGCGACGGCAACGGCTGTCGTGTCTGCAGCCACACCGGCTGGCTGGAGATCGCCGGCAGCGGCATGGTGCACCCGAACGTCCTCAAGGCCGTCGGCATCGACAGCGAGAAATACGTAGGTTTCGCCTTCGGCATGGGACCGGATCGCCTCACCATGCTGCGCTACGGAGTGAATGACCTGCGCCTGTTCTTCGACGGCGACCTGCGCTTCCTTTCGCAATTCAGATAATCATGCAGTTTTCCGAGCACTGGCTGCGAGAATTCGTCGATCCGCCATTTACCAGCGCCGAGCTGGCGCACAGTCTGACGATGGCCGGCCTCGAAGTGGAGTCCCTGACGGGCGTTGCGCCGGCATTTTCCGGCGTGGTCGTGGCGCAGGTCGTTGCTGTCGACAAACATCCCGATGCCGACAAGCTGAAACTCTGCCGCGTCGATGCGGGGCAGGGCGAGACCTTGCAGATCGTCTGCGGCGCGCCGAATGTTGCTCCCGGCATGAAAGTGCCCTGCGCCCTGGTGGGCGCGCAACTGCCGGGCATCAATATCAAGGCAGCCAAGGTTCGCGGCGTCGAGTCCTTCGGCATGCTGTGTTCGTCGCGCGAACTTGGTTTGTCGGAAGAGCACGGCGGCCTCATGGGGTTGCCGTCGGACGCGCCGGTCGGCTCGGACCTCCGCAGCTACCTGGCATTCGACGATAAGCTGTTTATGCTCAAGCTGACGCCGAACCGCGCTGACTGCCTGAGCCTGAAGGGCGTTGCGCGCGAGGTCGGCGCGTTGACCGGCGTGCCGGTCAGGCTGCCGGCAATTTCGGCGGCGGATGTCACCGGCAGCAAGCGACGCGACGTGATTCTTGACGCGCCCGACGCCTGCCCGCGCTATTGCGGCCGCGTCATCAGCGGCATCGATCCGCGTGCACCGACGCCGGACTGGATGCGAATGCGGATCGAGCGCAGCGGCATCCGTGCCATCAGCGCGGTCGTCGATGTCACCAACTACGTGATGCTGGAGCTTGGTCAGCCGCTCCACGCTTTTGATAACGCGCGACTTGTCGGCGCCGTGCATGTTCGCTACCCGGCACCCGGCGAGACGTTGTTGCTGCTGAACGGCCAGAGCGTTACGCCGGCCGCCGATACCGCGCTGATCGCCGATGAGCGGCGTGCCCTCGCCCTGGCCGGCATCATGGGAGGGGACGAAAGCGGCATTGGCGACACTACCAACGAGCTCTTTCTGGAAAGCGCCTTCTTCACGCCGCAGGCTGTTGCCGGCAAGGCACGGGCACTGGGTTTTGCCTCGGACGCCTCGTACCGCTTCGAACGCGGCGTCGATTTCGCCGCGACGCGCGAAGCGCTGGAACGTGCCACCCAGCTGATCCTGCAGATTTGCGGCGGCGTGGCCGGGCCCGTGACGGAAGCCGTCGAACCCGCTTCTCTGCCGCAGCGGCAGCCGGTGCGGCTGCGCGTGCCGCGCGCCGAAAAGGTGCTGGGCATCGAACTGGGTGCGCAGATCGCCGCGCGCTTGTTCGAGGGGCTGGCCTTCGCATTCGTGCGCGATGGCGATGTGTTGACCGTGACGCCGCCCCCGCACCGTTTTGATATCGCCATCGAGGAGGATCTGATCGAGGAGCTGGCGCGCCTGCATGGTTACGACAATATTCCGGCGCGGTTGCCGCGCGGCTCGCTTTCGATGCTGCCGCAAGCGGAGGAAAGCCGGAACGGCTGGGCCGTGCGGCGTTTGCTGGCCGGGCGCGATTTTCAGGAGGTTGTGAACTACAGCTTCGTCGATGCGGAATGGGAACGCGATTTCGCAGCCAACGCCGCCCCAGTGGCGCTTGCCAATCCCATCGCCAGCCAGATGAGCGTGATGCGATCGAGCCTGATCGGCGGCCTGGTGGCGAACCTGTCGACCAACCTGAAGCGTCGGCTGGAGCGTGTGCGCGTTTTCGAGCTTGGCCGCTGCTTTCAGCGGGTCGACGATGGTGCGGCGCTCGCCGGCCTGCGGCAGCCGGGACGGATTGGCGGGCTGGCGGCGGGGCCGGCGGCAGCCGAGCAGTGGGGGATTGCCGCCCGGCGCGTCGATTTCTTTGATGTTAAAGCTGACGTCGAGGCGCTGTTGTTTCCTTCAGTGCCCTGTTTCGAGCGCATCGAGCACCCTGCATTGCACCCGGGCCGCGCTGCCTCGGTCAGCATCGCGGGTGTCAGCATCGGCCTGCTTGGGGAATTGCACCCGCTTTGGGTGCAGAAATACGAACTCGGTGCCGCGCCGGTGGTTTTCGAGCTGGAACTGGATGCGGTATTGCACCAGACGCTGCCGCGCCATGTCGAGGTCTCGCGCTTCCCGCAGGTGGTGCGCGATCTTGCCCTTGTGGTCGCCCTGGACCTGCCGGCTGAGCGCCTGCTGGCCGGCCTCAAGGCTGCCGCACCTGGCATCGTGAAAGACGTCCGGCTGTTCGATTTGTATGCCGGAAAAGGCATCGACCATGACAAGAAAAGTCTTGCATTCCGGGTAGTTATGCAAGATACTGAAAGGACGCTTGCAGACAGTGAAGTTGACGCTGCGCTGGCAGAAATGCTCGAAGCAGCGCGTCGTGACTTCGACGGCAAGCTGCGGTCATAGGGAGTTCAAATGACGTTAACAAAAGCGGAGCTGGCCGACCTTCTGTTCGAAAAGGTCGGTCTCAACAAGCGCGAAGCGAAAGATATGGTGGAGGCGTTTTTCGAAGAGGTTCGTGCGGCGCTGGAGCGGGGCGAAAGCGTCAAACTGTCCGGTTTCGGCAATTTCCAGCTGCGCGACAAACCACAAAGGCCCGGCCGCAATCCGAAGACCGGCGAAGAGATTCCCATCACCGCCCGACGTGTCGTGACCTTCCACGCCAGCCAGAAGCTCAAGGCCGCCGTCGAAAAGCTCAGCAGCCATGGCGCCCAGCAAGGATGACCTGCCGCCGATCCCGGCAAAGCGCTACTTCACCATTGGCGAGGTGAGCGATTTGTGCGGGGTCAAACCGCACGTGCTGCGCTACTGGGAGCAAGAATTCACGCAGCTCAAACCGGTAAAGCGGCGTGGCAACCGGCGCTATTACCAGCATCACGAGGTCCTGTTGGTCCGCCGCATCCGCGAATTGCTTTACCGCGAGGGGTTTACCATCAGCGGCGCACGAAACCGACTTGACGATGCGCCCGGCAGGGAGGAGATTCTCTTGCCCGCCGGCGAAATCCGCGCCGAGCCGTCGTTTTCATTCCGCTCCGAACTCGTCGGCATCATCGGCCTGCTGCGCGCCTGATCGGTGTTACGCGGCGTCGAACGTCTGCTATAATCCGCGGTCAGTCGGGGCGTAGCGCAGCCTGGTAGCGCACTTGCATGGGGTGCAAGGGGTCGCGAGTTCGAATCCCGCCGCCCCGACCATTCTTTCCCTGAGGCAGCCATCGCCGCGCGGCAGACCATGCGCATCCTCCTCTCAAACGACGACGGCTATTTTGCCCCCGGCATCGAGATTCTGGCCGATACGCTTGCGGCAATTGCCGACATCACCGTCGTGGCGCCGGAACGCGACCGTAGCGGCGCCAGTAACTCCCTGACCCTCGACCGGCCGCTGATGTTGCGGCGTGCTGCCAACGGCTTCTACTTCGTCAATGGAACGCCAACCGACTGCGTCCATCTGGCGGTCACCGGCATGCTCGACGACTTGCCGGACATGGTGATTTCCGGCATCAACCGCGGCGCCAACATGGGCGACGACACGATCTATTCCGGTACGGTCGCGGCCGCCACTGAAGGCTTCCTGCTTGGCGTGCCGTCCCTGGCGATCTCGATTGCCAGCCACAAGGCCGAGCACTTTGAAACGGCCGCTTGGGTGGCGCGGGAACTGGTTGAGTGCTGCCAGCGCAAGGCCTTGCGCGAACCGCTTCTGCTCAACGTCAATGTGCCGGATGTGACGATGCAGGCGCTCAAGGGCCTGCGTGTGACGCGACTTGGCAAGCGCCACCGCGCCGAGCCGGTGATCAAGCAGCTGAACCCGCGCAGCGAGACGGTGTACTGGGTGGGGGCGGCCGGCGCTGCGCAGGACGCCGGCGAGGGCACGGATTTTCACGCGGTGGCGCAAGACTATGCCTCGATCACGCCGCTGCAGATCGATTTGACCCATGCCGGGCAGATCGGCACGGTCGAAGAGTGGCTGCGCGTATGAGCGGGCGCCTGTCGGGAATCGGCATGACCTCGCAGCGCACGCGCGCGCGCATGGTCGAGCGCCTGCGCGAGCAGGGCATTCAGGACGAGCGTGTGCTGGCGGCAATGTCCGTGGTGCCGCGTCACCTTTTCGTCGAAGAGGCGTTGTCGTCGCGCGCCTACGAAGATACGGCCCTGCCGCTGGGCTTTCAGCAGACGATTTCCCAGCCCTTCGTCGTCGCCCGCATGATCGAATTGCTTCGCAATGGCCGAGAACTGGGAAAAACCCTGGAGATCGGCGCCGGCTGCGGCTATCAGGCGGCCGTGCTGGCCCAGCTGGCGCGCGAGGTTTATGCCGTGGAACGCATCGCCCAGTTGCTGGCGCGGGCGCGGTCGAACTTGCGCCATCTGCGCCTGCTTAACGTGCGGCTCAAGCATGCCGATGGCAATCTGGGCCTGGTGGAAGCCGCGCCTTTCGATACAATCATCCTTGCCGCCGCTGCGCCGCGCGTGCCCGCGACCCTGATCGAGCAACTCGCGGTCGGCGGGCGCATGATCCTGCCGCTCGGCGTAGCCGAGCAAAAGCTATGTCTGATCGAGCGTACGGCGCAGGGCTGCAGCGAGGTGCGGCTGGGCGAGGTGCGGTTTGTGCCCCTGATGGCGGGAGTTGAATGATGATGATCATTTCCGCGCGGCATGCGGTTCTGCTTGGCAGCGTGCTTGCACTTGGGCCGATGCTTCTGACCGGCTGCGCTTCGAAGAGCCAGGCACCGGTGGTCGAGCGTGCCGCGCCGCTGGTGAAACAGCCGGCCGCCGCGCCGGCGCCGGCGGCGAAGCCGGCCGAGTTCTACACGGTGAAGAAAGGCGATACGCTCTACAGCATCGCGCTGGAGCACGGGCTCCCCTATCGCGACGTCGCGGCGTGGAATGCCATAGAGAACCCGGCGCTGATTCGCGTCGGCCAGCAGCTCAGGGTTGCGCCGCCGGAGGGAATCGCCGTGGCCCGGCCGGTGACCGTGCCGGCTGCGGTTGAAGCCCGCTCCCTTGGAACGGCTGCGGCCGTGCCGGCAAACACCGAGGCACGCAAACGCGAGCCGCGCGGCGGCAAGCAGGCCTATTCGGAACAGGCGGTGGCCGCAGCGAACAAGACAGACGATCCGCGCCCGGTGATCGAACCGAAACCGGCGCCGCCGGCCGACGCGGGCGGCGAGGAGGCGGAATGGTTGTGGCCGGCCGGCGGCAAGGTAATCGGCGGTTTTGTCGAGGGTGGCAACAAGGGGATCGATATCGGCGGCAAGCTCGGCGAGCCGGTGCTGGCATCCGCGGCCGGCAAGGTCATCTACGCCGGCAGCAGCATTCGCGGCTACGGCAATCTGCTGATTCTGCAACACGCCGGCAATATCTCCAGCGTCTATGCGCACAACAGCAAGCTGCTCGCCAAGGAAGGCCAGCAGGTGGCGAAAGGGTCGAAGATCGCCGAATTGGGAAACACGGATGCCGACCAGCCGAAGCTGCATTTCGAGATCCGGCGCCAGGGCAAGCCGGTGGATCCGCTGAGATACCTGCCCTCCCGCTGAGCGTCCCGGATGCACGACGAGTCCTTTCCCGAAGACGAAGCGGATGCCGCCGGCGCCCGCGCGGCGGCGGAAGTCGTTGCCGAGACGGAATTCCTCAACGACGTCACCCAGCAGTACCTGAACGAGATCGGCGCGAATCCGTTGCTCAGGCCGGATGAGGAGTTATCGCTTTCGCGCCGTGTACGGCAGGGGGATGCAGCGGCGCGCCAGAAGATGATCGAGCACAACCTGCGGCTCGTGGTAAACATCGCCAAGCATTACCTCAATCGCGGCATGCCGCTTCTCGATCTGGTCGAGGAAGGCAACCTCGGGCTGATTCACGCGCTGGAAAAATTTGATCCGGAGCGCGGCTTTCGCTTTTCCACCTATGCAACCTGGTGGATACGCCAGAACATCGAACGTGCCATCATGAACCAATCGCGCACGATCCGGCTGCCGGTGCATGTGGTCAAGGAACTCAACATGGTGCTGCGCGCCATGCGGCAGCTGGAGACGAGCAGCTCGCGGGAGAACGGGATCGAGGAGATTGCGGTCCTGCTCGACAAACCGGTCGAGACGGTGCGGCAGGTGTTGGCGCTGAACGAACACGTAGCCTCGCTGGATGCCCCGCTGGACATCGATCCGAGCCTGTCCATCGGCGAGTCGCTTGCCGACGAACAGGCGGAAACGCCGGAAATGCAGATCCAGGGTGCCGAGATCGAGCACCTGGTCGGCGAGTGGATCGGGTTGCTCAACGACAAGCAGCGACAGGTCATCCAGATGCGCTACGGGCTCGACGGGAACGAGGTTGCAACGCTCGAGGAACTGGCGGCGCGCCTGGATCTGACGCGTGAGCGCGTGAGGCAAATTCAGATCGAGGCGCTTGCCCAGCTGCGGCGCATCCTCAAGCGCCGCGGCGTGACCAAGGACGCCTTGCTCTAGTTACCTGCCGAACCCACGGTAGATCGGCCTTTCGCATCGCTTCCTCAAGTCCGGCAGGCTTCTCGTCTAGTCAGGGATTGCGACCGCGCCGGCTTGCCGACGTCGCAGCTCCCGCGCCAGTTCGAACACGGCTGTGGCGTACAGGCTGGAGCGGTTGTAGCGCGTCAGTACGTAGAAGTTGCGAAACCCGAGACGATATTCCATGGATCCGTCGGCGCTGGCCAGATCGATCAGGGCGCAAGGCAGTTGCGGCGCGTCGGCAGCACTGTGAACGCCGCGTGTGGCCATTTCCGCCGGCGTTAACCACGGCACGATGCCGGCTTCGATCAATTCGGCCGTATCCTCGCCAGAGACGGCCGCCGGCTCGAGAATTGGGCCATCCACTACCCAGCCGTGATCGCTGAGGAAGCGTGCGACGCTGCCGATTGCGTCGGCGGCGCTGCCTGTCAGGTCGATCTGGCCATCATCGTCGAAATCCACCGCCCAATTGCGGATGCTGCTCGGCAGGAACTGTGGCAAACCGATGGCGCCGGCATAGGAACCGCGATAGCCGAGCGGGTCGCGGCGCATATCGCGCGACAGCAGCAACAGCGCCTCGAGTTCGCCGCGGAACAGCGCCGCGCGCGGCGGATAATCGAACGCCAGGGTGGCGAGCGCGGCGAGGGCGGGAAAACGGCCGAGGTCACGGCCGTAGCGGGTTTCGATGCCGATGATGGCGACGATGATCTCTTCCGGCACACCGTAGCGTCGTCGCGCTGCGTCGAGCGTGTTCCGATGCGTGTCCCAGAAGCGCAGGCCGCCATTGATGCGTACGGGCTCGACGTAACGGTCACGGTAGGCAACCCACGAGCGCACGGATGGATCGCGCGGCGGCAGGATCGCCCGGATCACGCCGGGTTGCGGATTGATCTGGCGAAACAGGCGCGACAGGCGGGCGGGCTCGAATCCGTGCTTTTCGTGCATTTCCGCGATGAATTCGCGCACCTCGCTGCGGCCGGCGAAGCCGCTGCCGGCGGCAAAGGCATCCGGCGTGCCGAGCGACAGCAACAGCCAACACAGCCAAGCCGCGGCGTGCGAGTTCATGGGGAGGCGGAGGCCAGGTCGAGCCTGGCGATCAGGCGTTTCAACTCGGCCAGCCCTCCCGCATCCGCACCGCGGCCGTAACGCAAGGCGATGTAGAGTTGCGCAATGCGTTCCACCTGCGCGCCCAGCGCGGGGCGCGCATGGGCGACGCGCCGGGCATAGTCGCGCGGCCCTTCCCAGTCGTGGCGCGCCAGGCCAGCGCGTGCCAGCTTGCGGCCGAGGCGGTTCCAGGCGGAGAGCAGCGGGTCGATGCGCGTCCGCTGATGCAGTGCCCAGGCAGTCAACAACAGCATCACGAGCCCGCCCAGAGTCGCCATCGCTGCCGTCATGCGCTGCCAGTCCGGTTGGCGCATGCCAAGCCGCGACAGTACCTCGCGTTGTCGCTCCGGATTGTAGCCGAGCACCCATTGGTTCCAGGAATTGTTCATGGCCTCCCAGCGGAAACGCAAGTCGCGCAGGAAGGATAGGTCGCTGCGTGCGGCGAAAGGTATCGCCTCGTCGGCGGCGACGGCTGCAGCCAATCCAGATTCGATTCGGCCGGGGGCGATGGCTGCCGTCGGGTCGATGCGCAGCCAGCCTCGCCCCTTGAGCCAGACTTCCGTCCAGGCATGCGCGTCCGACTGGCGCACGATGAGGTAGCCGTCCACGGGGTTGCTCTCGCCTCCCTGGTAACCGGTCACGACGCGCGCAGGCACGCCGGCCGCGCGCATCATGAAAACAAAGGCCGATGCGTAGTGTTCGCAGAAGCCGCGGCGCGTTTCGAAGAGGAAGTCGTCTACGCTGTTGGCACCGAGCGGCGGCGGGCTCAGGGTGTAAACGAAAGGTTGGCGACGGAGATATTGCAGCATCTCGCGGATGATGGCTTCGTCGTCGTCCAGTTGGCGCCGCCATCCGGCCGCCAGCTCCCGCGCGCGCGGATTCACCTCCGGCGGCAGCAGGAGGTTGGACTTGATCGCTTGCGCGGCGAGCAGCCTGCCAGCCATCAGCCCGGGGACGGAACGCATTTCGTAACGGACGCGGTTGCGCACCGGGCGCCGCGCAAGCAGTTGGTAGTCGCCGCTCAAGCGCGAATCGGTTGGCAGCGTGCTCGGCAGTTCGAGCGCGAACAGCCATGGCTTGTTGTGTGGTTCGAGCGTGATGGAGTAGGCGACCGCAGCACCATCCGTTTCGTAGGGCAATTCGTCGAGGAGCGGTTGCGGTCCGCTGCGCCAGGTCCGGCCGTCAAAGAAACGCAGTACCGGGCCGCGCCAGTACAGTGTGTTGCGCGGTGGCGCCGGGTCGTCGAAGCGGGCACGAAAGGCGATGGCGCCTGATACCGACAGGCCGCTGATCGAGCCCGGCGACATCGTGTCCGATAACCCCGTCAATCCGCTGTAGGCATCGATCGGCAGGCCCCAGAGCGGACCTTCGACGCGCGGAAACAGCAGAAAGAGGATCAGCATGAAAGGCACGGCCTGCGCGAGCATGAGGGCGGCGAGGCGCAGGTTGCCGCCGATCCCGCGGCCCGCACGGCTCAGGCTGGCCAGTGCCGCGGTGATCACCAGCAGCGCGGCGACGGTCGTCGCGGCGTTCTCGATCTCCTGCGCATTGAGGAAATGCGTCAGCAGCAGGAAGTAGCAGAGGAACACGGCGGCAAGGGCATCGCGGACGCTGCGCAGTTCGAGCAGTTTCAGGGCGAGGAAGATGATCAGCAGGGCAACCCCCGGATCCTTGCCGAAGAGCTGGCGGTAGGTGGCGAAGACCGCCAGCGTGCCGCCGACAACCAGCGCGGTGAGCAGCCAGCGCGGAGGCAACGCGCGGCGCAGCCACCAGATCGCCGCGCGCCAGGCCAGCGCAATGGCCGTGACGATACTCAGCCAGAGGGGCGCGTACTGGGCATGGGGCGCCAGCGTCAGCAGGGCGCAGGCGATCAGCCACGGCTCCTGCGTGCGCGCGATCGGCGCACTGGCAGGCCTAGCTATTCTCCATGCCATACAAGGCAAGCGCTTCGAGAGCGCTGTGCAGATGCCGGGCGCCGCTTGCCGGCGCGATCTCGCGTTCCGGCAGGCGCAGGCCGAAAGTGAGTCCCAGCGATGCAGCCTCGATCGCCCAGCGCGCGAGGCGCGACAGACGTGCCTCGACGGCGAGCGCGGGCGGCAGGTCCTGCCAGTCAAGCCAGCGCAATGCGGCACTGGCGCCGGCGAATTGTTTGGTGAGCAGCGGGCCGCTGCCAGCCTGCCGGGCAACAGCCTTCCAGGCGACGTGGTGGGGCGGATCGGCCGGCTGATGCCCGCGCAGGCCGAAGAAATCGTCGCTCCCGCGCCCTGAACGGAGACCGTCGTATTCGCCTGCGCCGCTGAACGGGAGGGGCGGGCCGGCGGCCTCCGGCGCCGGGTAGACCAGGCAGCGCATGTCCGGTTCGATGTAACTCCAGGCGCGGACCAGGCCAAGCGGATAGCGGGTTTCCAGGGTGACGCGGCCGGGGCGCAGCCAGCCGCGCTGGTGGCTGGCTGCGGGCAGCGCGATCGCCGTCGTGGTCTGTGCTGGAACGTCCGTCTCGGTCGCGTTGTCCGGCTGCAGGAACAGCCGCAGGCCGTACCGTCCTTCCGCGCGCGGATTGAGCAGCAGAAGGCCGAATTGGGCGGGTTCGCCGGCGAAGACCGGGTCGGCGCGCCCGGGCGATATCTGCAGGTGAACCAGGTTGCGGAAAGTGTGCAGCACGGTTACGACGCCGAGGCCGCCGAGCAGGAACACCAATGCGTAACCGAGACTGAGGTTGTAGTTGATGGCGCCGACCAGCATGACGCCGAGCACGCCGGCGTAGATGAGGCCGGCGCGCGTCGGCAGAACAAAGACGCGGCGCTGGACCAGCAGGATCGGCGCCGTTTCGGGACCACGCAGGCGAAACAGCCAGCGCTGGAATGCGGCCGCGAGCGCCATGTCGCTGTCAGGGCAGGGGCACGGCTTCGATGATCGCCGCCGCCAATTCGGCAACGGAAATCCTTGCGCCGCTACCGAGCGGATGCAGCCGATGCCCGGCAACGGCGGGCAGGACGGCCTGCACGTCTTCCGGCAGGACCAGGTCACGCCCGTCAATCAGGGCCCAGGCGCGCGCCGAGCGCAGCAGGGCCAGGGCCGCGCGTGGGCTGAGGCCGGTTTCGTAAGCCGGCGTGCGGCGCGTGTGCTCGGCCAGTGCCTGGACGTAGGCGATCAGTGCCTCGGCAGCATGCACCTGGCCGACCGCGGCTTGAAGCTCGACCAGATCGCCGGGCTCCATGCATGGATCGAGTGTTGCGATCAGATCGCGCCGGTCGGCACCGCCGAGGAGTTCACGCTCGGCGGCGTGATCGGGATAACCCAGCTCGATGCGCATCAGGAAGCGGTCGAGTTGCGATTCGGGCAGGGGAAAGGTGCCGATCTGGTGGGAAGGGTTTTGCGTGGCAACGACAAAGAACGGCTCCGGCAGAGGGCGTGTCTCGCCTTCGGTCGTGACCTGGTGTTCCTCCATCGCCTCCAGCAGGGCGCTCTGGGTTTTCGGCGTTGCGCGGTTGATCTCGTCGATCAGCACGAGCTGCGCGAAGATCGGTCCTGGATGGAAGCGGAATCCGCCATTGCCGCGGTCGTAGACGGCGACGCCGATCACATCGGCTGGCAGCATGTCAGCGGTGAACTGGATGCGATGGAAGTTCAGGCCGAGCAGCCGCGCGAGGGCGTGGGCCAGCACTGTCTTGCCGACGCCCGGCAGGTCTTCGATCAGCAGATGGCCGCGCGCCAGCAGGCAGGCCAGCGCCAGGCGGACCTGGTGCTCCTTGCCGAGGACGACCTGGCCGGCCCGGTGAATGGTTTCCTTGAGGATGGGGTGGGTCATGACTTGAGACGAAGGCGACATTGAGTGGATAATGTTGTCCGACACGTCCATTCTATTGCAGTTCCCGGCGGAACGCCCGTCGGCAATGACATCCGATCATGACTACGGCATTTATCACCCATCGCGACTGCTGGTTCCATGACATGGGCGCGCATCACCCCGAGTGCCCGGAGCGGCTTTCCGCCATCAGCGACCGCCTGATCGCGGCCGGCCTCGACCTGTACCTCGATTTCCACGACGCGCCGTTGGCGTCGATGGAGCAGATCGTCCGCGTGCATCCGGGCGCCCATGTGCGAAACATGGCTGAAAGTGCGCCGGAAAGCGGCATCGTTCACCTCGACCCGGACACGGCGATGAGCCCCGGCACCTGGCGTGCCGCGTTGCGCTCGGCCGGCGCGGGCGTCCTGGCAACGGACCTGGTCGTGCGCGGCGAGGTCGAAAACGCTTTTTGCAGCGTTCGTCCGCCCGGGCACCACGCCGAGCGGGCCAAGGCGATGGGTTTTTGCTTCCTCAACAATATCGCCATTGCGGCGGCCCATGCGCTTGAGGCACACGGGCTGGATCGCGTTGCGATCGCCGATTTCGACGTACACCACGGCAATGGCACCGAGGATATTTTCGCCGATGATCCGCGTGTCCTGATGGTGAGCACCTTCCAGCACCCGTTCTATCCCTACAGCGGGACGGAGGATCCGGCCGCAAACATGGTCAACGTGCCGTTGCGCGCGGGCACCCGCAGCGACGGATTTCGTCAGGCGGTAAGCGAAGCCTGGCTGCCGGCGCTGCGTGCCTTCGCCCCGCAGGCGATCTTCATCTCAGCCGGGTTTGATGCCCACTACGAAGACGACATGGCTTCGCTGGGCCTCGTCGAAAGCGACTACGCCTGGGTGACCCAGCAGTTGAAGGAGATCGCCATCGAGTCGGCCGGCGGCCGGATCATCTCGATGCTTGAGGGCGGCTACGCGCTGTCCGCGCTTGGGCGCAGCGTGACGGCGCACATCAAGGCGCTGGCGGACCTGTGAGGGGGCGCCTGCCCGGCTGGCGCCGGTCAACGCATTGCCGCTTCCGCCCGTTCATTCCTTAGCACGGCCTTCGCCGATCGGTTAAAATTCAACGCTTTCAATCCGCCACGCCGACATGATTCAGGGCTCCATTGTCGCCATCGTCACGCCCATGCATGAAGATGGCAGTCTCGATTATCCGCGCCTCAAGTCGCTTATCGATTTCCACGTTCGCGAGGGCACTGACGGTATCGTCATTGTCGGCACCACGGGCGAGTCGCCGACCGTGGATGTGGAAGAGCACTGCGAGTTGATTCGCGCCGCCGTCGAATATGCCGGCGGCCGCATCCCGGTGATCGCCGGAACGGGCGCCAATTCAACCTCCGAATCGATCGAGCTGACCGCCTGCGCGCGGCAGGCCGGTGCCACCGCTTCGTTGTCGGTCGTGCCGTACTACAACAAGCCGACGCAGGAGGGCCTTTATCGGCATTTCCGAGCGATTGCCGAGGCGGTCGACATCCCCGTGCTGCTCTACAACGTGCCCGGACGCACCGTCGCGGACCTCGGCAACGATACCGTCCTGCGCCTGGCGCAGGTGCCCGGCATCGTTGGCCTCAAGGAGGCCACCGGCAGCATGGAGCGCTGTGCCGACCTGGTCATGCGCGCGCCTGCCGGATTCGCCCTGTACAGCGGCGACGATGCGAGCGCGCTGGCCTTCATCCTGCTCGGCGGTCACGGAACGATTTCCGTCACGGCCAACGTTGCGCCGCGCCTCATGCACGAAATGTGTGCCGCTGCGCTGGCCGGCGATGTGGTTCGGGCGCGCGAAATCAACCACCGTTTGCTGGCGCTGCACCGCCACCTGTTCGTCGAGGCCAATCCGATTCCGGTGAAATGGGCGGTGGCGCGCATGGGGCTGGTCGAGGATGGCATCCGTCTGCCCATGACGCCGCTGTCGGCCGAACATCATGACCGAGTTCGGTCGGCGATGCGCGCAGCCGGCATTGCGGTGTAGTTCCCAACGTCTTGCCGAGGTCCGCTGCATGAAACGCAGTTTGTCTGTCCTGTTCGCAGCAGCCATCGCTGTTGCCGGCTGTTCCGGCGTGATTCCGGAATCCAAAAAGGTCGATTACAAGTCGGCAGGCAAGTTGCCGCCGCTCGAAATTCCGCCCGACCTGACCTCGCCCACGCGGGACGAACGCTATGTCGTGCCGGACATCACCCCAAGGGGCTCGGCGACGTTTTCCGCCTATACCGGCGAGCGCAGCGGAACGCGCAATGCGGCCGCCCAGGATGTTTTGCCGCAGGTCGACAAGATGCGCGTCGAGCGTTCCGGCAGCCAGCGCTGGCTGGTCGTCGCCGGTACGCCGGACAAGTTGTGGCCGACCCTCAAGGAGTTCTGGCAGGAGCTGGGTTTCATCGTCAATCTCGAGTTGCCCGACGCTGGCATCCTGGAAACCGATTGGGCCGAGAACCGTGCCAAGCTGCCGCAGGACATGATTCGGGCAACGCTGGGCAAGTTCCTTGACCAGTTGTATTCAACTTCTGAACGCGACAAATTCCGGACGCGCCTGGAGAAAGGCGCTGACGAAGGTACCACCGAGATCTACATCAGCCACCGCGGCCTCTATGAGGTATATGCGACCGAGGGCAAGGACCGCACGGTGTGGCAGCCGCGTCCGGCGGACCCGGAACTCGAAGCCGAGATGCTGCGCCGGCTGATGGTCCGCCTCGGCACCGAAGAAAAGCAGGCCACGGCGCTGTTGGCTGCCGAACAGAAACAGGAGCGCGCCAGGTTGTCGCGTTCCGGCAACGGCCCGACCATGCTCGAAATGCAGGAGTCATTCGACCGCGCTTGGCGCCGTGTTGGACTGGCACTGGACCGCGTCGGCTTCACGGTGGAAGATCGCGATCGGGCCAAAGGTCTTTACTACGTGCGCTACGTCGATCCGGAGGCGCTCGACAAGAAGAAGGATGACGGCTGGCTTGCCAAGCTGGCGTTCTGGCGCAGCAAGGACGGATCCGATGCGTCCAGTCCGCAGTTCCGCCTCCACGTTCGCGGCGAGAGTGAGGCAAGCCAGGTGCAGGTCTTGACGCGCGAGGGCGGTGCCGACAACTCCGAGACGGCGAAGAAGATACTCGGGCTGTTGTTCGACCAGCTGAAGTAATGCGCTTTGCCCTGCTCGGCAGCGGCAGTCGCGGCAATGCGACGGTTGTCGAAGCCGGCGGAACGCGCATTCTGCTCGATTGCGGCTTCGGGACGCGCGAAACGGTGCGGCGCCTTGCGCGCCTGGGCCTGGTGCCGGAAGACCTGCTCGGCATCGTCGTGACGCATGAGCACACCGACCATATTGCGGGTGCATCCAAGTTCGCCGACCGCCACGGCTTGACGCTGTGGATGAGCCACGGCACGCAGGCCGGCGCCGGATTGCGGGTGGCCACCGCGCGCATCGAGATCATCGACAGCCACCGCTGCTTTGCGGCCGGCGCGCTGGAAATCCAGCCGTTTCCGGTACCACACGACGCGCGCGAGCCAGTGCAGTTTGTCTTCGCCGACGGTCGTCACCGCGTCGGCATTCTGACGGACGCCGGTTCATCCACGCCGCACATCGAGCGCATGCTCTCCGGGTGCGATGCGCTGGTCGTCGAATGCAATCACGATGCCGCGATGCTGCAAGCCGGCAGCTATCCGCCGGCGCTGAAACGGCGCATCGGCGGCCGTTTCGGCCATCTGGACAATGCGTCGGCTGCAGGGCTCATGGCCGTCCTGGACACCGGCCGCCTGAAACATGTTGTCGCCGCGCACCTCAGCGAACAGAACAATACTCCGGCCCTGGCGCGCGCGGCATTGGCGCACGCGCTCGGCTGTACGGCGGAGTGGATTGATGTCGCCACCCAGGACGATGGGCTTGGCTGGCGCGAACTGGCATGAAAAAGCCGGCCACGCGGGCCGGCCTTCTTTGAACCGAAGCCGAATTACTTCTTCGGCTCTTCCTTCTTGGCGTCCATGCCGGCCATGCCTTGCTGCGGCGCAGGGGCGGCAGTGGGGGCCGGAGCGGCAGCAGGGGCAGCCATGCCTTCCATGCCTTTTGGCGCTTCCATGCCGGCCATGCCGGCAGGCTGGGCGGGCGCTGCGGCGGGCGCAGCAGCCGGAGCCGGGGCGGCAGCCGGAGCGGCGGCGGGCTTGGCTTCTTCTTTCTTGCCGCAGGCGGTGAGGGCTACGGCAACGAGAGCAGCAACGAGGAGAGAATGCTTCATTGTGGATTCCTTATCGATAAAGAAAATGAGGTATTACGACAACAACAGACAGCCAAAATTTTGGATTTTGACCGAGGGTAACCCGGCCAAGTGACGACTTTATCACAAATCGCGTGATTCCCTCTACCCCGCCAATGGGCAAGCTCGGCCGATTTGCGTCAAAGACCGAGTTGCGTCGGAGGCAGGGTGGTGGTCGATTCCAGCCAGAGATCGCCGAACCGCCGTGCCCACCCGGAGCTTGCCTCGGCGTTGTCGAGCAGCAGCTTGCCGCGGAAATGATCGGCGTGGAAACGGATTGCCGCGTGGCAATCATCCGCTAGGACGAAACAGTCGGCAAGATGACGCAGGCTTTCGGGAGACTGGCGCACCTCGATGGCGTGGCTGAAACGCCTCCGCAGCAGGTTGAAACGGGCGCAGTAGCGGTCGACGAAATCGATGTCGTGCAGCACGATGTGCAGGCGGCAATCCCGGCGGCCGCCAAGGAAGGCGGCGAGGGCATCGGATCGTTCCGGCGTGTCGAGTTCCAGCTGCTTGAGATCGCCATCGAAGACACAGAGCGTTCGTTTCGCGGAGGCAATCACGGCATCAATGGCGCGGAGGTATTCCGCCCTCGCGTCGAAGAGATGTTCGGACGGCTCGATCGTCATGTCGCGCTCCCAAGGCCTGATGCGGCCGGTTCGGCCGAATCGTAGGTCAAGCGCGCCGCCGTTGCAATTGCTGCGGCAACGCATACAATTGCGCCTCCCGATTTTTCCGCCGCGCAAGATGCACGAGGCCGTCATTGAATCACTGGACCACGAAGGCCGTGGTGTCGCCCACGTGGCCGGCAAGACGGTTTTCGTCGATGGCGCATTGCCGCGCGAGCGGGTGACGTTCTCGGTCTTCCGCAGTCGACGCAGCTATGAGCAGGCCTCGTTGGGCACAGTGCTGGAAGCTGCCTCATTGCGCGTCACGCCGCGTTGCCGCCATTTTGGCGTATGCGGCGGCTGCAGCATGCAGCATCTCGATCTTGCCGGCCAGGCGGCGGCAAAACAGCGGGTGCTTGAGGATGCGCTGCGGCATATTGCACGTCTGCAGCCGGACGTGATCTATCCTGCAATTGTCGGTTCGGCCTGGGACTATCGTTCGCGTGCGCGCCTTTCCGTGCGTCTGGTTCCGAAAAAGGGCGGCGTTCTGGTCGGCTTCCACGAACGGCGCAGCAGCTACATTGCCGACATGACCGACTGCAGTGTCCTGCCGCAGCCTGTCTCGGCACTTCTGTCGCCGCTGCGCCAACTCGTCGGCGAATTGTCGTTGCGCGACCGCCTGCCGCAAATCGAAGTTGCGGTTGGCGACGATGCCACGGTGCTCGTCCTGCGCATCCTGCAGGCGCCAAGCGCGGCCGACGAAGCCCTGCTACGGCGCTTCGCCGATGAGCACGCCATTCAGTTCTGGCTGCAGCCCGCCGGTCCGGAAAGCGCACATCCCTTCCATCCGGCTGGCGCTGCGGATCTGTCCTACGCGCTGCCTGACTTCGGTCTCACTCTGCGTTTTCGCCCCAACGAGTTCACCCAGGTCAACCAAGGCGTTAATCGCATGCTGGTGCGGCGCGCCCTCAGCCTGCTGGATCCACACTGCGGCGAGCGAATCGGCGACCTGTTCTGCGGCCTCGGCAACTTTACCCTGCCGATTGCCCAAACTGGAGCGCAGGTGCTGGGGGTCGAGGGCAGTGCGGCTCTGGTCGAACGAGCGCGGCGGAATTCCGCGCTGAATCGCCTTGCTGACAATACGGAATTCTCGGTCGCCAATCTGTTTGAAGCGACGCCTGAGCGCCTCGCTGCCTTTGGTCGCGTGGACAAACTGCTCATCGATCCGCCGCGCGAGGGCGCACATGCGCTGGTCCGCGCATTGGGCCCGGACGGGCCGCGCAAAATCGTTTACGTCTCGTGCAGCCCGGGCACGCTGGCGCGGGACAGCGCCGTGCTGGTGCATGAAAAGGGGTACCGCCTGACCGGCGCCGGCATCGCCAACATGTTTCCGCATACCTCGCACGTCGAGTCGATTGCTCTCTTCGACCGATAAAAAAGGCGGCCACTCGGCCGCCTGTTGGCGAAGCATTTAGCGTCTCAGTCGCGTTCTCCCGTGAACGCGAGCAGCAGGTTGAGCAGGTGCACAAAAAGATTGTAGACGTCGAGGTAGATCGACAGGGTGGCGACAACATAGTTGTCTTCCCCGCCGGTGACGATCCGGCTGACATCGAACAGGATGTAGGCGGAGAAGATCAGGACCGCAACAGCGGAGATGGTCAGCGCCAGGGCCGGGATCTTCAGGAAAATATTGGCGACCATTGCGACCAACAGGAGGATGACGCCGATGAACAGGAACTTGCCCAGGTAGCTAAAGTCCTTCTTCGTAACGGTGGCAACACCCGCCAGCGCGAAGAAGATCGACGCCGTGCCGACCGCGGCGAGGGCGATCAGTGTTGCACCGTTGCGGAAGCCGAGGCTGACTTGCAGGATCGGGCCAAGCATCACGCCCATGAGCAGCGTGAAGGCCAGCAACAACACCACGCCAAGTCCGCTGTCCTTGTTCTTGCCGATTCCCCACATGAAACCCCAGGCGACGGCAAGGAACAGCAGGAAGGAAATCAGCGGGCTTCCCGCCATAACGGAGAAATTCAGTTGCACGCCGAGCAGTGCGCCAATGGCTGTCGGGAGCATCGAAAGGGCCAGCAGCATGTAGGTGTTCCGCAATACGCGGTTCTGGCGCAGCGTCAGATCTGCTGTGGATTGCCCGCTGGCAGTGTACGGCGTGGATTGCATTGAAACCTCCGGTGGTAAGGGATTGCCCGGGTAAGACTAGCCGAGACGTGCGAAAGTTTCAATGGGTCCCGCCGGGCCAGCCGGGAGCGCGTGTTAAGATTTCACGGGCTCGGGAGGTGTGGCAGAGTGGTCGATTGCACCGGTCTTGAAAACCGGCAAGGGGGCAACTCCTTCGTGAGTTCGAATCTCACCGCCTCCGCCATCCGGCATGATCCGCCGCAGCATTCCGCAGCAGGCACTCGAACGCACGTGTGAAGCGCGGTGCGTCCATCAGGCGCGAGGTGCGCATGATCTCGCGCAGCGAGCCGCGCAGTTCCGCCAGGCCGCGCGTGTCGCGCGCGAGCGTTCGCGCGACCTCGACGTACGCATCGGCGGAGTTCGCCACGAAGCGCTGCAGCCCGATGCAGGTCAGGATGCTGGCGGTGCTGCGCGATGCCGACGCGGCGGTGTCCACGCCGCCGGGCCAGGTGACGACGGGGACTCCCATCCACAGCACATCGCAGGTGGTCGTGGCGCCACTGAACAGCAGCGGGTCGAGCGCGATATCCACATCGTCGCACGCCGAAAGGAAGCCTGCGTGACTAAGCCTGGGAAGGATTTTCAGGCGGCCGGCCTGGCCGCGATGGGAGAAGTGGCCGAGCAGCATGTCCCGCGCCTGTGCGGAATCCACGCCGATGCAGTGCAGGCGCGCATCGGGCAGCGCGTCAAGGACCCGGCTCCACAAGTCCAGCGTCGGACGGGTTATCTTGATCGGGTTGTTGAACGAGCCGAAGGTAACCTGGCCGTTTCGCATTGCCGGAAGAACGCCGACCGGGGGCGCCTGCGGCAGTCCCGGATAACACCATTGGCAGTAGCCTTCAGGCAGATAAAGCAGCTCTTCGCTGTGGTAGCGTTCGGCGCCGGGCGGATCGGACCAGCGGTCGGTCAGGCGGAAATCCATTGCGCGCAAGCCGGTGGTTCCCAGGTAGTCCAGCCAGGTGATTTGCAGCGGGGCCGGCTTGTATGCGAAGACGAGGATGCGGCTGTTTCCGGCGTGGCCGGCGATGTCGATCAGGACGTCTATCTGATCGCGACGGATCAGTTCGGCCGCACCTGCATCGGAAAGCCCGAGCAAGCTGCGGCAGGTCACGCCGGCGAGGGCGTCGGCCGAGAATGCCGACTGCGGTGGCGCATCGAGATAGGCGAAAAGCTCAAAGCCGTTTCGGTCGTGTTGCCGCAAGATCGGGTTCAGGAAGAAACTTGCCGCCGGGTGGCAGTCAGGCGACACGTAGCCGACGCGGAGCTTGCGCGAAGGGTTCGCATCCGGCGGCGGGTGTGCCCAATCGTGCTGCAGCGGCGTTTCGAAGCATTCGGCGAAGCGCCGATGCAGCGCCAGCACTTCGGCGGGTGGCATGCCATCGAGCAGTTTGGTCAGTGCCAGGAGATTGCTGAATGCTTCGCGGAAGTCCGGCCGCAGGGCCAGAGCCTGGGCATAGTGGTGCGAGGCGGCGGCAAGGTCGCCTTGTTCCTTGCGGATATTCGCCAGGTTATTGTGTGCTTCCGGCAGGTCTGCGTTCAGGGCGAGGGCCGCTTCGTAGTGCGTGCCGGCGGCATCGATGTGCCCGAGACGGCGCAATGCATTGGCGAGGTTGTTGTGGGCGCTTGGCAGGTTTGGCTGTATCCGCAGGGCGTGTTGCAGGTGGTGGGCGGCGGCGGCCGGCTCTCGGCAGGCCATGAGCAACGCACCGAAATTGACCCGAAAGGTGGCGTTGTCCGGCCGCAGGCGCAACGCGCGCTCCATCAGCTGCCGTGCCTCGGCAGTATTCCCTTGCCGCCAGCGCACGACACCGAGCCAGTGTCCGATTTCGGGATGTTCCGTCGCTTGGGGGATCAGGCGTTCGAGCGCCGTGCCGGCCTCAGCGATGCGCTGCTGCCGCAGCAGGTCCAGAGCGAGCGCGATCTCCTGTTGCAGCACGGGTTTCGAATCGAGGCCGGGCCGGGCGTGCGGCCTCAGCCCGGCGGCAATTCGCCGCGCACCGCGTCGGCCCAGCAATTGGGCGTTTCGTACAACCGAACCTGCTCGAGCCGCAGGTGATTGCCGAAGGTGTCGCGGTAGATCCGGTCGAGAATGCCGAATGCCACGGCCGCCAGGTTCTCCGCCGTCGGCACGACATCGAGGACGACGGTCTTGTGTCCGGGCAGGCTTTCCAGGAAACTGAGCAACAGGGTGTCGCCGCCGTAGGCAATAAAGGCGTGATCCCACGCGTCGACCAGGGTTTCCTTGGCGAGCAGCTTGATCTGCGAGAAATCCATCACCATGCCGTTAAGGGGCGAACCGGATTGCCGGATGATGTCGCCGGCCAGTGTGATCTCGATGGCGTAGCGGTGCCCGTGCAGGTGGCGGCACTGGCTGAGATGGTCGGGAATGCGGTGCCCGGCGTCGAACTCCAGGCGGCGGGTGATGCGCATGTTGAGTCGCGCGGATTCCGGTCAGTGGAGCGAAAATTATAGCATTCGGTCGCGGGGGCCCGGCATTGGCAGCAATTGACAAGGTGGAAGAAACACTGACGATCACGGATCACAGCCGGGACAGTGCCGGACTGCGCTACGTTTACCCGGTTCTGTCGCGGCGCGCCGGCGGTGTATCGATTGGCGTCAACCTCAATCCCAACAATGCCTGCAACTGGCGATGCGTCTACTGCCAGGTCCCCGACCTGGCGCGCGGGTCGGCACCGGAAATCGACCTCGGCCTGCTGGAGCGCGAGTTGCGCGCGTTCATTGGCCGGGTGCTGCGGGGCGACTCCATGGAGCGGCAGGTCGCCGACGGGGCGCGGCGGATAGTCGATGTCGCGCTGTCCGGGAACGGCGAACCGACCTCGGCGCGTGCGTTCCCGCAGGTCGTAGCGCTTGTCGGGGCGGTGTTGGCAGAGACCGGCCTGGCCAAGTCGGTCCGCGTGCGCGTCATCACCAACGGCAGCCTGATTGCCCGTGCGGCGGTACTCGAGGGCCTGCGCCGGCTGGCAGCAATGGACGGAGAGGTCTGGTTCAAGGTGGACGCCGGTACTGCGGCGGGATTCCGGCGCATCAACAACGTCGCGCTTTCGCCGGATGCCGTTGCAATAAGGCTGGCGCGTTGTGCCGATATCTGCGCGACCTGGGTGCAGACCTGCGTATTCGGCTGGGACGGCAAGGGCCCCGACGAGATCGCGTTGCGCACCTACCGCGACCTGCTCCTGCAAGTCGGCGTCGCGCGGCTGCGTGGCGCGCACTTGTACGGCCTCGCGCGGCCTTCGCTGCAGCCGGAGGCCGGCCGCCTGTCGAGACTGTCAGCCGAGCAGATCGAGCCCCTCGCGGCGCTACTGCGCCGCGAGGGGCTGACGGTGACCGTCAGCCCCTGAGATGATTCAGTGGCCCTTTTTCGGCTTCGATTTCGCCGCCTTCTTCAGCGAGCGAAACAGGTCCGGATCCTGCGACTTCAGGTATTCGACGACTTCCCAGTCGTCGCGGCGAATCTTGGCGATGTCGATCTGCTCGACGTGCACCAGGCGCAGCAGTTGCTGAACCGGCCGCGGCATGTTGCGGCCGCTCTCGTAGCGCGAGCCGCCGCTCTGCGTAACGCCGACTTTCGACCAGAACTGCTGCTGGTTGAGGCCGAGCTTGCGCCGAATTTCGCGTGCATCGATATGATCTGTCTTCATTTCCGTTGTCCTTTGTTTGAATGTAACTGCCGTTGAATAAAGGAGAATTAGAGCCCCAACAAAGCTATAACTTTAGTTATAGTGATCGAAGTATAGGCAATATCCGGGCAACATACAAGCGTGGCATAACACCATGACTGCGGCACGCGCGGCCGGCGGCGGCGCGCCGGCGCGCTTCGCCGGCCGGCACGGCAAAGCCGCCGGAATTCGGGTAAAATCCGCCGCTTTTCAACGCACTAGAAGCAATACCCGATGGCACTGATTGTTCAGAAATATGGCGGGACTTCGGTCGGCTCTCCCGACCGCATCAAGAACGTCGCGCGGCGTGTGGCGAAATGGCGGTCGCAGGGCCACCAGGTCGTTGTCGTCGTATCGGCGATGAGCGGCGAAACGAACCGCTTGCTCGCGTTGGCGAAGGAAGTGCAGGCGCAGCCGGACCCGCGCGAACTCGACGTCGTGGTCGCGACGGGCGAGCAGGTCACCATCGGACTCCTGACGATGGCGCTGCTGGAGATCGGTGTCGGGGCGCGCAGCTACACCGGCCCGCAGGTGCGCATCGTTACAGACAGCGCCTTTGGCAAGGCCCGCATCGCCAGCATTGACGAGGACAACATGCGGGCCGACCTCGCGGCTGGGCGCGTCGTCGTCGTCGCCGGCTTTCAGGGCGTGGACGAGGCCGGCAACATCACGACGCTGGGGCGTGGCGGTTCGGATACCACCGGCGTAGCCTTGGCGGCGGCATTGAAAGCCGACGAATGCCAGATCTACACCGATGTGGACGGGGTGTATACAACCGATCCTCGCATCGTACCCGAGGCCCGTCGGCTAAGCACCATCACCTTCGAGGAAATGCTCGAGATGGCCAGCCTGGGTTCGAAGGTGCTGCAGATCCGCTCGGTCGAATTCGCCGGCAAATACAAGGTCAAGCTGCGGGTGCTTTCCAGCCTGGAAGAACTCGGCAGGGAAACCCCCGGCACGCTGATTACTTTCGAGGAAGACATCCAGATGGAACAACCGATCATTTCGGGCATCGCCTTCAACCGCGACGAAGCCAAACTCACCGTCCTCGGCGTGCCGGACCGTCCCGGCATCGCGTACCAGATCCTCGGCCCGATCGCCGAAACGAACATCGACGTTGACATGATCATCCAGAACGTCGGCCACGATGGTTCCACCGATTTTTCCTTCACCGTCAATCGTGGCGAATTCGAAAAGGCGAAGGGGATCCTCGATCAGGTCAGGACGCACATTGGTGCGCGCGAGATAACCGGCGACAACCGGATCGCCAAGGTTTCGGTGGTCGGCGTCGGCATGCGCTCGCACGTCGGCATCGCCAGCAAGATGTTCCGCACGCTCGCGGAGGAAGGCATTAACATCCAGATGATCTCCACATCCGAGATCAAGATTTCCGTCGTGATCGACGAAAAATACCTGGAGCTGGCAGTGCGCGTTTTGCACAAGGCGTTCGAACTGGATCAGGTCGGTTCGTAGCCTGCGCGGGTTTGACCGGTGGCGGCGAAAACGGTATGATCGCCAGCCTTTTTGGTTCCGACTCAACCGGCTGCGCAGGTTAGTCTGCACCGAGCGTTTTTCGGAGAGATGGCCGAGTGGTCGAAGGCGCTCCCCTGCTAAGGGAGTATGCGGGCAAAACCTGCATCGAGGGTTCGAATCCCTCTCTCTCCGCCAACTGAAAAAACCCTTATAAACCGGCCAGTTGCGCCGGTTTTTCTTTTTCTGCGCCTGTCTGCATCTTTCTCTAATCTTCCCGGTTTTACTCGTTTTTTCTGACGAATTGTGCCACCAGTGTGCCATCGTTTTTGCCATTCACTTGGCATTCTTTCGGCGCTTGCCCGGCTCACACACTGGCTTGCTGGGCTTTTCTCGGGGATGACGAACTGTGCTAACGGCGAATCCATTTGGGGCAGAGCAGACAGTCGTGCCACCAGCCGCCATCTGAAGCCAAAAATAGCACTGTAAGTCCGGCGGCAAGAAATTCTCGTCAGGCGGTTGCGAGCGTCAGATGCCCGAGCGGTTCGGCTGCCGGCCGCACCTTGATTTCGATGTCGTAGCCAAGGCGGTTCAAGCAGTCCATCAGCTTGCGCTCGGACAGGTTCGTGAAGTCGCCGTGCATCATGCCCGACACCTTCGGTTGCGGGATACCCATGCCCACCTGGCGTGGCGATTCATGGTGCGGCGCAGCAAAGAAACCCCCCCCCCCGGGCGCGGTTTTTCCCGGGCAAGTCTACTTTTTTCTGCGCGAGACTGCAGCTTTCACCCCGCCCGCGCCGCGCCGCGGCGTGCGGCGGGGCGGGAGGGCGGCGAAGTGGACGCGGACAAACAGTTCGATCTCGCATTTGCGAGTCTCAGAAAAAAATATGACGCAGTCGTAGTCGATTTTGCGACCGCCGCGGCGGAAATCGGCTATCGCACGCGTGGCGCTGCATACACAGCTCGAGCGCGCGGTCAGTTTCCACTGCGCGTCGAGACGCGCAGTGGCGCGCTTGTCGTGACTATCGTCGAACTCGCGCGTTTCGCGACGACAGCTGAACCCACCGCCGCCGCGCCGGCGGCGGGGCCGCGCCGGCCGGGGCGGCCGACAAAAACTGAGCAAATGCGCCGCGCGGCGGAGTAAGCAAAATGACGGCGGCGTATGTTGAAGATGCAGTATGCATCAGCAAAAAGTTCGGCTATCGCAGCTATGACGAAGTCATCGGTGCGGCATGGCTCGCAGCGCAAGAAGCTGATCTGCGCTGGCGCGCGAGCGGCGGCGCGTCGCGGCGGACGTTTTTCGCGCGCTGTTTCGAGCGCGAGCTGCTGCGCGATTTGCCGCGACGCAGCGTGCCGCTCGCGCGCTGCGTCGAGCTTGTTGATGACGATGTAATGTGCGAAGAAGCGTGCGAGACGACGCGAGACGCTGACACAGCGCGCGAGCGTCTCGCGTCGCTGCCGCCGCCGGCGCGGCGCGTCGCTGCAGAAATTCTCGCGGGCGCGACGGTCGCAGAAATAGCAAAGAAATTGCAGTTGTCATCGCGTCGCGTCGAGCAGCTAATCGTCGCAGCGTGCGCGCATCTGCGCGCCGCCCCGGCGGCGGCGCAGACCGAGTTTTTTGCGGGAGACGCGTGATGCGCGAGAAAACGATAATGCCCACGACATTGCTCGACTGGCCGCGGATAACCGATTTGTTGCCTGATCAGAAACTAATTGTCATGAGAGTCTGGTGTGCGCCGTGGCTCAGCAGCGCCGGGGTGGGGCTCATGCCGCTCGCATCAGAAGCAGCAACGCTCTCGCTCAGTCGCGCAGCGCTCGAAGAAGCGTTGCGCGAGTTCGAACGCCGCGAACTGATTATTTATGACAATGACACGGGCGAAATTTTCGTGCGGGATTGGTTTAGATTTCACGTTTTTAACAGCGCTCGCGCGCGTGCAATTGTCCGCGCTGACATTCAAAAAATCAGATCGTCGAAAATTCGACAGTCTGTTGATAAGTTTGTCGAAAAAGTCGTGTTGCTAGAAAAAACAGACACTTACTCCTCCAACAGCAACATTAACAGCAACATTAACAAAAGCAAAAGCACGCGCGCGTGCGCGCGCGATGCCGCTGCTGTTGTTGATGAAGAGCTGCTTGCAGAGCTGCTCGCAGCTGCTGCGTACGCAGCAGCGCGAGACGGCGTGTTTGTGCGCTCGCCGTCGCGATTTCGCGACACTGTCGCGGCGCGTGTGCGAGCGAGCGGTTTTAACGAAACTGACTATTCAAATCTCAACGCGTATCGCGCTCACCTCGCGCGCGTCGCAGCTTCATCTGCGCGCGACGAAGAAACACCTCCGTTGCGCGCGGATGAAGCGCGCGCGCGAGCAGCGACGCTTCGCGCCGCGCTCGCCAGCCCACCGCCGCTCACAGGAACAAATCGGTGCTCACCTTGAAGCGCCGCGCCAGCTTTTTGGCGATATCCTTGCTGATGCCGCGATGGCCGCTCAGGATGTCGGAAATGCGGCCCTGCGGGGCGCAGTCGGCGAGGTCTTCCTGCTTCAACCCGTGCTGCTCCATCAGGAAGCGTAGCACCTCCTTCGGCTCGGCCTCGATGATTGGGAAATGTTCCTCCTCATAGTCCGCCACCTGGTCGGCGAGGTAGTCGAGGACATCGGCGAGCGGGTGGATCTCATCGTCGCCAATCTCGTCCAGGAGGACTTCAATGGTCGCCCGCGCCAGGGCGTAATCCTCCTCGGTACGAACCGAGGTGACGCCGACTGCTTCCTTGAACGGCAGCCAGGCCCGAAGGATTGCTTGCGGTTCGGCCATCAGTTTCTCCTTTTCTGCTTCCAGTCGCCGCGGTCGTACTCTTCGTGGGTGAGCACGGCGCGGATATATACCTTGTGCCGGTTGTAGTGGATCGAGGCGATCAATCGGTACTTGTTGCCGCCGATGTTGAACACCGTGAGCCCATCCACATAGTCGGCGCTGGCGAACGTCGCCCGCAGGTCGTTGAAGTCCGTGAAGACCTCTGTCCTCATGGTTCGATACCAGGACTCCAGCGGTGACTCGGCCGCCGGGTGCGTCGTCCAGAACTCGACCAAGATGGGCTTGGCGATCACGTGCATGTTGCGCCATGATATACCACGATGGTATGTGTCGACAACTGATTGAATTGACGTGGGCGGTATGGGTGTCGTAACATACAAACAATCGGTCGATTAGAGGAGAGCGACATGCCTGTCCACACGTTTTCAAGCCGCGACTTCACACGCGACGTGTCCGCCGCCAAGCGGGCAGCTGCCCATGGTCCTGTTTTCATCACCGATCGCGGCCGGCCGGCCTTCGCGCTGCTGAAGATCGATGACTACTACCGCATCACCGGCCACGGCGACACAACGCTGCTCGACGTCATGGATGCTATCCCTGGCGGAGACGGTATCGAGTTCGAGCCGCCGCGCCTGAACGTCCACGTCGGCACGACCGAGTTCGACTGAGGCACGATGACGATGTTCGTCCTTGATACCAACGTCATTTCTGAACTGCGCCAAGGCAAACCCAGCCAATCGCCCGAAGTGCGTGCGTGGGCTTCGGCACAGCCGGCCGGCCGGCTCTTCGTGTCGGCCATCACGATCCTCGAACTGGAGAAGGGTGTTCAGGCACTGGAGCGGCGCACTCCGCCGCATGGCAGCGCGCTGCGCGCATGGCTTACGGGTGTGCGCGCAGCATTCGCCGGGCGCATCCTGCCCTTTACCGAACACACGGCGCCTTTGTGCGCCGCATTGCATGTGCCAAATGCACGCGCTGAACGCGACGCCATGATCGCCGCAACGGCCATCGAGCATGGCTTCACGGTGGTCACGCGCAACATGCCGGACTTCATCAACACCGGCGTACAGATTCTCAACCCGTGGCCAGACACGGCCGCAATCTGAGTGCTGGCGCCTCATGCCCATCGCCGAGCACAATGAGACGGTTGTATGATGTCTCGAAGCCGGAAGGCTCCTGCTACTTCAAGCGTTGCGTTCGGAGTCCTGGAGTCAAGTCGGCTGGGATTCAGCCAAGAAAGAAGAGGCCACGGCACGCTGGCGAACTCGCGCGCACCGTCGGGGTGATTTCGAGCGCTGCGGACCTAGTTTTCGGAACGAGGAACGCTTTTCCGAATCTCCCGAATCGAGTCCGCAATCATTTCGCTGGTTGCTTGCCTTACGCGCTCGATGTATTGGACATCCTGTTCGGTTATCCAATCCGAAACGGCGAGCAGCCAATTCAGCAGGCCCGTTAACCCGGAGAACTCAACGTCCGAGATGCGCAGGGCGGCCGCGCTTTTTGGGTGAGTAACTCTGTGTCGGATTGCCAAGCAATCCGAATACGCTGACGGAATCTTGCGGATATCCACCGGCAGTTCGCAACCACGAACCTTCGCAAATGCAGCCATAGAGACCCTGACATTCTCGATCGGACTCGCGAAGTGCCGCTGGCGACGTGCTTTCCCGTTCTTGTCAGTCGTCTCAGTTTCCTCAGTAAGCACCTTAAGCTCGTTGTGCGAGAACCGAATGCCTTGGTTCTCCGCCAAGTTCAACGCCTCGGTCTTCAGGTACCAGCATAGACCGTCGATCACCGTGAATACGGTCCTCAGAATTGTTCGGCGCGCGAACTGCTCCTCGGTCTTGTCCGTCAAAGAGGCGGCGATCCGGAGGTCTTCCGCCACAACGATGTGGATACGCCGCCTGTCGTTCCATGAGTCGTTTGCAAGCATTCTTGACTCCAGTCTTGCTACGACGGCAGAGCCTTACAGTACTGCCAAGGATTTCGCAGGCGCGGGATATAGGGTATCGCCTACCCACCGGGCATTTCCCTCGAGGTTACCATGATCTCCTGCAAAGCAATCTCCTCGTCCGCCGGCGCCGTGGCCTACCACTTGGAGCAGAACGGTCAGCAGCAGGCTGGCGACGGCCGTGCCGAGTACTACCAGCAAGACCTGGTGCGCAGCGCCTGGGGCGGCGCGGGCGCCAACCTCTTCAAGGGTGAGACCGGCAAGACTCTGGGCCAGGGCGGCCCCGTCGACAAAGCCGACTTCATCAAGGCCCTGGACGGCCGCGTGACCGATGCTGACGGCGCCGAGCGGCAGCTCGGTAAATGGAGCCGGAACCAGGCCGGCGAGAAGGTTTGGGAACACCGCGCGGGCTGGGACTTCACCTTCAGCGCCCCCAAATCCGCCAGCATTGCCTCAGAGGTGTTCGGCCGGGTCGACGTCCGCCAGGCCCACGAAAACGCCGTAGATGCCGGCTTGCGCTTTCTTGAGAGTCATGCGGCACAAGCGAGGATCAACGGCGAGACAGTGGCCACCGGCAACCTGCTGGTGGCCCGCTTCGAGCACTCCATCAGCCGCGAGCTCGATCCGCAGACCCATACTCATTGCATCATCGCGAATGCGACTTACAACGCCGCGAGCGGCAAGTGGTATTCCGTCAGCAATGAAAAGCTGCTGGAGTGGCGCGCCACGGCCGATCAGATCTACAAGAACGAAATGGCGGCCCAATTGCAGGCGGCTGGTTACCGGCTGGACTTCGATGGGAAGGGCGGTTTTGAGATCGCCGGCTACACCAAGGAGCAACTCGCCGAGTTCTCGACGCGCAGCCAGCAGATCGACGATGCCCTGCGCGCGCGCGGCATCGATCCCGAAACGGCTTCGTATGGGGCCCGCCAGGCGGCGTGCCTGGAAACCCGGGCTGGCAAGGATGCTCCGGATAGTGCCGAGGCGCAACGCGCCCAATGGCAGTGTCGGGCCCAGGCTGCCGGCGTTGCGGTTCCGGCCGCCGATCTATCGCAGGCGCAGGTGACCACTGCGCGCAACGCCGACCAGGCCCTGGCCAAGGCACTTGAGCACCTGACGGAGCGCGAGGCGGCGTTTTCCGAGCGCGATCTCTACAAGGCTACCGCCGCCTTCAGCCACGGCACCGCCAACTTGCAGCAGATCGACCGGGCCATTGAAAAGGCCACCGAGCGTGGCGAGGTACTGTGGCGCGAGGACGGCAAGGCAACCACCCGGGAGATGATTGCCGCCGAGCAGTGGGCCGCTGCCCATCTCGAAGCAGGGCGTGGCGGCCACCAGGCCGTCATGACGGAAAAGGAGTTTCGTCTGGCAGCAGCCGAATTCGAGACACGCAAGGGTTTCGAACTGGGTCCCGAGCAGCGCGAGGTGGCGCGCGCGATCCTGACCGGCGACGATCGCTTTCAGGGCGTGCAGGGCCTCGCCGGCACCGGCAAGACCACCATGCTGGAATTCGTGCGTGAGGCGGCCGAATCGAAGGGCTGGCGGGTGGAAGGGTTTTCCAATGGCGCCGAGCAGGCGGCAAAGCTCCAGCAGGAGTCGGGCATCCAGGCCACCACGACTGCGCGGCACCTCATTGACCAGGAACGCGCCGGCCTCGACGCGAATCTCGCGAGGACGGCAATCAGAACATGGGAATCGGGCCGCGTGCCGCTCGGGGGCGGAGAGCGCAGCAATCCTGAGTTCGACAGCACCGGTCGCGTCTATTTCACCGACAAGACGGACAATACCTGGACACCGGGGATGCACACCGGCTTCAAGGGCGAATGCCAGGCCGAATATGCTGCGCTGACGCGCCAGGCCGGGCCGGTCAATGATGGCAAGGTGCTGCGCGTGATGGACGAGGCCTCGATGAGCGGTCAAAGGGAATTCAACAACGTCGTCCAGGCCACCGAGCAGTCAGGAGCCCGTGCGGTGTTCCTTGGCGACAGGCTACAACACCAAGGGGTTGAAGCAGGGCGCGCCTTCGAGAAGGCGCAGGCGCACATGCCGACGGCACGACTTGGGCAGGAGTCGATCCGCCGGCAGACCACGGAGGAGACAAAACAGACCGTCGGGCAGATCCTCGCCGGCAAGCATGGCGAAGCGATCAAAGCCCTGCCGACAGTCGAGGTACGTACGGCCCAGGAGAAGGCCATCGCAAACGGCGGCGGGCGGGGGGAGATCCGCGAGGCGGCGAAGATCGACAACAAGGCGGTAATTCAACAACTCGCGCGGGACTACGCCAGCCAGCCCCCGGCCGAGCGGCAGATGACACTGGTCATTACCGCGACCAACGCGGATCGCCATGCGATCAACCAAGCGATCCGCGACGAACTGAAGGTGCGTGGTGAATTGGGCGAGAGCAAGAGCGTCGCCACGATCGAGCGCGCGGACCGCACGGCGGCGCAGCTGCGGGAGGCGAGCAGTTACCAGACGAGCGATGCCGTTCGGTTCCAGCGCGACTACAAGAATCTCGGGGTTCAAAAAGGCGAGGTCGGGGCGGTACTGCGCAGCGACGCCAGGCTAAACACCGTTGCGGTACGGCTGCAAGACGGGCGCGAAGTGACCGTCCAGCCCGATCGTCAGCGCATGCAGGCCTACCTTGGCGTCGACAAGAGCTTCGCGCCGGGTGACCGCGTGCGCTTCACCCAGAATGACCGGGCGGCCGGGCTGCACAACGGTCAGGCCGGGACGGTCGAGAATTTCGACGGCAAGAACATGGTGGTGAAGTTCGATAACGGCCAATCCAAGGCGGTCGACGTTCAGCAATACAAGCACGTCGACCATGCCTACGTTTCAACATCGCATGCTGCCCAGGGCCAGACCGTCGACCGCGTGATGATTCACCACAACACCGAGGCGGGGCGTCATGGCGACCGGGAAACCTACGTCAACGCGACCCGGGCGCGCGAAGAGGTGAAGCTCTACACGCAGGACGCGGACCGGGCGGCTGCCCAGGCGGGCGTCGAGCTTAACAAGGAGGCAGCCATCGAGACGGAGAAGAGCGGCGGGCGGGGTGGTGCGGCTGGGGAGGCGCCCGCGATGGCCGACTCGAATCGAAGTAGCGCCGCTGGCACGGCGCCAGAGAACTCATCGGGCGCCGGCAAATCTACCGGAGGCAATGGTGCCGAGTCCTCGGCCGCCCCAGTCTCCGGCAAGGCGGACACGGCCGAAAGCAGCGCCTCGACCACCCGGAGCGCCGGGACTGGTGCGGGTGCCGGGCGCTGATAGCGTCGGCCTGTCGCCGGTCTACGCCGTGTGAAGTTCTTCCCGGATTACCTGCCGCAAACTCTCGATGGTTACGGGCTCCGACTCCGGGCTGGCCGCGTGGCGCAAGGCTTCGTTGATGAGCGTCTGGTAGCCCTTGCCCAGCTGCGCCGCCCGAGCCCTGAACACATCCAGCACGTCATCGTCGATATGGATCGTGATGCGCGTCTTGCCCGAGGCGGGCACCACTGCCCCGCGTTTTCCTTTGCTGAAATCATAAGATCGTTTCATCGCGATCACCCTTCGTAAGTCGTTCGTTCATGCGGCTCCGCTTTGCGGGCGGAAATAAGACGAATCGCCGTTTCACCGCGGTAGGCGTAGCAAACCACAAGCAGCCGTCCGAATCCATCCACGCCTACCGTGACGAAGCGCTGCTCGTGGTGGTCTTCGTCCTCCAGGGTGACAGCTGTGGGTCGTGGAGCACGCCATCGACATCGGTCAGGCTGATCCCATGCTTGCGGATGTTCGCCGCGTTCTTCTCCGGGTCGAATTCGATGTCCATGGTGGAATTATACATATGTTATGCATACCATCAAGCCAGGGAGTGCAGGACGATCGAGGTATTTCGTAGGCGGGGGATATTTGGGTGTCACCCACGCACAAGCAGGATTCATGACCGTCAAAGATCGGTACCCAGACGAAGCGCGGAGCGCTCAAAACCCCAATCCTGCTGACTCGCTCTTTGCCGGCGCGGAGCGCCGGCCGGCCCCGGAAATGACCGAGGAGCGCAAAGCGGCAATCCGGGCCGCCTTGCGTTTCTGCCGCAAACGGCTGCAATTGCCCGCGCGCGGGAACCTCGATTACCAGGAGGCAGCGCGGCAGATTGCGGGACTCCCCGATGCCGAAGATGTCCGCGCGCTCGTGCGCTGGGTGCGCGACTACGAGCGCGCCGAAGGCGCGGCCGGCCAGAATTTCGCGCGTGCGGGATATAAGAGTGTCACCAACCCAACAAATGGAAAGGACGAACCGTGAAAACGAAACTGATCGCCCTGGCGTTTTTCGCCAGCCTGAATGTCCAAGCGGCCGGCGCACAGGACAAGACCGAGGCGGAAGGTAACGCGCTGCAAGCGGAGTTCGGGCGATACCACTGGGACGAGGCGCACGAAGTCGCTGTGATGGCCGAGGTCCGCCAGTGCGAATCGCTCAAGGGCGCCGCGATGCCGCTCACCAAAACCGAGCGCGACAAGTGGAGCGACTGGATAACCGAGAACCACGACCCCGGCTGGACCAAGGTGCGGAACAATCCGAACGTCGAGTGGAAGTTCGCCGCGGTGCGATGCATGCGCGGAGGCGAGGAGGTGATCCGCCTCCTTTGGGCGGTCGCTTCCCCGTTCGGGCTGCCCGGGATTCTGAAAATCATGGGCACCCAGGACAAGGCACCGGCGATCGTCATCACAAAGGAAACCGACCCGATGTGGGGAATGAAGTGATGTGGCTGCTATTCCGGGTGGGGATCCTCTGCGGCTTGGCATTCTGGGCGTACCTGTTCTTCGTGACCCCGGTAAACCTTACCGACCTGGCGCAGCGGATCGGGCAGCTCTTGCCGAAGCCGCAGCAGGTATCGGCTGCGGTCGCCGGCGCAAGACCGCAGGCCGGTGTCACGCAGGACCGCGCGCGGCCGGCATCAACCGAGCAGCAGAACCCGGCGCCGGCGCCAGAACCGGCCGGCGATCGCGCCGGCCGGCACAACAGAATCCGAGTCCATTGAGAGGAAGAAGACGTGAACAAGCTCGAAACGTTAATCAAGAAACGCGGACAGATCGACCAGGAGATCGAACAACTCAAGCAGAGGCAGAAGCGCGGGGAGCGCGTCGCACAGCTTGCCGGCGAGGCCGGCTTGCTCGATCTCGGCGACGACGAATTGCGGATGGCTTTTCGGCAGATTGCCGAGACCAATCGACCCAGCTGAGCGTTGCCCGTAACAAGAAAAGCCCGCAACGAGCGGGCTTTTTTGTGCCCGTGGTGGGCGCAAGGTAGGCGGCGCGGGTGGAAAGAGCGTGATTTCGTGTAGGTGGTGCCAGGGCGGTGCCGGGCTGGCACCACCTGCCGAAAATCGAGGCCGAAAAATGCGGCGGCGCCAGTCTGGGGCCGGGGTGGCGTCAGGGCGGCACCACCCCGGAAAACTGGTGGCCTAAGGCACAGAAGACCGGAATTGACGGGCGCGCGGCGCCCGGAAATCAAGAACCGTGGCGGTCATCGTCTGAAGAACCGTCTTCAGTGCCCGCCGAAACCGGTGCAAAGCGGATCTGGGAATCCGCGAAGTCGACGGCGGCCGGAATCAAATAGTCGCAATGGCCATCGGGCGGAAATAGGAAGCTAGGTCTTCGCCTGTTGACCAGAACTGGTCCCCGGCCTGTGAATAAAATTTGCGCCGGCCGGTGTCTGAAATCGGTGGCGCGATGGCGCCAGGCAATCAAATCGGGCCGGTCAGTTTCGCTGCGCTTCACTGACCTAAAACCACACACTACGCATCGCTGATGCTCCCCGGAAACCCCCGCCGGTGTCCGCCGCGCAGCGCCAGCATTTGCGCGGGTTTCCGGGGTTTCGCAGCGGCGTCCGCCGCCGAGGTCGCCACTTCGCCGCCGGCGCAGCGGTGAAAACTGGCGGAATCCCGCGCCGGGTGGACCTTCCGCGTGTCCGCCGCCGCGTTTTCGGATTTCGACGAATTCCGCGATTTCGCGCGTGCGGGATATAGAGGTGTGTCCATACCAGGAGCGAGCAATGAGTGCGAGGAATCGAATCGATTTACGATTCGCCGAGGATCAGATGCAGTCGATAAGGCGGGCGGCGAACGCCGCCGGCCTGGCCCCATCGACCTTCGTTCGGCTGCTTGCGCTTCGCGCGCTCGCCGACCGCGAGCGCGATGATGGGTTGGCGAAAATTGCGCGCGAGCAACGCGAGTATTTCGCCGAAATACTGAAGCGACTTCTGCAATTTCGGCTGATGAGTGTCGACCGGAAAACCCCGGAAGACGCGAAGGCCCTCGCCGCCGGCGAGGTCGCGCGCTTCATCGAAGCCCTGGCCACCGGCACCCCGGCGCCCGGGAAGGGGAGGGGGTAGCCGTGGCAATCACCGACAAATCCACGCGCGAGAATTTCATTCGCGGAGCCGACACCTTCTGGCATCGCGTCACGATGTTTTCAAAAAACCTCGCGCGTGCGGGCCTGGCCTTCCTCGCGCTTTGGCTTTCGATCGCCGGGACGATTTTCTATTTCAACACCTCGCCGGTTTTGCGCGAGGCGGCATTCAAAAACCGGATCGCCGCCGCAGCGACCCTCTTCTTTGTGCGCAACCAGGAGATTCCGATCCGCCTCGAAACGGCGGCGGGTGTAATCGAAGATACGCTCCCTGCGCATGCGCTGGAACGCCTCACCGCCAAACTCTGGAACGAGGCGAAAGGCGAATTGGCGTTCGCGTTTTCGCTGGCGCTCCTGTTTGCCGGCGGTGCAGTCTTCCTGCTCGTTGGCTACCAGATTCGGCGTGGCGGCAAGCTCGCCGAAGATGAATTCCTGCGCGGTGCGAAGCGGGTCGGGCCGGCGGAACTGGCGCGGCGGGTGACGACCCCGGGGCCGTTCCGGATCGGCGGGGTACCGATCCCGGCCGAGAAGATCAACCGCAATGTGCTGCTGACCGGCGCGATGGGCACCGGAAAATCGCAGGCGCTGCTGCACCTGCTGGACACCGCACGCCGGGAAAAGCTCAAGTGCGTGGTCTACGACAAGACCGGCGAGTTCACGGAGCAATATTTCCGCGAGGGGCACGATGTAATTCTGAATCCGCTCGATGCTCGATGCGCGCCGTGGCACGTCTTCGCTGATATCGAACGAGATTTCGACTTCTCCGCCCTGTCGACGTTCTTTGTTCCTGAAAACAAGCGAAGCGCCGATCCGGTCTGGGACAACGCCGCGCGGATCCTCCTCGAGGACGTCTTCCGTATCGTTCAGTCCGGGCCAGTCGGCCAACAGACGATGCGGCGCGTGCAGGAGGTCGTCACACGCTCTACCCTCCCGCAGCTCGCAGAGATGTTGCGTGGAAGCGGAGCGGTCAGTGCGGGGACGATCAACGAGAAGAACGAGCGGGCATCCGAGTCAATTCGCCTGACGCTGTCAGCGAGTCCGTCGATCAAGTATTTCCACTACTTGCCCGAGCCGGCCGGCGAGCCGTTCGGCATCCGCAAATGGGTTCATGCGCCAGGGGATAGCTGGCTGTTCCTGACCTCCCGGGCGGATGTGCATGAGGCGGTGCGGCCCTTCGTGTCGCTGTGGGTTGAACTGGCCTTGATGGCCGCGATGACTTTGCGTCCCTCGCGGGAGCTGCGGCTAATGTTCATTCTCGACGAGCTCGCCAGCCTGCAACGCATGCGCGGGCTGGAAATCGGTCTGACCGAGGCGCGCAAGTTCGGTGTCGCGAGCGTGCTCGGCCTACAAAACCTCGCGCAGCTCGACCACCTCTATGGGCAGGACATGGCGAAGGTGCTTGGAGGCAACTGCCAGACGAAACTGATTCTGCGAGTCGAAGACGAGGCCACTGCGAAGCGGTACGCAGACCTGCTCGGCAAGGAAGAAGTCCACGAGGTCGCCGAGGCGAACTCGTTCGGCGCGGAGGCCAACCGCGACGGCGTGAATCTCTCGAACAGGCGCGTGGAGCGGCTGATCGTGATGCCGTCGGAGATACAGACCTTGCCCGATCTGGCCGGCTTTCTGAAGCTGCCCGGAGATTTCCCGGTTGCCCGCGTCGAGATCAAGCCACGAGGTCGGCCAGTCGTCGCCCCGGATTTCGTGCAGCGTGAAGGCCTCGGTCTGACCCCGCGAGCCGAGCGGCACGCGGTAGGGGACGGCGGCGAATTGATCTGAGGATTTCGCGCATGGGGGATATAGCTGGGAGAGGCCGCTGCTTTCCCAGCTCCGGCGGTCGCTTCCCGAGCGCCGGGGACGGGTCACCCCCTGGCACCTTCACCAACCAAGGAGATTGTGATGGCGGACAAGTTCGAACCGAAAGACATGAGCGGCGGCCTGTTCAAGAACGGGAAGAAGTTGCGCGGCGGCGAGCAGCCGGATTACACCGGGTACGTGATCGTTGGCGGCGCACGCCTGCAGATCGCCGGCTGGAAGAAGACCAGCAAGGCGGGCGATGCCTACATTTCGCTCAAGCTTGAAGTCAGTGGCGAGGGTGAAGGCGTCGGCGCCGCCGCCACGAGTGCCGACTTCTGAAGCGGAGAAATGCCATGAAACCATTCTTGACCGGGCTGGCAATCGCCACGCCCACGGTGGCCGCCCTGCTGTATTTCTCCCTGCAAGGGCGCGAGGAAGTGAAGCACGATCAGGCCGAGGCCCGCGTCGAACAGAAGATCGATGCGGCGAAGTTCGACCGCGACTTCTCGGCAGCGTGGAACGGAAAGCCGATTTCAGTGCCGACCGAATCCGAACTTCAGGCATTGGAAAAAGAGCGAGACGAGCTGAAACGCAAGCACGAGGCGCGTGCCCGGGACAGCGAGCAGGATTTCAATGATCTGAAAGCCGCCCTTGCCGCGGCAGGAAGGAAGTAGATGATGGGACGCAAACTGGAAATGGACGTGATCGACGCGGCGGCCGTGACCTTGTACCGCATCGCCATGGTGGCGGCCGGGTCGCGCCGGATTCCCCGCGGGATCGCGAGACGTCTGACGCTGGCTGCCCTGGCGGCCAATCGCCGACAGGGCGAGGATGCGGAACAAGCGCTGGCGTGGATGCGCCTGCGTGCCGCAGTCGCCGTGGAATTTCACGTAGCCCGTGTGCAGGAGGCCGCCGAGCGTTACAGCATCCTCAAGACGGTCGAAGAGCGGGGAGCGTCATGAGGCGGTACCTTCTGGCCGCCGCCCTGGCCGTCGTGGCGGTGCTGCCGGCCTATGCCGACCCGACCACCGGCGCCGGCGCGAGCCGCAGCACGGATACGGGTGGATCGGAAAAAATCAACCGCGAAAAGTCCGTCTCGCAGGACAAGAGCTCGGGCAACAAATCGAGCCGCAGCAGCAGCCGGGAGGCGAGCCGCGAACGCAGTCGGGAAATCAAGGAGGGCCTGGCAGACAAGCAGGAGGAATCCCGCAAGCGCGATCTTAGCGTCAAGCTCAACGTGAACCCGCTCCTCGTGTCCGAGTTCATTGCCGAGTTTGAAGCCGGCGTTGCTTCCTCGCCGGCGTCAAAAATGGAGTCGGCACGCGAGTTTTTTGCAGCATGCCGGCCGTTCGGCAATCTGGACGCGGATTTCCCGGTGCTGATGTACGGCATCCTCGACTTGCGTCCCGCCGCCGATGGCGGCAGGGACCTCTATGCGAGCCACCACCAGCTGGTTGGGCACATTGTTCCTGCAAACCTGCTGCACCTTAGCAGCGGGTCGGGCTCATCCTACGTGATTCCGATAACCACCAAGAGCCGGGCGGGAGGCAACTGGGGAGGACTCACCGTGCTCAAGGACGTGTTACTCCCGCCGGCGGAAGAGAACCTGCGCGGCGGGTCGATTGCCTACTACGCGGCGTGCCGGATTGCGGCGCATTTCTTCATCAGTCAGGCCGCGGACGCCACCATGACCATCATCGAGAGGCAGGGGTGGAAGGTTCGCGAGGAAGCAGACATGCGCAAGGCCATCCGCACCACGTACCGCCATCTTGGCGACCCGGCGCAGCCCGGCGTCGATGAGTTCTGGCGGCAAGTCGTTGTCCGCACGATCGAGACATGGCGAGCGGCGCGGTGCGCCCCCTTCATCGGTTACGCCCACAAGGTCGGGGCGGGACACAGCCTCGATTGCGGCACCTTCCGGATTGCCGGCGACTCGATCTTTGTCAGTGGTGTTCCGACGCTGTCGGCCGATGCGATCGACGGGCGCCGCATCGAGATTGCCTTGAGCACCGGCGACAACGACACGCATACGGCAAGCCGCGAATCCAACCACAGTGCCAAGGAAAGCCGCAGCAGCAAATTGAGCGAGAGCAGCGAGAACTACGCCGACAGCAAGCGCACCGGCACTATGAAGGCGTCCAGGTCAAGCGATACCACGACCGGCAGAAAAATCGGCCGTGACGCCAAGACGGACACATCCGCCAAGCCCGGTCAATAAGCCGGGTTCCTCTCTCCGTGTGCCCACCGTTTGGTGGGCATTTTTTTGCGCGGCGCGCATTGCCGTGTCCCTGTAGACCAAAGCCGCCGAGGCGGAGCCTTGGCTTTCGGCCGCGAGAAATTTCGCGCGTGCGGGATATTGAGGTGAGTAACCGCCGCTTTCGCGGTCTGGCGGTCGCTTCCCGACGCCGGGGGCGGGTCATCCCCGGCACCTTTAAGGAGATGTGATGCGGAAAATCTCATTTATGGTCGCTGCGGGTGCGGCAATGCTCGCGGCAGATGCAGGGGCGACCAACGGTTATTTCGCCACTGGCTACGGGCTGAAAGCCAAGGGCCTGGCGGGCGCCGGCATCGCCTTGCCGCAGGATTCGCTCGCGGCGGCGATCAATCCGGCCGGTCTGGCTCTCGTCGGCGATCGGCTCGACGCCGGAGCGGAGTGGACGCGCTTTGACCAGGGTGCGTCGATCGGCGGCAACGCGACGCCGTTTTCAGCTGATGGCGACTATTCCGGCCGGCTGCCGGCGCGCGCGGTGCCCGAGGTCGGGATCTCGCGCGCGCTGTCGCCAGATCTCGTCGTTGGCCTCGCGGTGTTCGGCAATCGCTTCGCAAGTCACTACCAGCCGGCGGCCTTCACGACGGGCCGCATGGCATCCCTGGGAGGGCACTACGGTGCTGCGAGTGGCGTGAGCATCGAGCAGCGCTTCGCGGCCGCCAGCGTCGCATTTATGCCCTCCCACGAGCATTCCGTTGGCGCGTCGTTGATCTACGCGCGCCAGCGCTTCGGCGCGGAAGGACTCTATCCGTTCTCGCCGGCCTCGGTTGACTCGTCGTCGCTCGCCAGTCCGGGCCCGGCAAGCGGCGGCGGTTTGGGCATGCGGCTCGGCTGGGCCGGCGCGGTGCGTGAGGGCCTGGCGCTCGCGGCGACGTGGGCGTCGCGGATCCGCGTGCGGCACGAGCCGTACCGCGGACTCCTTCCGGCCGGGCGGCTCGACATCCCGGAAAACTTCGGTTTTGGCCTCGCCTTGCGGCCGACTGCGCGCCTGGCGTTCGGTGCGGACTGGCAGCGGATTCGCTACGGACAGGTACTCGGCGGGTCAGCGAATTGTGTGCTGACCCTGCAATGCACACTCGGCACGGCGGGGGCGGGATTTGGCTGGCGCGACATGAACGTGATGCGGCTTGGCGGCACTTACGAGGCCGGCGGTGGAATCACGCTTCGTGCCGGTGCCAGCCTCGGTCGCGCGCCGATATCGGAAAACCAGACTTTGCTCAATACCCTCTTGCCCGCCGTGATCGAGAAGCACCTGGCGTTTGGCGCCACGTGGCAGTTCGACCGGCGCGGAGAGATCTCCGCCGCGTACACACGTGGTTTCGGCAACACGGTGGCCGGCGCTGGCTCGATTGGCGGCGTGCTTGGCGGCGTGCTTGGGGGCGGGGAGGCGAATCTGCGCGCGCGTCACGACGCTATTGCCATCGGCTTCGGCCTTCGTTACTGATCCTATTGGAGGAGTCATGCTTACCTTACTTGCTTTGCTCGGCGGCGCTCCGGTGCTCCTGCCGTATTTCCTCGCCGGCGCCGTCGCGGCGGTGCCCGCAGTCGCGACGGTCGGGGCGTTGTCCCATAGCGGATCCGCCGATGCAGCCGAGGCTCTTGATGAGCGCTTGTCAGTCGCATGCGGCGCACCCGCGACCTTGTCAAATCTGCGCGTCGTTGGTCGCGTACGAACCTTCAGCGCCCTTTGTGCCGGCCGGACGATTGAGTTCGCGCTGGAGCCAGCGGACGGGGAGCCGCGCTTTATGACGGCGAGGGTGCGCGGCGTCGATGCTGAGGCACTCGATATGGTGGCGATCTCGGCATGCCCCGGTACCACCGAGGTGTTGCACGATGGTGCCGTGGCGCGCATCCAGCGCTGCGAGACCGGCGAGCGGCGCTTGCTTATTGCCTACATGAAAGAAGGCGCCGATCTTCACATCGTAGCGGCGGTGCTGCCGTGAATAATGATGAAGTGTGGTACTTCACGCCGATGCACGGCGGTGCGGAGGCGACGCTGCGCGTCGCCCTGGCCGACGTGCTGATTCTCGGCGATGCGCCCTTCATGGTTCTGCCAGCTCATGTCGCGCAGCGCTTCACGGATGCGATGGCGTCGACGCCAGGCCCGGCGATGCGCGAGCTGCTGATCGAGGCGGCCCAGTCGCCGGCCTTCGTCCAGCATGGCGTGCCGGCGTGGCATATCGTGGTGCAGAGCTGGGTCGGGCCGCAGCCGTGGCCGGTGCTCGTGATCGTGTGCGGCGAGGTGGTGTGCGAGTTCCACCCACGGCGGGCCGCTGTGGCTGGGAGTCTGTCGACCATCGCGGCGATCGATGCCGAGGCGGGATTGGGCGGGCGGGGGGCTGACGTGTGGGCCGAGCTGAAGGCGGCGGCGGCGGACCGGTCGTTCCGTCTGCCTCCAGCGGGAGAGTATCCGCCGCGTTGCGCGTACTGCGAACGACCGGCAACGGTGCGCTATTCACACCCGAAGGCTACGGAGCCGGTCGTGACCTGCCGCGACAGATTGTGTTTCCAGAAAGGTTGGGCGCAGGTCTACGGGATGGTGGCGATGTCGATGCCGGTTACGGCGAATGGATATGAGTTTCCGCACATTGAGTGTGATCCGATCTGAGTCCCGGGCGGCTCGGCGTTTTGCGCCGACCGCGCCTTTCCGGCTACGCCGCGACCCGCTGCGCGGCTCCACCTTCGACTTCAATTACTGCCGCACGCTCCTGGGGGATCGCTTCGCGAACCCCCGCCGCTGGGCGACCCCCAGGGCCGCGCCCCGGCGGAGCCGGAGCGCCAAATGCGTCAGAGGCCTGTCGTGCGCGCGTCGCGCGAACGTAAGGGCCCGGGAACAGATCGGGGGGCTTCAAGTCGGTCAGGGGGTTTTCCGGCGGCGGCGCTCAAGCAAGCCGTCGCGCCAGCCTGCGGGCTTTCGCGGCATAAAGGGGTGCCCTCCCGCCTGCGGCGGGCCCTCCCATTTATTCCACGATCCCTTGTCTGTCACGCCGTCTTGCACCGCGCCGAAACCCCGCCGGAGAACCCCCTGACCTCCTTTCCGCGAAAGCCCCCCGATCCGCCCCCGGGGCCGGTTGAAAGGCAAAACCGGATGCAGTGTTGAGGGCGGAGGAAGGCGGCAGCTTCGCAGGCCGCCAGCATACGTAGATGATTTCTGAACGGAGGCTAGAAATGTACGGACATTCGCAAGCAGTTGCCGATATGACGGTAATCTTTGAGGAGCCGATCAGCACCTACACCCGCGCTCAGGCGCTCGATGATGGCGTGCTCGTGGATGTTTCGGCCATCGCCGCCGAGGCAGGCTTCAAATGGCCCGTGGCCGTGACGCGCGCGGCGTGGGAACACTGTGTGGCGTGGGGCGAGGCGGACAGCAAACGGCAGGTCTACCAGGACGAGGCCGGGCGGCTGTGGGACGTGGCTTTCATGGCCAGCCAGGCGGCGCGCTGGGGGCGCGAGCGCTTTCAGCTGTACCGCGTGCCGCGCGGCGGCCGCGGGGTGCGGCCTCGGCTGGTGACGCTGCAGATGCACTGCGGCCCCGGTGATGAGGGCGAGCCGGTCGTGACGATCATGCTGCAGGGCGAAAACTGAACAACCTGCGGCCAGGCGGTTCCCGCCGGCGGCGAGGGGTATGGGACAACTTTCTAGGAGAGTAATGATGGGCGAAAACGCAATTTTCGAGACGATAGAAGAGATGACCCGCCGCCTGCGGGACACCAGCGGTGGTGCGCAGGCGCGGGCAGTGGCCGAGGCGATCAAGGCCATCAAGGCATCCTAAGGGTGGGTCAGTGCCGATATGGCAAAATGCTGCTAGGATAGGCCGCAAACAAGAACGGCCGTTGCTGCCCCGTCTGTTTACAGGGAGGGTGTGATGGGAGCGGCTGGCGAAGGGAATGGTTTTCGCTCGCGCGCGCTTTCTCGGCAGGTCGACGGCGAGAGTTGGTGTCAGAGCACCACGTTTTCGGGAAGCAGGGAGATTATGGTTGCGTTGGTCGCGTCAAGGCATTCCCGGGCAGTCTTTCTTTTTGTGGCTCTTGGCGGCCTTCGTCCTCCCTCGACTCCAAACCAGCCAATTCGTTAAGGTCACACGCAATTTCAATGACTTGCGTTCCGATGACGGATCGAGCCAGTCGTAGGCGCTGTGCTATGCTTCCGCCATCCGCGCCGCCCCGACGAGGGCCATGGTCGGATGCTGTGTCGCAGGCACTCCAACAAAAGGGATTTGTGCCCATGCCATCGTTATTCGTGTTTTCCCGGTCGCGCTTGTGCTGCCGCTTTTTGGCGCGGGTGGTACCTGCGTGCATTATCATGGCCTTCTCAGCTCTGTTTCAAACTGCAGATGCCGACGAGCAACCGATCGCGACTGACCACCCGGCGCGATCGTCGATAGAAATCGGAAATGGACAGCAAGTGCGCAATGGGATATTCGTGCTCGTCGAATACGCGGATCCGACTTGGAAATTGATTAATATTGGGCGCAGCGCCCCGACGTCAATTGATCCTTCAAGACATGAGATCCTTTCCTTCTCCAGAGACATGCAATTCGTAGAGCCATTTTTCGATGACTACTATCAATTCCAGCAGCGCAACGACAAGAGCGGCACGCGGCCAATAATCAATCCCTACATATGTTTTTCTGGCCAGAAGAAGGAGCGCCCAGCTTATAACCCTTGCGACAGCAGGCTCACGAAATCAGTCGATCCCGGAAAGCAGCTCTTCGCGAATGTTGTCTCGACTGTCTTCACCTTTGGCATCTTCAACATGGGGCTCGGGCTTGGCTCTGCCATGTCAGTCGACAACGAAAAGGTAAGGGCAGTCTTGAGTGACATTGAAGCTATGACCGTCGTTCCGGCCTATGTTTCCCGAATCCTGTATCGAGAGGAATTCGAGCGTGCGATCTCTGTTGTTGCCCTGCGCAGGTTTATCGAAAAATATCGGGATAGGGATCCGGACAACTTTGTTCTTGTGGCCATGGCCCGTGTTCAGCATCTCGAAAATGAAGAGGCCTTACAAAAGCTTCAAGTCTATCGTGACAAGTTTGCACAGGCCAAGTTGTCTAGGGAGATTCGGGCGTTCATTCAACTATATGAATCGAATGATCCAGATGGTTTGGTACCAAGAGCAATGCAACATTTGAAGGAAGCTGAGCGCCAGGAGCGCATTGCTGCCCAAGTAGAGGCAGAACGGCTTGCAAGAGAATCAGCCGAACTTGCCAAGTGGCGCGCGGGCCTGAAGTCCGGCGATGACACTTTCTGCGGGCCGGTCATAGAGGTCAAGCAACCGATGGTCCGGATTGCACTGAAGGTGCAACTTCCTGGATATGCCGGTGAGCAATGGCTAAAAGGCAGCGAGGTATTTCCGCAGCAGGCCGGCTGCAGCAATACCAACGGAAGGCTTGCGCCCGCCTATCATAGGTGACGCTCAACATGCACATTTTTGCGCGTGAGTTCGCGACGGTTGCGGCTGACAGGCTCCCATGACCCATTCAGCGGATGGACTTTCCCGTCACCACCTTGCTGATTCGGTTTCCTCATGAGGTAGTCGTGATTACTCTTATCCATCCCATCCGGACCGCCACACTCTTGATCGGCGCGTTCGTACTGCCTGGCTGCGCGACCACCGGCCAAGGCACGCGCTATGCACCTGCCGACGGCGAGCAAGTAATCGTCGTAGCAACGGCTGGCAAGACCGGGCTGCGGGGAAGCGACAACGCGGCAGGCCTGCCGCACATGGCGGCGCCGCTGGCCGGCGCCAGCCCTGGCCCAGCGATGTCCGCTGTCATCGATCTGGCCGCCGGGGCGGTATTGAACAGCATCGGCGCGAGAGCGAGACTCTTGGAGGTTCGCACGATCAACGAGAAGACGTGTCAGCCGGTCATTTCTGTTGCCAATCTCGAAGTCGACGGGCGCGCCGTCTTGCTGAACCAGGGAGAATATGCGCAGTGGCGTAATCTGCCGGAAAACAACCGCCTGGCCCTGCTGCCTATCACGCCCGACGGGGAGCGAACGCAGATGATCCGGCGCAGCCACCCGTGCTTTGAGACATGGGTGAAAGAGTGGGACGCAGCGCGCCACTGCTTGTCATGCAAACGAGAATCGCTCTTCGTCTGGCCGGGGACGGAGAGGCCCATTCCGAAATTCGAATGGCTTGAAGAGTGAGGGGTACGATTCAGGTTCGGTAAAGGGCATTCGGGCATCGTTTGCAGAATGCACTCGACATGGGCTGCATGGCCCGATAGACGGAGCTGCTGGCAATCTGGGCATTCAACCTGAGGCTTCATCCTAGCTTCTGAGCGATCTTCTCCGCTTGCAGGTGCGTGTAGCGCTGCAGCATCTGCAGGGTCTTGTGTCCGCTGACCGCGGCGAGTTCCAGCACCGACAGATCCCCGCGCTCCGCGAGCCGGGACAGCGCCTCGTGCCGCAGATCGTGCCAACGGAAGTCATCAATACCTGCGCGTCTGCATGCTCGCGTGAAAGCCCCATATGCCGCTTGTCGGGCAACAGGGAAGACCTGCCCCGTTATCGACCTGGGAGTGCCCTGTAGAACAGCTATCGCCGTGCCGGAGAGGGGTACGGCCCGCGGGGTCTTGTTTTTTAGCTTTTCGGGATCGAGTAGCAGTACCAGACCACGCTTGAAGTCGATATCCTTCCATTGCAAGTTGAGCAGTTCGCCCTGCCGCATCGCCGTTTCGAGTGATAACCGCACTGCCGGGGCGAGATATGCGCAGCTCGACGCTTCGCATTCTTTGAGCAACCGGTCGGCCTCGCTACCCACCAGACGGCGATTGCGGCGCTTGTCATCGGTTGGTTTGCGGATATTCGCGACTGGGTTTCCCTGCGGCAAGGTAATGCCGCATTCCTTCATCGCAAATCCGACCAATTTCGACAGCAAGTCGATCTCCGTCTTTACAGTTGCTTGCGATAGACGCGGCGCCTTGGCCGGATCCTTGTAGCGAGGATCCGGGGCCTTGAGGCGGGCATCCCGATACTGCGCGACCAGAGGCGACGTAATCGCGGCGAGAGCGTATTTTCCGAACGTGGCGCGCAGTGGCTTTATCTTGTGCTTCCAGCCCTCACCACGGTAGTGATGCGGCGCGAACTCCTTCTCAAAGCGGTCGGCTAGGTTATCGAATGTAGTCGTTTCTGCAGCCTTCTTGGGGAGGTAGATCCCGAGCCGGATCTCCCGCTCGAGTTCTTCCGTCCATAGTCTCGCGTCTGCCCGAGTTGTGAATGTCTTGGTTATCGGTGGCGCGCCCTTGCGCCGCACCTGGGCGCGCCAACTATAGTCGCCGCGTTTTGTTATCGTAGCCATCGTTCCTCCTCGTCCTTTCAGGGGGAATTGTGCCACCAGTGTGCCAAGAATGCCAAAAAACGTCGGAAAACCGCGCCAGTATTAGACCTATGAAGCCCCTGCTAAGGGAGTATGCGGGCAAAACCTGCATCGAGGGTTCGAATCCCTCTCTCTCCGCCACTTTGATATAATTCGCGCACTTTTTTTACGCGCCCGTAGCTCAGCTGGATAGAGTACCTGGCTACGAACCAGGGGGTCGGGAGTTCGAATCTCTCCGGGCGCGCCAAGTATCCGAGGGGCTGCAGCGATGCAGCCCCTTTTGTATGTGCGCCCGGCCGCCCACGATGACCGACTACCCCGCCCATCTCGTCAAGAACCGCCATCTGTTCGACGGCACGCCGGTGACGATCCGGCCGATCCGGCCGCAGGACGCGGCGATGGAGCAGGCGTTTGTGCGCCACCTCTCCGATGACTCGCGCTACTACCGCTTCATGCAGACACTGCGCGAACTGCAACCGCGCAAGCTGCAGTACCTCACGAGCATCGACTACAATCGCCACATGGCCCTGGTGGCAACCGTCGTGCGCGACGGCGGCGAGGTGGAGATTGGCGTTGCGCGCTACGTTGTCGAGCCGGGCGATTGCGCCTGCGAGTTCGCGATCGTTGTCGATGACGACTGGCAAGGCAGCGGTGTTGCGGGCATGCTCATGGCCGAGCTGATGGACGCGGCGCGACTGCGCGGCCTGAAGACGATGGAAGGCTTCGTTCTTGCGAGCAACCACAAGATGCTGAAATTCGCCCGCCAGCTCGGCTTTGTCTCGCATCGCAACCTGGGGGATGCCGACACGGTTCAGGTGGTGCGCCAGCTCTGAGGCGCGTGAGCACTTTCATGCTTCCGCGACAATCAGTGGCACGAGCATTTCGTCATCGCTGGCGCCACCATGCACGCCAATCTGGACATGGCGCTTTTCCGACGGCAGCCAGTCGCACAGTGTCCAGTCATCTTTCATGAGCAATGCGTAGTCGCCGACGCGCCGCGCCAGGCGTGGATCGGGGTTTCCCGGCCCGAACCAGCCGCGGTCGATCAGTTCGTTGCTGGGCATAAGCGCGGCGCTTGCGCCGAGGTGCCGTGCCACGTAGTCCTCGAAGTCCTGCGCGCGACCGGCGCGCACGTAGCAATAGGCCACCCGCCGCTCGCCGCAGAGCGGACGGGCGAGCATTTCCGCCATGCGCGGATGCTGCTCCAGTTCGATCGTGCGTTCGGGCGGCGAGTCGATGAAGCCGTGATCCGCCGTCGCCAGCACGAGCGTGCCGCTTCCCTGAATTGCCCCAACGAAGCGACCGAAGGCCTCGTCGACTGCCGCAAGATGATCGGCAACCCGGCTGCTGCCGACGCCGTGTTCATGGGCAAGCGCGTCGAGGCGCGGGTAGTAGGCATAGATGTAGGCGGGCTCGGTGGCTGCCGCCAACGCCGCCTCGATTTGCGCGAAGAAGGACGCCAGGCCACCGTAGGCACGAACCGTGGCACCGCCGGCGTGGTAACGACTGAATTCCGATGCGGCGATTGCCGCCGGAGCGACGAACACCGCGGGCCGCCGGAGGCGCTCGACCAGGGGCGCATGACCGAACAGCCGGCGCGGCAGTTCGCCCGGCGCGGCGTCGAAGCGGCCACCGCCGCGCGGCGTGAGCGGCAATACGGCGGCAATGGCATCGAGTTCGGCGAAATACATGTGCCAGCCGGTGAGTGCATGCTGCTGCGGCGCCAGGCCGGTCAGGAAGGTGGTGACGGCACTGGCCGTCGTCGATGGAAAGACCGAAGTCAGGCACGAATGCAGGCGACGATGCAGGCAACCGCCCGGCGCGGCGCGTTCGAGATGGTTGTAGCCGAGGCCGTCCAAGACCAGCAGGGCGATGCTGCGCCGGGCACAATCCGCCGCAGCGAACCCGCGCAGCGGCGCGTAGGGCAGCGGCGGCGCACCGCAGCAGTCGGTAAGCGAGCGCACCAGATTGACGATGCTGCCGCCCTGGTAGTCCGGCCGGATCATCGCGCCGGGCGCGTCAAGGGGTCTTCCGGTAGGTGCCAATCAGTTCGGCCCGGGCCAGCACGTGGCCGCGCATCGCCCGCTCCAGGACATCCTTGGTCGGCCGCGCCAGATCCGGCAGAACGGTATCGATGGCGTACAGCTTGTGAAAATATCGGTGTTCGCCGATCGGGGGGCAGGGGCCGCCGTAGCCGGTGCGCTTCCAGTCGTTCGTGCCCTCCAGCGTACCCGGGGGAAGCTGGCGAGGCGGGACCGCCTCGGCCAGCGCGCCGGCCGCCGGCGGGATGTTGTAGAGCAGCCAATGCACCCAGGTCATTTTCGGCGCGGCGGGGTCGGGGGCATCGGGGTCGTCGACGATCAGCACGAGGCTGCGGGCAGCGGCCGGCATACCCGACCACACCAGGGGCGGCGAACGGTCGCTGCCCTGGCAGGTGAACTCAGGCGGAATCGTGCCGCCGTCAGCGAAGGCCGGTGAAGCGAGGACGAGCGCCATGCCAGATCGTCGCGCGTTCAGTGATCCTCGATATGCGGCGCGCCCTCTTCGGCGGGCTGCCCGGTATCCGGATCGATCCAGTCGGAGATGCCCAATTCGTTCTCGGCTTCGGCCAGGGTCTCGCCGGGCTCGAAGTCTGAATCACTGTTGTACTCCATGTCCTCGGCGGCTTCTACCAGCGTGGCGAACGGTCCGAACTCCTTGTCACCCGACGGTCCCTGCCAGTAAAAACCGTCTGGCCGCTCGATCACGCGCGTCCTGTCGTGTTCAACCGCAGCGGCCGGCAAATGCTTGCGCATGATGATCTCCTTCCCACGGATACCTGGTCGCATTATGAACCAGTATCGAAGTGACAAACTATCGCTGTTTCGCGCGCCGGTTTATTGACGCGCGTCAAAAAGTGCTGGTGTCGCCGGTCTCGCCGCTGCGGACCTTCTTCGATGCATCCGAGTGTGGCACCATGAGTGCCGACGAAAACCCCAAAATCGAAACCGGATGGCGAGGATCGACTCCCGCGCCGTCGACGCGGCGCGCTTCGGTATCGGCATCCGGCGCTCGGGCCGCATACCTTTCGCCCTGGATCATCCGGGCGACGGCAGGCATGCCGCAGCGGGCGCGAGCGGCGGCTTGACATATCTCAAAGCGTGGCGGGTTTCCGCAGCTATGCTGGAACGCAGTATCCATTCGTTTACATCGATAAGGGCAATGCCATGCAAAAATCCATCCAGATCACATTCAAGGACATCGCGCATTCCGACGCGGTCGAGCAGCACATTCGCGAGAGGGCGGCCAAGCTGGAGACCTTCTATCCCAACATCATCGGCTGCCACGTCGCCGTGGAACTGCCCCACAAACACCATCACCAGGGCAAGCTGCACAACGTGCGCATCGATATCAGAGTGCCAGGCAGCGAAATCGTCGTGAATCGCGACAAGCACGAGGATATCTACGTCGCCTTGCGCGATGCCTTCGATGCCGCCAAGCGCCAGCTGGAAGAGTATGGTCGCAAGCAGCGCGGAGACGTCAAGCACCATGAGAACAACCGACGTCCCTCGGCCGAAGAGCCGGTTGCCGATTGACGCCCGCTGGCAAATGGGAAGCCGCATGAGCCGCGCCATTCTTGACGAAGCGCATATCCACCCTGACATCAGGGAGACGATCGGCAACAGCCATGCCGACATTGTCCGCGAAGTGCAGGCCGCCATCGCCGCCAACGCCGTCGTGGTGGTCGGGATGGCGCAGAACCCCTTTCCGCGCAAGGCGCGCAAGGCGCTGACTGCGCTGGGCGTGCCGTATGCCTATCTGGAGTACGGCAACTACCTGAAGGGTTGGCGCCGCCGCAACGCGCTGAAGATGTGGACCGGCTGGCCGACCTTTCCGATGGTCTTCGTCCGAGGTGTTCTGCTGGGTGGGGCGAGTGAGCTGCGGCGCCTGATAAACAGCGGCGAGTTCAACCGCATGCTGTCATCTGCCGACAGATAGGCGGTATCCCTGCGTTGGCGGTGTTCAGTGCGTTGCATGGAACTGCAGCGCCGCCAGATTGGCGTAGATGCCGCCCAGCGCGATCAGCGAGGCATGCGTGCCGGTCTCCAGGATGCGGCCGTTTTCCATGACGATGAGGCGGTCCGCGCGCTGAACCGTTGCCAGGCGGTGGGCGATGATCAGCGTGGTGCGGCCGACCATCGCCGCTTCCAGCGCGCCCTGCACCAGGCGTTCCGATTCCGCATCCAGCGCGCTGGTCGCTTCGTCCAGCAGCAGCAGCGGCGGATTCTTCAGCATGGCGCGGGCGATGGCGATGCGCTGGCGTTGCCCGCCCGACAGGCGCACGCCGCGCTCGCCGAGGAACGAGCGATAGCCTTGCGGCAGTTTCTCGATGAATTCGTGCGCAGCGGCCATTTGGGCGCTGGCGATGACTTCCTCGTCCGTGGCATCGATGCGGCCATAGCGGATGTTTTCCATTGCGTCGGCGGAAAAGATCACCGTGTCCTGCGGCACGATGCCGATGGCGTCGCGCAGGGCATGCAGATCCAGTTGGCGGATGTCGACTCCATCCAGCGCAATCGAGCCCTGTTGCGGGTCGTAGAAGCGCAGCAACAGCTGGAACAGCGTCGTCTTGCCGGCGCCCGAGGGCCCGACCACGGCGACCGTTTCGCCGGGTGCGATGGTCAGCGACATGTGCGACAGGGCAACCGTTTGCGGCCGCGACGGGTAGTGGAAGACAACGTCCTCCAGCGCCACCGCGGCACCGTTGCCGCTGCGCCGAGGCAGCGGCTGCGGATGAGCCGGCGACTGGATCGGTGAACGCATCGACATCAGTTCCAGCAGACGCTCGGTGGCGCCTGCCGCCCGCTGTGCCTCGCCCAGCACCTCGGCCAGCGCGCCGGTCGCGCCGGCGACGATGGCGGCGTACAGGATGAACTGCCCCAGTTCGCCGCCCGTCATGCGGCCCTGGATGACCGCGTGCGCGCCCAGCCACAGCACGAAGACAATCGCGCCGAACACCAGCAGGATGGCAATCACGGTGAGCAGCGAACGCGCGCGGATGCGCCGCATCGCCGTCCTGAAGGCATCCTCGACCGAGGCGCCGAAGCGGCCGGATTCCACCGCTTCATGCGTGAAGGCCTGCACGGTCGGCATCGCATTGAGGATTTCCCCGGCCATGGCCGAGGCGTCGGCGATGCGGTCCTGCGAGTCGCGCGACAGCTTGCGCACGCGGCGGCCGAAGAGGACGATCGGCAGCACCACCGCGGCCAGCAACACAACGATGATCGACGACAGCCGGATGCTGGTGACGAAGAGCATTGCCATGCCGCCGGCGAAGAGCAGGGTATTGCGCAGCGCCATCGAGATGCTGGTGCCGACGACGGCCTGGATCAGGGTCGTGTCGGCGGTCAGGCGCGACAATACTTCGCCGGTCCGCGTGGTCTCGAAGAACTGCGGGCTTTGCGTGACGACGTGCTTGTACACCGCGTTGCGGATGTCGGCGGTGACCCGCTCGCCCAGCCACGACACCGTGTAGAAGCGCGCCGCCGTCGAAATGGCGAGCACGCAGGCCACGCCGAACAGCGCGAGGAAGTACAGGTCGACGTGGCGAATGCTTTGCGAGCCGGCGGCGCCGAAGCCCAGGTCGATCATCTGCCTGAACGCATACGGAATCGCCAGCATGGCGCCGGCGGCGACCAGCAGCGCGATGCCGGCGAGGACGAACTCGCGCTTGTAGGGCGCCAGGAAGGGAAGCAGGCCCCTGAGCGTCGTCAGGCTGCTTTTTTGCGGTTTGCGGTCGAGATTGGCGGCGTCGGCCATGGAACGGTTCGGCTCCGGCGTCCTGAACTTGGCGGAAGCGACCATGCTACTCCCCTCGCCCCCGGCGGGGAGAGGGGCCGGGGAGAGGGGAAAATTCAGGCGTTCCGGCGGATGAACTCGCCGACGCGCGGGCAGATGGTTTCGCGCCAGCGGCGGCCGCTGAATATGCCGTAGTGGCCGACGCCGGGAACGAGGAAGTGCTCCTTTTTCGCAGCGGGCAGGTTGCTGCACAAGTCATGGGCGGCCTCCGTCTGGCCGGGCCCGGAGATGTCGTCGAGTTCTCCTTCGATGGTGAACAGCGCCGTCTTGCGGATCGTCCACGGTTTGACGTGCTGGCCGGCCACCACCATCTCGCCTCTCGGCAACCGGTGCTTCATGAATACCACGTCGAGCGTTTCCAGGTAGTACTCCGCCGGCAGGTCCATCACGGCGTTGTACTCGTCGTAGAACTTGCGGTGGGCCTCGGCCGAGTCGCCGTCGCCTTCCACCAGGTGGTTGTAGAAATCGAGGTGCGCCTGCATGTGTCGGTCGGAATTCATGGCGACGAAGCCGGCGTGCTGCAGGAAGCCGGGATAGACGCGCCGCGCATAGCCGGGGTACTTGAGCGGCACGCGCGTGATGACGTGCATGTCGAACCAGCGCAGGCTGCGCGTCTTGGCGTAGTTGTTGACCTCGGTTGGCGCGCGCCGCGTGTCGATCGGGCCGCCCATCAGGGTCATGCTGCGCGGCTGTGCCGGATCGTCTGCGGCGGCCATCAGCGAGATTGCCGCCATCACCGGCACGGTAGGCTGGCACACCGAAATCACATGCACGTCGGGCCCGAGCGTGCGGATGAAATCCTGCATGTAGGCGACGTAGTCGGCGAAATGAAAGTAGCCATCGGCCAGCGGCACCGAGCGGGCGTCGATCCAGTCGGTGATATAGACGTCGTGGTCAGGCAGCAGCGCGCGCACGGTGTCGCGCAACAGAGTCGCGTAGTGGCCGGACAGCGGCGCCACCAGCAGCACCTTCGGGTGTTGCCAGGTCGTGGCGCGCTCGAAGCGCAGCAGGTCGCAGAATGGCTTTTTCGCGACGACCATTTCGCGCACGGCAACCGTCTCGCCGTCGATGAGCGTATGGCTCAGGCCGAATGCGGGCTTCTCGTAGCGCCGGGCCACGCGGGCCAGCAATTCGGAGCCGGCAGCAACGCGGCTGCTGTGCGGCAGGTAGGCGAGGGGGCTGAAGGGGTTGGTGAAGAGTTGCTGGCTGGCTTCGGCCAGGAGGCGCAGGGGTGCGACGGCGGCGTGTTGCATTTCGTGCAGCGAGTAAATCATCTACAGCCTACCTCCGATGAGCAAAGCGGATGCTTCGCTGCACTGTACCCGAAGTCGTTGGTTTGGCCAACCTTTCACACGGCAAGTTTCGCAGAGCGGATCAACGCATCGGTCGCGCATGCTCACTGCGGCAGCGGATGGTTGCGGAAATCCTCGCGCAACCGCGTCTTGAGCAGCTTGCCGGTGGCGGTATGCGGCAGGCTGTCGACGAAGGCGACGTCGTCGGGCATCCACCACTTGGCGATCTTGTCGCGCATGAAGTCGAGCAATTGCTCGCGCGTGACCTCCAGGCCGACTTTCTTCACCACGATCAGCAGCGGGCGTTCATCCCACTTCGGATGCGCCACCCCAATCACTGCCGCCTCGGCTACTGCCGGATGGGCCATGGCGAGGTTCTCCAGGTCGATCGAACTGATCCACTCGCCGCCCGACTTGATGACGTCCTTCGACCTGTCGGTGATCTGCATGTAGCCGTCCGCATCCAGCGTGGCAACGTCGCCCGTGGGAAACCAGCCACCCTCGCGCAGGACGTTGCCGCCTTCGCCCTTGAAATAGCCGGAGACGATCCACGGCCCGCGCACCAGCAGGTCGCCGAACGCCTTGCCGTCGCGCGGCAGCTCGCGGCCTTCGTCATCGACGATCTTCATGTCCACGCCGTAGATCGGGCGGCCCTGGTTGAGGCGCAGCTTGTCGCGCTCGGCGGCGGACAGCTTGAGGTGCTTACCCTTCGGGGTATTGACCGTGCCGAGGGGGCTCATCTCGGTCATACCCCAGGCGTGCAGTACGGTGATGCCGAACTGCTCGTCGAAGGCGCGGATCATGGCGGGCGGCGCCGCCGAGCCGCCGATCACCAGCCTCTTGACGGTGGACAGCGTCAGTCCCTTGCCCTGCAGGTGCTGCAGCAGGCCGAGCCAGATGGTCGGCACGCCGGCGCTGACGGAAACCTCCTCGGCCTCGAACAGTTCGTGCAGGCTGGCGCCGTCGAGTTGCGGCCCCGGCATCACCAGCTTGGCGCCGGCCAGCGCACAGGCGTAGGGCAGGCCCCAGGCGTTCACGTGGAAGAGCGGAACGACCGGGAGCACGGTGTCGCGCGCCGAGAGGTTGAGTGCGTCCGGCATGGCCGAGCCATAGGCGTGCAGTACCGTCGAACGGTGCGAATAAAGCGCTCCCTTCGGGTTGCCGGTGGTGCCCGAGGTGTAGCACAGGGAGGAGGCGGTATTCTCGTCGAACTCCGGCCACACATAGTCGTCGGAATGGGCGTTGACCAGTTCCTCGTAGCAGAGCAGGTCCAGTTGCGATTCCGGCATGTGGGCACGGTCGGTCAGCGCCACCCAGGCCTTGATGCCCTTGCAGTGGGGCGCGACGCCCTCGACCAGCGGCAGGAAGCTCAGGTCAAAGAAGACCAGGCCATCGTCGGCGTGGTTGAGAATGTAGGCGATCTGCTCGGGAAACAGGCGCGGGTTAACCGTGTTGAGGATGGCGCCCATGCCCGACACGCCGTAATACAGTTCGAAGTGGCGGTGGTTGTTCCAGGCCAGCGTCGCCACCCGGTCGGCCGGCTTGACGCCGAGCGAGAGCAGGGCGCGCGCCAGCCGGCGTGAGCGGCGGTGCGCGTCGCGATAGGTATAGCGGTGGAGGCCGCCGGTGGTCTCGCGTGAAACGATTTCGGTGTCGCCGTGATTGCGGTCGGCGTGCCGGATCAGGGAAGAGATCATCAAGGGCAGGTTCTGCATCAGGCCGTGCATGCTGTTCTCCACGAGTGGAAACGGGATTCGCGTTCAACGATACCACGCCGTTTCGCGGTGCTTCAATTGCCACGGTGGACGGTGCCGGCCACGACGGAACACCGATCCGGCGCGGTGTGCGCTGCACAATATGGAATTGTCCTTGACCCCGGCGCCGTGGCGGCTATCATCAGTCTGGGGAGTCCGATGTTTACTGTTTACGATAAGAGGGGGAGGGAGAATGGAACAGGCAAGCAGCGAGTTTCACGGCCGCGGCGGGCGGGATGGCGTTTTCCTGATCGCGCTCAGCGTCATGTGCCTGTCGGCGCTGGCGATCGGTTCCATCCTGCTGTCGTGGTTTATCGGCGGGCAGGACTACGTCAACAGCTTCTACGGCAAGTACGCAATGGCGATGCTGGTGGTTGCCTTCATCGTCAGCGCCTATTATTACGGCCTGGGCCGGAAACGTTCGCCATGATCAGGGTCGTCCCGCCGCGCCCTGCGGCAGGACGACGCGGCCGACGGCGACGATTCCCAGCAGGGCCATCGCCGCGGCGAGGTAGCCGACCCAGTTGTAGCGGGTGATCTGGCCGGCGGCATCGGTGGCAATGATCAGCCCGCCGAGCGCGGCCGCCAGTCCGGAAGCGAGTTGCATGATTGCCGCGTTGAGCGCCAGGAAGGTGCCGCGCAGCGGCGGCCGCGCCGCGGAGGTGACGATTGCCATGGCCGGCACCATGCGTCCTGGCACCAGGACGAAAAACAGCGTCGTGCAGACCAGTACGACCGCCAGTGGCAGCGGCATCATGTGCGTCTGCAGCAGGAGGGGCACGATCGCGGCGCCGGCGACCAGGCGAAATACCCGCACCTTGCCGTGGCGATCCGCCATGCGGCCGATCCAGCGCGCGGAGAAAAACGAGGCCACGCCGCCGAACAGGTAGATCAACGGGATGTCGTCCTGTGTCACCTTGACGTTACCGACCATGTAAATGGTGATGTACGGTATTACCATGAAGCTGGAGAACATCACCAGCGCCATGAAGCCCATGGCGCGCAGATGGTTCGCATCGCGCAACACGTCGGCCATGGCAGCGAAAGGATGGGCGCGCACATCCGCTGCCGGCAGATGCCCGCGCACCGGCGGCAGCACGCGCCAGCCGAGCGCGAGGAAGCCGAGGGCGGCGACGGCAATGGCAACAAAGGGAAAGCGCCAGCCGAAGTGATTGGCAAGGTACAGCGAGGCCGGTACACCGGCAACGGTGGAAACGGAAAACGCGGCCATGATCGTGCCGCTGGCGCGGCCGCGCCGCGCGAAGGGTATCAGGTCGCCGACCATCATCTGCACCATGGCGCCGAGCACGCCACCGAAGGCGCCGGCGGCGCCGCGCGCCACCAGCAGCGTCCAGAAATCCGGCGCCAGTCCGCAGGCCAGGGTCGCCACGGCGAACAGCAGCAGCATCACCAGCAGCATGCGCTTTCGCTCGAAGCGGTCCACGAATGTGGCCATCAACAATCCGGAAACGGCCGCGGTGAACGTGTAGGCGGAGACGAGCAGGCCGAACTCGTGCGGCCCGACTGCCAGCGTGCGCATCAGGATCGGCCCGAGCGGCATCATCACCATGAAGTCGACGATGTGGGCAAACTGGATGCCGGCCAGCACCAGCAGGGCGAGTCGTTCACGTTCTGGACTGAGTGGGGAAACGGAGTCGGTCATCGCGGACGCAGGGTCATTGTCGGTCTGGCGAAATGTACCAGTTCGCTGCCGACTCGGCAGGCGCGGTCGCTGACGCGCAAGTTATCTGTCGTCATGGAGCGACATGACGTCATAGTGGATTGATGCATCGAAACTTCCTGCCGCAGGCGAAAAAATTCCCGCGTCCTGATTGAACTTGCATGCGGTGAACCCATCTATCCGGGTGATCCGGACGACGCTTCTCGCCGGGTCCTCGCCAAAACAGACAATGGAGGCACTCATGATTCATTCCCTTCTCGAACTTCTCGGGGCGTTCTATCAGACGGGCAACCTCGGCCAGATGGAACTGGTGGCGCGCAACCTGCTCCACACGATTCCCGGCGATCTCGTCGCCCTGCAGTTCCTCGGACTGGCGCTGCACCAGATGGGCCGCACGCGGGATGCCTACGCCGTCTTTCGCAAGGCGGCCATGCTCGACCGGGTTGGTGCGCTGCATGCGCGCGGCAGCGGCGCCATCGAGTCCGCATCGGCTGCGCTTTATCGCGCCGCGACGCGTCCCGGTTCGCGGCTTGCCGAGGGTTGGTCGCATCTCGGCCATGTCGTCGCGCATTACGGCTTCAAGGACCTCGCCAGCCGTGCGATGCGGGCAGCGCAGCGCACGCGCGTCGCCGGCACCTGAGCGAGGCGTCAACCCTTCGGTGGAAAATCGATTCTTGCGGTGATCGCCGGGTCTTGCAGATCCATGCCATGGCCCGCGACGCGAACCTGTTTTGCCACATCGTCGCCGACGAGGACCGCGCCCCAATCGCCCGGCGGGCGGTGGCCGTCGTCGCGCGCATCTGCGGATCGGCCCCGCGCGCGTCAGTTGGCACCTCCTCCTGAAGGCCTCACGACGGGACGGCGTATCGACCTGGCCGAATCTCGTCAAAACGCGCGATTGCCCGGAACTCGCCGACGTCCTTCTTCGGCTGGCGCGAATCGGGGTGGTAGATGGCGAGCAGGTGGCGGATGCCGGCCTGGCGTGCCGCGCGCAGCACCGGCAGGCTGTCGTCGATGAGCAGCGTGCGCTCGGGCGCGAAGGGCAGGATCTTGCGCAGGGCCGGCCAGAACGCTGCCTCCTCCTTCGGCAGACCGACTTCGTGCGAGGTGATGAGCAGGTCGAAATGCACCTGCAGCCCGGTACGTGCCATTTTCAGGGACAGACTCTTGCGATGGGCGTTGGTGACGAGCGCGATGCCCTTGCCGTGGCGGCGCAGTGCTGCGAGGAACTCGGGCACATCCGGGTGCACGGCGATCAGGTGGGCCACTTCCTCCTTCAGGCGCGCGATGTCGAGCTGCAGTTCGCGCGTCCAGAAATCGACGCAATACCAGTCGAGCGTGCCGGCCTTGGCGCGATAGATTTCTGCCAACAGGCCGTGTGCCTCGGCCGGTGGCAGGCCGTGCCGCTCGGCGTAGCGTTTCGGCACATGCTCCTGCCAGAAATGGTTGTCGAAATGCAGGTCGAGCAGCGTGCCGTCCATGTCCAGCAGGACGGTGTCGATCACGTTCCAGTCGATCATGGCCGGGGCAGGACCGCTCACTCGGCGGTCAGCAGCGAGGCGCCGAGCAGGGCGCGGCGCTTCAGCCACGGGCTCGGGCGATAACGCGGGTCGCCGCTGCCGTCGAGCAGGTTGTTGAGGATTGCCAGCACGGTCGGCGCACCGATGGCGTCGCCGAGTGCCAGCGGACCCTTCGCATAGCCGAGACCGAGCGTGACCGCGCGGTCGATGTCCTGCGGCGTGGCGATGCCCTGCTGCGCGATGTCGCAGCCGATGTTGACGATGTGCGCCAGCACGCGTTGCGCGACCAGGCCGCCGCTGTCGCGGATGAGGGTAACGGGCACACCGTCCGCGGCGAACAGCCCATGCGCCGCCTCGCGCGATGCGATGGTGGTGAGCGGCGTGGCCATCAGCGTACGGTGCGTGTCGAGACCGAACAGCGCGTCGATCGCGACGGTGCGGGCAGCGTCAAGTGCTTCGCCGGTGGCACAGCCCGTGGCGTCCTCGCCCAGCGGCGTGACCAGGCACAGGCTGTCGGCCGACGGGCGCGCATGCGTGTCGAGTGTGCCGCCCAGCGCCTGTACGCGTGCGCGGACGGCGTCGGCCAGCGCTGGCCGTGCCGGGCTCACCCAGACGCGGGCAGGCCGCGCGGTTGGCGCCGGGGCGACCGGCAGGGCCTGCTGCTTGCCATCGGGGTAGGTGTAGAAACCGCGCCCACTCTTGCGGCCGAGCAGGCCGCCGGCCAGTCGCTGCGCCGCCAGTGCCGAGGGCCGATAGCGGGGTTCTTCGTAGTACTGGCGGTAGATGGATTCCATGACCGGCTGCGAGACATCCAGGCCGGTGAGGTCAAGCAGTTCGAACGGACCCATGCGAAAGCCGGCGGCCTCGCGCAGGATGCGGTCGATCTGCTGGAACGCGGCGACATTCTCGCCGAGCAGGCGCAGCGCCTCGGTGACGTAACCGCGGCCGGCGTGGTTGACGATGAAGCCCGGCGTGTCCTTCGCCCGCACCGGCGCATGGCCGAGGCGCCGGGCGAGCTGGTCGAGTGCGGTGCCGACCCAGGGTTCCGTGAGCAGCGCATCCACCACCTCGACCACTTTCATCAACGGTACCGGGTTAAAGAAGTGGTAGCCCGCGACGCGGCCGGGCCGGCGGCAGGCGGCGGCGATTTCGGTCACCGAAAGCGAAGAGGTGTTGGTGGCGAGCACGCAATGCTCGGCAACGATGTCTTCGAGGGCGCCAAACAGCTGGCGCTTGGCCTCCAGCTTCTCGACGATGGCTTCGATGACCACCTGGCAGGGCGCGAGATCCTCAAGGCGCGAACTTGCCTCGATGCGCGCGACTGCCGCCGCCGCGGCATCCGCCGTGATCTTGCCCTTGCCGGCGAGGCCGTGCAGCGTTGCGGCGATGCTCTCGCGCGCGCTGCCGGCAGCGCCCGGCAGGAGGTCGAAGAGGCGCACGTGCACGCCGCCCTGGGCGGCGATCTGGGCGATGCCGCGGCCCATCGCACCGGCGCCAACGATGCCGAGGATCAGATCGGCTGCGGCGAAATCAGGCTTCATCATTTCCAGTCTCAACTTTGGGACGGCGAAGTATAAGCCGAAAGCGATTGAACGGTGCCATGCGATCCATTACCATCGGCGCAACACCGCAAACGCTGGAGGAGAGGGATCATGTACCGCAAGGTCCTGCTGGCTTACGACGGTTCGCAGAGCGGACGGACGGCCCTGCTCGAGTGCGCCGACATCAACAACTTTCTCAACGCCGAAATCCACCTGCTGGCCGTTGCGCCGCTGATGGCGGGGCTCTACCTTACTGAGGGTTTCGTGCCGGAAAGCCTGCAGGACGAGGAAAACCGGCGCTTCCAGGACATCCTCGACGACGGCCTGCGGCAGCTGGCGGAGCGCGGCATCAAGGCGGAAGGGCACGTCGTCACGGGCGAGCCGGTGGACGAGATCTGCCGCCTTGCCACCGCGCTGGCCGCGGACTTGATCGTCGTCGGCCATCGCCGCCACGCCTTCTTCATGTCGCGCTGGTGGAAGGGCTCGGTCGGCGCGTCGCTGATCGAGGATGCGCCGTGCAGCGTGCTGATGGCGATCGCCCGCTGAAATGAACCAGCGGCATGCTCCGGCGGCGCTGAAGAGCGGCGGCGCCAACGCCTGGCAACAATATTCGGTGCTGATCGTCGACGACGAGGAAGGCATGCGCAGCTTCCTGCAGCGGACGCTGGCCGGGCGCTGCGGCCTGGTCGAGACGGCGGTGAGCGTCGAGGCGGCGCAGGCACTGTTCAACCGCATCCACTTCGACCTGGTGATCCTGGATATTTCGCTGCCGGGCAAGAGCGGGGTCGAATGGCTCGACGAGTTGCGCGACGGCGGCTACCAGGTCGACGTCATCCTGATCACGGCCTTTGCCGACATCGACACGGCCATCCACGCGCTGCGCGCAGGAGCGGCGGATTTCATCCTCAAGCCGTTCCGTGTGGACCAGATTCTCAACTCGATTCGCCGCGTCTTCGACCGCGCGCGACTGCTGCGCGAGAATTTCGTGTTGCGGCGCGAAGTGGCGGAGTTGTCCGGCGGCATCGAAGGCGTCGTCGGCTGCTCGGACGCGATGAGCCGCCTGTGCCAGATGATCAAGCGCGTGGCGGCCTTGCCCAGCACGGTGCTCCTGCAGGGCGAGTCTGGCGTCGGCAAGGAGGTGGCGGCACGCGCCCTGCACAGCATGAGTCCGCGCGCACAACGGCCTTTCGTGCCGGTCAACTGCGCGGCGATCTCGGCCGAACTGATCGAGTCGGAGCTGTTCGGTCATGTCAAGGGCGCGTTCACCGGCGCCGCCGAGGCGCATCACGGCTTGTTCTACTATGCGCAGGGCGGCACGCTGTTCCTCGACGAAATCGCCGAGTTGCCGCTGGCGATGCAAACCAAGCTGCTGCGCGTGCTGGAGGAGCGCATGATCCGGCCGGTTGGCTCGACGCGTGAAATTCCGGTGGACATTCGCATCGTTGCCGCAACCAATCGCGCGCTGGCCGATGAAGTGAGGCAGGGGCGGTTTCGCCAGGACCTGTTCTACCGGCTCGATGTCGTCAACCTGACGATCCCGCCGCTGCGCCAGCGGCGCGAGGACATCCGGCCGCTGGCGCTGCACTTCTCGATGCAGCTGGCGGCACAGCTCGGTGTGCCGGAAGTGCCGCTCGACCGGGAAACCGTGAAGCGCCTCGAATGCTATGCCTGGCCCGGCAACGTGCGCGAATTGCGCAACCTGGTCGAGCGCTCGCTCATTCTCGGCCATTTTCCGCTGGACGCGCTGTCGGCGCCGGGCGCAGCGCCCGCCGATGCGGAAAGCGCGCTCGACGCGGTGGAGAAGATCCACATCCTGGAGGTTGTCGCCGCCTGCGGCGGCAACAAGTCTGCAGCGGCGCGCCGACTGGGCGTGTCGCGCAAGACCGTCGAGCGAAAGCTGCTGCAGTGGGGGCAGTGACCGGCGCCTACCAGAGCTTCCACCAGGGCTCTTTGCGGTCGAGCCCGCGCTTGTAGTAGTCGCTGTTGGGGAAATTGCGCCGCATGACGCGCTCGGCGTCGTCGCGCAGGTCGGCCAGGCCGAGGGCGTCGTAGGACTTCACCAGAAGGAACAGTGCCTCCTCGTTGGCCGGCGCATCGGGATAGGTCTTGATGGCGAACTGGGCACGGTTGGCGGCGGCGACGTAGGCGCCGCGGCGGACGTAGTAACGGGCGACATGCACCTCATTCGATGCCAGCGCATTCACGAGGTATTTCATGCGCGCGGTCGCATCAGCGGCGTATTTGCTGTCGGGAAAGCGCGTCACCAGATCGCGGAATGCATCGAAGGCCTCGCGCGCCGCCTTGGGATCGCGTTCTGACAGATCCTGCATGGCAATGTAGCCCATCAGACCCAGGTCTTCGTTGAAGTTCACCAGTCCCTTCAGGTAATACACGTAGTCGACGTTGGGGTGGTTGGGGTGCAGCTTGATGAAGCGCTCGCATGCGGCGACGGCGGAGGCTGGCTCGTTGGCCTTGAAGTAGGCGTAGGCGATTTCGATCTGCGCCTGCTGCGCGTAGCGGCCGTAGGGATAGCGCGATTCCAGCGTCTCGAAATACTTGACCGCCTTCTCGTAGCTGCCGTCGGCCATCGCTTCCTTGGCGGCGGCATAGAGCCGGTTGGCCGACCAGCCGATGGTCTCGTCCTGCACCTCGGGCAGCAGCCCGCAGCCGGCGAGGAACAAGGCCAGAATAACCGCTAGACTACGCATATGAAATCCTCGCACAAAGTCGGCGGCGATTATAACGCACTCGCCACGGCCGACTGTCCGCGCCGGCTCGTCGTGCCGGCCGATTGCGCCGGCGCGCGCCTCGACCAGGCGCTCGCGCGCATGCTGCCGGAGCACTCGCGCAGCCGACTGGCGGCGTGGGTGAAGGAAGGCCGCGTTCGCGTGGATGGCGCGGCGGCCGATCCGAAGCGCAAGGTGTGGGGCGGCGAACGGGTCTCGGTAGCGGAAGCACCGCAGGAGGCGGCACAGGCGCAGCAGGCCGAGGCCATTCCGCTCGACATCGTGTACGAGGACGCTGACATCCTGGTGGTGAACAAGCCGGCCGGCCTGGTCGTGCATCCGGGCAGCGGCAACTGGCAGGGCACGCTGCTCAATGCGCTGCTGCACCACGCACCGCAACTGGCGGCCATTCCGCGCGCCGGCATTGTCCATCGGCTGGACAAGGACACCAGCGGCCTGCTGGCGGTGGCGAAGACGCTCGCCGCGCAGACCGACCTGGTGCGGCAGCTGCAGGCGCGCAGCGTCAGGCGCCACTACCTTGCGCTGGTGCGCGGTCGGGTTGCGCGCGATGGCACGGTGGATGCGCCGATCGGACGGCATCCGCAGCAGCGCACCAAGATGGCGGTGGTCGGCGGTGGGCGCGAGGCGCGCACGCACTATCACGTGCTGGAGCGCTTCAGCGACACCACGCTGCTGGAGTGTGCGCTGGAGACCGGACGCACGCACCAGATCCGCGTGCACATGGCCGAGATCGGCCACCCATTGGTCGGCGATCCGGCCTACGGAATGCGGCGTTGCGCACCCGGCCGCCCGACGCTGGCGCGGCAGGCGCTGCATGCCTGGCGCCTGGCACTCTGCCATCCGGCGACGCGCATGGAAATGGGCTGGGAGGCGGCGGCGCCGGTGGATCTGGCGCAGTTGGTCGAAGCGCTGCGGCAGGCTGACGCATGAGCGACTTCATCTTGCCCGAATGGCCGGCGCCCGCGCGTGTCCATGCCATGGTGACGACCCGCGCCGGCGGCGTCAGCCGCACGCCGTTCGCGTCATTCAACCTTGCGATGCATGTCGGCGACGAGGCGGCGGCGGTGGCGGAGAACCGGCGCCGCCTGCAGGCGCAGTTGCCGGCGGCGCCGTGCTGGCTGGCGCAGGTACACGGCAAGCGTGTTGTCTGCGCCGATGTCGTCGCGGCGGGCAGCGAGGCCGACGCGGCCTTCAGCCGGCGGCCCGGCGTCGTGTGCGCCGTGCTGACGGCGGACTGCCTGCCGATCCTGCTCTGTGACGAGGAAGGGAGCGTGGTTGCCGCCGCGCACGGTGGCTGGCGCGGGCTTGCGGCCGGCATCATCGAGGCAACCGTGCAGGCCATGGCGGTCGCGCCGGCGCGCCTGCTGGCTTGGCTCGGCCCGGCCATCGGCCCGCGCGCTTTCGAGGTCGGGCCGGAGGTGCGGGCGGCTTTTCTCGCGCATGCGCCAGCGGCGGCAGCGGCCTTCGCCACCGGCGAGGGCGGCAAGTGGCGGGCCGACCTCTACCATCTCGCCGCACAGCGCCTGAATGCGCTCGGCGTTGTGCGCGTCTTCGGCGGCGGGCGATGCACTTTCGAGGAAACCGCAGCCTTCTACTCGTATCGCCGCGAGACACCCACCGGTCGCATGGCGTCGCTCATCTGGATTGGGCCCTGATGCGCCGCCCGCATCTTGACGCCGCCGCGATGGCGCTGATGGTCCTGCTGTGCGCCGCCTGGGGGCTGCAGCAGGTGGCGGTCAAGGTGGCCAACGCCGGCATTTCGCCAGTCTGGCAGGCCAGCTTGCGCTCGATCGGCGCCGCGCTGCTGGTGTGGGCATGGGCCGCACACAAGGGCATCCGCCTGTTCGAGCGCGACGGCACGCTTGCTGCCGGGCTGCTCGCCGCTGTGCTGTTTGCCGGCGAGTTCGCCTTCATCTACTGGGGCCTCAGCTACACCGCCGCCTCGCGTGGCGTGGTGTTTCTGTACACCGCGCCGTTCATGATCGCACTCGGCGCCCACTGCCTGCTGCCGGGCGAACAGCTGCGGCCGTTGCAATGGGCCGGGCTGGCCTGCGCTTTCGCTGGCATCCTTGCCGCGTTTGGCGAATCGCTCGCCATGCCGACCCGGCAGCAGCTGATCGGCGACGGCATGCTGATCCTCGCCGCGGTTCTCTGGGCGGCGACGACCCTGGTCATCAGGGGCAGCCGCCTAGCGGCGATCAGCCCGGCCAAGACGCTGTTCTACCAGCTCGGTGGCTCGGCTCTGTTGCTGCCCGGCGTCGCGGTCGCGCTGGGCGAACCGGGCATCATCGCACTGACGCCATGGGTGCTGGCAAGCCTCGCCTACCAGACGGCGCTGGTGGCGTTTGCCAGCTATCTCGCCTGGTTCTGGCTGGTGGCGCATTATCCGGCCGGGCGGCTGGCGGCATTCTCTTTCCTGACGCCGCTGTTCGGCGTGCTCGCCGGTGTGGTCCTGCTCGGCGAGCCCCTCAGTGCTCAGTTGGCAGCGGCGCTGCTGCTGGTCGGCCTGGGCATCTGGCTGGTCAATCGGCTGCCGCGGCGCGCCTGAGGCTGCGCGTATAATCCGCGCTTCTCGACTTCGCGCCCGCCATGTCCGTTCTCGTCTGGATCGTCGTTGCTTCGCTGGTCGGCGGCGCGCTGTCCGTGCTGGCTGCGGCCGTGTTCGCCCTGACGGCGCGTCGTGGCTGGGTGCCGCACCTGATCAGCTATGCCATCGGCGCGCTGCTCGGCGCCGCCTTTCTCGAAGTGCTGCCGCACGCGATCGAATCGCAGGCAGACGCCGGACGCACCACGGCGATCGTTCTCGCCGGCATCCTGGTGTTCTTCGTGCTGGAAAAGCTGGTGCTGTGGCGTCACTGCCACGACGACCATTGCGAAGGACACGAGCCGGCGGCGGCTGACGACCATGGCCGCAGCGGCCTGCTGATCCTGGTCGGCGACACCTTCCACAACTTCGTCGACGGCGTGCTGATCGCCGCGGCGTTCATGCAGGACATGCGGCTCGGCGTCGTTACCGCGCTGGCGATCATTGCCCACGAGATACCGCAGGAAGTCGGCGACTTCCTGATCCTGCTGCATTCCGGCTATTCGCGGTTCAAGGCGCTTGCTTTCAACCTGCTCTCCAGCCTGGCCACCCTGGTCGGCGGCCTGCTGGCCTACTCGGCATTCTCGATCGTGCAGGGCGTGGTGCCGGTGTTCCTGGCGCTGGCGGCGGCGAGCATGATCTATGTCGCGGTCGCCGACCTGATTCCCGGCCTGCACAAGCGCACGGCCCTGCGCGCCACGCTGCAACAGGTGCTACTGATCGGTGCCGGCGTCGGCTCGATCCACCTTGTCCATCTCCTCGTCGACGGCCTCGCGGGCTGAACGCCGGCGCCGCTCCGGCGTGCCGAGGAGCCAGAGCAGCAGGCCAAGCGGTGCAAGGCCATAGAAGACAATGGCCAAGACGCCGGCGGTTAGCGAATTCTCCGTCAGCGCCATCATCAATACGACGTAAAGCCAGCCGATGGCGACGATGTGCATGGGCGTCGATCTTACCCCCGGTGCGCCCGGATCCTCGTTGACAGTCATGGATGGTGCAGCGCAAAATGCCCTTCGGTTCCACGCTTGAGGTGATTCCGGCTCACGGGTTTCAGGCTCGTCGCCCCAGGTTTCCACGCCCGACATGCAACCCGAGAACGAAGCGCAGGTGCGCCTGCAGAGGGAATTCGCCGCGCGGCACGCCGCGCTGTGGCAGGGCATGCTGCAGGGCGGGCGCGACGCCGCGCCGCCATCGATCATCGAGGCCGCACCGGGCGACAAGCGATTTGCCGCCGCCGAGTGGACCGCGAGCGCCTATTTCAGCTACCTGCGGCAGGCCTACCTGCTCAACGCCGACTTCCTCAATCGCCTGATGGAGACGCTGCCGGTCGCCGATGCTGCGGCGCGCCAGCGGCTGCAGTTCGCCACCCGGCAATATGTCGATGCCATGGCACCGTCGAACTTCGCCGCGACCAGCCCGGAGTTCGTCCGCACCGCGCTGGAAACCCAGGGTGCGAGCATCACCGCCGGCATCCGGAACCTCCTGGCCGACCTGCGCAAGGGCCGCGTCTCGATGACCGACGAATCGGCTTTCGAGGTCGGCCGCAACCTGGCGACGACGCCGGGCGAGGTGATCTTCGAGAATGAGCTGTTCCAGCTGATCCAGTATGCACCGAGCACCGCGCGGGTCGGCGAACGGCCGCTGGTGATGGTGCCGCCCTGCATCAACAAGTTCTACATACTCGACCTGCAGCCGGAGAACTCGTTCGTGCGCTACGCCGTGTCGCAAGGCATCACCGTGTTTCTCGTCTCGTGGCGCAATCCGCAGGCGGATCTCGGCACGCTCGGCTGGGACGATTACGTCGAGCGCGGGGTGCTGCGTGCCCTTGCCGTGGCGCGCGAGATATGCGGTGTGGCGCAGGTCAACGCGCTCGGCTTCTGCGTCGGCGGCACGCTGCTCTCGGCGGCGCTGTCGGTGGCGAAGGCGCGCGGCGAGGATCCGGTGACGAGCCTGACGTTGCTCACCACGCTGCTCGATTTCTCCGATGGCGGCGACATCACGAATTTCGTCGATGAAGCCTCGGTGTCGGCGCGCGAAGCGGCGATCGGCAAGGGCGGGTTGCTGCGCGGCGCCGAACTGGCGGCGGCGTTTTCGGCGCTGCGCGCCAACGACCTGATCTGGCAGTACGTCGTCGGCAACTACCTGAAAGGCGGCAAGCCGGCGGCCTTCGACCTGCTCTACTGGAACGCCGACAGCACCAACCTGCCGGGGCCTTTCGCCGTCTGGTACCTGCGCAATCTTTACCTCGGCAACGGCCTGCGCGTGCCCGGCCGGCTCGCCATGTGCGGCACCCATGCCGATCTCGGCCGGGTAGACATGCCGGCCTACGTACTGGCCACCCGCGAGGATCATATCGTGCCGTGGCGCTCGGCCTACCTTTCGCGCGGCATCCTTGGCGGCGAGACGACATTCGTGCTGGGCGCCAGCGGCCATGTCGCCGGCGTCATCAATCCGGCGGCGAAGAACCGGCGCAGCTTCTGGACCGGCAGCGGCGCCGCGACCGAGGCGCAGGCCTGGCTTGCAGCGGCGACCGAGCAGCCGGGCAGTTGGTGGCCGCACTGGATCGACTGGCTGCGGCGCTTTGCCGGCGGCGAAACGATGGCGCGGCGCAAGCCGGGCAACCGGAAGTACCGGCCGGTCGAGCCGGCGCCGGGCCGTTACGTCAAGGAAAAGGCGTGAAGACACGGCTGGCCGCGATTGGGGGTACGCGGCCAGCCATAACAAGTGAAACCCCCATCAAGCAAAGGAGAGATGATCATGTCGAGAGTGGCACTGGTAACGGGTGGCATGGGCGGCCTGGGCGAGGCGATCTGCATCAAGCTCGCGGCGCTCGGCTACCGGGTGGTGACGACTTACAGCCCGAGCAATACGAAGGCGGGCGACTGGCTGAAGCAGATGAACGCAGAAGGCTACGAGTTCCATGCCTATCCGGCCGACGTGGCGGATTTCGAATCCTGCAAGGCCTGCGTGGAGAAGGTCAGGACGGAGATCGGCCCGGTTGATGTGCTGGTCAACAACGCCGGCATCACACGAGACATGACGTTCAAGAAGATGACCAAGTCCGACTGGGACGTGGTCATGAAGACCAACCTCGACAGCGTCTTCAACATGACCAAGCAGGTCATGGACGGAATGATGGAGCGCGGCTGGGGCCGCGTCGTTAACGTCTCCTCGGTGAACGGTCAGAAGGGTGCCTTCGGCCAGACCAACTACTCCGCCGCCAAGGCCGGCATGCACGGCTTCACCAAGGCGCTGGCGCTGGAGGTGGCGAAGAAGGGCGTGACGGTCAACACCATCAGCCCGGGCTACATCGGCACCAAGATGGTAATGGCGATTCCGCAGGAAGTGCTGGATTCGAAGATCCTCCCGCAAATCCCGCAGGGCCGTCTCGGCAAGCCGGAAGAGGTGGCCGGCCTGGTCGCCTATCTCGCATCCGAAGAGGCGGCTTTCGTGACCGGCGGCAACATCTCCATCAACGGCGGCCAGCACATGTTCTGAGTCAGTTCCGGCGGCCGCCGGGCTCTGCGGCCGCCGGGTGTTTTTTTGTTGTTAACAGGAAGCGAAGCAATGTCGAAAAGGGTTGCACTGGTGACGGGCGGTATGGGGGGCTTGGGCACGGCGATTTGCCGTGCACTGGCGGAAAACGGCTTCGTCGTGACTGCGAATTGCCTGCCCGGATTTGCGCAGATGGAAGAATGGCTGGCGAAGAACAAGGCGGCGGGCTTCGAGTTCCAGGCCGCCGAGGGCGATGTCGCAGATTTCGATTCGTGCGGCGAGATGGTGCGCCGGATCGAGGCCGGGCTGGGACCGGTCGACGTGCTGGTGAACAACGCCGGCATCACGCGCGACAACATGTTTCGCAAGATGCAGAAGACCGAATGGGATTCCGTCATCGATGTGAATCTGACGAGCGTGTTCAACGTCACCCGCCAGGTTCTGCCCGGCATGGCCGAGCGCGGCTGGGGGCGCGTCATCAATATCTCGTCGGTGAATGGCGTCAAGGGCCAGTTCGGCCAGGCCAACTACTCGGCGGCGAAAGCCGGCATCCTCGGCTTCACCAAGGCGATTGCCCAGGAGGTGGCGCGCAAGGGCGTCACCGTGAATGCCATAGCCCCCGGTTACGTCGGCACCGACATGGTCATGGCGATCAAGCCCGAGGTGCGCGAGCAGATCGTCGCCACCATTCCAATGGGGCGGCTGGGCAAGCCGGAGGAGATCGGCCACCTGGTGGCGTACCTCGCGTCGGAACATGCCGCCTACATGACCGGCTCGACGCTGTCGATAAACGGCGGATTGCACATGTACTGAAGCGCGCCGACCGCCCCGCCGGCGCGCGGGGGCGGTCGGCGGCACCCGTGTATAATCGCCCGGATTGGGGGAGGAGTGAGACGATGGCCGCACAACCCAGACTCATCAAGAAGTACCCGAATCGCCGCCTGTACGACACCAAGACCAGTTCCTACATCACGCTCGCCGACGTGCGCGAGCTGGTGCTGCACAGCGAGGAATTCCAGGTCGTCGAAGCCAAGACCGGCGAAGACCTGACCCGCAGCATCCTGCTGCAGATCATCCTCGAGGAGGAAGGCGGCGGCGTGCCGATGCTGAGCAGCGACCTGCTGGCGCAAATGATCCGCTTCTACGGCAATGCCATGCAGGGCATGATGGGCAAGTACCTCGAGAGCAACATCAAGGCCTTCACGGAGATGCAGACCAAGCTGCAGGACCAGGCGCAGAGCATGTATGGCGAGAACACCCCGCTGAGCAAGGATCTCTGGGCGCAGTTCCTGAATTTCCAGGGGCCTGCCATGCAGAGCATGATGGGCGCCTACATGGAGCAGTCCAAGAAGATGTTCATGCAGATGCAGGAACAGATCCAGAGCCAGACGCGCAACGTGTTTTCCGGCTTTCCCTTCCCCGGATTTCCGCCGGCGCCGGGCGCCGCGCGCAACGGCGAGACGCGGCCGGCCGAGGAACAGGCACCCGAAAAGAAGTAGCCGCAGCGCCCGCGGCCCGGCCCCCGCCGCAAATCCTCCCGCAGAATGCCACGCAAGAAAATCACCGCATCGCCGAAAATCGGATTCGTTTCGCTCGGCTGTCCGAAGGCGACCGTCGATTCCGAACAGATCCTCACCCGCCTGCGTGCCGCCGGCTACGCGCTCGTGCCCGATTACGCCGGTGCCGACCTGGTCATCGTGAACACCTGCGGTTTCATCGACGCGGCGGTGGCCGAGTCGCTCGATGCCATCGGCGAGGCATTGCAGGAAAACGGCCGCGTCATCGTCACCGGCTGCCTCGGCGCCAAGGCCGACGTCGTCATGGCGGCCCATCCGCAGGTGCTGGCGGTGACGGGTCCGCACGCCGCCGCCGAAGTCATGCAGGCGGTGCACCAGCATCTGCCGCGGCCGCACGATCCCTTCGAGGACCTGGTGCCGCCGCAAGGCATCCGCCTGACGCCGCGCCACTACGCCTACCTGAAGATATCCGAGGGCTGCAACCACCGCTGCAGCTTCTGCATCATCCCCTCGTTGCGCGGCGATCTGCTCAGCCGGCCGATCCATGAGGTCATGCGCGAGGCCGAGGCGCTTGTCGACGCCGGCGTCAAGGAACTGCTGGTCGTCTCGCAGGACACCAGCGCCTACGGCGTCGACCTTCGTTACCGCACCGGTTTCTGGGGCGGCCGGCCGCTGAAGACCCGCCTGCTCGATCTGGCGCGGGCGCTCGGCGAACTCGGCGTCTGGGTACGCCTGCACTACGTCTATCCCTATCCGGCGGTGGACGACCTGATCCCGCTGATGGCCGAGGGCAGAATCCTGCCGTACCTCGACATTCCGTTCCAGCATGCCTCGGCGCGCATTCTCAAGCTGATGAAGCGGCCGGCGAGCGCCGAGGATGTGCTTGCGCGCATCCGCGCCTGGCGCGAGGTCTGCCCCGACATTACCCTGCGCAGCACCTTCATCACCGGCTTCCCCGGCGAGACCGAGGCTGATTTCGAGGAACTGCTGCAGTTCCTGCAGGCCGCCGAACTCGATCGCGTCGGCGCCTTCGCCTACTCCCCGGTCGACGGCGCCGCGGCCAACGCACTGCCGGATGCCGTGCCGGAAGCGCTGCGCGAGGAGCGCCGAGCACGCCTGATGGAGTTCCAGGAGGACATCAGCACGCAGCGCCTGGAGCGCAGGATCGACTGCGAGATCGAAGTGCTGGTGGAAGAAGTCGATGCCGAGGGTGCCGTGGCGCGCAGCATGGGCGATGCGCCGGAAATCGACGGCCTGGTCATCATTCCCGACGGCGCGCACCTGGCGGTCGGGGAATTCGCGCGCGTGCGGGTGACCGACTGCGATGTGCACGACCTCTACGCAACGGTGATCGCGTGAGCCTTGCTGCGCGCCTGGCCGAAATCGTCGGCACGCCGGCCGTGATCGTTGGTGCCGACATGGCGCCGTACCTGAGCGACTGGCGCGGCCGCTATGCCGGCGCGGCGCGCTGCGTGGTCAAACCGGGCAGCACCGCAGAAGTGGCGGCGGCCGTGGCCCTGTGCAGCCGCGAGCGCGTGCCGATGGTGCCGCAGGGCGGCAACACCGGCCTGTGCGGCGGCGCCACGCCCGATGCCGGCGGCGATGCGGTGCTCATCAACCTGTCGCGCCTGCGGCAGGTGCGCGAGATCGACGCGGCCAACAACACGCTCACGGTCGAGGCCGGTTGTCTGCTGGCCGAGGTGCAGGCGGCCGCCTTGCGCGCCGACCGCCTGTTTCCGCTCTCGCTGGCGGCGGAAGGCAGTTGCGAAATCGGCGGCAACCTGTCGACCAATGCCGGCGGGATCAATGTGCTGCGCTACGGCAACATGCGCGATCTGACGCTCGGCCTTGAAGTGGTGCTGCCCGACGGGCAGATATGGCAGGGTCTGCGCGGCCTGCGCAAGGACAACACCGGCTACGACCTGAAACAGCTCTTCATCGGTGCCGAGGGCACGCTCGGCATCATCACGGCGGCGGTGCTGAAGCTGTTTCCACGGCCGCGCAGCCGTGCCACGGCGTGGTGCGCCGTGCGCGATCCCGCCGCCGCGGTGGCGCTGCTGGCGTCGCTGCGCGAGGAGGCCGGCGACCGCGTCAACGGCTTCGAGATCGTCAGCCGCGCCGCACTCGAACTGGTGCTCAGGCACATCCCCGGCACGCGCGATCCGCTGCCTGCGCGCACGCCCTGGCTGGTGTTGGTCGAACTGAGTGATTCGCGGGCCGGCGTCGATCTGGCCGGCACGCTGGCGGCGGTACTTCACGCCGACATGCAACGCGGGGGCATTGCCGATGCCGCCGTGGCGCAGGACGAGACGCAGGCACGCGCCTTCTGGCACCTGCGCGAGAGCATTTCCGAGGCGCAACGCACCGAAGGCGTCAGCATCAAGCACGACGTGGCGCTGCCGCTGTCGCGCATCGGCGAATTCATGGAGCGCGCCGACGCGGCCCTGCGGCAGGTCTTCGCCGATCTGCGCATCGTCACCTTCGGCCACATTGGCGACGGCAACCTGCACTACAACCTGTCCAAACCGGAGTCTGCCGCTAATGCTGCGTTCATCGCGCAGACGCCGACAGTCAACCGCATCGTGCACGACACGGTTGCCCTGCTGGGCGGCAGCATCAGCGCGGAACACGGGCTCGGGCAGCTCAAGCGGGCGGAGATCCTGCGCTACAAAAGCCCGGTGGAAATGGAGCTGATGCGGAGCGTCAAGCGCTCGCTCGATCCGCATGGACTGATGAATCCGGGCAAGCTGCTTTAGAGTGTTTACAAGGCCCGGCGCCGTCCGTATAATGCGCGCTCCTCTGTGGGGGTATAGCTCAGCTGGGAGAGCGCTTGCATGGCATGCAAGAGGTCCGCGGTTCGATCCCGCGTACCTCCACCAAAGACCTTCAGTAGCATCAGGGTCCCCATCGTCTAGAGGCCTAGGACATCGCCCTTTCACGGCGGTAACCGGGGTTCGAATCCCCGTGGGGACGCCAGCAAAATGAAGAAAACGGCTTGCAGCGATGCAGGCCGTTTTTTTGTGCCCCGCAAACACGCCGCCCGGTCCGCTGGGGGAGCGCGTTCGCCGGACGAACGCAGCCGAGGCTTTCGGGGCATAATCCGGCCAGACCCTGCGGTTTCGGAGCCTTCCGGACATGACCCCGAGTGCCATCGTGAAATACCTCGACCAGTACGTGGTCGGGCAGGACGACGCCAAGAAGATAGTCGCGGTAGCCGTCTATTCGCATTACAAGAAGATCGAGAAGTCGCTGCAGGACACGGTCGAGCTGGACAAGAGCAACGTCCTGCTGGTCGGCTCGACCGGCACTGGCAAGACCCTGCTGTGCGAAACGCTGGCGCGCGCGCTCCAGGTGCCGTTTGTCACCGCCGATGCGACCTCGCTGGCGCAGACCGAGTACGTCAACGAGGAGATCGACGCGATCCTGCAGCGCCTGCTGGAGAAGGTCGATGGCGACGTCGCGCGGGCGCAATACGGCATCGTCTTCATCGACGAGGTGGACAAGCTGCGCACCCTCAGCGGCCAGGCCCGCGGCGCCTCGGGGGAGGGCGTCCAGCACGCGCTGCTGAAAATCATGGAAGGTGCGCCGGTGCGCCTGAAGGATTCCCGCTACATCGACACGACCAACATCCTCTTCATCTGCGGCGGCGCCTTCGTCGGCCTGCGCAGCATCCTCGCCAAGACCCACACCTTCGGCTTCATCTCCACCTCGGAAGGCGATAACCAGAACATCCTCGACCGGCTGAACACGCGCATCAAGCCGACCGACCTGTTCGAATACGGATTGATCCCCGAGTTTGCCGGGCGCCTGCCGATCATCGCCAGTTTCCAGGACCTCGACCGGGAAATGCTGGTGCGCATCATGACCGAGCCGCGCAATGCCATTTATCGCCAGTTCCGCGAGATCCTCAACGGCGAGCAGGTTGAGTTGACGGTTGCGCCGCTGGTATTCGAACAGATCGCCGAACTGGCGATCGAATACAAGGTGGGTGCGCGCAGCCTGCGCGGGATCTTCGAGGAAATGATCACGCCGGTGCTGTACGCCGTGCCCGATGACCCGCGCATCCGCAAGGTCGTCATCGGTTCGCTGTTCGACGAGGCGCGCCTGCTTGACGCGCAGGGCCAGCCGCTTTAGCGCGCCATTCCGGCATAATAGGGCTCATCCCGTGAGCCACCGGAGTCCCATCGATGGATCGTACCGAGCGTTTCTACCGCATCGACCAGCTGCTCAACGACAGAAAGTTCGTCCCCTTCTCGCTCCTCGTCGACAAGCTTTCGGTTTCCCGCGCCACCATCAAGCGCGACCTCGAATACATGCGCAACCGCCTCAACGCGCCCATCGTATGGGACCGCGAGGAGGGCGGCTACCGCTTCGCCGGGCGCGAGGGCGGCGCGGCGCAGTACGAGCTTCCCGGCCTGTGGTTCTCGGCGCAGGAGGTGCACGCGCTGCTCACCATGCAGCACCTGCTGATGGGACTCGATACCGGCGGCCTGCTCGGGCCGCACATCCAGCCGCTGCTGGCGCGCCTGCGCGCGCTGCTCGGCACGGCGGACGACACCACCGAGGAGATCCACAAGCGCATCCGCATCCTCGGCATGGCCTCGCGGCGCCTGGCGCTGGACCACTTCGCGGTGGTCGGCTCGGCGCTGTTGCGGCGCAAGCGGCTGCTGATCGCGCATCATGTGCGCGCGCGCGACGAGACCGTCGAGCGCGAAGTGTCGCCGCAACGGCTGGTGCACTACCGCGACAACTGGTATCTCGACGCCTGGTGCCACCTGCGCAACGACCTGCGCAGCTTCGCGGTGGATGCCATCCGCCGCGCCGAGATCATCGAGCAGCCGGCGCGCAACGTGCCGGAAAGGACCCTCGATTCGGTGCTCGGCGCCGGCTACGGCATCTTCTCCGGCCGCAAGGTGGCATGGGCCAAATTGCGCTTCACGCCGGAGCGCGCGCGCTGGGTGTCGCTGGAACAGTGGCACCCGAAGCAGAAGGCGCGCTTCGACAAGGACGGCAGCTACCTGCTGGAGATACCTTACTCGGACAGCCGCGAGCTGGCGATGGATATCCTCAAGCAGGGTGCCGGCGCGGAAGTGCTGGCCCCGGCGGCGCTGCGCAGGGAAGTCGCTGCGCAGCTCAAGGCGGCCCTCGACCAGTACTGAGCGGCCCCTCATTACCGTTCCTGATTACCCATGAGGCTCGGCCATACTTGCGCTTGCTCCTCGATGCGATGGCACAGCAACCGGATCGTCATTCCGGCGAACGCCGGAATCCAGAACGGCCGTTCCGGAAACGCAAGCCGCATCCTGGATACCGGCGTTCGCCGGTATGACGAGTTGAGGCCGACGGGATGTCATGCTGAGTTTCGTTGGTAATCAGCTTCCCAACCCCGGGCCGGGGCAGGCGTTCATGAAAACGACTGCTTAGAGATTTTGTTGCTCAAGAGGTTACCGTTTGCCCTGAGTAGCGAAGCGTATCGAATGGCCATGGCTCACGCCATGAGCCAGACCCCTCCTTATCCTGCAGGTCAGGGAAAGGAGGTAACCATGAATCCCGATACGGTAGTGTTCTGGACGACGACGGGGCTATCCGTCGCGCTGTGGATTTTCGTTTAGGCTGCAGGAGCCGCGGGCTCGGCCTGAGCCTGTGCAGCGGGTTCCGCCGGCGGGGCAGCGGCAGCAACGGCAGCGGCGCCCCTCTCGTGCAGCGTGGCTTTGTGCAGCAGATCGGAGAGCCTGGCGCTGGTCTGGTTGAAGGCCCCGTCGGCGGCCAGGTCCTCCTTCACCAGGTCGAAGTGCTTTTCCTTGATGTTCCGCACGATCTCGCCGGCGACACGGTGAAATTCGGCGTGGGCCTCCTGAATTTGCCCGTAGATCTCGCCGGGCATCAGGCGGCTGCCCTCGTGGGCCAGCCAGCGGCCGAAAGCACACTGGTCGGTGACGCCCGCCAGCGCGGTGTCGAGGGCAGCCCGGCCGCTCAGGTAATCCTTGAAGTGCGCGCGCCAGGCAGCATGCGCATGCAGCGCAGCATCGATTTCTTCCCGCATTCCCATGAGATCCCCCATGCCGAGTGATCGTCTCAAGAGGAATAACGGTGCCGCCATGAAATCCTTTAGGCCGGCTTGCCAGGAGGGCATATTAGAATCTGGTAATGAAAAAGCTCGATCGTCACCTGTGGCAGCGGTTCTGGGTCATCGCGACGCCGTACTGGCGCCATGAAGAGAAGCGGAAGGCCTGGGCCCTGCTCGCCCTGCTGGTGCTGTTGCTGCTCGGCCAGACGCGCTTCGCCGTGCTGTTCAACGAGCAGACCGGGGAGTTCACCTCGGCCCTGGCCGCGCGGGACGAGGCGCGCTTCTGGGACGCCATCAGTTACTGCCTCGGCCTGCTGGTCGTCGCGGTGCCGATCTACGCCTTCTACTATTTCGTCCGCGACAAGCTCGGCATCCACTGGCGGCGCTGGCTCACCGATCGCTTCCTCGACAGCTATTTCGCCCAGCGGCATTACTACGAGCTGAACGCCGATGCCCGCATCGACAACCCGGACCAGCGGATTGCCGAAGACATCAACACCTTCACCCAGCGCACGCTGTATTTCCTGCTGATCCTCATCGGCGCCGTGCTGCAGCTTTTCGCCTTCAGCGTCGTGCTGTGGGAGATTTCGCGGGTGCTGGTGTACTTCCTCGTCGTCTACGCCATCTTCGGCACCACCGTCACGCTGGCGGTGTTCGGCAAGCCGCTCATCGGCCTCAACTTCCTGCAGTTGAAGCGCGAGGCCGACTTCCGCTTCGGCATGGTGCGCATCCGCGAGAACGCCGAGTCGATCGCCTTCTACCGCGGCGAGGCGCAGGAATCGCAGCAGGCCCGGAAGCGCTTCGCCGCCGCCTTCGACAACTACAACCGGCTGATCCGCAGCCAGCTCTTCCTCAACCTGTTCCAGTACGCCTACGGCCTGCTCACCATCGTCCTGCCCAGCGCCATCATCGCCGGCGACGTGCTCTCCGGCGAGCTGGAAGTCGGCGCCGCCGTGCAGGCCGCCGGCGCCTTCGCCGCCGTGCTCTCCGCCATCTCGGTGGTGATCGAGAACTTCGAGGGCCTCAGCCGTTTCGCCGCCGGCATCGATCGCCTCAACACGTTTTCAACCGTGCTGGGCGCGCAGCCGGAGTGCCGCGCGCGCAGCGGCAGCCTGATCGAGTCGGCGGAGGGGCCGCGCCTGTCCCTGGAGCACGTCACCCTGATGACGCCCGGGGGCGAGCGCCTCCTCGTCAGGAACCTGTCGGCGGCGATCGAGCCGGGGCAGGGCCTGATGATCGTCGGCGAGAGCGGCAGCGGCAAGAGCTCGCTGCTGCGCGCTATCGCCGGCCTGTGGTACTGCGGCAGCGGCCGCATCGTGCGCCCGCGCGCCGAGGACATCCTGTTCCTGCCGCAGCAGCCCTACATGATCCTCGGCACCCTGCGCAGCCAGCTGCTCTACCCGCAGCAGGAACGGGCGGTGCCCGACGCCGAGCTGCTGCGCCTGCTCGAACGGGTGAACCTGCCGGACGTCGCCGAGCGCTTCGGCGGACTGGATGCCGAGCGCGACTGGGAGAAGGTGCTCTCCATCGGCGAGCAGCAGCGCCTGGCCTTCGCCCGCGTGCTGCTCACGCACCCGCGCTACGCCATCCTCGACGAGGCCACCAGCGCGCTGGACGCCGCCAATGAGGAAAGCCTCTACCGCCAGCTCGCCGCGACGCAGACCACGCTGGTCAGCGTCGCCCACCGCGCCAGCATCCTCAAGTACCACCGGCAGGTACTGGAACTGTGCGGCGAAGGGGAATGGCAGCTGCACCCGGCGGAGGGGTACGGCTTCCGGCACTGACGAAAGTCAGTCTCTGCAGGACGGCGAGCGAGTGCTACCGATCCGAAGCTGGAACACGTCTGATCAATTGGAACGTCTCAAAGTCGGCCGAAACTGCCGTACAGCTCTCTTCAAATGAACGACAAGTGTTCCGCAGGGAACCCGAAGCCCGCATAGCCGCGAAGTCCCCCCTTCGCTGCTGAGTCAGGGCTTCACACCCTGATACCCGCAGTACGCCAATTGAAGCGTGCGCAGCAACGGGTACGTTTCGGGGATAGCGTTTTGTCGTGCCAAGCCTTGCTTGTTCACCTCAGAGCGGATTTCTGCGATCAGTTCGTCAATGGATTGCACGGTCATTCCACCAATCGCGTCGTGACCAGCCGTGTGATTCGGCAGTACAGCGATGTGCCGTATTGCCGTATCCGATGACAACCACGGGAAGACGGACTTGAGGATGTGTTCGGTTGCATGCAACATTTTCTTGGCATAGCGCCGCTCGCGCACTGCCCACGAATCGGCATCTGTCGAAGGTTCATAGTGCACGAGGTCGCCAGTGGCGGGGTTGTACCCGATAACGTCGAGTTCCATCGCCCAGCCGCCGTGTGCAAGCCGCCCGACTTTCACGTTGCGGCGCAGCAGATAGCCGCGCCATTCGAGGTATTCGCCGATTAGAGTTTCAAGATGGTTCATCGCTAATCCTTAGTTATCGTTCAGTCCGTGCGCCCGCGTTCCGAGCTTGTGTTTGTGCAGTTGCTCGCAGGCTATGACTTCGTTTTTGGTCATCGACATCGGCAAGGTTTGGAGGATTGAGAACCGCCATTGACGGTATGCGTCCGGCTGTTTGTCGAGCAGGTCGATCAACAGCTTGTTACCGCCGTGTTTGTTTTTTGCGTAGTCCGTCCAACGTCCGAGGATGCCGCCTGTACCGTAGGCGGAGCCGACGTACTGCATCCCAGTCTTCGTTTCGAGGATCAGGTAAATGCCGTAGGTCGCAGACAGCATGCGATGCCATTCCCGGTTGGCGGTCGGGTTTTCGACGATGGTCTTCAATTCCTCGTATGACAGCACGCATTCCAGGTAGCCAGGGAATTCGGCCACGTAACCGCTTGGCAGCACTTCGATCACTGGTTTAGTCTGCGGTCGGAAGTGCTGCACCCACGAACGCGTGCCCTTGCCCCAATCGATTACGATGCGTTCGCACAAGGCGTTGTAGCGAGAATCGCGATCGAGGTCGTAGAGGTACTTCGAACTGTTTGCATGTTCCGGGTACGGGTAGCCTTTGGGGAATTGAATCTGTACCGGACCTTTACCGCCACGCACGACGTACACGCCTTCCAAAATACTATGCGAACCGCGCTCGGCGAAAAAAGACAGAAGAACATCGCAGTCTGCGAAAACGTCTCGCCCTTGGTATGACTGGTAGAACTCAAACCAGCCGTCGCGCTTCAACACGCGCATGTCGATACCAGTTTCTTGATGTCGTACAAGGCGTATGCGCTGCGCCATGTCGATACCGAAAGGTTGCAGGAGATGTTCGAGGTAAAGGTCTGCGTTCATGTCATTACTCTTCAGTCATTGATCAGGCGGCACCGGTAAGAGTGTCCGGAGCTTTGTGTAGAGCAGCCATCGCAAAATATATCAATGAAGGACTGCTTTGGCCGACTTTGAGACGGTGATCTGGCCGCCGACCGTCCTCGGCCGTATCGACTGTGCATCTTCCAGCATGCAAATCGTAAATGGCGCAAGCGATCCGGACTAGATTCCCGTCAGCAACAGATCAAGGGCGGCAATGATCTCGTTGCGTTTTCCGGAAACATTGACGACTTCCGGGCCGATCCGTTTCCTTTCGATGCCGGCGAGCTGCGGCGTGAGCATTGCGTAGGACTTGTTGTCGATCTGGAATACCGGCATCAGTGTCTTGACGAGCTTGCCCTTCATCGTCGAGGCAGGGCAGAGCGGCACGACGACGCGTGTGCCGAGATCGTCCAGCAGGTCGCTCTGCACGTCGAGCAGGAAGGGCATAAGGGCCTTGGTTTGCGGATTGGGATTGCGGTGCACGCCAAACTGGGCCATCAGAAGGTCCTCAGTCCGTCACTGAACACGCCGTGCTTTTCGACGTGCGCGTTATAGGCTTCCATGGCCTCCCTGTTCTCGGCCAGCCAATGCTCCCTTTGCCGCTGCCGGAGGGCTTCGCCCAGGGCTTGTTCCAGGGTTGCGGAGAGGTTGATGTTCAATTCCCTGGCTCTGGCCAGCAGATCCTCGTTGATGCTGAGGTTTGTCGCTTTTTTCTGAGCGTGGATGTTGTGGGTGGGTTGCATGGGCGGACTCCAACATATCAATGCGCATAATCTATACGCATCGATGCGCACATGTCAATGTATCCCTGTCTGGTCTCCCGCATTGGATCTGCCGAACGGGAAGATGCCGGATCGAAAGTCAGCCTTTGCAGTACGGCGCCCTAGCGGGTTCAGCTATTGCACGGCATCTCGAACGGCCTCGGCGCGCCGTCATAGAGCTGCTCCAGGATGAGCCGCTCGCGCGTGGCGATGGTGTCGAGGAATTCGGTCGGGTCGCCCATCTTGTGGAAGGCGTTGTAGCCGTCTTCGAGGAAGGTGTGCAGTTCGGCCAGCCCGGCCAGTTTCGCCGGCGCGCGCATGATGCGCAGGGCGGCATGCACGAGCGGCTTGCGGGTGAGCGCGGCGAGCGACTCGCCGATCCCGCCGATCAGCTTGAGCTGCACTTCGCGCTGCGCCCGTTTGCCGCAGCGGCGGTAGGCTTCGGCGTAGGCCTTTCCGGTGATCTTCGGCAGGGCGCGGGCGCGGCGCAGCTCGGCCACCATGGCGGCGTCGAGTTCTTCCGAGAGGGCGTCGACCTCGATGGCCAGCGCGATGGTGCGGATGCCGGAAGCGGGCAGGGTGGCGGACAGCGTGGGCAGGATGCGCTCGATCTCGTGGTCGCGCTCGCTGAAATCCTTGGGGCCGTAGAGGTCGGTGAGGAAGAAGCGGGCCGCATCGTGGTAGCGCTCGGAGTCGAGCAGGTCGCGGTAGGTGGCGGCCAGCCGTTCGGCCTGCCAGCCGCGCAGATTCAGGCGATCCTCGGCGTCGCGCGGATCGGTGTTGGCGGCGGCGCGCAAGGCCTTGGCCCGGCCCAGGTGGTGGCGCAACTGCCCGACCCAATGCTGCTTTTCCTCCTTGCCCATGGCGGCATTATCCACGTGCCGCTGCCGCTTGCGAGGGATTAGAGGCAATTCCCTAACCCGCCTCAAAGTCGCTCGGCTACACTGGGCCATTCCCACAGCGCGAAGGAAGTGCGATGGGCACCAATGAAATGGATGTCTCGGGCGTCGACCTGGCCGCGATGCATGCACGACTGCGCGAGGCGGCGGCAGGCGATTCCAACCCCGACTGGCGCCGGCGCGATGCCTGGCTGGATGCGCTGGAGCGGTTGATCCGCGAGAACCAGACTGCCATCGCCGAGGCCATCCGCGGCGACTTCGGCAACCGATCGCTGCACGAAACGCAGCTCCTCGAACTCTTCCCCAGCTTTGAAGCCATCCGCCACGCCCGCCGCCATCTGAAATCCTGGATGCGGCCGGAGCGCCGCGCCGTCTCGATGTGGTTCCTGCCCGGCCGCGCCCGCGTGCTGCACCAGCCGCTCGGCGTGGTCGGCGTCATCGTACCGTGGAACTATCCGCTGCTGCTGGCGGTGGGGCCGCTGGTGGCGGCGCTGGCCGCCGGCAACCGCGTCATGGTGAAGATGTCCGAGTACACGCCGGCGACCTCCGAACTGTTCGCCCGCCTGGCGGCGAAGTATTTCGCCCCCGACGAGGTGGCGGTGGTGCAGGGCGATGCGCAGGTGGCGCAGGCCTTTGCGCGGCTGCCTTTCGGCCACCTGCTGTTCACCGGCTCGACCAAGGTCGGCTACAGCGTGATGCGCGCCGCCGCCGAGAATTTGACGCCGGTGACGCTGGAACTGGGCGGCAAGTCGCCGGCCATCCTCGGGCCGGATTATCCGCTGGAGAAGTTCGCCGAGCGCGTCGTGGTCGGCAAGACCATGAACGCCGGCCAGACCTGCATCGCGCCCGACTACGTGCTGGTGCCGGCGGGACAGGCGCGCGAGTTCATCGCCGCCGCGCGCAAGGTGGTGGACGCCTGCTACCCGGACATCCTGCGCACGCCGGATTATTCGTCGATCGTCGGCGAGCGGCATTACCGGCGGCTGCTCGGGCTGGTCGAGGAGGCGAAAAACCTGGGCGCCGAAGTGGTGCCGCTGTCCGCCGCGGCCGAACCCGATGCAGCGACGCGGCGCCTTCCGCCGGTGGCGCTGCTCAACGTCAGCGCGGACATGCAGGTGATGCAGGAGGAGATCTTCGGGCCGATCCTGCCGGTGGTGGGCTACCGCGACCTCGACGAGGCGATCCGCTACGTCAATGCGCGGCCGAATCCGCTGGCGCTGTACTACTTCGACCATGACCGCGGCCGCATCGAGCATGTGCTGGCGCAGACGCTGTCCGGCGGCGTCACCATCAACGACACCCTCCTGCACATCGCCCAGGACAGCCTGCCCTTCGGCGGCGTCGGCGAGAGCGGCAAGGGGCATTACCACGGCTTCGAGGGCTTCGAGGCGTTCTCCAAGAAGAAGGCGGTGTTCTTCCAGTCGCGCGTCAACGGCATGGGGCTGTTTAAGCCGCCCTACGGCAGGCTGTTCGAGCGCATGGTGAACCTCCTCATTCGGTCATGAAAACGTCAAGCCCCGCCGTCATTCCCGCGAAAGCGGGAATCCACAGTTTGCCGCTTAAGTCCTGGATTCCCGCTTTCGCGGGAATGACGGTGCCATGATCACGCGTCGCCAGTTCATCAAGGCCGGCCTCATCGGCGGCGCCGCGCTGACAGCCGCCGGCCTTTTCTACTCGCGCGGCCTGAAGGAGGCGCCGGGCGGCGCCGTGCCGCACAGGCTGACTTTGTCCGAGCGGACGATCGTCGGTGCGCTGGTGCCGGCGATCCTTGCCGGCGTGCTGCCCGCACCGGGCGAGGCGCGCAGCCGGGCCATCGCACAGACGGTGGACGGCGTCGGCGTCGCCATCGCCGGCCTCTCCGCGCCGGCGCAGAAGGAACTCGCGGAGCTTTTCACGCTGCTCGGCTTCGCACCGGCGCGCGTGCTGCTGGCGCGGCTGTGGCCGGCCTGGGAGGACGCGTCCGCGGCGGAGATCGCCGCCTTCCTGGAAGGCTGGCGCGAGAGCCGCTTCGCCCTGCTGCGCAGCGCCTACGCCGGCCTGCACGATCTGGTGCTGGGCGCCTGGTACGGCACGCCCGACACCTGGGAACGCATCGGCTATCCCGGCCCGCCTGAAATGCTATGAGTATCCGCGACCCCTATATCGAAGGCATCAACGCCGGCTGGCAGGCGATCGACGCCGCGAATCTCGTCGCCGACCGCGACCTCGAGGCCGACGTCGCCATCGTCGGCAGCGGCGCCGGCGGCGGCATCGCCGCGGAAATCCTGACGAAGGCGGGGCTCAAGGTCGTCGTCGTCGAGGAGGGGCCGCTGAAGACCTCGACGGACTTCAGGATGCGCGAGGCCGATGCCTACCCGCAGCTCTACCAGGAATCGGCGGCGCGCAAGACCAAGGACAAGGCCATCAACATCCTGCAGGGCCGCTGCGTCGGCGGCTCGACGACGGTGAACTGGACCAGCAGCTTCCGCACGCCGGCGACCACGCTGGCGCACTGGCAGCGCGAGTTCGGCCTGAAGGATCTGACGGTCGAGGCGATGTCGCCCTGGTTCGACGCCGTCGACCGGCGCCTCGGCATCCGTTACTGGGACCAGAGCCCGAACGAGAACAACATCCTGCTGCGCGAAGCCGGCTGGAAGCTGGGCGTGCCGGTGGCGCCGATGCGCCGCAACGTCAAGGGCTGCTGGAACCTCGGCTACTGCGGCATGGGCTGCCCGACCAACGCCAAGCAGTCGATGCTGGTGACGACGATCCCGGCGGCGCTGACCGGCGGGGCGACGCTGGTGTACCGCCTGCGCGCCGAGCGGCTGGCGCTGGAAAAGGATTCCGCCCGCATGCTGGAGTGCTCGGCGATGACGCCCGAAGGCATCCATCCGCTGCCGTACCGCGTGCGCATCCGGGCGAAGCATTTCGTGCTGGCGGCCGGCGCCGTCGGCACGCCGGCCCTGCTGCTGAGGAGCGGCGCGCCCGACCCGCAGCGCCTGCTCGGCCGGCGCACCTTCCTGCACCCGACCACGGTGGCCGCCGCCGTCATGGACCACGGCGTCAGGGGCTACGCCGGCGCGCCGCAGACGATCTATTCCGACCACTACCTCGACAGCGTGCCGGCGGACGGGCCGATCGGCTTCAAGCTGGAGGTGCCGCCGATGCACCCGGTGCTGTTCTCCACCACGCTGCAGGGCTACGGCGAGATGCACGGCAGGCTGATGGCCGAGTTCGCCAACACCCATGCGCTGCTGTCGCTGCTGCGTGACGGCTTCCACCCGGACAGCCCCGGCGGCACGGTGCAGCTGCGCGACGACGGTTCGCCGGTGCTCGACTACCCGATCACGGATTTCGTCTGGGACGGCGTGCGCCGCTCCTGGCTGGCGATGGCGGAACTGCAGTTCGCCGCCGGCGCGAAGCGCGTCTATGTCGTGCACGAGCAGTGCGAGGGCTACGCCGGCCTCGACGAGGCGAAGGCCGGCATCGCCGGGCTGCCGCTGAAGAACCAGCTGGCGCGCGTCGTCAGCGCGCATGTGATGGGCGGCTGCGGCATGGCGGCCGACGAAAAGAGCGGCGTCACCGATCCCTGGGGCCGCCACCGCCAGCTTGCCAACGTGACGGTGTGCGACGGCTCGCTGTTCCCCACCAGCATCGGCGCCAATCCGCAGCTGTCGGTGTACGGGCTGGCGGCGCGCAACGCCAGCCGGCTGGCCGAGGAACTGACCCAGCGGCCGGCGCCGGCGCTGGCCTGAGAGAGGACGCGACATGGCAGCGGCAACCCTGCACCGTTTGATGCTGGCCGGCGAGTTCGTTTTTTACCTGCTGCTGGGCGCGCTGCTGGTCGGCCAATGCGGCTGGGTTCCAGTGCAGGCCGTCGGCCTGGCGATGATCCTCGCCGTGCTCGGGCGCAGCTTCATCATCGCCACCACCTTCGCCTTCGCGCGCGCCCATGCGGTGCTGCCGCCCGAGCCGTACCGCATCGGCGCCGGGCGGGCGGTCGCCATGGCGCTGCGCGAACTGTCGGCCTTCTTCCTGCTGTTCACCGTGGTGATGCCTTTCGAGCGCTTCTTCATGGCTGCCGACCGCCTCGGCCGCAGCGAGGCCGGACGGCTGCCGGTGCTGCTGATCCACGGCTACCAGTGCAATCGCGGCTTCTGGTTGTGGCTGCGCGGGCGCCTCGCGCGCGCCGGCTGGCAGGTGGCGACGATCAGCCTCGACCCGGTGTTCAACGACATCGACGGCTACGTCGAGCAGGTGTCGCGGCGCATCGACGAGGTCTGCGCCGCCGCCGGCACGGACCGGCTGATCCTGGTCGGCCACAGCATGGGCGGGCTGGTGTCGCGCGCCTACCTGCGCGTGCATGGCAATGCAAAGGTGGCGAAGCTGGTGACGCTGGGTTCGCCGCACCACGGCAGCCAGCTGGCGGTGCTCGGCCTGGGCGAGAACGGCCGCCAGATGGTGCCCGGCAGCGCCTGGCTGGCCGGCCTCAATGCGCCGGGCGTCGTGCCGCTGCCGGCGGCGACCGTGTCGATCTACAGCTGCCAGGACAACTACGTCATGCCGCAGGACAGTTCGCTCCTGGACGGCGCGAAGGTCGTGCCGCTGGCCGGCATCGGCCACCTGGAAATGGCTTTCTCGCCGGAGATCGAGCGGCGGCTTCTGGCGGCACTGGCGGACCGGTGAATTCGTCGTCCCGGCGAAAGCGGGGATCCAGCTCCTGTCGATTCCCGCTTTGGTTACGGCATGACCTGAAGGTCGTTAGTCATTCGCGGATTACTGCACGAAAGACTTCGTTAAGGCTGTCCATTGCGGGGAGAGAAGATGCTTGAATCTGTACGTTTTCAAGGCGATCAAGCTCTTGTTCAATGAAGGCGTGAATACTCCCGACAGGCGGTTCGAGCCCCATTTCTGGTGCCGCGCGTTTTTTCTCCAGAAGGTGGTTGATGTCGTCCAAGAGAGCATGTTGATCGCCGATAAGATGGAGTAGCCGTTCAAATTCGATTGGGGCAGGCTTGCCGTATTTCTCCAACCAGCGGACAGACAACAGGGGGCGAAGCACATAGAAGTACTTCTTCAGTGGAACGAGGTCGGCTCTAAGGTAGCCACGATAGTTCGTTTTTGCCATGCTGCGGTAGTGATGCACTCCACGGACGCACGAGTACACCGGCGGCAAGAGGTGCCGCACGCGCGCGGCGAAGCTGCCATGCTCTAAGTAGACGATTGGTGACTGAATCCATTCGACAAAGGCCGGGTTGGATCGTGCGAAAAGGCGCAGTGCTTTTCGAACATCCCATCCGTTGAGGTCAATGTCGTCGACGATCGGGTACTCGATGACGTCGCGCTTCTCTTCCAAGTCAACCGACAAGTACCAGTCGGGTTCATGTGCATAGATAAAGCGGGCATCGAAATCGCTGTTTGGAGACTCGAAGCCCCAAGCTCGACTACCGGATTCGACAGCAAGGAGCACACGCACGCCGTGCTCGCTTTCCGCTCTTTGAATGCGGGAGAGAATCTCTGCTCGAATTGATGCGGGAATCATGACGCCCAACGTGCTAGTGTGGTGTTGCACGCAAATGGGAACATATGGAACCACAGCTTCGTCGTCCCCGCGAAAGCGGGGACCCATGGGCAACCAACTGGATTCCCGCTTGCGCGGGAATGACGTGGGGTGGTCTCGAACGTCTCATCAAGAATGCAACGCCACACTAGCTCAGGGGCGCGCCGCTTGTCGGCGCGTTCCCCGGAACGGAGGATTGGTCGGCAGCGTCTGCAGCACGGCACCTGACACAAACGCGTGAAGTGTGATGCAGTGTAGGACGGGAGGCCGAGCCAAAAAGATGTGTGAGACACAGCAAACGGCCACACCGTTCACAGTGACCACCACCATCGGGTGCGAAGTCTTTGGAGCACTCGACGCAACGGAATGAAGTGGTAACTGAAATGGAGGAGGTCAATCAATGCTCCCGTTCAGCGCAAAGGCGAGACAAAAAACACCAAGAATGAAGAGCCAATAACCATTTGAGCCGATGGCCAATGGCGCCGACGCAAACAAGCCCAAAACAACTGCTGCTGCAATGGCGGACACAACGCCGGACAGCATTCTGGATTTCGCGTCTGAGAGTGAGTGCGAGTGGTTCATTCAGGGTAAGCGTCCGGCCGAGGCCGTCTTTCGCGCACGAGGAAGTTGATCCAGAGTGGTGCCCACCAAAAACTGGTGGGGACTACTTTGACCACAGAGGGCGTAACGAGGGTGAGCCGCAAGGGCTGCCCGAATCATCCGATCGACTTCAAGCGCCGGCTCGCGGCGTTGGCGTGCGTTGCTGGGGTCTCGGTGGCGAAGCTCGCATTGAAGCACGGCATCAATGCGAATCTCCTGTTCAAGTGGCGCCGCCATTATCGCGCTGGCAAGTTTGGCGCCTCCGGCGCTGCCGCCCCGGTTGCCGGAACGGCGCCGGTCACATCGGCAAAGCTACTCCCGGTGCGGGTCGGCTCGACGCTGCGGCCACGCGATCTCGGCACAGCGAAGGGTTGTATCGAGATCGTCCTGCCCGATGCGACAGTTTGGGTGTGCGGCGAGGTCAACGGTGCTGCGCTGCGCACGGTCCTCGATTGCCTGGCGCAGCGCCCATGATCGGCCTGCCGACAGGCACGCGGATCTGGCTGGCGGCCGGCGTCACCGACATGCGGCGCGGCATGGATGGCTTGGCGGCGCTCGTGCAAAGCGCACTGGCCGAGAATCCGTTCTCCGGTCACGTCTTCATCTTCCGCGGTCGGCGCGGCGATCTCGTCAAGCTGCTGTGGTGGAGCGGCGATGGCCTGTGCCTGTTCGCCAAGCGACTGGAGCGCGGCCGTTTCATCTGGCCACAGGCGGCCGAGGGCGCCATTCACCTCTCCGCCGCACAACTTTCCATGCTGCTCGAAGGCATCGACTGGCGACGACCGGAACGCAGCGGGCAGCCGCAGCGCGCGGCGTAGAAACTGTGCCAAGGGGCTGTTCACAGTGGACGATATCGCGTAGACTCGCGCCATGCTCTCGACCGCCCAACTGCCTGACGATGCCGTGCTGCTCAAGGCCATGGTCAGCGCCCAGCAGGCCGAGATCGAGCACCTCAAGCTGGTCATCGCCAAGCTGCGTCGGATGCAATTCGGTCGGCGCTCAGAACAGATCGAGGCGACCCTCGGCCAACTCGAACTGTCGCTCGAAGAACTCGAAGCCGTACGTGCCGAGCGCGCGGTCAAGGAAACGCCGGCGATTGCAGACGAGCCGGTCAAGCGCCCCGCCCGCAAGCCCTTGCCCGACCACCTGCCGCGCGAGGATGTCGAACACGCCCCGGCCGAGTGCTGCTGTCCGGACTGCGGCGGCGCACTGAAGAAACTCGGCGAGGACGTTTCGGAAGTCCTCGAGTTCGTTCCCGAGCACTTCAAGGTGATCCGCCATGTTCGGCCCAAGCTCGCTTGCAGCGCCTGCGACACCATCGTCCAGGCGCCGGCGGCGAGCCGGCCGATCGCTGGCGGCCTGGCTGGCCCCGGCCTGCTCGCGCATGTGCTCACCGCCAAATACTGCGACCACCTGCCGCTCTATCGCCAGAGCGGCATCTACGCCCGCTCGGGCGTCGAGCTCGAACGCTCGACGCTGGCCGGCTGGGTCGGTCAGTGCAGCGCGCTGCTGCGCCCGCTGGTCGATGCACTGAACCATTACGTTCTGTCAGGCGCCAAGGTGCACGCCGACGACACGCCGGTGCCGGTGCTGGCGCCGGGCGAAGGCAAGACCAAGACGGGACGGCTGTGGCCCTATGTGCGGGACGATCGTCCGGCCGGCGACGAGAGTCCGCCGGCGGTCTGGTTCGCCTACTCGCCCAACCGCAAGGGCGAACATCCGCAGGCGCACCTGAAGTCCTTCGCCGGGATTCTTCAGGCCGATGCCTTCGGCGGCTACCGGGCCTTGTATGCCGATGGAAGGATCATCGAAGCGGCCTGCTGGGCGCACGCCCGGCGCAAGTTCTACGAGTTGCACAAGGCGCACGCGTCGCCGATTGCGGCCGAGGCGCTCAAGCGGATCGGCGCACTATATGCGATCGAGGCCGAGATTCGCGGCAAGCCGCCCGAGCACCGGCAGCGGGTGCGTCAGGCACGCGCCGGTCCATTGCTCGATGACTTGGGCAACTGGCTGTCGGACGCACTCAGAAAACTCTCGCAGAAGTCGGCGCTGGCCGAGGCCATCCGTTATGCCACCACGCGCTGGCCAGCCTTGACCCGGTATGTTGCCGACGGCCGCATCGAGATCGACAACAACGCCGCTGAACGGGCGCTGCGCACGGTGGCGATCGGCCGCAAGAACTATCTCTACGCCGGCTCCGACGCCGGCGGCGAACGCGCTGCGGCGATCTACAGTCTGATCGGTTCGGCCAAGCTCAATGGCATCGATCCCGAAGCGTATCTGCGTTTCGTGCTCGAACGCATCGCCGAGCATCCGGTCAATCGGGTCGCCGAACTGTTGCCCTGGGCGGTCGCCAACCAGATCGCCAGCCCGGCCAATCCCGCCGAACTTCCCATCGCCGCCTGAGCACGCCGTCAAGACGGCAACGGTCGGACGCTTACCATTCAGGTGACGCCCAGCGTTTGAATTCACCGGCGCTGCGCGGCTTCATCGCGCAGCGTCCGTGTTGATGGATGCACTGAAACCTCGCTTTCGCGGGAACGACCAACTCAGAGGCTGTGAAAATATTCCGGGAAACCCACCGCAGAGACGCAGAGGCGCAGAGGGTTCGCAGAGAACTTCCAGGCAAACAACGACATCTCCTCTGCGTTGCCTCTGCGCCTCCGCGCCTTTGCGGTGGATGTTGATTTTCTCACAAGCTCTCAGAGAAACTTCAGCACTTCCTCTCCGTGGTTGGTGCAGTTCGGGTCGTCGAGGACTTCGGCGACGCGGCCTTTTTCGTCGATGATGAAAGTCACGCGCTCGTTCATGCCGACCAGCCCGCGGGCGACGCCGAACAGGCCCGAGCCGGCGACGCCGTAGGCCTTGGCCATTGCCCGGTCGGTATCGGCGAGCAGCGGAAAATTCAGCCGGTACTTGGCGGTGAACCTCTGATGCGATGCTTCGCCCTGCGCCGAGACGCCGAGGATCGCGGCGCCCTTGGCGGCAATATCGCGGTTGTAGTCGCGCAGGCTGCATGCCTGCGCCGTGCAGCCGGGCGTGTCGTCCATCGGGTAGAAATACAGCACCAGCTTCTTGCCGCGGAAGTCCTTCAGCGCGATCGTGCTGCCGTCGGTGGCGAGGCAGGAGAAGTCGGGAGCGGGATCGCCAGGTTTCGGTCTCATGGAATGCTCCTGTCGGGCCAAGGCTTTCACCACGGCGTGCACGGCGGCACGGTGAAAAACAAGGCGTTTTGAAGAGAAAAATCCTCGCCGTGTCGCCGTGTGTGCCGTCGTGGCGTCTTAAAAATGTATTCCGCGCATCAGCTGGCTGAAGGCAATCTGGTCGGCCGTCGGTGCTGCTTCGCCTTCCTTCTTGCCCGACGAGGCGCCCGAGTCCGGGAACATGCGGAAACTGGTATTCATGATGATTTGCGCCACCTTGGGCGAGAAGGCATGGATCACCTGGCCGAAGACACCGAGCCGCGTGGCGATGCGCACCGGCCTGTGCACGATGGCGTCGACCACCAGGTCGGCGGCTTCCTCGGGCGACAGCGTCGGCACGTTCTGGTAAAGCTTGGTGGGCGCGATCATCGGTGTACGCACCAGCGGCATGTTGATGCTGGTGAAGTCGATGCCGCGATCGGCGAACTCGGATGCGGCGCAGCGCGAGAAGGCTTCGAGTGCCGACTTGGAGGCGACATACGCCGAAAAGCGCGGCGCGTTGGTCAGCACGCCGATCGACGAGATATTGATAATGTGACCCTTCTTCTTTTCGATCATCCGTGGCAGCACGCCCATGGTCAGGCGTACCGCGGCGAAGTAGTTGAGCTGCATGCAGCGCTCGAAATCGTGGAAGCGGTCGAAGGAGTTCTCGATCGCCCGGCGGATCGACCGTCCTGCATTGTTGACGAGGATGTCGACGCCGCCGTATTCCGCTGTTAGCTGGCGGACGAAGTCGTCGCATTGCGCGTGGTCCGAGATGTCGGCGGAGTAGGTGACGAGCTTCAGGCCGGCGGCCTCGAATTCGCGCTGTGTTTCCGCCAGCTTCTCCGGGTCGCGTGCGACGATGATGGCGATGGCGCCGGCTTCCGCCATTTTCAATGCGGTGGCCTTGCCGATGCCGGACGAGCCTCCGGTGACCAGCACCACCTTGCCCCTGACCTGGCCCTTGAGGGTACGGTCGATGAACAGGTCAGGATCGAGGTGGCGTTCCCAGTAGTCCCACAGGCGCCAGGCGTAGTCGTCCAGCCGCGGCACGGAAATGCCGGTGCCGGAAAGCGCCTTCTCGGTTTCGCGGCAGTCGAAGCGCGTCGGATAGTTGATGAAATCGAGGATGTCATCGGGCAGGCCGAGGTCCTTCATCACCGCGTTGCGGATGCGCCGTATCGGTGTCAGGGCCATCAGGCTTTTCTTGACGCCGCGCGGGATGAAGCCGAGCAGGGCAGCGTTGATGCGCATGCCCATGTCCGGCGCGTGGGCGGCGCGGGCGAAAATCTGCAGCACGTCGCCGACGCGATGCGGATGCGGATCGGTCAGGTGGAAACATTTGCCGTCCTGCCCCTTCAGGTGCGCGATGTGGTCGATTGCGGCGACGACGAAATCGACCGGAACGATGTTGATGCGGCCGCCTTCGAGTCCGATCGTCGGCAGCCAGGGCGGCAGGATCTTGCGCAGTTTCTGGATGAGCTTGAAGAAGTAGTAGGGGCCGTCGATCTTGTCCATCTCGCCGCTGCGCGAATCGCCGACGACGGAACTGGGGCGGTAGATGCGCCAGGGTACGGCGCATTCCTTGCGCACGATGCCTTCCGCCTCGTGCTTGGTGCGGAAGTAGGGATGGTCGAGGTTTTCCGCCTCTTCGAACATGTCTTCGCGAAAAATGCCTTCGAACATGCCGGCGGCGGCGATCGAGCTCATGTGGTGGAAGCAGCCGGCGTCGAGCGCCGCGACGAGGGCCAGCGTGTTGCGCGTGCCGTCGATGTTGACCGCTTCATCCTCCTCGGCGGTGGCGCCAAGGTCGTACAGTGCGGCCAGGTGGAAGAAGTGGTCGACCTTGCCCTTGAGTTTTTTCTGGTCGGCGCGCGAGACGCCGAGCAGCGGTTCGCGCAGATCGCCGACCACCGGGATGGCGCGCGTCTTGTCCACGCCCCAGTAGGCGTACAGCGGTCCCAGCTTTTCCGGATCGCGCGAACGGGTCAGGAAATGCACCGTGGAATTGGCGCGGCCCAGCAGCGTCTTGACGAGGCGCTTGCCGATGAACCCGCTGGCGCCGGTGACGAAGTACTCCATGCCTGCCCCTCCGTTGTTGTTTGGCTGGCGGAAATCATACACGCGAACGGTGGCCCGGCGCAGCCGTTTCGAGGGCGAAAATTGGAAGGAATCGCCCACGCCTTTAGTGTGCCAGCTCTAATTTTTCCGGCTAGATTGGCGGCGTACGACAGGGCCGGATGCTTGCATGTCGGCCGAGACAAACCAACGTAGACAGGAGCGATCATCATGGTAAAGAAACTCAAGATGCTGGCGGGTGAAGGCGCGGCCGACAACGAATTCGCGCAGACGGTGCGTGATTCGGCCCAGCAGATCTGGCTGGCCGGCCTCGGCGCGTTCGCCAAGGCCCAGGCAAAGGGCACGAAGTTTCAGGCCGAGGGCGTGAAGATGTTCGAGGCACTGGTGAAGGAAGGCGAGACACGCCAGTCCTTCGCGCGCAAGGTCGCCGGCGAAAAGGTGGCCGAGATGGCCGGCAAGGCAACCGGCACCTGGGACAAGCTGGAACAGGTTTTCGAGGATCGCGTCGCCCGTTCGCTCTCCAGCCTGGGCGTGCCGACGAAGAAGGACATCGAAGCCCTGTCGCGACGCGTCGCCGAGCTGACCGAAGTTGTGCAGAACCTCGAAGGAGCGAAGCCCGCCGCGCGCCGCCGCGCCGCGAAGTAAGCGTCCCCCGCCAAGGAGGGACCGATCATGCCGCAGGCACGTACGGCGCGCGTGAAGGGGCGCAAAGGCGCTCCTTCACGCGTCGGACTGGCCCTGGCCGGGGGCGGTCCGCTCGGGGGCATCTACGAGCTGGGGGTGCTGCTGGCCCTCGCGGAGTCGCTCGAAGGCGTCGATTTCAACAAGATGGACGTATACGTCGGCGTCAGTTCGGGTGGCTTCATTGCCGCCGGACTGGCCAACGGGCTGACCCCCGAGCGCATGCGCCACATGTTCATCGAAAGCGACACCGCCGAGGAGCCGTTCGATCCGGGGCTGCTGCTCAAGCCGGCGTTCCGCGAATACGCCACGCGCGCGCTGTCGGTGCCGCCGTTGCTGCTGGCCTCGGTGTGGAACTACCTCATCAATCCCTGGAGCCAGAGCTTCTTCGAGTCGTTCCAGCGCCTGTCGCAGGCGATCCCGACCGGCATCTTCAACAGCGCCGGCATCGACCGGTTTCTCAGCCGCATCTTCACCGCACCCGGCCGCAGCAACGATTTCCGCCGGCTCAAGCGGCGCTTGTTCCTGGTGGCGACCGATCTTGATTCCGGCGAGTCGGTGGTGTTCGGCGCCGCCGGCCGCGAGCACGTGCCGATATCGACGGCAGTTCAGGCGAGTGCCGCGTTGCCCGGCCTGTTTCCGCCGGTAGAGATCGACGGGCGTCATTTCGTCGACGGCGCCCTGAAGAAGACCCTGCATGCTTCGGTGGCACTGAAGGAGGGCGCCGACCTGGTGCTCTGCATCAATCCGCTGGTACCTTTCGACTCCGAGCTGGCGCTCAAGCGCGGTGCCGGCAAGCGCCACAAACTGGTGGATGGCGGTCTGCCGGTCGTGCTGGCGCAGACCTTTCGTTCCATCATCCATTCACGCATGCAGGTCGGCATGGCCAAATACAAGACCGACTACAAGAACGCCGATGTCGTGCTGTTCGAGCCAAACAGCGACGATGCCGAGATGTTCTTCACCAACATGTTCAGCTACGCCAGCCGCCGGCAGCTGTGCGAGCACGCCTACCGAAAGACGCGCATCGAGCTGTTCCGCCGCCGCCACGAGCTGGGGCCGGTCCTGGCGCGCCATGGCATCCGCATCCGCCTCGAGGTGCTGGCAGTGCCGCATGCCCTGCGCCACCACGACATCGGCGGCCGCGCCGAACCGGAAGACACGCTGCTCGCCGCCAGCCACCGGCTGGGAGATTCGCTTGACGAACTCGAGCGCTGGCTGCAGCGACAGGCGCGGCGGGCGGCCTGAGGCGTATTGCGGCGCGCGGCGCGGTGTTATGCTCGCATTCCATGGAACGGAAGCCGAAACGACGCACGCGCGAGCGCATCCTCGAAGCCAGCCTGAGGCTGTTCAACGAGTTCGGCGAGCCGAACGTCACGACGACGGTGATCGCCGACGACCTGAACATCAGCCCGGGCAACCTGTACTACCATTTCCACAGCAAGGACGACATCGTCAACGCGCATTTCGCCGAGTTCGAACGTGCGATCCTGGAGACGCTGGCGGCGCCGGCGCAGCGTGCGCCGAACGTCGAGGACATGTGGCTGTTCCTGCACGTGCTGTTCGAGGAGATATGGCGCTATCGTTTCTTTTATCGCGACCTCGACGACCTGCTGAGCCGCAACCGGACGCTGGAAATCCATTTCAAGCAGATCATCGCCCACAAGGTGAAGACCGCCGCGGCGCTGTGCCGCGGACTGGTCACGGCCGGCGAGATGCGGGCCTCACCCGGCGAGATCCAGGCGCTGGCACTGAACATGGCGCTGGTGGCGACCTACTGGCTGCCTTTCGAGTTCGCGCGCGATCCGCGCCGGCGCGATACCGGCAGCGGGCTCGGGCGCGGCGTCTATCAGGTCATGGCCATGCTGGCGCCGTTCCTGCAGGGGGATTCGCGCCAGTTGCTGGAACGATTGTCGCGGGAATACGTGACGCAATGAGAGGAGGCAAATGATGGCGAAAGGCGGTTGGAGCAAATTTCCCCATGCGGAAAAGGCGTACCTTTATGCCGGGGCGGCATTGAAGAAGAACTGGGACCGGCTGCATCGCGGCGACTGCGAGCCGTATCCTGCCGGCGAAGAATTGCAGGAGGCCTGGCGGCTCTACCACAAGGGTGATTTCCAGCAGGCGTATGATCTGGCGCTCGGCCTCGGCCTGGCCGGCGCAGCGGTGGCGAACAAGGCGGCGGTGATCTACGCCACCTACCTCGAACCTTCGGAGGCAAAGAAGCTGGCCCTGTTCGAGGAAGCCGTTGCACGGGCCGAGAAGCAGATCGCCGCCAATCCGAAATACGCCAATGCCCACTACTTCCATGCGCTGGCGCTCGGCCGCTACAGCCGCGGCATTTCGGTGGCCAAGGCGCTGGCGCAGGGGCTCGGCACCAAGGTCAAGGAAAGCCTGGCGAAGGCGCTCAAGCTGGAGCCGGCGCACGCCGACGCACACATTGCGATGGGCGCCTTCCACGCCGAGGTGATCGACAAGGTCGGCGCCATGGTGGGCGGCCTCACCTACGGTGCCAAGAAGGACGCCGCGGTCGAGCATTTCGAACAGGCGCTCAAGCTCAATCCGGATTCCGCCATCGCGCGCATCGAATACGCCAACGCGCTGGTGATGATGTTCGGCCAGGCGAAAATGAAGCAGGCGGAGAAGCTCTACGCCGAAGCCGCCGCCTGCAAGGCGATGGACGCCATGGAGCGGCTGGACGTCGAGGTGGCGAAGAGCGAGCTGGAGGACTAGCCGAGCTTTGCCCTGGTCGTGCCTTTTGCCGCGCGCGGCGCGGCGGCGCTGCGCGGCTT